>CAWHWX010000039.1:0-7853 GCA_963833125.1 Candidatus Bathyarchaeota archaeon | reverse complement strand
TGCTCATTCTCTCAGAATCCATTAGGATTTGCGTCGATCATACCGAACCTCCAATCTCGTTTCCAGACCTTCCCCTCCACAGGAAAGGGTAGCACGGCATTGTAGAACTCAAAACTGGGAAAGCCAGGTATCGGAAGAATGAGGATGCGGGATGGCTTTCTTTCGGCATGGGCTGTGAAAATCCTACCCGTTTTACTGTCGATCGTCTTTACGAGAGCTTCAACTTCTGAAGTGCAGACTCGAATACCTGTTTGGCGGGTTTTCACCCACTGAAGATGGTTGCGTGTCAACAACTACGAAAACCGCCAGTTTTTCATGAATGCGCGGCTTCAGCGGCGCGAATATCGATAGTTTGAATGGCGGCGGTGCCTTGGGTAGGGGGATCTTCCCCCGAACGCACGACGAGTTTCACCACTAGATATCCACGATTCCTCTCTCCCCCCAGGGCCAGAGGTGAAGCTAAGTCGCTCAATCCGGTCGTCTGCCATCGATTGTATTGCTCGAAAGTCGCTATTTTGCTCCGCGGATACTATCGTCACTGCGGTTCCCGTTTTGCCAGCTCGACCGGTTCGACCAATCCTGTGGAAGTAAGTATACGGATTCTCAGGAACGTCATAGTTGATGATGTGTGTAACTCCGTCAATGTCTAACCCTCTTCCGGCTAGGTCAGTGGCAACCAGTATACGGCTGTGACCGCTTCGAAATCCGTTCATTGCTCTATCGCGTTGATGTTGGGTGAGGTCACCGTTTAGTGCTATGGCGTCTTGATTTCTTCTCCTGAGTGATTGGTTCAGCCAGAATGTGCTGCGTTTGGTTCGACAGAAAACTATGGCACGTTGTACTTCTTTGTCCTGCAGGATTCTTAGGAGCGCATCAAGTTTTCTTTCATGGTCCACTTGGTAGTAGTATTGGCTGATCTCCCTGACGCTGAGATCCTCCGGTTCGATCAGAACTTCGCGAGGATTCTTCATATATCTACGGGCAAGTTTCAGTACATTCTTGGGCATCGTTGCGGAGAAGAATGCGATTTGCCGTTTACTTCTAGTCTTAGTTAGAATATGCTCAATGTCACCAATGAAACCCATGTCCAGCAACCTGTCAGCCTCATCCAGAACAACGTAATGGACTTTGTCAAGGTGAACAGATCCGCGTTCTATATGATCGATGATTCGCCCGGGTGTTCCAACTATAATCTGAGGGCAATCTTCCAAGGCGCGCATTTGAAGGTTAATTGATTGACCACCATAGATCGCTAGAGCACGCTTGCGAGTGAATCTGCCATACGAGTTAATGTCGCCTGCTACTTGCACCGCAAGCTCGCGTGTCGGAACTAGCACCAGCGCCTGAATATTCAGGTTCTTTTCGTCAACGATCTCCAGGAGCGGTAGCCCGAAGGCTGCGGTCTTTCCAGTTCCAGTATGAGCTTGACCAATCACATCGCTTCCGTGCCGCAGAAGCGGAATCGTTGCTTCTTGGATCGGAAACTGTCGCTCGAATCCGAGTGCCTTGATAGCATCCAATATTTCTGGGCTTAAGCCTAGTTTCTCGAAATTACTCATTGATTATTTCTCCTTATCTTCCAATCATGTCGTAGGTCTGAGATGAAGGCCGAAGGCTGGTTCCGTCTTTGACTCATTACGGGAACGAGACTTCGGTTAATTCCTCAGACTTCGGCGACTTCCATCAGTTGCAGCAAGAAGAAGAATATGCGGGATCGTTGTAAATGACTCGCGTCTCTCGTTCTCGACAACTACCTTTGCGTATTCTCGCCGTGGTTCTATATAAGGATAGAAAGAGAAGTTTCGTGAGTAATCTTAGTTAGAAGATAAAATCGTCTATCTCCTCAGCGACAGGAAATAGTACATCAGTTAACAGAATAATGTTCCACGTCACACTATTTCCCGAATAGTTACCTGTCATTAAAGGAAGAAAGCCACGTTGGACGTGATGCGGAGTGGCTGGTGTGACTCATGGAACCTGTGTGACCGTGTCTGCCCTTGTTATGCGTCAGTGAAAAGAATGTTCAGCGCTTCCTTAAGCCCCTTGTATCTGTTTCGAACAGTAACCTCGGTTACATTCGCAACTTCAGCGATTTCCTTCTGTGTCTTCCTTTCTCCTTCCAAGACGCATGCAACGTAGAGCGATGCAGCTGCAAGCCCCATCGGATCTTTGCCCGTGACTATTCCCTTCTGCTTCGCTTCATTTATGATTCGTATTGCTCTGTGTTGAGTTAACATAGAGATTTCCACTTTCGTAGCGATCTTCGAGATGCACTTCACCGGGTCCACAACAGGCATGCGCAAGTCGAGTTCTCTTACAAGTAATCTGTAGCATCTTGCGACATCCTTTTTACGAATCCTGCTGGCAGCCGAGACATCTTTCAGAGTCCTTGGAGTTTCAGACATCCTGCAAGCGGCATATAACGAGGCTGCAGTTATTGCGGCTATAGATCGCCCTCGCACGAGCCCGTTGTTCAGAGCCTTACGATAAACCATAGCACCACGTTCTTTGATTGAGGCTGGAATGTGAAGCATATCTGTCAAGCGGTCAAGTTCAGCCATAGCTTGAGCCAAATTCCGATCAGCCGACGAATGGACCCTAGTCCGGATCTGCCATTTCCTTAAGCGGAGCATCTCTAACCTTCTAGCAAGTGGAATTTGGCGACCGAAAGCATCTCGATTCACACGATCAATAACAGTAGAGAGACCTTTGTCGTGAATGGAGAAGGTCGTCGGCATGCCAACTCTACCACGTTCATCTTTTTCCTCCTTTGTGAAGGCACGCCACTCAGGTCCTTCGTTCAACGCATGCTCGCTCAGAACAAGGCCACAATCATGGCAAATCATCTCCCCTAAATCATAATCTTCAACGAGGTTTGCGCTACCGCACTCTGGGCAGTTCCTAACTTTCCCTATCTTTCTAGTTGTCGTACTCGCACTCATTTTTTCATCAGCCCACACAATGCTTTACGCTCGAGCCAACTCTTCAGTAGAACTGCGCGCCGTTCTGCCTCAAAACCCGTCCGGCCCGACCTAAGCTATCCACCCTGATGTACCAGTGATAAGAGTGTTTAGAGTGTCGAGGCGAAGAAAAAGCAGGATCAAAGTCGAGAGAGAGAACAGATGGATAACTCTCATACGGAAGGCGAGTAAACGAACAGCATTAAAGCGCTAAACCTAGCGTGGAAGAGTTTTGTCCAAAACGGCTGTAATAATCTGTTTGGTTGGTGGCTCATTTGTGATGTTTACGCTTAGCGTTTTCGTGTTTGAGCTTGCGCGTAGTTAGATCGTGGAAGTGAACGGTTCCATTGCATACTGGACAAGTTATTTTGGTCATATCTTGTCAAAGGTGACCGAGTATTTACGAGCTTGAATTTGGATAATCGTTAGCCATCAGTATTTGCCTAAAATTCGAATTCAAGACGTTACATAGGTGAGAGTGCCTGATTCTGTTACGTTGATCGTAGACCACGCATACGAGATAGTCAAGCAAAAGGGCCATCTCTGGGGAACCGCAAATAGTTGGTGGGCGGTAAGAATGGAGAGAGTTGTTCCTGAGTGTCCAGGCTGCGGTGGAAAAATGATTTTCTATTCTAGTGACGCTTATTCGGAACATTACATCTGTCCGGATTGCGACCGGTTTCTGCGGATTCCAAGACCAATTGACTTCTTCCGTAAGTGAGTCCTGCCATTGTTGGATCTAAAGGTCTTGCACCGCATTCCGGACACGATTCCGCTCTATAGTAGTTCTGTCCACTTCTCTGGTCTCTCTATGACCTTGACTTCGCTGACCGTTCGCATCATCCTTGATTTTTGAGGCCTTGTCTGGTCGATCATGTCCCAAGTCTGGCGAGTCCATTGCGCCAAAGCCTCGCAGTCACGCATCTTGTCTAAGGAGGCCCAGTCGGGCGCAGCCCACCAATCCTCAGCATCATAATCGCCAAAGCTCAGGATCGTGGTGTAGGTGTTGAGGTACTTGATGCCAGTTTCTTTCTCTATTTGGGAAGCCAATAGTTTTGCCTCGTCTGACTTCAACCATTTTACGTACTCTGCAACTTTCCCTGGTTTCCCATAATAGCTCCATACCCAATATATCGACAAATTTCCCTCCCCGATCTAGTTGCTCGAGGCATATGATGTAATTAAGGATACTTGGTTCGTGCGGCGCACACACACGGAAATCCGCTAGCAACCCCTCTCCCTGACCGATAGCAGAACGTTCGTCACAAAGGTCACGTCAAGTGGCACGTCCGAAAGGACAGTGTTTTTCTTGTTAGGAACCATCATTGAAGGCGGTGAGATTCTTCTCCTTCTGTGCGTATTTTCTCCTTCTTCCTTCTCTCGACAATCCGTTGATGGACGCCATCCGCCCGATGGAAGGCCTTTGATTATTCGTCGCGCTTCCTCCAAGCGTTGTATGTATTGTGCGAATGGCCTTCGAGAGTGAAGTAGACACGGAGATTCGTGAGCGGTCTAGGGCCGAGATTAGGTCGCTGGAATGTCCGCGTTGCTATTCCCATGCGAGGTTAGATGAGTACCGAGACCACATAGCAAAATGTGGTGGACAGGAACCGTCCCGAGATCGCAGAGAAGACCACCTACTCAGGAACAACTGCCCGGGGATGCCGGACCTTTATAGTTTGTCCACTGGGTATGGACAAATCTGGTTGATTAACGGTTGCAGGGACATAGGTGCAAGCGATCGGGGGATTGCTGTGTCATTCATTGGGGATCTTTTGGGGCGACCCACGAGGATATAGTGCGTTGGAAGAGACAAGGACGAGTAGACATTCTGAAGCATATAGCGATTGATTCCACTGACCCTCACAATCGACACGCAGTTTTCGTTACGAAGAGTTGCCCCTTTCTGAAAAGAGAGGAAACAGGCCTCTACTCGTGCTCGATCCATGAGACAAAACCGTTCTACTGTATGATCTACCCAGACGACGGCGTGTGTGAACACGAGGAGAGCGTAGAAGACTAAGCCCTGACAACTCTTTTGAGCGAGCGAAATCTTTCATGGGTGGGTCTCATGGTGCGGGACGACGACGGTTCAAGTTGGCTCATGCGGGCATTGAGAGCTATCTACGTCCTCTATGTAGTGTCTGCCACATTTTGGGCATTTAACCTGTCGTAATGTTTCCGTGCTGTGTCAGGTGAGAGATGAAGGTCCGGATACTTTTCGCTTGTGGTTGTAGAGGAACATTTGCGTGTGCGCACCATAAGACCAGCACACGTCACGCTATTTGGTTCAAAGATTCTCAGACAAGGTCAGTTAACGTTCAAAGATTAAAGAGCAAGACGAACGAACATACCACGGGTCTAATGAAACACTTACCGAAAGAGATCATGGACTGTGGGCGAGGAAGACCCCGTGGTGAAAGGCCCTCTCTAGCCGAAATCGCCACTTGCTGGTATTTGATATGGATTTCGAAGAAATATGGACTGGAAACACGCAAGTTCTTCACCCTTTTTCTAGACGCGTGGATGCGTGGGAAGTCATCACGCAAGAACGTGTCGATTGAATGCCGCCAGAAGACGGAGACTGATGGTGTCTTTCTCGTAACGCAGGATCAAGAAGTCGTTGCCCAAGTGAGGATGAGTGGGATGGCGTTGAATCGCCTGTCAAAGGTCGATCTTGCAAGTTTTCCATGGAATGAAATCACTTTCGCTGAAAAAGTTGAAAAATACGGAGTTGCCGATTTGCAAATCAAAGATGTAGATGCGAGTACCAAATGGGTCAATCTGAAGGCAAGGGTCGTTGAGAAATCGATCACCAGGACAGTCTACTCAAGGGTTGGCGGTTCTTACACTTTATCAACGGCAACAATTTCTGATGACACGGGTTCTGTACAGTTGCCACTTTGGGATGCTCAAATAGATTTGGTATCTGTTGGTGATATGGTTCGGATTGAGAACGGACGAGTAAAAAGTTTCAGAGGAGCACTCCAAGTGAGCATAGGCAAGAAAAGCAAACTTAACGTCATCGAGATAGCGGCCTAACGCTTTACGGATTGGGTCAAGATTCATTGGATTCTCGCCGGTTGCAGATGTAGTGGTAAACTTATTACACGAAATGAATCATACTCTCCTGATAGCGTTTGACTAAGATGAGAACTCGAAAATGTCAGGAGTGCGGAATGACATTCAAACGGATGACTGACGGCGTATGGGAAAACGTGAAACGTCTACATCGACCGTCACTGAAACATAAGCGGAGAAAAGCTGCAAAATCACGAACCTAATTGGCACGATGTTACGTTCGCTCCTTCAGCAGCAAAAAATCAGACTTCCAAACGAAAAGCGCTTGATTATTCCGTTTATCGGTCATCTACCGCTGATTCGTAGGTTATCAGTGTCTTCTCTTCAAGTGTTTCTTGCAGTTTTGAGATAGCTCTGTGAACCTCCGTCTCTTTCTTGGCGCCCGTACAAACGAGCTTTCCGCTTGAGAAGATCAGTATGACTGTTTTGGGGTCGTCCATTCTGTAGATAAGGCCAGGGAATTGTTCAGGTTCATACATGGTGCGTTTCAGTGAGTAGGTTGCCTTTTCCAAATCAATATGACCGCCTAAACCTACCGACGCTACTATATTTTGAATCTGAATCTCAGGCTTACTCAGAATGACGATCCCGTTACGGTTGAGCTCGTCCACAACCTTCATGACGGCCTTGCGAGCCTGCCGCTCCGACTTGGCCCCAGTACAGACCATTTTACCCGAGCTGAAGATCAAGGTGGTCGCCTTCGGTTTCTTCAACCGAAACACTAAGCCAGGAAATTGCTCAGGCCTATATTCGACGCCAGGGAATACGGTACGATAGAGTTCAAATCAATATTCTGATGGAGAGCACCTGTTGCGACCACGTTCTCGATATTGATGAACGTTCTCCTTCCGACACGAGATGCCACTCCAAAAACCCTTGATAAACGCCTGAAGCCTCACCACATATAAGCCCTAAGCCTAAAGAAGACGCACTCTTTGAATTCAGGATCCTCAACTAGACGGTCCATTAGGTAATCGGTCTTTGACTCCTCCTCGTGCAGTTGCATAGCTGTTCTGATGTCCGGCGGACAGCCGCACCGCGAGCAGAAAACACTAGTAGGCGAATTTGACTCTTGACGCGGTACTCGTCGGCGTGGTCTAATGGCGCGGGCACCTGAACCGTTCTTTTAGAGGCGTTTTGATGCCGACTTCCGGTTAGCCCATATTAGCGGAGTGGTTATGCAACTGATGCTGATTTTCTTGGAGATTCCAGTTACAATCTACACGCTAAACCATCAACTGATCTACGATTTACTTGGAGAGAGTAGGGGAAGTCTAGGTACGGGAAGCAATTGACAAGTGACTTGGCTGTCAGGTACGACAGCGCCAAAATTAGAACAGCTTTCGGACTTGCTGAAATGGTTCAGATAACGTTGATCGTAGCCGAAGATATCACAGAAAGAGTTGGGGCGAGTCTTATCGTCGATTGGCTGCTCAAGAAACTTAACACGAAGGAAGCCCAAGTAACTAAATTAGAAATCGACAAGGTTGCCGTGGAACTTGACGAAGACGAGATCAAGAAAGCCGTGTTGGAGAGAATCACGAAGATAAGCCAGTAAAGCCCGTCCGGTCGCTTTGAAACTTGAGTCATTTAGGATACTTAGTCGCTATGAAAAATATGGCATTTTCAAGCATTGTATAGGCCCTCTGAGTGAGTTGGTGCGAACCTAGCAATTTGAACCGTCGTGTCCCTCGTCAAAAAAGTGTGTGTGGTAGAACCGGTGCGAGCACCCAAATTTGAATCGGGTGATTTATGGGGATATCAGGAGCGAGCAGGCTAACTTGAACAGTTTTGATTAACGTTGTTTTGGTG
>CAWHWX010000038.1:0-6763 GCA_963833125.1 Candidatus Bathyarchaeota archaeon | reverse complement strand
GGCCGCATTAACGCTACTAGGCTAGAATCGTAAAGTTACCGACACCCACGATCGCCACCAGAATCCTACCCGTTTTGCGAACCTCCGACCTAGAACGATGAGTCGTGAAGTGTACCGGTCATGTGTAACATCTCCTTAACGACGCCTTGCCTTTAGGTGGTTGCTGATCGAGAACTGTTTTAGAAACGGTAACGTCGAGTCAACGGTTGTTAAGAGGTTCTTCTTGTTTTCTGTTCGGAATTAAGGGGGTGGACTCCACCCCTCGAGGGGTGGAGCCAAACGGTGCCAAACGAAGGTAACCCTCGCCCCATTTTACGCCTCAATCCCCCCATACGAAGCGATTTGCAGCAGCAACCCCGACAAGTTGACGTTACCTGAGAAACGGTCGATAAAGAAACTATATTCACATGCGTGTGCTTAGACCATCGGTATAGCGGAGGAGAAGGTCTTGGATAAGGCGGATCGAGACTCGTTCTTTCACGACGTAAATGAATTCTGTAAAGAACTTCGTCCAATCGAGGAGGTCTGCTATATTGAGCACAAGTTCAACGATCAACTGATCCCACTCAGCAGAAAGTACAACCTCCTCGGAATGCCGATCCGGAAACAGTACGGAGGGTGAGAGGCTGACGCCTTGTCATACACTAGGGCGTTGGACCGAATTGGAATGGAGGGAACTGGGATTCGCACGTTCTTTTCAGGCCACACTTCGATTGGTCAAGTTCCTATCCAGATGTGGGGAAACGAGGAGCAAAGGCAAAGATACCTTCCTGCTTCGACGAGGGGCGAGAAGATTCTTGCTTTCGGGTTGACCGAGCCTGAGGCTGGTAGTAATCCACTTGAAATGAAGATGACGTATGAGGATATGGGTAGCCACTACGTTCTGAACGGAGTGAAATATCTCATCTCGAATGCAGGCATCGCTCATGCTATCGTGACTTTTGCTTATCCTAAAGGTGGAAACAGAATCAGCGCATTCGTCATTGACACTGACAAAGAAGGAATCCTAAAACAAGATTTGACGACAAAACTTGGCATGCCGACTACCAATACCGGCCTGTTCGAATTGAACGATTACCCAGTCCCAAAGGAGAACTTGCTCGGGAAAGAGGGCGATGGGTTCAAGATTGCAATGTCAACCCTCATGAGCGGCAGGTTGAGCGTTGCCGCAGGTTGCTTGGGTGTAATCGCCGACTGCCTAGCCGAAGTCGTCCGCTACTCCAAAGAGAGGGAACAACATGGCAAACCCATCGCCAAACATCAACTTGTGCAAGAGCACATCGCCATGATCCGAACTGAATTGGACGCCGCACGAAGCCTAGTCTACAGGTCCGCGAGAGCGAAGGGTGTTTACGATACCGATCCTTCGAACGTCACCGCCAGAGCCTATGCGGATCGGATGATTGCCGAAGGAAGTTGTACGCGTCCAATGCGGCATGAGATCGGCCGATCGAGCGGTTCAAGTGTTCGGGGGACGAGGATACTCCTACATGTTCAGGCCGGGCAGGCACCTTCAGGATGTCAGAGTTTGCAGACTCTATGAAGGTACGGACGAGATAATGAAACTCAAAATCGCCTCAGCCGTGCTCGGAAAAGAGTACGAAGCGTACCAGTAATCACTTTGAGGGGTGAGGCTCGAGTTGAGCCTTGATGCACTCAAAGAATTGGTGGGTCATCTTGTCTGTACTGTTCTGAATTAGGCTTGGAGAAATCTCACCAAGCAACCCGCCTAACTGTACCTCAGTCTTCCAGACGAGCTCTGTAGTGTCCGTGCCGATCTCATTCAGGTCTATCGTTGCGTTAAGTCGCAGAGATACTCCAGCCCCTTTACCAACTGCTTCAAACATTGAATGGGAAGGTGGTGTTTGGTCGATTAGGGTGAAGTCAAATTTGAGTGTGCCGCGGACGAAGGCGATTCCCGCTTTGACGGTCGCCACGAAATGGTTACCATCTTTCACCTCAAGGCTCTGTAGGTCAGGGAGGCAGTGGGCTATTTGTTGCGGATCAGAAATGAACTTCCAAACGTCGTTTCGAGGGCAGTTTAGAACGTAAATTCCTTCTAAGTGCAAATATTGCAACGCCTCACACTATTCGTTTTTCACGCAATTCTTCTACTCGGTGTGAATCATAACCGAGTAGTGTTCGTAGGATTTCATCTGTGTGTTGTCCGAGAAGCGGGGGTGGATCTCGAATCTCAGGCGTTGTATCCGAGAATTTCATCGGGATTCCAATCTGGTCTATTTCCCCCGCTTTGGGATGATTAATCTTGACCCGCATTTCTCTCCTCTGGACTTGTGGATCCGCAAAAATCTCCGCGATTGAGTAGACTGGACCAGCGGGTAGTTTTGCTTGGGTTAGAATGTTCAACCATTCTTCCTTAGTCTTCTGTTGGAATATTCGCTCCAGTAACGGGATTAGTTCATGTCGGTTGGATATTCTTTGGGCGTTGGAGGAGAACTTGGGATCATCGGCTAGGTTCTGGGAGCCGATGGTTTCGGAGAAAATGCGGAATAGCTTATCATTTCCAATCGCAACCGTAATGAACTCTCCATCCTTGGTTTTGAAGCACTGGTATGGAACAATGGTCGGGTGTGCCGATCCCATTCTCGTTGGGCTTCGACCCGTCCAAAAAATAAGCCGCCATGTAAGTCATCAAGGAAACCGTACTGTCCAACAGAGAGACATCAACTAACTGCCCTCTTCCGGTGCGTTGCCTACCTGCCATCGCAGCGAGTATAGCTATAGCGGCATACATGCCCGCTGCAAGGTCGGAAATGGCGACGCCGATTCTCACCGGAGGCCGATCAGGTTCTCCGGTTATCCCCATTAGCCCACCCATACCTTGAATTACGATATCATACGCCGCCCAATCTTTGTACGGACCGCTTGGGCCGAAGCTGGTTATAGAGCAGTAGATGAGCTTCGGGTTCTTCTTTGAAATAGTGGGATAATCAATCTGAAGGGTTTTGGTTACGCCCGGCCGAAAGTTTTCAATTATTACGTCACACTTTGTCGAGAGATCGTAGAAAACCCTTCTGCCTTCTTCGTTGTTGAGGTCGAGTGTTAGGCTCTTCTTATTGCGGTTGATTGAAAGAAAATACGAGCTCTCTCCGGCGATAAACGGAGGACCCCACTGCCTTGTGTCATCACCGGTGCTTGGAGTTTCTATCTTGATTATCTCAGCTCCGAGATCTCCGAGGATCATACTACAGAAGGGCCGGTCAAAACGCGGGATACATCAAGTATTCGTGTACCATCTAACGGCCCTGGCATTGGTCTGGCTCCGTGGGAAACAACTACGATGCGTTGAGCGTAAGAAATCGTTAGTGCTGAGCGCCTTGCTCGGTTTGCGGTGTTGCCAGAGAAGTTCTCATTCTGTTCGCTACAAGGTATGCGCCGTAACCGATCATTACAGCAATCGTTTGGCCGAGGAATGCGGAGAATGCAGCTTCGGTCGTAGATACGGCAGAGGTTATTGGCAGTAGATACGTCAACCACGCTGATGTTAGGATGATGTAAGCGATGCAACCCGCGAGCGTACTCACCTTGCGTAAACGGTAGACCGCCAACAATCCGACGAAGGACACTACAGGTGATAACATTGCAATCGGTGACGCTTCAACCCCCAGATTTGCAATGAATTGTCCAAGCGTTAGGCCTAGGACTGCTGGGTACCCGAATATCGCTACGAAAGCGGTCGGGATTTCGCCTACCTTCACTTGGTAAGCTAGGAGCGAGAATTTTGGTAGGCCGAGAGTTCCCGCCGCGTAGAGTGCGGTGAAGATGACGAAAGGGCCGAAATCCTCTAGCTTCATCCTACGAGTCGACTCCCCTGCCAAAGCAATGCGAAGAGTAGAAGCCAAATTATGTGTACGAAGTGCCAGTAGGTGGATGTGGCTTCTGCGAAACCGTAATTCTTAGGTGAATATTGCCCCATAAACGCACGAATGTCCGTGTAGCTGTACGCGATAACCCCCGCCACCACGTGCGCCCCATGAATACCTGTAAGTAAGAAGAAGGTCGCTCCGAAAAACCCGCTTGTGGGCGTGAGAATCTTGTTAAAGAGTAGATGCGGCCACTCGAAACCGAATTGAAGGATCGGAAACAGGCTTGCGAGAATTGTCGTCCCGATAAGCCCGAACCTGAAGGCTTTTTGATTTCCACGCTTGAGTTGCCAAATAGCCCATTCAACGAGCAAGCTACTCGAAATGAGGATCAGAGTTTGTATGCGGGCAATCGAATCATCTAGAATGGGAGCGCCAGCAGGGGGCCACGAGGGAAATTGTACTCTGATGGCAAAATACATGGCGAAGGCACCACCGAAGAGAAGTACTTCGGTTAAGATTATCAATTGAACCGTGAGACTTATGTCGACTGGAAACGGCCCCAGATTTGTTCCGGCTGGGATTGGCCGAGTGATTTCGATGCTGAAGACCGCCAGTTCCGGGTATCGCTGTAAAGAAATGCTCCCAGTACGGCTACGAATGAGACCATCATCAAAATAGCGGCTGGTAGGACAAGGCCTTTCACCAGAAAGAAGAAGCCTACCATGGCAACTCCTATTGCCATGGCGATGATTATTGGCCAAGCGCTGTGTTCTAAGTATTCAGGTGCATTATCCTCGGGATGGGTTGGTGAATTGTCCGTGGCAGTTCCCATTTCGCGGAGCCTTTCGCCCTGCGAAGCCGCAGCAAATATAAGGTTTCGGGGAAGCCAATCGGTGAAAGAGTTATCATATGAAATCGCATTTTTATTAGCCACTACTTAATTGTCGCAAGGGTCGATTATCGATGGTGACTCGGCGTCTCTTCCAAGCTTTGGGATTGGCGGCAGGTTTCGTTTTAGTCGACTACTCGTTTAATCTTATTGCATCAGGGCTTCCCGGCGCCCGAGCGTTCACTTCAGAGTTCTTAGCTGCGAATCTACTTGTGGGTGGGTCCGCATTGGTTTTCGTCTCACTCTACTACCTCTTAAAACCAATAACCCCTACTTCGCCTACGGTCCCTCAGCCAGTATCAGCGAGGCCTGACGTAGGGGTCGAATTGATTGAGGAAGAAGCGACACCAGCGAAACCAGGCTTCTACAAGACCATAGAATACATCGGATACTTCTTCGCCTTCCTTGGTTTGATCTCTGCCGCAGACTTGGTGATGCAGGTCTTCCTACGTTCAACTTACAATGAGGGGCGTTGGTGGGTTGAGGTATTGCTGGTAACGTTTGGAGTTTTATCGTACACCATCTTCGGTTCAATTGGAAGATTGGGTGCACAAGAGGAAGCCAACCTGAAGAAAATGCCTGCAACGCCGAAAATGAGTCTCGAAAATATTGCACCAACAGAGGAGGTACACGCGACCGTTCCTCTACCGCACCCTCTACTGTGACAATGGAGCCTATGGAACTCAATCTTGCAGACTTCACCCCCACTGCGACAGGGGACTATGAACGCCATTTGTCCGAGGATTCGTTCGACATGTTCCGGGTAGATCGTGAAGTCATAACAGTTTGGCGGGAGGATCGAAAGGGGATTCGTTCCAACTATTTAGCCGGCCCATACGAATTAACCCGTAAGATGCTGGAGGAATATGCTAACGGGGGACAGGAACTTAGTATAGGCCACTTGATTCTTTCAGTCGATACAGTTCGAGCCCTTCTGGCGCTACAGGGGAAGGTCACTCCGCAGCACCAGGCGGCGCAAGCTAACGTGTGAGCACCGCACGAAGTATGACTGCTATCACTGCGACAGTCGCGATCGTAAAAGAGACTATTACGACCTGTTCTTTCGTCAACTGGTTACCGACCTCTTTGTGCAAGCGAGACAAAACTAGCCGTCAGCGCGCTTGCAAAAACTAAAGTTGCGAGAGCTAGATGGGCAGTTACCGCTAAGGGTAATGTGCGTGTATCCACCGTAATCATTCCTAGAACTATCTGTCCCAATAGTAAGATGAACGTTAGCGTTGAGATTATGGTGACTTTGTTTCTCCAGTGATACTTCTTCCATGCGAACACAGTAGTCGCAATGACTAGGGCAGTGACCACGAGCGTCCACAATCTATGCGTATACTCGATAATCACTGGTGTCGTAAATGTTGGGATGATTTGCCCATTGCACAACGGCCAATCTGGGCAAGCTAAACCATAACCGAATGAGGCTACGAGACCTCCGATAACGATCAAGATGTAAACCGAAACCGCGGTGAACAAGGACAGTAGGGAGAAGGCTTGAGTTTCATGGCTAGGGTTTCCTGTAACCTTTGGCCCTCGGAGCCAGCTGAAGACTAAATTCAGGACCAAGATTATCACGCCAATCCCGATCAGAAATCCGGAGAGGCTGGCGAGAATGTTTGGCGTTGCGTATTGAAGTGGATAAGTGTACCAGCGCCTGGGCATCCCTTCCAATCCTAGAAGTAGCATCATTGAGAATAGCATGTAGATGCCGACTTCAGTAATCACGAACTGAATGTTCCCCCACTTCTCATTATACATCCGCCCCGTCATGTAGGGGAAGTAAAAGTATAACTCGGCAAAGATTGCCTGTGTTGAAGCGCCCAGAAGCATTAGGTGCAGGTGGCCGACCACCCAGTATGTGTCATGAAAGAGGTAGTCGACGGGGATTGCTGCCTGAAAAACGCCGGTAGCCCCGGCGAAGAAGAGGTGGAGATGAATGCTATTGTGTACTTCATCGGAACTTTAGGCTTATCCTTTCCTCCAATCATGGTGCCTATCCAATTGAACACTTTGATTCCGGATGGGACGGCAATGGCTA
>CAWHWX010000037.1:0-12513 GCA_963833125.1 Candidatus Bathyarchaeota archaeon | reverse complement strand
CAAGCCATACTTTGCGGGGTCACGCATCCTCGTTTTCCAGCTTCTGCACGTCAGCTTCAGATAAGTCGCCCATTCTAAGCTCAGGCTTGATTTCGGTGGCCTTCACTATGGCAGCCGCGAGCTTGGGCCCACACCCCGAATGTGGGATATGCCGTAGGCAACCTTCTGGCGCCGTCTCTGACGTTCGCGCCTGCGACACGTAGGACAAGCCTGAAATCCTTAGACATGACTCGCTCACCGAAATTTACGTTAGCGAACAGGCAGAACGATATTAAACCTTGCCGGAGTCCCTATCTAAAGAGACCCCGGAAACCCAGTCCCCTGATTCGAATATCTCTTGGCATTCCAGCTGGTCAGGCAGGCCCTTTTCCTCCGAATCATGCCCCGGTGCCATGAATTATGGGAAATCACGTTACTGCAATGAATTACGATAAAACCTGCTAAATCCCTGAGAAGATCAATTTATCGCGACGAAAAATGACACGGACAAGGAAAAAACACGGAGCCTGGAATCCGAAGTTGCGCCTTCTGAGGGCGACGCCTGGTTCTGGAGTAAATAGTATACGACAATCGGATGCTTGGCCGATGGAGAAAGAGATCGGATCCGAGTGCCCGAAGTGTGGACTCCTAAGCCTCAACCTATACTATGACGACGGCGATTCACCCATAGGGGCGAAATGCGACAATTGCAGTTTCAAGGGATTCTACATGAGGGAGGATCTCTGTCCCGCTAGCCGCGGTTTGACAGCCTGGTGAAAGATATTGGTTGAACCAAAGGCAGAGCAGATATGGAATGATCTACGTGTGTGAACTTTGCGGTTTCGGGTATACGGATGTAGACGTCGCTGAATCGTGCGAGGAGTTTTGTGGCCTGCATGGAGGCTATGCGGTCAATATCACCGCAAGGGCTGTCTTTCGACCTAGAATCCACGTCGTATCGGTTTCCGATTAGCGCCAACGTGACTTAATATGGCTCGGCCTCGATACCGTCCGTTTGGTCCAACATTTTTTGAATAGTTGAATTGAGGACCACTTCCGCAACGTCGGTTGCGTATTCTCCGATTCTTCCCAGGCTTTCTGAAATCAAGCGCATTGCGGAGAGGTCGCCCGCTGGAAGCTTCTCCTTCAGTAATCTCTCAACTAGCCTCGACTCGAGATCAGTAACCTTCGCCCCTTCAAAAAGCACGCTCTCAGCAAGTTTGTAATCGCTGGCGAACAAAGCTCGAAGCGAGGTCTCCATCATTCTTGAGGATTGCTGGCTTAGTGCGTTGGCATCCTTGAACAAGGATGCCCCCGGTGCCTGCTGCAGAAGAATGACGTTCACTCCGATCCTTGCAGCATGGTCCGCAAGAACGCTCAACGCTCTTGCTGATGATCCTAAACCCTAGGCATTCCACGGGGGAGGATAAACCGATTCTCGAAAGTAGGGTGGGATGTTTTACTGCCCACTTTAGTTGCCTAATCACGTACAGGCTGAACCTGTCGATCTCATCGTCAATCTTGACAACTTGATTTGCTAAGTCTTTGTCTAGTCTTGAGAGAGCCTGCATTGAATCTTGTTGCATAGCGTTTAGAATTGACAGCATTCTTCTCAGAGCGTCCGGTACGAGCAGTTGAGGGTAGCTTAAGAGCACCTGCAGGGTTGCGCTCTGGGCGGACTCCGTAACTAACTCTGTTCCGACAAGCTTACCTCTCGCAACATCACGAATCGTGTCTCGAATCTTAGATGAGAGATTGCCCGACTTCGATCTAATCTCAATCGTCGAATATCCCGCAACGTAGAGCGAGATGATCATTCTAGTTAGAGCATCGGGGTCGATATTGGAATTAAGTGACATGACGCATCGAGTACGCTCGTCATCGTACTTCGTGGTGCCGAATGGTGTAAGGGTGAGTCCCCAATTTTCCTGCTTACTAAATTCAACTCTTCCTCCTTTTCTCAGGCCTGCCTCCTGAACCCAGGGCTTGGGCAAAGATACTATGTGAGGATCCCAGGCCAGTGACCTGTACACGTCGCACATATCGATCCTCAGGCGCAGATTGCTCTTCCTCTCTCTCTTCTTTGGATCCTGCGTATTCGCTTTCATGGTCTCAAGCCTTCGATCCAGTTACAATGTAGACAACCGAGTCTCCGATGTAACAGGCATGATCTGCAATTCTTTCTAAATATCTTAACACCAAAGTAAATGCGAGGGCACATCGAACCGTGACGGACTTATCGGTGGCCATTGTGGCGGTGTACTTGTAGTACACTTTGTCAACCTCATCGTCGTCCTTTCGTAATGACCGAGCGAGTTCCGTGTTGTGAGTCTGAAAGATTGGATGCTTCTTTCGATCATGCCGTTAACTTTCTCGCTTAACTCGTGAACGACCGATTTGTCACAAATCGATAAGTCTCCATACGTCTCTAAAACCAGTGCGATGTCGAAGGCGTATCTGCCGAATCGTGAAAAACCATAAGCAATTTCAAGACAGGATTTGATGAAACGTAGATCAGTTGCTACGGGCTGATAACGTGCCAAGAGGTCGACGCCAAGTTCCTCAACCTCCGCGCTTAACTGCGCCAGTTGAGCTGCTCTCTTGCGCCGAGGTCAGTTGCTTTCTGCCCCTTCTCGTAGGCCTCGATGGCTTTCACTACTGAGTCCTGGGCCAGGTTTGACATGTCCACGATTGCGCTGGAGAGCCTTTCTTCTCCCATGTCCATGAGCCGCGGCATGAGCTTCACCCGAATTTTCCGCTAATGTAGCGCTCTGTGAGCTCATTGTGTGGGTTCTGGAATATTTCTGTCGTCGGCCCATACTCGATGAGCCTGCCAAGGTATAGGAATCCGGTGAGGTCGGAGATGCGAGCTGCCTGTTGCATGTTGTGCGTTACGACGATTACGGTGTAGGTGGACTTCAGTTTGGTTATGAGTTCTTCAATCTTTGCGGTTGCTATGGGATCGAGTGCTGAGCACGGCTCGTCCATGAGAATTACTTCAGGTTCCACGGCTAAGGTGCGTGCGATGCACAACCGCTGTTGTTGTCCACCTGAAATGCTGGTCCCCGATTCCTTTATCCTGTCACCGATCTCGTCCCAAAGGAACGATTTCCTAAGATTCTCTTCAACCTTTTCAGCGATAACCTTGCGATCGTGAACACCATTCAACCGAAGGCCTGCCTGACGTTATCGTAAATTGACATTGTCGGGAATGGGTTCGGTTTTTGGAATACCATCCCTATCCTTCGACGAACGACTACAGGATCTATCGAGGGGGCAAGAATGTCTTCGCCGTCGAGTATTATGTGACCGGTAGTCCATGCATCTGGGTTGACCTCGTGCATTCTGTTGAGGCAACGGATAAACGTGGACTTGCCGCATCCTGAAGGGCCGATTATGGCTGTAACGGTATTTTCCTTAAACGAGATTGAAATGTCGTCCAAGACTTTTTTCCGTGCGAATTCAGCGTTTAGGCTAGTTACCCGCATTTTTTCCTTTAGGTTAGACAAATCGAGAGCTCTCTTGTCGGTTTCTGGAGTACTGCGCAACTCCGTTAAGAGTTCTGAAGTCATGCTTCGCTACCGACCATTCGGTTACTGTGATGATTGAGTCATTGAATGCGAGTTATATGAATCATATAGATGATGGTGAACACACATATGTACGCATGTTCACAATGCGTTTTCGCTAAATAAGAATAGGAGGCTACGTGCGTTCGCGATGATTCGCATGTCAAGCAAGAATACCAAGCGTAATGTCGGAATAGTTGCTCTTGTTGTCGTCGTACTGGCGGCAGTTGCAGGAGGATACTACTTCACGACAATGAACAATAGCACATCTCAGAGCATGTCAGCTACATCGGTAATGTCTCGAGTCGTCGTTGATGTCATCAGCGTCATCGGTGATGACTTCAACAACCATGACCGAAACCTCCATGGCGTCAGCAACGTCTTCTGTAGCAGGATACCAACCAACGACGCCCGTCTCGCTTCTTGGAGCGGGGGCCACGTTTCCCGCCCCGTTACTTCAGAAATGGACGGTTACGTACAACCAGCTATACCCTGCAGTTACCATAAGCTACAATCCCATTGGTAGCGGGGGCGGAATACAGCAGATATCGGCAAAGACAGTTGACTTCGGTGCCCCGACGCTCCCTAAATAACTCGCAGTTAGCAGCCGCGCCAGGTATCACTCTTTTCCCTGAGACACTCGGGGGAGTGGCCATAACATACAATTTGCAAGCATGGGGCGTCAAAACACGGCCACGCTGAATTTCACACCAGAGGTCATAGCTAACATCTACATGGGAAACATAGTCAAGTGGAATGATCCAGCCCTTGTGGCTCTCAATCCTGGTGTCGCGTTACCGAACGGCTTCATCACCGCAGTGCATAGATCAGATGGCAGCGGAACGACATATGCCTTTACTAACTTCTTGTCAGTTGCCGTCCCAAACTGGGCAGCGCAGGTCGGTTACAGCACTTCGGTGACTTGGCCTGTCGATACGAAGCTTGGGGCTTATGGCGTTGGCTCAAAGGGTAATTCGGGAGTTGCGGGCACGGTTGTGAACACCAACGGAGCCCTAGGCTATGTTGACCTTATCTACGCAGTTCAGAACAACCTCGGAGTAGGCGCAGTCAAGAACCCAGCAGGCAATTTCATCGTACCAACTCTACAAACAATCCTTTACGCCGCTCAGAACGCAACGGGCACGCCGAGCCCCAATGATCTTAGAATACACCTAGTAGAAGCTTCCGGAGCACAATCCTATCCGATCTCAACCTACACCTACATCCTCGTCTACAAAGACTTGTCTGCAAACCCCAGCACAACTCTCGCCAAGGCTCAAGCCCTAGTACACTTCCTTTGGTGGGCAATTCACGACGGACAGCAGTATTCAATGCCATTGGACTACGTACCACTCCCAGCAAACGTTGTTGCAGCTGACGAACAACTACTGATGACGCTCAACTACCAAGGCACAGTCATCCTGACCGGATAGAAGCCAGCGACGTCTGATGCAAGAGCAACTCAAGAAAAACCGTGTCCGCCAAAGGACACGGCACCACGATTTTTTGCACTTCCTCTTAATTATTGCAGCGGTTGCGATTCCAATCATCGCGGCTCTTACCGTGTATTCGCTTTACACTGGAAGCTTGGACTCTATTCAAGCCCTAGGGCTCAGCTTTTTGACAGGTACCCTATGGATTCCGAATCCTCCCAACGGTGGACCTCCAATCTTAGGAGCACTCCCCGCAATGTACGGATCAATAGTCACGACGATGATTGCGCTGTTATTTGCGGTTCCAATTAGCTTGGGTGTTGCCCTATTTCAGTCAGAGTTGGCTCCTAGGAAATTGCGACTTCCTTCGATCTTTCTAGTTGAATTGCTTGCTGCCGTGCCTAGCGTAGTCTATGGACTCTGGGGGATTGTTCTTTCTCGTTCCCTTCATGAGAGATTACATAGATCCCGGACTCATAGGCTCACTTGGATTCATTCCAATATTCTCCGGTGAAACAAATGGACTCGGAATGCTCACCGCCGGCCTCATTTTGGCGATTATGATCACCCCGTATGCGTCAGCAGTTATGCGGGAAGTTGTCGCTGCTGTCCCGCGTAGTCAGCGAGAGGCTTGCATCGCATTGGGCGGAACACGGTTAGAGACAATCCGAATGGCAGTCGTTCCGTATGCCAGCACAGGCATAATCGCGGCCATCGTTCTAGCGATGGGCAGAGCCATCGGAGAGACCATGGCCGTCATCATGGTCATCGGAAACGTCGCACGAATCACCCCTTCACTTTTCCTTCCTGCAGAAACCATCCCAAGTGTGATCGCTAATGAGTTCACAGAAGTGGCAGGAAACAACATTTACCTCGCCGCTCTATTCGAGCTCGGTCTAATTCTTTTCGGATCGCTTTTCTGATGAACTTAGCAGGTCGAGTACTAATTTCGAGACTAAGTTTCCATCCCCGGGGGTCAACGGATGTTTAGATCCCTGAGTGGACGACGGTTCAGCAATAGACTGTTTACGTTTTAGCCACAATTGCCCTCCTAATTCCCATAATCCCACTCGCCTCAATCCTCTACGAAACCGCCACCCTAGGATATAGCGTGCTGAACCTCGACTTTTTCACACAGATCACTCCTCCAATCGGCGGAAGTGGCGGAGGCATATTGAATGCGTTAGAGGGTAGCTTAGTGGTAGTCGGAATAGCGTCCATAATCGGTGTACCCATAGGACTCTTAACCTGGGGCTATATCTCTCCGAATACCCTGGTAGAGTCGCAAACTACGTTAGACTGATCGCGGAGGTTCTGACGGGGGTTCCGTCCATCGTGACGGGCATCGTTGTGTACGTTTTGGTTGTGGCCACCTTGCACAGATTTTCAGCCGTCGCCGGCGGGATCGCGCTTAGTTTCATGATGATGCCTATTGTGGCGATATCGACTCACGAGTCTCTGAGACTTGTGCCGTCTTATATCAAGGAAGGTGGCTTGGCCCTCGGAATATCGAGGTCAAAGACGCTCCTCTACATCCTTGTTTCGACCGCTAAGAGCGGAATCATTACGGGGATGCTCTGGCTGTTGCTCGAATCATGGGGGAACCGCCCCCTACTCTTCACGGCTCTCGGCAGCCAATTCATGATGAACACTGTTTTCGATCCGACAGCCACTATGACCGTGCTTATCTTTGACTTTGGAACTTCCCCGTATCCGAACGCGCATGCCTTCGCTTGGGGGGCAGCCTTCATACTACTGATGATAGTCTTAGGGCTGAACATCGTAGTTCGGACCGCGTCGAGATTGAAACCTACAGTCCCTATCTGACTTCGATCCCCAACTCTCGTCAGTAACAAAATGTGCGTGAAGACTAAGTTTGTTCTGCCGTAAGTCAAAGAAGTTTCGCTCATTCATTTTTGGGGGACTTGAATTTTAGGCGATGTTGATCAGTTGCCTTGGGGTGAGCAACCAGATGAGTGTTGCGCACTTACCCATTTGCAATTTTTCTACTTGAAGCTTGCAAACGCTTCCTTTCTTCAGTACTGGCCTCGCGCCTGCGCTTCCCGTTGTCAAGGTTGAGATCAACGCGCTCAGCTGAGGTTCGTGTCCCACCATGAGCAAGCGTCGGCATGGTGAGTACTTCTCTTGCACTGCTCTGACGGCTTCCTCCGGAAGAACTGGGTCTAAGCGCCTGTGAGGTTTGAATCATCTGCCCCACCCCGTATCGCCCAACGACGAACGCCGTCTCCAAAGCTCGCCTATATGGGCTCGTTAGAATCAGGTCGAACTGCACATTCAGGCGATGCAATCCTTTAGCGATCCGACGCAGCCTCTTCACACCCTTCATCGTTAGGGGGCGATCCGAATCCAACGGGTAAGCCGCATCACCACGAGTAACCGCTATCCCATGCCGAAGAATGAATATGGTCTTGGAAGCTGAGGATGCTGCGTCTGTTTGTTCATGAATAACTGGCTTCCAGATGTTACCGAATTTTGGAATAGATCTTAGAAAGCGTTGGGTCGCTTCCATCTTCCGTCGTTCGAGGTCCAACCATATCTCTACTACCGCACCAGGTACATTTCCTTTTTTCCATCTGAACTCAACTAGATCTTTCATGAGAACCTCGAGATCCTGAATTTGTCCCATTAGTCGGGCAAGAAGCGTGGCGGTTCTAAGCTGCCGGCTATCCAGTCCCACCACTGGCTGCAGCATCTCGATTGTATACCGCAGTGGCTTGAAGGCAAGCCGGACTCTATGAATCGAGGCATAATCCGCGGGCGTAACATCTTCAAGTTTCTTGCTCAAGTTATCAAAAGAAACGTCTAACGCGGCGTCAACTATCCTGCGAGAATTCTCTGGCGTAGTAGTGGCGCGCCGGGTGTTGAGTCTAATCCTAGCTCTGTTGACGGCGTTCTCAATGAATCTTCTATCCGACTTCCAGGGGATCTTATTGGCGGACTTTAGATACTTGGTTTCCTTGTCACGTAGCTCGTCGTAGAACTCCTTCGTCTCGGGTAGTTCTTTCAGAAAACCACGCATCCTAACCATTTCGATGTGAACGTCTCGAAGAACACTTAGCTCCTGGAGTTGGTCCTTGAGTTTGACGCGAGCCTGCCGGATAACGTTATCCGGATTGAATCTATCGATCAAATCTATGGTTGTAGTGAGACGTCTAATGCTAACTCGGAGATCGTGGACATTCTTAACCGAAGCAAGCTGCTGATAGCGCTTCAAACTTGCCAGATAATCGTTCCACCGCTTGTCTAGGGCTAGAATAATGAAATTCAGGACATCCCTCCCGCCGGATGTTCGTCGAATGGGCGCCTTCGCAGCGACTCTGCGTTTGTGGGCTTGCTTGAGAGCGACAGGCATTATAGATTTCAAAACCGGTTTCGGTTTCAGTGTTGTTTTTGGTCTGGGTCTTGGTTTCGGTTTTTGTTTCTTGAAGGGCTTTTGTGGAACGGGTCCGGGTTTGGGTTGTCTTCTCCTCGATTTACCTATCGCCAGCCGTTTATTTTGCAATATTCTCCTTGTGCGGTTCAATCTGCGCGACGCCGGAGCTCTGCGCGTTTGCGGGACCTGTTTCTTTCTTACCGTACTCTTTCTTTTTTTCAATTGCTGGTTGCAGGCTCCTGATCGTGATGAGTCTCAATCGGAGGTAATCTGGAAAGAACTTTTTCGACCTTGGATCTCAATTCTCGGTGTATAGCAAGGGGAGATCTGTTTCCGTTAATGGTTTCGAATTTGTAGTCCAATGCCATGCGTTGGAATTCTGCCCGCATTCTTCGTTGATAATCGACGAAACATTGGTACATGTCGCCTGAACGGCGAATGTCCATTCCTGATTCCCAAAAGTCGAGCAATCCGCTCTTCATGAGGTTGCGTTCTGCGAGAATGCGGGGGCTGGCGGCGAGGTAGAATACAGCATCGGGAACCAAGGCAATGCTGTACATTTTCTGTACCCATTCTCTACTCATCCCCCGGACGACTTCACGGGCCATTAGCGTGTAGATGTAACGGTCGGCAAGGACTACGAAACCAGCCTTCAGGGCGGGAAGGATGTTATTCTCGAGCTGATCCGCAAAGTCGGTCGCATAAAAGAGGGTCATTGTGACAGGGCTTAAGGTATTCCCCAGAAGAGCTTCCTGCAACTCCGCGATACGAGACGTTACCGTTTTAGACCGACGTCTATTGTCGGATAGCCGAGAACTTCTAGATGCTTGTGCAATAGATCGATCTGTGTAGACCTTCCAGATCCATCTGATCCCTCAACGACCAGAAGTTTCCCTTTGAGTTGCGCAGGGTTGACCTTAGGAAGGCCTTTGCCAAAGAAATGCTTTTCAGACCCATTATTCTGGAACGGAAATGTCACGTCTCCAGCATCCGCTAATGTCAGCACATCATTAGCGGGGGCCACGGTTTGCAGCGGTTTCCCTTGAGGCGCCTCTCCCAGAGCACTCTTAAACTTCTGTTCCGGGAAGCGAGCCGGAGGAGTCCGGGTGGAAACGGCAGTGGTCCCTTCGCCTTATGTTTTGATAGATCTATTCGCTGGTTAACAAAATCGGGACTGATTGTTGCTGGTCGTCGGGGGGGCGGCTTGCATCTATTACTATGAAGTTGTACTTCGGGGCGATGTTGTGGTATTCGTTGTTCAGCATGCCTTGGAATCTTCGGAAGCTTTCATAGGGATCGGGGGAGAGATCGAGGTCCATGCCGGCCTCATGATACTTCAACTCCGGGCGGCCTTCTAGAATCCGTGAGAGTGCCGTCTCCAACGGGACATCAAAGAAGAATGTGACGTCTGGGTGTCGGGCGAAACTGTATAGGTTCCTCACCCATTCCGCATCGCATCCCCGAACCACATCACGAACGAAAGCAGTGTATACGTAGCGGTCGGCAAGTACTCGGTAGCCGGCTCGCAGTAACGGGAGGATTTGTCTCTCATACCTGTCGGCGAAGTCGGTGCAATGGATCAGAGAAAATGTCGTTGGCGTCAACAGGCGTTTCTTTTTTCCCTTCCGTGTTGCCTTTTTCACTAGAGAAGATGAATTCCATTCCGTGAAAATTACCTTGTACCGTTCTAACTCAAGCCATCTGCGGAGCAGATAGATTTGAGTGGATTTCCCCGAGCCATCAATTCCTTCTACGGCGATCAGCTTTCCGGGTAGCGGCTTCTGTTCTGACGAACTCATGACTACGATCACTATCTTCTTTTTGTAGGTTTTCTCGAACAACCGCGACCCGGAATTTAGCGCCCACCTCTCAAGTAAGAGGTTTCCCTTGCCTTTAAGGAGCAAGATTAACTTCTTCTTTCTCACGTTAACTTTCACGCTTTCAACTCGGCCGGAGTGTTCTCGGTCAAGCGCTTCGGCTAATCGAAGAATACTTGCCAATTTTACGACAGTCCTCCGTCGTTTCGGCGAGATCTCCATGAACTCCTTGTGACTCGGCTTAGGGAAGGAACGACTGTGGTAACGAGTTACGAGGGCAATGACTCCCTTATCGGAGTCATCCACGCCGATCAGGGGCGACGCGTTGATCAGATACCAGGAATTCTTGTGGTGATTGTATGTTCCAATGTAATATCCTATGTCGTGAAGGAGTGCGGCTACTTCAAGCAAAGTTCGTTCGGTTGTGCCCAGTTTGTGGAGTTTCTTGGTAGCGTCAAACAGAGCGACAGCAAATCTAGCGACGGTTTGCGCATGTTCGGCCTCATAATCATATTTTCTTCCCAAAAGCCTCGCTGAAGTGATGAGTTGAGTTCGGTCGGGTGGACCCGAATCGCGTTCCAAACCTCGTGCCATGTCAATAAGTAGCCCTTCCCTGACTCCAACCCGTGGAATTTCGATTTCTTGAATCCTCGCCTCCTTCGCCACGATTTGGAGCACTATTATGGCGGGGATGATAACGTCAGCCCTGTCCGGTCGTAGCCCGAAATCTTTGACTCTCTCTTCGTACGACCTTGATTGGAGTTGTTTGAGAATAGAGTCGAGCTCATCCAATGTTATGGAGGTGTCATTGTCGGCGTCACACAATTGCACGCGTAGGTCTCCGAGTGATTCAACATTGCCTCCCGTCGCGATGCAGAGGTCTATCGCGTGTTCACCGATTTCCTTTCTAAGCCGGGTTCCGGAAACGTTGATATATTCACGGGCGAGTTGCCGAAAAACTCTGTCGCCTCGTTTCCGATGGTCGAGCATTTGTAACAGCCTTACAGTACCGATTCCAAAGCTCTCAGTGGCAATTATCTCGCGTTCCGTTGCGAGGCTTATCTCCACGCTTCCGCCGCCGACATCAACGAGAAGAGCAACTTTTCCTTCAAGCCTAAGTGTTCTTGACACCGCTACGTAGACTAGGCGAGCTTCTTCCTCTGGGCTAATTACGTCTACCATTATCTCAGTGGCTTTGGAAATTTGTCCTATGCAGTACTCTCGGTTCCTAGCTTCCCTTAGTGCGCTGGTCCCAACTGCCCTCACCGACTTGACCTTATGTTGATTGATCAATTTCCGAAATTTGAGGAATGCATTCATTGCTTCAACAAGACGCGCGTCAGATATCTCGCCTGTCGCGAATACATCTTCTCCTAGGCGCACGGCCTCGCGATCTGTGTGGATTATGTGGATTCGGCCATCGTCCTCAGCTGACGCAATAGCGAGCCGCATCGCGTTTGAACCAATATCGATTGCGGCAAGCTTGGGCATACATTGAACCTCTGTTGCACCTTAAAGAGGAACAATATGTTTGACTTCTTGCCTTATCAAAAGTTCGTAAGCCAGAAACTTCTTCACATATCTCTATGTGAATTGCCGCTATTACGGTATATACGCTAATTAAAACCCTGCAACCAACGCCTCTTTTCGAAATTTGTTAAGTAGGATCCACTTCGTTGAAGCGTCTGGGCTTGCTATGTCACCGCAAAGAACAGTTGAGGTGGAAGGCGACAGGGTTCCCGTGAATTCCTCTGCGTCGCAACCGTATTACCCATCCGAAGTTGGTGGGACATAATTCTATTCTTCCAAATGACTGAAAAGGTGCAGAAGCAACTAGAACAGTCGAAAGGACTGGTCAGATATGGGCTCAAAACCGACCTACCTCACAAACGTTTCTGGACGTACTCTGTTTGGCGAGACAGAGATTCTATGGAGAACTTCGTGAAGATTCACCCGCATACGGACGCAATATCTAAGTTTCCGGCTTGGGCGGGAGAGGGCGCAGCATTCGTTGAATGGAACACACGCGAATGGTGCAGTTGATTGGGATCTAGCGTCGAAGCAACTTGAAAACCCAACTTTCCGTTACCAAGAAAACAACCCAACGATTTAGCCTGCCCGCCACAACAAAGGGAAGACCTCTCGATGCAGCTGGCGCTCGCCTTCTCCGGCGCACGCTTAGCCCGAGACACGAATATCGTTTTCTTCTTTTTTACCTATGATAAATCGGAAAAACTCTCCTCTGATTAGTATTCTAGTATATTATCGGAAAAAAGGAAAAGGGATACGGGCGCCTTTTGAGGGGCGCTCGGACGCTTAGT
>CAWHWX010000036.1:0-13235 GCA_963833125.1 Candidatus Bathyarchaeota archaeon | reverse complement strand
AGTTTCAGATCTTATAGAAAAGAACGATTTCCATTCATCTCTCTACATAAGGCCTATCGCCTTCAAAGGTGTAGGAGGAATAAACCTCGACGCAAGAGCCACACCAACCTCCGTCAGCATCATTGCCTTTCCATACGAGAAATATTTCGACGCAAACAAACCAGGACTAGATATATGCGTCTCAACATGGCGCCGTATTGGTGAACCGGCCGTTCCAGGGAGCGCCAAGGCTTGCGGCCATTACATCAATTCTGTCCTCGCCAGAACTGAAGCAGCTGAGGCAGGTTTCGACGAGGCATTGTTCCTCGACAATAAAGGGGACGTGTCTGAAGGCACGGGAGAAAACATCTTCATAGTTAAAGATGGGATCATTTCGACACCAACTTCCTCCTCTGGCATCCTTAACGGCATAACCCGTCAAACCGTCATAGATCTAATCAAGGACGATGACATGCCCTTCAAGGAACGTACAATCGCCCGAGCTGAACTATACACCTGTGAGGAGGCCTTTTTCACTGGCACCGCTGCTGAAGTAGCTCCGATACTGAACATTGATCGCAAACCAGTAGGAAATGGAAGACCAGGCCGAATAACACTACAGATTGGGCGAAGAGTACGACCGGGTCGTAACTGGTGCCAACGATAAATATCGCAAGTACTTGACGCCCGTCTATGGCGTCCTTCAGTACGACCTTCCTGCGACGCACGTTCACCAGCCGCAGAAACCCTGACTCTTCATGTTCACAGTATGATCTCAGCACAAAGTCTAGCTTTACCGAGCTGAGTCTCATTTCTCAAGCCTTAACCGAGGAGCCACCTTCTCCTAGAGACTTGCTTTGCTCGTAGGCGGCCATGATGGCTTTTGAAAGGACCGTGCGCAGACTTCCCTTCTCCAATTGGTAAAGGGCTGCGGCGCTGGTGCCTCCCCGGAGATGTGACCATGTTGCGTAGTTCTGCCGGGTGCTTGGTCGATTTCATAGCGAAGTTGATGGAGCCTCGCATGGTCTCTGTAACTAACTCGTAGGCTATGTGTCTAGGAAACCCTAGATGGACTGCTGCATCGATCATGGCCTCCATAACTAGAAATACGTATGTGGGACCCGTGCCACTGACGGCTGTCGCCATATCCAGGAACTTTTCGTCATTCATGTAACGCTCCTTACCTAAGGCTTGCAAGATTGTTCTTGCTTGGTCAAGCTGCCCATGGCTCACGCCCTGCGTTGCTGTCCATACGCTCATCCCCTCGCCAATCTGAGCCGGCGTATTAGGCATCACTCGTACAACCACATCATGTGCCAAGCCTTTACTGATCGTCTTGAGGCGCACACCCGCGACGATCGACATGACCATTTGGTTCGCCAGCAAGGAACCTTTCAGCTCGGTGATGGCGGCCTCTAGGTCTTGAGGTTTAAGCGCGAGCACAACGACCTGACAAGACTTGACAGCTTCACGATTATCTGAAGTGACCTTGACGCCATACTTTCGTTTCAGTTCCTCGCGGCGTTCCTTCCTTGGTTCGCTGGCGATTATTCCATTAGGTTTCACGGTCTTCCTAGACAGCAGCCCTTGGATCATTGCTTCCCCCATAACGCCGCCACCAATGAATGAAATCGAGTCCAACAACATCGACAGCATCCTGTTGTGTAGGTTGCACTTCCTGAATCTAAGGTTCGTGCTAGACATGTACGTGCGAGCAAATTTCAGCGACTCTCGTTAAGGTAGATTGATTATCCGGGGAGCATTCCAAAAGCAACGTACAGGGCAGGTTGTGAAGCGGTTTACCGGCACGTGAATTCGTTTTGAAGCAAGGAGTAATGAGAATCGGTCTGGTTCAACTGGACGTTACCGCGTCCAAGAAGGAAAACCTACAGCGCACGGTCGACGTCATTGAATCGGCAGGTGGAACCTGTGACCTTCTTGTATTCCCTGAATACTGTATGGGTTATCCGCATGAAGGGCTATCTCGGGATTACGTGGAAAAGACTGCTGAACCTCTAGACGGCGAGTTCATCACACTCGTTGCGGAGAAGAGCAAGCAAAAGGAAATAACCGCCGTAGTGCCAATCTTCGAGAAATCCAACGACGGCATTTTCGACACCGCCGTAATTATCAATCGTGGCGAGGTTAGGGGTGGTTATCGCAAGATTCACCTCTTCGACGCTTTGGGCTACAAGGAATCGGATTACTTCGGTTCGGGATCAGATCCGGTTCTGTTCAAGATAGGCGACACGTTGTTAGGTGTCGTTATCTGTTACGATATTCGTTTTCCTGAATTGACAAAGAGCGAAGCAATGTCCGGGGCGCGAGTGATTGTCGTGCCCTCAGCTTGGTATCGCGGGCCTCTTAAAGAGGAACAGTGGCAGACTCTTCTGATGGCGCGTGCGCAGGAGACCACAAGTTACGTGATTGGTGTGGGTAATGCAAATGATACATTCGTTGGTCGCAGCATGGTAATTGATCCGTTGGGAGTGAAAGTTCTCGATTTGGGATCCGGAGACCGCATTGGATTCTATGATCTTGAGGACAGCCGTATCGATGAAGCGAGGAAAAAACTACCAGTTCTAAAACAATCAAACGACTTTCATAGCATTCATTGCCAAGAAATCTAGAAAGTTACCCGCCGGTTTCATGAGGTTGACAAGTTGAGCAACAAAGCCAGCCGCCCGAGCGTGTCCTTTCAGGGCGAGCACGGAGCATACAGCGAGCAAGCAGCTCAATCCTTCTTCGGAGCATCGATCATAACAAAACCAAGCAACACCCTCAAACAGGTTTTTAAAATGGTTGAAGATGGATCCACTGATCATGGAGTTGTTCCCGCTGAAAACTCCATTGAGGGCAGCGTCAATCAAACGTATGATCTGTTGCTCCAGTCACCTCTAAAGATCAATGGCGAAGTGAAAATCAGGGTCAACCATTGCCTAATGGCGCTGCCTGGAGTCAAAATTGATGAGATTCGCACAGTGTATTCACATCCACAGGCACTCGCCCAGTGTTCCGCTTTTCTCGAACGCCTACCAGTGCGCATTGAACCAACCTATGATACGGCTGGCAGTGCTAAGCTGATAAAAGAAAATAACATTCGCAATGCAGCCGCCATAGCAAGCGAAAAGGCAGGGAACCTTTACGCATTGCAGATACTGAGTAGACACATTGAAGATTCCCCCGAAAACTTCACCCGATTCTTCGTGATCGGAAAGGGGGAGACATCAAAAACCGGGAAAGACAAGACGTCGATCGTCTTTAGCACGAAACACGTTCCAGGTTCCCTTTACACGACACTTAGCGAGCTAGCGAAGCGTGGAATCAATCTCACGAAAATAGAGTCGCGACCAATCAGAGGGACGCCTTGGGAGTACCATTTCTTCGTAGACATTGAGGGCCATAAGACAGACCCTGCTTGTATTGAGGCGCTCGAAGCCCTAGCAAAGTCGGCAACCTTCCTAAGAGTCCTAGGATCATATCCTCAAGCAGTCTAGGCGTCATGGCCCATTTTTCAATCTAATTGGACCGGAGTTTCAAAGGATTAAACAAGCGTTTGGAACTTCAAAGGCCAGTTATTTGAGGGGCTCGGTATGCCTCAACTGCCATCCTTGTCAAGTCCAAATTCGTCGTGGATCGCTCGAACGGCTTCAGGTCCGTCCCTTTCCCCGAGGACGAATGAAATGTTTAGCTCTGACGATCCCTGAGCAATCATCCTAACGTTCAGTCCCTTATCCGAAACGGCCTTGAAGACTCTCGCCGCGACTCCGGGGGTTCCTCTCATTCCTGCACCCACCGCTGAGACCACACAGATGTCGTTCTCTGAAACTATGTTCTTCACCAGCTTCGTACCGAGGATTGCGAGTTCTAATGCATTGGCTGCTCTATGCAACTTGTCTCTTGTGATTACGAAGGAGATTCCTGCTTCTGAGGAACCTTGAGATATCATCAGGATGTTCACGCCTTCGGCGGCTAGAATATTGAAAACTTTGGCTGCAACTCCCGGTAACCCAGCCATACCACTGCCGGCAACGGTTAGCATTGCAACGTTGTTGACTAAGCTGACGGCTTTCACGATGTTCTCTTTTCTTTCCGGCGCATCGCTTGTGATCAGGGTTCCTTTGCTGGTAGAATCAGAGAAGTTTCTAATTCTGATTGGAATCTTCTTTTCTACTGCGGGCTCCAAAGCTCTAGGGTGAATTGCTTTTGTCCCGAAATATGCCATCTCACTAGCTTCGGCGTAGGATACTCTCTGAAGTAGCCTAGCGTTAGGTTCGATAGCTGGATCAGCTGTCATGAGGCCTTCCACGTCTTTCCAGAGTATGATCTCATCCGTGCTCGAGAGCCGAACCAATTATTGTTGCTGTGTAGTCGGACCCACCCCTTCCGAGGGTTGTGGTAATTCTATTGGGGCTTGATGCGGAATATCCGGCGATAATGGGTAGGCTTCCGGTATCGAGCAGCGGTTGGAGCTTTACCTTCACACGTCGACTCGTGATGTCCATTAGTGGAGTGGCGTCCCCGAAATTTTCATCGGTAACTATGCCTGCGTTGCCGCCCGTTAGCCATTGGGCTATGAGACCAGAGTCGGTTGCCGCACCACAGACAATAGGGGTTGACAGTCTTTCTCCGAAAGAGAATAGGAAATCCTTCGAACGTGGCGTGAGCTCCTTCAGGCGCGATACACTTTGCAGTATGCCAGCCAATTCTTTTGCGGTCTCTTCAAGCTCCATAAGGACTTTCTGTAGAACTTCGGCAGTTTGAATGCACTTTCTTGCGGTAGTGCTGTGGCGTTCCAATTGTCTTTCTACAAATGCATCCACAGTTTCTGAGTCCAGTTCAGTGGCCTTTTCAGTAATCGCGACCAGTTCGTCAGTGACTTCGGGCAGGGCCGATGTTACGACGACCAATTGATGCTGGTTAGACTGGTATTCCTTGACGATTCCAACGGCGTTTAGTATTCTCTGCGGATCAGCTAAGGCAGATCCACCGAATTTCATAACCAGTCTCAAGTGTCATCTGACCTCAACAGAGTCTTCTTTATGTCAATTAGATCTCGCAGAACGGCGCCAGCTGTCTCCCTACCTCCCGCTCCCCGGCCGGTTACAGTTATTGGGCCCGCGAGATCCGTGTTGAACACAACGGCGTTCAAACTACCTTTCACGCAAAGCGGATTTTCAAAAGATAAGGCCCGTGGATGAACGGATATCTCGGAGTCGTTTATCACCCCTACGAGCTTGATCGCTTTTTCCGAACGTTTTGCGCTTTGTACATCTTGAGTACTTACGTTTGAGATGCCTTCGACATCAACATCTCTGATCGACACTCTTCTATCCATAATCCAGTTCGCCATTATGACAAGTTTGCTCGCGGTATCCAAGCCGTTTAGGTCGTAACTTGGATCAGCCTCTGCATACCCCGCAGTCTTGGGCTTCCCTTAATGCGTCGTCGAATGTGATTCCCACATCGAGCATACGCGTGAGAATATGGTTTGTCGTACCATTTAGAATTCCTTCGATCGATTCGACTCTGCAACCCGGCAAACATTCTTTAGCGAAATTCAGAAAAGGGGTGCCCCCTCCGACAGTTCCGCTGAACCTGAGACTTACCCTCTGATAGCGCGCTAATTCAAGCAGCGATGGCATCGCAGCCGCGAGCGGACCCTTATTCGTTGTAATTACGTTCAATCGTTTCTTGAGAGCCGATTCGATGTGATTAAGCCCCGGCTCGCCATCGGGCAAGGTTGTGGGTGTAAGTTCTAGAAGCACGTCAGCTTCAACATCATCAATCGCGGTCAATGCAGTTGTTCCTGTATGCCCGAGAGTTTTGTGACCAGCAACCGATCCGCTGGACAGTCGCGCCGCAATAGCTTCCTGAAAATCTACGCCCTGCTGGTTGACCATCGCGCCGCCACGATCTACGATCGCGACAACTTTGGGAGCAATGCCGTAAGTCTTCCTTAGCATTTCTGAGCTTTTGTTAACTATTTCGACAAACGCTTTCCCGACAGACCCAAAACCTATCATGATTACTCTCATATTGGGCACGTGCTACTCATTTTAGAGACTCAGAACTCGTTCGATGGACCCCGTGTCTGATGTTGTTATCGGTAAAGTAGACGTGACTAACCATTTGATGAGACAAAGCGTCTGCGTTTGCTAAGAATGCTAGTGATCAACCGTAGCCACTCTCAAGGAGGGATCTCATAAGGAGAATTGCTAATATCGGGGAATTGAAGGGTCGATCTGGCTTGCCCAAGCGTCAATGCCACCTTTCAGGTTCTTAACATTCTTGAAACCAAGCTGACGCAGGAAGCTAACTGCTGATGCACTTCTTGTGCCTAAGTGGCAATGGAAGACGTACTCGTCAGTCAGACTTAGTTCGTTCACGCGGTTCGGAATCTCATTCGCGGGAATCAGTTTGCTTCCTCCGATCCTGCAGATCTCATATTCGTGTGGTTCCCTTACGTCAATAAGGTTGATGGGTTCACCGCTGTCGATTAGTTGTTTGAGCTGTGTGACCGTTATCTCATTTTCTTCACCCAACGCTGAAGCATGTTCTCCGCGGCGAAGGCCGCAGAAAGCTTCGTAGTCAATCAAAGCTTTGATGGTCGGTGTACGGCCGCAGATGGGGCAGTCTAGGTTCTTCTTCAGTTTGAGTTCCGTGAACCTCATGCTAAGGGCGTCAAAGAGGAGTAGCCGCCCGATGAGTGGAGTTCCCTTTCCAAGTATTAGTTTCGTTGTTTCCGTTGCTTGGAGTGTTCCAATAACTCCCGGGAGTATTCCCAAAACTCCACCCTCCGCACATGATGGAACGAGTCCCGGGGGCGGCGGTTCTGGGTAGAGGCATCGGTAGCACGGCCCATTTTTCGAGTCGAAAACTGAAACTTGGCCTTCGAACCTGAAAATGCTACCATACACATTGGGCTTTCCAAGGAGAACACATGCGTCATTAACAAGGTATCTGGTCGGGAAATTATCTGTCCCATCAACTATGACATCGTAGCCTTTGATGATCTGTAGGGCGTTTTCAGATGTTAACCTAATCTCATAGTTGTCGACTTTTGTGTTGGGGTTGATTTCCAGTATGCGGTCCTTCGCTGCCTCCAATTTGGGACGGCCAATGTCACGAGAGGAGTAGATTACTTGGCGTTGTAAGTTGCTGTGGTCGACTTGATCGAAGTCTACTAAACCGATTCGTCCCACGCCTGCTGCGGCGAGGTAGAGGCATAGGGGCGATCCAAGTCCACCCGCGCCGACCACGAGTACGCTTGAGGCCTTGAGTTTTTTCTGGCCTCTGATGCCGACTTCAGGAATGATGAGGTGTCTTCCGTATCGACTGATCTCCTCTTTAGAGAGGTCGCTAGTCTGGGCCGGAGGTGCCGCCTGTTGATACTGTGTTACGTCTTCTGTGTTAGAGGCCATCGCGATTGTATCCTCCTTAACCGCCTGCGACGGCTGGAAGAATGAGTACTTCATCGCCATCCTTCAATTCCGTTTCTACGTCGTTCAAGTGACGTATGTCAGTGTTATTCACGTAAACATTAACGAACGACTGGGGTGCACCATTCGAGTCAAGGATTTTTCGTTTGAATGAGTCGCCGAAATTCTCGCAGAGCCTGCTAAGGAGTTCGCGAACATTTGACGCATCAACTTCCATCTCCGTCTGTTGTTTCGCCGCTTCGACCGCAGCTCCGTAGAGTTTTACCGTAACTTGTCCCATGATGAATTACCTGCTCCCTACTACAGTGTTCAAAGCTTGAAGAGTTGGGTCGAGGCTATGCCATCGTTCCTTGGAGGGAGGTACAGCTTCGATAGATTTCAGCCCATTACCGGTCACGCAGCAGACGACACTTTCATCGGAACGAACCTGTCCCTGGTCGACAAGTTTCTTCAGTAAAGCGATTGTTACGGCTCCCGCGGGTTCAGCAAATATTCCTTCTTTGGATGCGAGAAGGGTTATTGCATTTTGAATATCGGAATCGGTCACTTGACCTATCGTGCCCTTAGTTCTCTTGGCAACCTCTATGGCGTAAGCTCCGTCACCTGGGTCGCCTATCGCGATGCTCTTAGCAATGGTGTCCGGTTTTGCTACGGGCCGAATCCTTTCGGTGTTGTTCTCGAAAGCGGTCGCAACCGGAGCGCATCCCGACGCTTGAGCGCCGTGAATGGACGTGGTTGAATCTCCGATTAGGCCAATTTTGTGAAATTCGTTGAATCCCTTCCAGATTGCTCGCATAAGTGCGCCACTTCCAACTGCTACAATCAAATGATCGGGAACCTGCCAATCTAACTGTTCGCAAACTTCGAAAGCCATGGTCTTGGATCCTTCGACATAGTAGGGACGCATGGTTATGTTGGCAATCGCCCAGCCATACCTCTCTGAGGCTAAGTATGCGAGGCGGTTAGCGTCATCGTAAGTTCCTCTTATGCTCAGTATTTGCGGGCCGTAGGCGTTGATTTGGGCGATCTTGCCTACCTCTATTCCTTCAGGGATGAATATGTAGCAAGACAAGTTTGCCTTAGCTGCGTGAGCCGACACTGCGGCTGCGAGATTTCCCGTCGAGACTGCGCCAACAACCCCCAGCTGGAATTCGATCGCCTTGGAGATTGCTACAGAAGCAGGTCGGTCCTTGAAAGAATTAGTTGGGTTCAAACCATCATTCTTCACATACACCTCCCGCAGTCCAAAAAGTCGTTCCAGATTCCTGCAACGATGAAGAGGGGTAAAACCTGCGTTTAGGTCAACAATATTCCTTGAATCCTGAACTGGGAGCAGCTCCTTGTATCTCCATAATGTTTTCGCACGTGAATCAAACGAATCATGAGTAAGCCGGATGGAATCAAGGTCGTAAGTCACATCGACCGGAGCGAAGCATTGCGGGCATGAAATGGTTCGTTGCGGCGGACTTTCAGCATCACACCGACGGCACACGAGAGACTGCACAACTCCCAACTTCTTACACCAATCCGAGTTTGATTTGCTTGCAGGCGAGAGCGATATTAATGGATGGTTGAACTCGATATTCCTATAGGAATTTCAGCCATCACGTTCTATTCCGGTAGGAATTTTCAACAAAACGATATAAAATCTACCTGTACCGGTTAATTTAGTGTCAGAATCTTCTCTCTCGAACGATTGAAAAAATTGTTGGTTCTTGGTTGCTTCAAAGGCAGGTTTGGTTCATTCTGCCTTGCGGAATTTCAGGGAAGCTGAATTGATACAGTAGCGAAGCCCGGTTGGTTTTGGTCCATCGTTGAACACGTGACCAAGGTGAGCCTCGCATCGACTGCATAGCACTTCGGTGCGTCTCATGAAGAGACTCCCATCGGTCTCTGTCTTCACGTTGATCTGGTCGATCGCGGTCGAGAAGCTCGGCCATCCGGTTTGTGAATCGAACTTGGTTTCTGAACTGAAGAGGTTGTTGCCGCAGCAAACGCATTCGTAGACACCCGCGTCATGGCTGTTCCAGTAAGCTCCGGTGAACGGTTTTTCGGTTCCCTTCTTCCTCGCGACATGAAACTGCTCGGGAGTTAGAAGGCGCTTCCACTCTTCCTCCGTCTTAACCATCTTATCCGCCATATCTTTTATCCAGCCAGATTGATCAGCATCCGCACCAATATCTATCTTCACCTCATTCAGAGACTGTGAGTTACTGCCCATGAACGAATCGAAACCGGTACGTGGGGTTAGTTCGACGCGCTTTCCAAGCATCGGCAATCCACACACGTTTCGATTGGGCGTCGGTCACGTCTCTAAGGCTGATGCAAGAATCCGTCCTCTCATCAAGAAGCATGGAATAATTAAGTTTCAAGTAGATGGCGGCAACCCATTCGAATCTTTAGTAGAAGCCATCATTTCCCAGCAACTGAACGGGTTGGTTGCAAGAACTATTTTCGGAAGATTGAAAGCGATCGTTAATTCCGAAGCAATTGATGCCGACAGTTTGGCGCAGGTTCCTGATCCAATGATGAGGAAAGCAGGGGTGTCGCCGCAGAAGATACGTTATCTCAAAGACTTAACCTCAAGAGTTCTTGAGGGACAATTGAATCTTCACGACCTCAAACACATGCCGGACGACGAAGTAACCCGCCAGCTTGACGAAGTTAAAGGAATAGGACCGTGGACCGCGCATATGTTTCTGCTTTTCACACTTGGACGACCCGATGTGCTCCCTGTCGATGATCTTGGAATACAAAAGTCGGTCCAGAGTGTCTACTCGTTACGCAAATTACCAAACGCCGAAAGGATAACTGAGATCGCTAAGAGATGGCATCCCTACTGCTCGATTGCCTCCCTCTATCTTTGGCACGCCAAAGACACCTAGACGCCTAGTACTGAGCTCTGAAGCTATCAGCGGTTCAACAGGCTTCGAACACCTGGGCTGCGTCGGCACGATCAGTTAGATTATCCGAATAATCCCAGTACTCCGACTCCTGCAGCAATCGCTATGAAGCCTAAGATTTGATGCCTTAGGAGTCTCTCCTTGAGGACAACCCGAGCCAAAAGCACGGTCACTGCGCTAAACATGCCGCCCACAGTCGACACAATGGAAACAGTTCCAACGGTTATGCCTAGGACGTAAATGACATTTGCGAAAGTGTCAAAGAAAGCAATCGAAAGAATAAACCAGAACGCACTAGGCGTCGGACCGGGGCCGTTGGATTTCGTTTTCCAGGCGAGAAGGGTAACGGTTAGGACTGGGATGCTTACCCAGCGCATGATCAGCACCGAAAGGAAAACCCCGAGAGCTGTTGATACCGGTTTCAACCCGAAGAAAAGCAAGCCACCCAACACCATGTAGATAATAGCGTACACCGTTCCTCGGTTTACTTTCTCAGAAACCCCTTCCCGGCCTGTCTGCAATGAGACCAAAATTACGCCCACAATCACCAACCCAATTCCGAGTAGACGTTCTTCGGTAATGCTCTCTCCCAAGAACAAAACTGCCAGAAGTATCGAGACGACAGGACAACTACTCGCAATCGGAGAGACTATCGACAATCGACCCACCTCAAACCCCTTGTACAGAGATAAGGTAGCAAAGGCGTTGATCACGCCAAGCAAAACTCCGCCTAACACCGCCCAAGGGTTGGGGATTAGACGTGTGAAGCCTTGTAGAGCGAAGGGTAGAACGAAGAAACTGCCAATGACCTGCATGAACAAGGCTGTTCTGAGAAACCCAATCTTACTCGTGGCGAGTTTCGCGATGAAGTCCGCAGTACCGAACCCCGTTGCTGTTAGCACTCCACAAGCGAGGCTTAGACCGAGATCCAAAATCTATTCCGCTTCCGCAGGTGTGCACTATCCACGGGGGCGCCAGACGAAGACTTGACAGAATGTACCAAGTCAATTTAAAGCGCGATGTCCAGTTCGAGTAATTACGGTTGACGGTTCATGGTGTATGCGGTTGAGACGGCGGAGTTGACGAAGCGTTATGGGGATTTGCTTGCCGTTGACGCATTAAACCTGGGAATCAACGAGGGAGAAATTTTCGGGTTGCTCGGCCCCAATGGGGCGGGGAAGACCACAACCCTCTCAATGTTAGCCACACTGCTCAAGCCAACATCGGGTACTGCAAGAGTGAATGGGTTCGATATCATAACTCATTCAGCGGACGTTAGGCGCTCGATTGGCATAGTCTTCCAGGACCCGAGCAGCGACGATATTCTAACAGGCAGGGAGAATCTATACCTACACGCATTGATGTTCGGAGTCCCAAAAGAGCAGCGCCAAGAGCGAATAGACTACGTTCTAGGCTTGGTAGATCTGAAGGACCGGGCGAATGATATTGTAAAGAAATATTCGGGTGGAATGCGGCGCCGACTGGAGTTGGCTCGGGGGTTACTCCATAACCCCAGAATTCTATTCCTAGACGAACCGACCTTAGGCCTTGACCCACAGACCCGAGAACACATCTGGGCCTACATTGAAAACCTAGTCAAAGCCGAGAAAGTCAGTGTGATCATAACTACTCATTACATGGATGAGGCCGATAGATTATGTAACCGCGTAGCCATAATCGACCACGGTAAAATCTCGGCCTTGGATACTCCATCAGCCTTGAAATCCAAGGTAGGTGGCGAAATCATCAAACTACGTGTACGGTCGCCGAACCTTGAGCCATTGAAAAACTTGGACTACATCCTATCCATAGATCAATCGGGAAGCACACTAAGATTGACTGTTAAAGATGCAAGTGCACATTTACAAGAGGTTCTAAGCATGGTGGGTGAAGTTGAATCAGTAGAAGTGCGCACGGCTACTTTGAATGATGTCTTCTTACATTACACTGGGCGTGAGATCCGAGAGGAATCCGGTGAAGGCGGCGTGTTCGAACGAATAGCACGAGCAAGGAGTGGACGCTGATGGGTGAGCTTGAAGGCTTCTACGCTCTCTGGTACAGAGAGATTAAGGTGTTCACGCGGGAGAAGTCACGGATAGTATCCTCCCTCTTCACACCGCTCCTTTGGATCGTTGTTTTCGGAGGCGGGTTAGGTTCAGCTGTGTCGCTGTCCGGCGTAAACTACCAGGTCTTCATCTTCCCCGGTATCATCGCGATGACAATTCTCTTCTCATCCGTCTTCTTCGGATTGTACATTGTTTGGGATAAGAAGATAGATTTCTTCAAAGAAGTACTCGTCGCCCCACTCTCACGCACAACAATCTTCGCAGGCAAAATGGTGGGAGGAACCATTGACGCGTTACTCCAAGGATGCGCGATGCTCGTCCTTGGGCTAGTGTTGGGGATAAACTACACAATTCTGAGAGTACTCTTCTCCTTTGTTTTCATGTTCGTTCTCGCATCCGCACTCGTGAGCCTTGGTCTGATTATCGGTTCGAACATGGAGAGCGTTGAAGGGTTCCAATTAGTCATAAGCTTCCTGGTCTTTCCCATGTTCTTCTTCAGCGGCGCCCTATTCCCACTCAAAAACCTCCCACCCTACCTGTCAATTCTTACGATGCTCGACCCAGTTACCTACGCCGTCGACGGACTTCGTGGACTACTCTTAGGCTCCTCGCAACTACCCATAGCACTCAACCTCGGCGTGCTCGCAGCCTTCGCCGTTGTCATGATTGGAATCGGAACATGGAGCTTCAAACGGTTGAAATAGAAAGCGAGCATTCCGATCCGAATTCGACGGAAAACGTTCACTTCTCCTTAGATTCCACCTGAATAAAGTGCAAACAGAGCATCTAACTCCGTTGTTCATTTCTCGAAACTAAATCGGGTACTTCTGAAATCGGTGACTGGA
>CAWHWX010000035.1:0-12775 GCA_963833125.1 Candidatus Bathyarchaeota archaeon | reverse complement strand
GCGTTCGATGTCGAGTCTTACGTCGGGTTCTGAGGTCGCGATGCCTGCAATTCCGCACATAGATAGTGGTGAGTCGCTATCCCAAAGCCGGGATGCCTTAAAATGGACTCCCCTGTATTATCTATGACTTTCTTGTCTTTGCATTTGATTTCGACCGCTGTTTCCCTACTGCACTACCGCCAAGCTGCTGCGCGTTTGCGGCAACGAATTCTCACTCGGTAAACTTGCAGTTACGGCGCATCCACCAGGGCCACGCACAAACGTTCCCGCTAAAGCAGCCGCGGAGCCGCTGTTCAAACAATTCCAATCCGACATCCCAACATCCTTCCCGTCGCTCCCGCGTTATGGTAGGAACTTGTCGATGGGAGCTGGAAGTTGCCGTGGGCTTTGCGAAATATGGTGCGGGATAGGTACGAGCTGCCCAAATTGAGATGGAAGCCATATGCAGATTCAAATTCGTCGGTGTATCCATGCCGTTTGTTTCTGATTCTTGTGATTCTCGGCTTTGTACTCTGGGCCGGCCATGGAGTCGCTCGAATATCCCAGCTTCTCGAGCATGCGCGATCGAGTTCCTTCTCGCTGGCTCTTTCGCCATCTCTGGATTTTGCTTCCCGGTACATGGGAAAACGTAGAGTGATGCCCTAGAGACGGCGTCTTGACCCACAAACAAACGTGCTTTCCGCTTAGGGTCGTGCTGCCGTCGGCGATGCCCTTGCCCGAAAAAAGGCTGGGCATCAAGTTGTCGCCCGAAAGATGGACCAAGTTACTACTTCGGATGAGCGATTTGGGGACAGCGCCACCTCGTCTTTCCGCCGGCGTTGCGCGCGTCAACGTTGACGTGTCATATTCTGCAAATGACCTCATCTCAAGAACCCTCGCACAAGCCTTGTGAAGACATTCAGGGATCTCGCACGATTGTCAGAACGACCGAAGGATCGGTGGAGATTCTGCCGCTTCCGAATGGTCGATTCAAAGTCACGCTGAAACCAGTCGACAGTAATTCGTTCCTCCCTCGTACCACCTGTGAGACTTCGCTTCCGCCAAACGTGATTGCCAGTTTCTTAAAGGTCTCCTTCGCTTGGCTATGCGACTCATTGGCTCGGCATGACGATCCCGAATACCTGAAAGGAACGCTCAGCCGACAACTTTTGGCTTATTTTGACCCCTCAGATTTTCGCGGCAAACGTCTGTTGGATTTCGGATGCGGGTCGGGCGCATCTACTGTCTGCATCGCCTCGATGTTCCCTGAAACTGAGGTCGTTGGTGTTGAGCTGGAAAGAGTCAGCATTGAACTTGCCCGACAAGTTCTTGCCGTGCGGAATCTCTCGAATGTTCAGTTCCTGGTCTCTCCGGATCCGAACAACCTTCCACAAGGAATCGGCTCTTTCGACTTCGTCATGCTCAGTGCCGTCTACGAGCACCTACTCCCAGCGGAACGGCGTCGACTAATGCCTCTGATCTGGTCAGCCATGAGCTACGGTGGAGTGCTGCTCGTAAACCAGACACCCTATCGGTACTTTCCTTACGAGCATCACAGCACTGGGTTGTGGTTCATAAACTACCTACCCGACGCGATGAGCCTCTTCCTTGCCCGTAGACTTAGTAAGATGAATCCACAGGTAAATAAGTCGCCGGACTGGTCCGTACATCTAAGAGGCGGCATTCGGGGTGGAACCGAGATGGAGATTTGTCGCAACTTGGGTGTAGCGACAGCAGGACGACCTACTATTATCCAGCCGAAGAACCGGGATAGAGCTGCATATTGGCTGTCCTGTACGAATCCCAAGCGATACCGGCTGCTTAAGCAGTCCATCGCGGCTGCATTTCGGTTGACTGACAAGCTATGGGGAACAGTACCAAGCATGAATTTAGACGTTGTGATTCGCAAAGATCCCAGATGATTTTTCGAATTTTGGCGATCTACTATTAGCTCAATCAGTTACTGATTACCTGTGCGTGTGGCATTGTAAACCTGCAGTCAAGTCACGGCCGGGACGCCTACTCAGAATATGAGCCAAAGTAATCCACTCGCAGTGGCCCATGCTCGAGAAGTTAGCTCAGGAGAGCGATTCGAGTTTGGCCATAATTGGAGCAGGTTTCTGGAATCGCTCGACGAAGAGCGAATTAAACGGACGGAGCAATCCTTGAATCAAATGCTCGGCGTCGATGCTCTTCACGGTAGATCGTTTCTCGATGTTGGGTCGGCGAGGTGGATTTATTCAGTCTGGCGGTGCGCCGAATGGGCGCCGAGGTTCATTCTTTTGACACCTATTCGTTCGCGGCGACGGCTGAGCTGAGGCGCCGCTATTTTGCGGACGATCAGGGATGGCGAGTAGAGCAAGGTTCGGTGCTCGACGTAACATGCATAGCAAGTCTCGAACAGTTCGAATTGTCTACTTCTGGGGTGTGCTGCACCACACCGGTGCCATGTGGCGGGCACTCGAGAATGTTATTCCCTTGTCAGAGCGGAAGGCTGTCTCTTCGGAGAGTATTGTAGGATTTCTTGACCTTCGTCGTCCGGCCCCCGGTGCGCGATGGCACTACACATCAGTCGAAGGCGTTCGACATCGAGCTTTATGCCAAGTTCAGAGTTGCTATGCCCCCAATTCCGCACATGGATAATCGAGAGTCGCTCTCCTAAGGCCGGGATGCCTTAAGATCTCCTGTAATATATTACTTTCTTGCTTGTAGATTGATTTCGAATCTGTTTACCTACTGCACCACCGAGCTCAAGCTCGCAGGAGGTTGGGGCAACAAATTCTCACTGCCCGTGGTTGCCGCTGATGCACATCCAGATGGACCAGGCACAAACGTTCCAGCCAAAGCGGCGGCGGAATCGCTGTTCAGACAACTCCAATCCCACACCCCGATATCCTTCCCATCGCTTCCCGCGTTATGGTAGGGACTCGTTGCCGACAGTTGATAGTTAGCCGACGCAAACTTGACGAACTGAATGCCTGTTTGAGAATTCCAAAAAGTTCCAGACGGCCATGTGTTTCCGTCCGAACTTCCGCTGACTGAGATGATGACAGTATCATTCCAGATATATCCAGGAGCATAGGTATTCAGTGCTAAACTACCGCCACCCGCACCCGTCCCGCCGACCCCATATGAGCCGTAGTTATATAAACCATTGGTGAACTGGGTGCGCGCAACAGCACCGCTGTCTCCAAAATACAGAATCAAGTGATCAGGGAATGCCGTGTTGTGGTCAATTGTTAGATCATGAGCGTTGGATTGGGTGGCAGTAGAGGTGATCAAAAATGCTCGCCCATCTCCGCCCCAGTTGGATCCACTAATGTCGTCTAAAACGTTGTTTTTAATGAGTATCCTAGCCGACGGCAAACTGTATCCCACTCCGTCGCCGTTTGGCGGCGGTGCATCTCCGCCAGCTATCGTCAATCCGCCCGCGGCATGCTGAATCAAATTGTGACTGATCGTGAGATCTTGAACTACACACCATGGGCATTTACCACTCTGGTTTCTAGGCGTAATCACCAGCACGTAGCCTGCCTGTCCCGACGGCCAAATATTCTGAATAACGTTGCCGTCAAGCAAAACACGCTGGGCATTCTTGAACTCGACCAAATTCTTTATCACCCAATTATAGGGGACTGTTCCGGTTTTCCATGCAAGGTTCTTCTGAATTACGTTGCCTATGATCGTGATGTCCGAGGGAACTAAGTTGGTTATTGCCGGATCGGCACCGCCAAAAAGGATGTTCTCCGCGCCAGCTTGCACGAAATCGTTTTGAATTAGGTATGGGCCGACACCATTCCAGGAAGCGAAACATTGCGAATCTTGACCGTTGTTATGGATTTCATCACAGTAGCTATCAACTACGCCGATAGATTGGCCATCCATTTGGAGACCGCGTTTGGTGTTTGAGGTAGATAATCCGTGTATGTATATGCGGTCAAAGATCACATAGGCCGGCAATTGTGATTGCACGCTGATCGAGGTATTACCATCAGCCAGAAGTCCGAGCGTTACCAAGCCATTATTCGTGCCCACCGTGTCCATGTAAGAAGTTGTGATCTCTAGACCTATCAGACGCCAGTGGTTCGATCCAGGCAGAAATTGAATAGCCGGGGCAGCGTTCGGCGTCGAGATAGTCGCCATGTGTGGCACGTTTGCGGGTCCAACCCTGGATCCAGGCGAAGGTAAGCTAGTTAGTCCGCCCGATACAATTTCAATCCATCCCGAGCAGGACGTGGCAGGAACGGTAAAATTCCCGGTGTAAGTCGAAGGCGCTACGAGAACGATCGTGTCGCCGCAAGTTGCGGCACTGATAGCTTTTTGAAGACTCGTCGCACTGCCTGAAGGCACGTTGCGGATACAGTTAGAACCAGTCGTCAACGTCGGGCACGCCAAGGTTCCCTGAGAAGGAAGCGCAAGGCTCACGGTTGTAAGTGGTAATGCTGGCAACTGTGGAGCCTGACCGCGAGCATTAACCGAACAAACCAATAAAAACATGAGCGGCACAGTCGTTCGTCTATCCATTCGTAGTCGCGCTCCACCCTTTTTCCGTTAGCTGGTCTCTTTAATTTGCGGTGCTCAAAGCATCGTCGAGCCGGTTCCTACGAAACACGGTACTTCCGCTTGACTTGGCTTCTGCATTCCAAAGCATCCCGAGCGCCACCTCAGGTCAGACCAAGGAGATTCTCGGGCCGGACAGCACAGCTTACTTTACAGCATCGTAAGCATTCCACTGGCCGACATGACAGTTAAGGAACAGCCGAGGGACAGGTCTCGGGCTCGCCAAATGGTCATTTCGAAATGACGCACCCGTAAGCTCAAGAGAGCAAAACCGGATCTGTTTCTGCTTTAGCGAGGCGTGCTGAAACGATCAAGGCACTTCCGGTCGATTCTACCTGAATATCTTTGAATCCGTATTTCCTCAGAACTCTTCTCATTGCGGAGGCCGTCTGCCAATATTCGCGCCGTCCGAAAAGGGCACACGTGCGCAGTGTAAAATGGAACAGCAATCCGTTCAGTGCAACGTAAGCAAGGTAGATGAGACCGCGCCAGTTTTTCCGACCGATCTGCCCAGTAATCATAGAGAACCTGTGCAAACTGAACCAGATTTTACCTCCAGGTCGTAAGACTCGGCGAACTTCAGAAAGCGCCGTCCTCATATCGACGAACACGAGGGCGACGCGGGAGACGACCGTGTCGAATTGTTGATCGCTAAAAGGCAGGTATTCAGCAGCTCCCTGTTGTAGTTCTAATATCTTGCTCCAAGCGCGCCCCAGCCGTAACGCTCCCACGTCAATATCCACGCCGGATGCCCAGCCACAACAGACATCATCGGTTCTGGCACACGTCACGCAACCGCCGCCGTCACCAGGTATTCTATAGGGGCATGCCGCAATCAGAGTCTGACCTGCACCGCAGCCGATATCCAAGACCCTTTGTCCCGCCTCAAAGATCGGCAGATAATGAGCGGGACTGTCAGAATCCAGAGCGATAGTCAATTCTTGCAGATGGTATTCATCTTGTGGCACCTGCACTGCTTCTCGGGCTTTATCGAATCTCACTTTATTTACGCACCTATGGGCATATTGGCACCAGGAATTATTCATCCAGTGGCGTAAGAAAAGCTGAAGTATATTACCGTAATTGTTATTCTGCCGTCAGAGAATCACCAGCTGAAAGATGGAATTATTAGGTCCGAGCCGCATTGTTTGTTAGTCGGGTCGACCGACGCGGGCGAGTTGTTGTTTGGCGCTACTGGCCCGAATGAGTAGCGTAGCCGAGTCGGCCCAGGCATAGCTCCTGAAAGTAGATCAGGTGAGGTCGCCTTGCGAATCCTTTTGATCGCCTACGCCTTTCCCCCATCTGCGGAAGTTGGAGGGAGTCGTATCGCCCGCTTTTGCAGCTACTTGCCTGAGTTTGGCGTTCAACCCGTCATTCTCACGGTTCAGAATCGATTTCAGGACCAACTTGACCACACACTCTTGGTCCCTCGAGCGACTCGCGTCATCCGCACCGTGCAGCAAAATACTCCTCTCGATTGGTATGCGACCTGGAAGCATAGACTAATCCCATCCGATTCTCGCAAGGATGATGGTAGACCGAAGGCACAGGGGAGTTACTCAGCGCTACTTGGGCGCCTGCGTCAAAATGCGCTTTCGGCCCTGTCGATCCCGGACCAGCACTGGGGCTGGTATTTTCCGGCTAAGCGGGCAGGGGGGCAACTGCTCCAAACCGGGGAATTCGATGCTATCTTGTCAACCTCACCGCCTTCAACCGCACATCTCATTGGCCGGAGCTTGAAAAAGAAGTATCAAATTCCGTGGATTGCAGATTTCCGGGACCCCTGGGCCACCGACGAATCGGTCCTTACTCCCCTGCCGAAGTGGCGTCGGGACCTTGACATGCGGCTGGAAGCGAGCTGTGTGGGATTGGCCGACCTAGTGGTCTGCAACACTGACTTTCAAAACAGGTTGATGCGCGAGCGTTACCAGAAATTTGCACCAGAGAGATTTGTAACTCTCACGAACGGGTTCGACGATCTTGAGGCACCGTCAAACTTGGAGCTCAAGAAACACAGACCACTGCGTTGTTTGCACCTCGGGCACATCTACGAAGGTCGCCGGATTGATACTTTCTGTGCCGCCCTATCGATGCTGACGAAAAAACAAATGTTGGACCCGGATGCGGTCAAAGTTCTCTTCGTAGGTGACACGGACGAATCCCAAATTGCGGCTTGCCGGCAGGTGGCAAGCGAACTGATGGATTCGAGAATGATTGAATTTCTTCCTCGTGTGAATAAAGACGAAGCTAAACGACTCCTTTGGGGCGCGGATCTACTTCTGGTCTTTCAAGGCGGATACCGCGCTCAGATTCCATTGAAATTTTACGAATATCTGTCGACAGGCAAACCGATTTTCGCCGTCAGCCAAGAGGGAGCACTTAGCAACCTGATGGCACAGACGGGGATTGGCATCTGGGCGGCAGAGGATGAGCCCTGCAAAATTGGCGCCAAATTTCATCTTGCCTTAACTGTTCCGGCAAACTCACCTGACGCCACCCGGCAGCAATGGTCAGAACGATTCCATTCTCGCTCTTTGAGTTGTCAACTCGCTAAATGGATTCGGGAACTAGCCCATAGACACTTGACTTAGCTTAGGGTTGCTGCTTCGGCCGTTGCGATTGAAAATAATAATCCCGGTAGTCGGATGGATTGCCTTCGTTCCCGTCGGCTGCCGCGAGAGCAATGTTCACCATCTCGCGTCCGGTAACAAAATGGAGCTGATTATCGGGATTATCTTGCGCCCAGCATGTCAAGTCTCGCATGAAGCGCTGCACCGCTTCGCCAATCATGCTCGACTCATCACGTGGATCCATTCCGTGACAGTGCAGCTTGATAAAGAGCCAGTCTGGCCGTCCGGCAACGGTAATGTCTGCGAGCATCCACAAGCATAGTCGATGCAAACTTGGGGGATTGAGCCCGGATACAGCTGCGTTCTCGATCTTAAATGGCAACCGTCCAGTCTCACGCTTTCCAAAATCAATCAGGAGTGGCCCCTCAATGATCAGCGGGAAGGTGGTGGGCGGGAGGCCAGAGTGGAGAGGCTTAGCGCGCCGGTGGGGTGCGCGTGAAGTCAGGGGAAGTCCGCACTCGTAGAGAAGATTGATATTAGACACCTGTGCTGGGTTCGGTGCAGATGGAAGAGTGAAGTCGGCGAAGCATCCGGTATCCGCGAGTACCTGCATCTCTTCATCTACGCCACAGCAGCGCCCATTGCAGGAGTTCGCGAGCGCCCAGTTCCCGTGCACAAAACCATAGCGAGGCACTTGATCCCCCCGTGCTCGCGAGAGGCAGCCGAGACCTGCCAGCGAATCCCGAAATTCAGCGAGGTGCCGACGCGTATTCCCAGCCGTGTCGGGGACCTGCACGCCATGGTGAAGTTGAACCTCGATCTCCCCCCATCCGCCATGGCAATGCTGTGCAAGACGCTCCACTAAAGCAGGTTTGTATTGTTCTGCGGGATAGAAATAGGTGTGGACAAACGGAAAACCACTAGAATCTCGCCATTCGTCAAACACCCTTGGATACGTGCGGCACCATTTCTCGAGTCGCTGCTCTTGCAGACCCAGCGATGCGAGTCTTCCTGGCGCGTCCGGGAGGATCGAAGGCTCGAAATGATCGGCCATTGCAAAAATTAAATGTCGCTGCCCTTGGGGAAGCGTCCGTGTCATCCGCTGCCAAATGTAAGCAGGGAGCCAACGTGCAGTAGTTAGAATCTTTTCTGCGCGAGACATATCCGGCACAGGATTGTTCCCTTCTAAAGAATTCTTCGGCGGCCTGTCAACGTTCTCATGGATTCCAGAGTGATTCATAGTAGTCCAGCCGTACACCATTCAGCATTTTAGCTCTTGCTCAGACTTGAGCTATTAGAGACGACTTAGTCTTATCCGTTTGGTCATTCGCAGTCTGAATCCTCCTTCAAATGCCGCTTTCTAAAAGCGCCTTCGCGTTCTCGGCCCGAGCGATCAGCTTGGCCCAAAATGCACCAGCCGTTTTTCGCAGTTATCCGTGCCAGACAGGTCCTCCTGAACACTTCATAAGTCTTTGAGGACCATTTAATCTTGCCGCAAAAAACTATAAGAATTCCGATAACCGGTGGGCAGAGTCCAACGGTGTGGCCATTCTAGAGTTGAGACACGAGCGGGATGAACGGTGAAACTGGATTACTTCATTGAGTTACACTCTGGCTTTGAGGTTGCGAAACTCTTGAGCCGCGTCGCGACGCTCTTACAAACTGCAGAATCAACAGCAGATAGTTGCGATGTAACAGAAGCAACACCACCCCATAAGCGAGAAACCCGACAAGGATTTCTGAAACCAGCCGAGTATATAGTGGCCATAGCTCACTCGAGGCAAATTTCAAAGCAGTTACAGCAATTACCATCACAGCACAACCACTGAGCGCCGGCCACAGCACTTCTAAGTATTCGGAACGGGACATGTGAATACGTCGGAAGATACGCGAAAACAGACGAAGTTGCACTAATGGATAAGCGATAACCCATCCGGCGGCGATTCCGACCGTTCCCCAGTGACTGCCTATATAGAATGAGGGCGGGAGCACGATTAGAGCGACAACAGAATTCCACATTACTAGACGTTCCTCGCCGATCGCATTTAGAAGGGGGGACAGCAAAATGACATTTGAGCGGATCAAGGCGTGTAGGGCGAGCAGTTCGAGAGGAGCTACAACCCCGTTCCATTTGGGGCCGAGAACCAAGGACACAAACTGAGGAGCAACCAGCACCATGCCGATCGTTGCAGGAAATATAATCAATGCCATTGCACCTGTGATATTTCGGAGATAGCGGCGCAATGCTTCCGGATCAGTTTGAATTATGGCAAACACGGAGGGGGTTACGCGATTGGCGAGGGTCGTCAATTTCTCGAGAGGAGTGTGGGCTAATGTCCACGCAAGTGTATAGGCGCCTAATGGACCTTCTCCCAGAACCCTGCCCGCAACGATGAAATCGGAATTATCGTAGCCCGCCCAGCACAATCGCCCGACCACAATATGACGACTGTAATATATAGCTTTTCTAATAGATGAGAATTTCGGGACCGCGAATCTTTGTCGGCGCCAGATTAACGCAAGCACTGTAGGCGTGACACTAACAGAGAGGATGCCGAAAACGAGGGCCCAATATCCAAAACCTAGGGAAGCGAGGATTAGAGTGAGGAGCGCTTGAACAACGCCTTGCAAACCTTCGATGAAAGCGAGAAGTTTGAAACGTAATGCTTTTTGCAAGAGGGAATAGGGCACAGTGCGGATTCCAGAGACAATAAAACCGCCACTCAGCGTGATGACAACTAATGGGAGATTTGGCGCGTGGAAGAACCTTCCCAAGGGAACCGCGGCTGCGGCAGAAATGAGGAAGCCGAGAAGACCCAAGAATAAAGAAAGCGTATTCAGCTGTGACACTTGGTCATCAGTCAGATCATGCATAGTGACAATCGCTGTACCTATGCCGAACTCGCTGAATAACGTAAGGAGAGTAATATAAATCGTTGCCATTCCCACCAAGCCATAATCAGAGGGAGCCAATAAGCGCGCGACAACAACTGTCATACCCCACGTGATGACCTGAGTGAGCCATTTAACAGCCGCTGTCCAAGCCACTCCTCGGACGAGAATACTGTCGAGATTTCTTGCGTCCAACGTCAGTTCCTGGTCAGGAGCCATATCTTGTAAACTCAGAGAGTCCTTGAAGGCGCCATTTCGTGGGTATTCGTTGCCGTTTTTGGACACCATCCACCGTTGCCTTCGTTTCAATCAATCCAACATATCCTTTCAATGGTCATTGGCGGATGAACTTTAAACTGCCCGACATATCCATAGCGTTGTATCTTAACTCAGAGAAGGCCATTTTGATGACGTGCGTGACATCGATTGCCATGAATTCGGAGAAATTCAATCGGATTTGAGCTAACTAATTTGAGTTACAATCAACCCGCCAATTAAAACGCTAGCAGCTTCTAGAGGTTCGGGTGGAGAGAAATCTCGAAAAATACCACGCAAGTGAAGACGAAAAGGCTCGAACGAATGACTTATTGCGCTTGCTTCCCAAGAACCGCTCGTCCGTACTCGATATTGGGGCAAGGGACGGCCATTTCTCTCGGTTACTCACGGAATATTTCGTTGAAGTGACGGCACTCGACTTGGAAAGGCCCAGTTTTGAAATCCCGAGGGTAGTGACGGTTGCCGGAGACGTAACACAACTTGATTTCGCGTCCGACTCGTTCGATTGCGTCTTTTGCGCGGAAGTACTAGAGCACATTTCCGAAATTCAGCGGGCATGTAGCGAAATTATCAGGGTTGCCAAACATGAGATTATCGTTGGGGTTCCGTTCCAGCAAGATACGAGGATAGGACGTTGCACCTGCCGTACCTGCGGGAAAGTCAATCCGCCGTGGGGGCACGTGAACTCCTTCGACCTAAATGATCTCCTAGAGCTATTTTCAGGATTACGGTTGATGTCTGTCTCTTATGTTGGCAAAACCAAGCAATCCACGACTGCCTTGTCCGTCTACCTCTTAGATCTCGCTGGAAATCCCTGGGGTACTACGAGCAAGAAGAACCTTGCATCTATTGTGGCACCCGAATGAGACCAGCCGAGAACAGCCAGCTATGGCAAAGGGTTTTATCTGGCTTCGCTGCTCGTATCAACAGCGTTCAAACTTCTTGCACAAAGCAGCGTGCGAATTGGATACATCTCCTCTTTTCAAAACAGAGTGGCTAATTCTTCGCTCAGCCCATAAGAGAAGTCAGCAACTTGGTCGCAGAGCATTTCGGGTCACAGATGGATCGGGTATCTAGCAAGTTCGCGCGGAAGGTTCAGGTAATGGCAGATTCTCCTCCCCTTACCAGACTGACGCTTCCACTTCGACGGTTGGCGGCAGTGCAGTCGAATTCAAACCCACGGCTGCTCGATCCCTCCGCACAATTAAACGCAACGCGCTTGTGTACGAAATTAAGCAATACGGAAATAGTTGGTATGCGTCGCTGGCGAAAAAAGAGCCGACGAGATACGCAGCAAGACTAGCATGCAGCGCCATCGAGAAAAGCCGGTTCCTATTCCCCAGCTTGAGTTGTCTTTGATAGCCCTAGATTGGCGATCCCACTCAATAAGATGAGTACGTACAAAATGAATCCGGAATGCCCGCTTCCGCACTGATCTGCGTATAGGAGTTGTGGGTGACGTGCCACACTCCCGATATAACTTCAAAATTCCCCGGCCCCACGCCGAAGAGCGGATGCTGGGCCGTGACTTGAACACTTTTCAAGAAGAGTTCTTTGCGTTGCTGCGCAGAACCAGAGGCTTCTGTCTCTTGATTCATTGTCGTAGTATCCACGTTGGTTTGTTCAAATCGTTCTCGGAGTGCGTTCCCACCGAAGAACCAAACTAACACCAATACGATAGGCACGAGCAAGAGCAGGTAGAAGCGACGGTTCTTGACGCCCAACTCCCAGACGCACACAAGCGCCGCAACAATAAGAGCGATGGCTCCGCCGCGAGATGCGGTTAAAAAAACTGCATAAACCATCGCGAGCATCGTACAAGCCCATGCGAGTTTCTCCCAGTATCCCCTGGTTGTAAGTGCGAGTGCCAAACAAAGAGGGAGGCTAAGGTCGACGACGAGTGCCAGGTCGTTGGGACTTCCGTACATCCCGGAAAGAACGCTTTGCAGGCGACCCCGCAATATGTGCGCATTCACAATGCTCATGATCGCGATTGCCCAACACAAGTGGCTTGTACGAACAAGATCCATCGAAGCCTGCTCATTGAACGGACGGCCGCGTAGATGACCATGACCAAAGGTAAGACTTTAGAAAAATCGAGCATCGTGTTGATGGCTCCGGCCCTCCAGACAGTGGAGAACACGGCAGCGAGCCAGAATTACCTACCAAGAGAGCCAGAAAGATAACATCCTGAGGCATGCGCCAGCGGATTTGGCTGAATGAAAAAGCCAAGGCCAGAACAATCAAGATACCCGTAATTTTCGCAAGAGGGATAGCTGCCAATATGGGTATCCAATCTCCTGGGCGAGCGAAGTAGACGAGCATGAAGAGGATGAGCCCGAAGTAAGCGAAACCGAGCAATCGGCGACGCCTCAGTGGTTTGACGACTGATTTTGTAGTCTGTTCCACGATTTCTGCGCCTGCACTATTGACGTTAACCTGCTCTATGGACTTTCGAAGGAAGAGCGTCTAATTTCGATGTCCTTGAGTTAGTGTAC
>CAWHWX010000034.1:0-107839 GCA_963833125.1 Candidatus Bathyarchaeota archaeon | reverse complement strand
GAGAGCGACACAGGGAATCGAATCGAGGAATTTGGTGGAGCGCTTGGTTATGGAGTCAGTGCGGCATGGTTTGAACTGCAGGTATGATTACTTGTTGCAAGAGGGGGGCGGGGTATAGGCCAAGGATGATGAGTGGGATGAGGAAGAGGGCCAGAGTTAGCAGGGTGTACCAGGGCGCTTCTCTGGAAGCCAATGGTTTCGCCAGCGGCGCCAGTATGACCCTTCGTAACATCCAGACGAAGTAACCGGCCGTTATGCCAGGAACGAGAACCGCAACTGTGTAAAGCGTGTTAACGGATATGCCTGCTTGTAGTATGTAGTATTCGCTGATGAAATTGCTGAACCCAGGGAAGCCCATAGCAGCGAGGGATGCAAGGACGAGTAGGAAGCTGAGTTTCGGCATTGCGCTTCCCAATCCTGAAAGTTCCCGAATGTTCCTGGTGCCCATGTGTTCGTGGATTACTCCCGACATTAGGAAGAGGGCGCCTATGGCTAGGGCGTGGTTGAACATTTGAAAAACTGCATTGCTGACACCAATCGTTGTTAGCGTGAATGCGCCGAGGAGAACGTAGCCCATGTGGTTGATGCTCGTGAACGCGACCATTCGCTTGAAGTCTTGTGCTCTCATAGCTACGATTGCTGCGTAGAACATAGTGAAAATCGCAACGCCAATGAAAAACGGAGCCATCAACCTCGATGCCTCCGGCATCAGAAACAGGTTCATCCTGATGAAACCATAACCGCCCATCTTCAGCAGCAACCCAGCCAGTAGCACGCTAATCGGGGCGGGTGCTTCAACGTGAGCGTCAGGCAGCCAAGTATGGAACGGGAAGATAGGGAGTTTCACTCCGAACCCAATGAAGAACCCGAGCGAGATCAGGATCTGGATGAGGAGTGGGAAGTGCATGTTAGTAAGGTCAGTGAAGTTGAAAGTATGTGGGGTTGAGAAGACATAGAGTGCGATGAAGCTGAGAAGGAGAAGTATGCTGCCGACGTGTGTCATGATTAGGAACTTCATGGCGGCATATCTCTTTCGTGGACCTCCCCAGACGCCAATCAAGAAGAACATTGGAATGAGCACAAGTTCCCAGAAGACGTAGAATGCAATCAGGTTTAGCGACGTGAAGACGCCGACGATTGCGCCTTCGAAAAGTAGCAGCAATGCGTTGTACTCCTTGACTCTGCTATTGATCTGTTCCCATGAACCAGCCGCGGAGAGAGTGGTAAGCACCGTTGAGATGATCAGCAGTGGCAGGCTGATGCCGTCAATCCCAACAACATACGTGAGGCCGAAATCTTTCGCCCAGGGGTAGCTCTCGACCAATTGAAAGCCCGGGGTGCTCCAGTTGAAACCCAAAAGAATGTATGCCGTAATTCCGACGGTCACGGCAGCAATTATGATTGTTAGCGCTTTCGATACTTTATCGCCCGCGAATCCTGCGATGTAGACTACGAAAGCCCCGCCGATTGGGCCGAAGATTAGAAACGATAGCAGTTGCACTCTGGTTACCTCAAGTTAGGAAGAAAAGCACGACAACGATTAGCGCGAACAAACCTAGAGCGAAAACCATTACGTACTCCTCCGGAACCCCGGTCTCAATGCGCTTAACGGTTGAAGAAAACTTCCTCCCCAAGTTGGCCGTGCCGTTAATCCATCCATCCACAATCCCCAGATCGACCCTCTCACCGTCTTTTGAAAGGCCAATTGAGGCCATCGCAACCGCGCCGCTGATTCTATCGAAGAACCCAAGCTCCACCCATCTCTTCAACGCCCCAGCAACAGATAGGGTTCCGTAGACGAATGTTCGGTAGTAGACGGGGTTCATGTACCATCGGTGCCATAGAAAATTGTAGACTGATCGCCCTAAACCCTGCTCTCCCACGATCGAGGTCGTTTTCCATTTGCCAGAGATGTAAATCATGTAGCCGAAGAAACCGCCAACGGCAAGCATGATCAACGAGCCGATAGTGGCTGTTAGGCTCGCGCTTTGCTCAACTGCCGGGTTTAACACTGGGGCCGCGGCGGCAAGTGGAGTTGCCGTTGTGAGTGCGTTGCGGATGAATGCTTCAACGTAAGGGCCTATCAAACCGATTGCAACTGTTGCTACAGCCAAGATAACGTATGGAACCCACATCAGGGCTGGTGCCTCGTGAATGTGGTGTCCCTCTTCCTCCAGCTTCCTAACGTGTTCACTTTTCGTGGACCAGAATACCAAACCAATTACTTTGAGGCTGTAGAGGAACGTCAATGCAACAGTTCCCCATGCCAACAGCATGAGTGGTAATTGTCCGGTTAGGACGGTTGCGGTGATTACGGCATCTTTGCTCCAGAAACCGCTCAGGGGTGGCACACCTGAAAGTGCAAGCAAGGAGATGATCATGGCGGCGAAGGTAATTTTCATAGAGTGACGAAGCCCGCCCATGTCACCCATGAATCTCGACTCTACGGCGTGGAGTATGGCCCCAGCCGCTAGGAAGGCGGCTGCTTTGAAGAGTGCATGTGTTACTAGGTGGAAGATGCCTGCGGTAAGGCCGAGGACGAACTGTGAGGCTAATCCGCCGGCACCGATTCCGAGCATCATGTAGCCAATTTGGGATATAGTGGAGTAGGCTAGAAGTTTCTTGAGTTCCTTCGAAACCACCGCCTGCGTCGCTGCCATGAAACAGGTGAAGGCTCCAACCCAAGCGATCGCCTCGAAGAAGAAAGTCGGCTGTGCATACTGAATCACAATGTTGTAGAACATTGGTCCAGCCCGACCGGCAAGATATACTCCTGCAGTTACCATTGTTGCCGCATGAATAAGCGCTGAAACGGATGTGGGACCCGCCATCGCGTCCGGCAGCCATTCGTGAAGCGGAAACTGCGCCGACTTACCGATCGGTCCCCAGAAGAAGAGCAAAGCGAGTGGAACCAATAGCCCAGCTTGGGCTAAGGGAAGAGCCCATGAAACGTTCTGTGTAAGTTGAACGAAATTCAAAGTGCCTGAGTACGCGTAGATCATGAAGATCGCGATCAGTAGCCCGATATCGCCAATTCGGGTTACAATGAGTGCTTTCATTCCCGCGTGGCTGGGCGAGTATGCCATCGGGACACCCAACGACTTATCGCCGATCGTGCCAACCCATTTGTCTAAGGGGTCCTTGTACCAATGCCCGATCAGGGCGTATGAGCAGAGGCCGACGCCCTCCCAACCGAAGAAGAGTTGGAGAAGGTTATCGGACATAACAAGAAGGAGCATGCTCCCGATGAAGAAGTTCATGAAAAACCAGTAACGAGACAACCCCTCTTCCCCATGCATGTAGGCGAGGCTGTAGACCATTATCAGGAAACTGACCCAAGCAACTACGTTGGCCATGATTATGCTAAGCGGGTCCAGAAGAACGCCTGCGTTGATACCTAGGCTCGCAATCCAACTTACCTGAAGATCCTGCGTCGAGCCCGACATAATCAGAGGTGCCAAAAGCCCTGCAGAAACGGCGCCGAGAAATGAGAACGCCACAGCGCCATAATCTCTCAGCTTAGGATGAACCATCCCAAAGAGTGGGGTCAGAACTGCGCCGATGAATGGAAAACCGAACGTCAACCAGCCGAAAATTTCGAACATCAGTTCAACCTCCAACTATCATCTTCACGGCTGGGAGAAGCAGTCGTTCTACCAAATCGGGGTAGATACCCAATATGAGAGATATCACTGCGAGGACAATCATGGGGCCAAGTACCGTCGCTGGGGCTTCAGTCACGTTGCTCAGCTCATCCGGGAGTTTACCGAAGAAGATTCGCTTAACGGCCCAGAGGCAATAGCCCGGGTAATCGCGGTAGAGACGACGCCCAAGAACGACAACGCGAATCTGAACATCGAAGTCAAAGCGAAGGCTTCTTTGAATGCTCCTTCGAAAATTAGGAATTCGGAGAAGAACCCGGTTGTGGGTGGTATGCCCATGATGGTTAGAAAACCGAGGAGGGCGGCTGTGGCTGTGATTGGCATTTTGGAGGCTAATCCTCCCATCTTGCCAATGCTTCGAAGCCCATGAGCCTGCAGCATAATAGCTCCGGCCATCATGAACAAGATCCCCTTCCCGAGGCCATGAGTTACGTACTGGAACATGGCTCCAGAAACTCCGAGCATCTGAACTGAGGATATGCCCAGAAGAATGTACCCCATCTGACTGATACTCGAATATGCAAGCAGTCGTTTGATGTCGTCTTGCATCAGCGCCATGAGCCCACCGTAAAACATCGTAACCACAGCCCAGACGGTGAGCGCAGTCGAAATCGCAAAGAATGCAGTAGGCAGGATTGACATTACGAGCCGGACGATCGCGTAGCCTCCTATCCCGATCATCGCCGGCGATAGTAAGGCACTGATTGGTGTGGGCGCTTCCGCATGAGTATTTGGCAGCCATATATGCAATCCAAACGCAGCCATCTTCACCAGAAGTCCGGCAACCATCAAGATGACGATTAGCGCTCGCAGGTTAGTTGGAATCGTTTGTGTGATTATCGTAGCGAGGTCAAAACTTCCAGAAAGGTAACCAATTGACAGGATTCCAACCAAGAAAGCTAAGGCGCCTATGTGAGTCCACATGAAATACATGAAGGAAATCCGGTCTCTCTCCCCATACCCCCATTTGGCAATGAGAAAGTACGAGGGGACCAACATGAGTTCGAAGAAGAGATAGAATTCGATCAGATTCGTGGCTAGAACTGCACCCATCATTCCAACTGAATAGAGCAAGAGTAGAGCGTAGTACAAACCGAACTGTCGCTTATCCTCCCCAATGATGTGATTCATGTAAGGCATCGAGTAAATCGAAATGAGCGTGCAGAGCAAGGCGATTGTGAACAGGATCGGTACACTGAGCCCGTCGGCGTTGAGGCCAAAGTGTCCGATAGGTTGCCAATTGTAAAATTCCTGAACACCACCTTGCGATCCAGCCAGCAAAGTTAGAAATGTAGAGTAGCCCAGAGCAACGAAAGCAAGCCAACCAGCCTTAGCTCCCCAACGGACTCCTGCGAAGTATGTGATGAAAACGAAAACCAGCGGAACTAGTAAGATCTGAAGAAGCTGCATTAACAATGGTGCCTATCCCTTCAGTTTGTCTAATTTCCTGACGTCAATTGATGCATTGAGCCTGAAAGCCACAAGAATGAGCGCCAAACCTACCGCGGCCTCCATTGCAGCTGCAGCAATCGAATAGAATACGATGACCTGTCCCGAAACCTGTGGTGGGTTCATGTATCGGGTGAACGCAACAAAGTTGAGATTCGCGGCGTTAACGATGAGTTCAACGGCAAAAAGAATACGAATTGCACTTCGCTTTACACTGAGGCCGTAGATTCCAATCCCTAGTAGAGCAGCGGAGACTATGATGAAGCTAACTAGGGTGGGCATGGTCTCTCACCTTTCGACCTTCGCGAGAACAAGCGCGCCGAGCAAGGCAGCCGAGAGCAGTAATGCGAGTATGATGAGCGGCACTGGATAATCCCCGGCGAGCACTGGTCCAAGTTGTGATACGGGCAAATCGGCCGGTTGTATCGACTGAGGAAGGTTCGGTCCCGCTAATGCTGCCACACCCGCTATTGATACTGCGAGTAGACCTGCAATCCACAACCCCACGGCGCCTTGTCCAGCTTCGGGTTTCTCAACCGGTTCATCTTTCTCACGCCGCACAAGCATGATTGTAAAGAGGATTAGAACAACCACGGCGCCTACATACACGGCTATCTGCAGCATCGCCAAATAGGGCGCGTCGAGAAAAACGAAGAACCCAGCGATGCCTATGAAACTGATTGCGAGCGCCACGGCTCCATAGATGAGCTCCTTTGCCTGTAAGGCGAGGATAGCCGCGAGCAGCGTAATTGTCGTTAGTATTACAAATGTTACGTCGGGAGGAATTTCTAAGGCGATGCCTACCAATTCAGATTCCCCACGCTGCTAGGACACCGGTGTTAAGGAGTACGACGGTTAAGAAAACATTCGCGATGGCGATAACTAGCAATCTTGTCCAGCCTATCTTGATTAAGAGGTCAACTCGGAGCCGCGGATAAACTCCACGCGGTATTATGATGAAAGTTGCAACGACCAATGTTTTCATTATGAACCAGACTGGTTGCGGTAGAAAGGCTGGCCCCCACCATCCGCCCAAGAATAGTACGGTAATTAGCGATGACATCAGGTACAATTTCATGTAGAGAGCTAGAAATATGACCATAAAGATCGCCCCGCTCGATTCCGTGAACCAGCCTGCCACAAGTTCAGGCTCGGCCTCGGGGAGGTCGAATGGTAATCTCTCAAGCTCTGCCATAGTTGCGATGAAGAAGACGATGAAGGATAGAAAGGCTGGAATGATGAACCAGATCTTGTGTTGAGCGTTGACGATGTCTGTGAGGTTGAGGGAGCCGGCAAGCATCACGATGCTCAACGCCGAGATCCACATTGGAATTTCGTATGCTACTTGCTGAAACAGGGATCGGAGGCCTCCCAGGAAAGGGTATTTGCTGTTGCTTGCCCACGCGAAGATGAGTATCATGCTTGGGAAGAGGGACGTCATGGCGAAGACGAAGACTAAGCCAACGTCCAAGTTCGCGATGACCCAGTGTTGACCGAAGGGAATCACGGCGAAAGGCACGGCTCCCAAGAGGACGAGCATAAGCGGAATGCCGAGGAAAAGTGGTTTATCCGCCTTGTACGGAATCATGACTTCTTTGAAAATTAATTTGACGCCATCAGCTATCGGTTGCAGTATTCCTCCCGGCCCTCCCGCGTACAACGGCCCAATACGCAACTGTATTCTTGCCAAAAGTTTTCGTTCGTACCAAGTCAGAAACATAACCACGATCATCAGATGTATGAAACCGGGAAAAATCACGACCGTGATGAAGGTATGTGAGGTTATGACCGCGATAATGAAAGGGAGAATGTCGGCCGGGGTAGTGGGAAGGTTGACCAATCTACCAATTCTCCCGACGAAGAGCTAACTTCAGCGCATAACCCAAGGGAGCTCCTAAGAGCACTAGGAATAGCACCACTAACATCGAGTCGTTGAATGATATTTGATTGAAACTCATACCCCAAGCGAAAAGGAACATTCCAACGACGTCAAAAACCACGAACATTAGGAGGTATGGGTAGTATTGCATTACGAGTCGCGTTCTGGCTTCGCCTTGCGGGACTTGCCCCGATTCGAATGGCATATCGCGAAACGGGTCTGGTTTTCTTCTAGACCAGAACATCGGCAGGGTAAGCAGGGGTCCCGTGAGAATGATTATGATGACTGCCCAGATTGTGATTAGCAACCATGGGTTGAGAGCCAAGACCAGTCACTGTAATGGACTCAGACGAATCGCCGTGTGACTGAAACCAACCGAATATAAATCATGCGAATCATGGGCTGGTTCATTAGAGGATTTAGGTCTCATTGCAGGTATTCTCTTAAGTAGCAAGAAATATTAGCGCTCGCTAAAGACCCTGAACAGAATAGGAAACATCTGCAAGGTCCCGTTGAGGCGAACGAATTTGGCTTGGCACTCTGCTGGTACAACTCACTTCTGGTGTACGAAATGCAAGAAACAAGTTCCAGCAGAGTCCGAACTCGTGTTCAAGGAGGGGAAGGTGCTGTGGAAATGGAAATGCAGCACATGCGGAACCGATTACACGACGGAAGCCTAACTGCGACTAAAACGATCGTTCCAGAGAGTAATCGGCGAAATCTTCTAACAGTTTGCTCTTATTCGGATCCTGCAAAGATTTCAACTCTGCTTTCGCCTTCTCTACATGTTCCCTAGATACCTTCAGGGCGAACTGAAGCGCTTTCTCATAGAGTTCTGCGATCTGCGGCTTATCGGATTTTTCAGTATTCTCAAGAAGATTGCTGATCCGTTCCCTCTTTGTTGCTTCGTCGAGGTAGTGCATGACGACGAGGTTGACACGCTCCTGCCTTACCGGGTCCGCTGACTGATCTAGGATGTCATCCTTGATCTGAAATGCAATTCCTACGGCTCTGCCGTAGTTGTAGAGGCAGTTTACGTCGTGAGCGTTAGCTCCGCCGAGGATACTGCCGATGCCAGCTGCGGCGCTGAAAAGGGAGGCTGTTTTCAAATCTGCTATATTCAGGTAATGTTCGATGTCTATCGAGAGTTCGGTTAAGGTATCCAATATCTCACCTTTACTGAGATCAACTAGCCCCCAACCTACGAGCCTCGTTATCCTCGGATCCTTGTACTCCGAAAGTATCTGGACACCCTTGGAGGCTAGGAAGAGACCTGCGCTGATTGCCTTATCGTCCGCAAACGCGTGTTGGGTAGTGGGGAGGCTTCTCCGTATGCGATGCTTATCGATCAAGTCGTCGAAGATTAAGGAGGCTGCGTGTACAAATTCCATGGCGGCAGCAGCATCCAAAGCATGATCTGACTTACCTCCGGCGCTCTCGCAAGCGAGGAGCACTAAGATCGGGCGGAGCCGTTTACCCCCGGTTCTGAATGTGTATTTTACTAGTTCGTTTGCCTCGCTCTGTTCAAAGCCTGTAGAAAGCAAATCGTCAATGCGTTTGTTAACTAACGCACGCTTATCTTCGAGTAGTTTTTGGAATGCAGCTCATTAATGGCCACGGTCTACTTTTGTGCCGTTGAAACGTTTCACCTATTATAAATTGTATCTAAGGCACACCGCAGCTTAGGTAAATCTGTTCACGGCATTGCAAAAGTCCATGAGTACTTCTTCTGGTTTAGGAGACTTAATCACACCACTCGCTACAAGCACTCCATTGGTTCCCAGTTTGAGGGCGGCGTATACATCCTCGCCTGTACTGATGCCGGCTCCACAAAGAATCGTTACCGTTGAATTCACGCTGCGAATTCTTCTTACCGAGTCAGTCAAGATCTGCGGGTTCTCCTTCGAAACGGCGCGCCCCGTGCCGATCAAGTCTGGAGGCTCTATCGCGACCATATCTGGCTCGCATAGGGCAACCGCTGCTCCCAGACGGGCTGTTCCAGCACAAACCACTGTGGTCAACCTCACTTCACGAGCATGCTGGACGGCCTTCTCCAATTCAGGGAGTTTCAAGTTCCTTTCAGAATGATTGATGAGTGTTCCCGTCGCTCCCGCCGCACTAACCGATTCCGCCAACACGTGGCCAGTAAAGGCGCCTGGAGTGATTGCATCTATGTGTTGGGCGAAGACAGGAATCTCTACGCTGGCTGCAACTTGCGCTATGTCACAGAATTGCGGCGCCACACCCACTCTGACGCCCGTCTCTTTGCTAACCTTCTCCATTTTGCGGGCGAGTTCAACGGCTTTTTTCCCGGTCGCCTCAAGGTAAGTTTTGAAGTTAATCAGCAAGAATGGTTCGGACTGAGACATGTTGGTCTTCCACTTCGACTCATACAGAGAAGTCCTTCGCTAAGGATATTGTTTCCTTGTCGAGTTGCTTCGTCTTGCCTAGTATTTCGGTTAATGGCACTTGAGTGATTGCACTACCGCGAAGACAAACCATGACACCAGATTCTCCGTTCTTTATCGCGTGCACTGCAGCGACAGCGAGGCGGGTAGCGAGTATGCGGTCGTAAGCGGAAGGTGCTCCACCTCTAACCACATGGCCTAAGACTACGACCCGCGTTTCAATTCCCGTACGTTTCTCAATCTCTTTAGCCAGCAGGTCTCCAATTCCGCCTAAACGGGGATGCCCAAACTCATCCACTTTGGCTGTATCGCCTGTTGGTAAGCCCTTGAGGCTGCAGCCTTCGCCTACAACAACGACGGAGGCGTTTGCTCCAGCCGCATGTCTCATCTTGAGAAAGTTTGCGACTTCGTCCAGATTGAATGGTTCCTCGGGGACTAGTATGAGGTTCGCTCCACTTGCCACACCAGCGTAGGCGGCGATCCATCCAGCGTGCCGGCCCATCACCTCAACAACCATTATCCTGTCATGTGAAGAACCTGTTGTCTGGATCCTGTCAATCGCCTCGACCGTAACGTTGACCGCCGAATCGAATCCGAATGTCATATCGGTTCCCACGATATCGTTGTCGATTGTCTTTGGTATACCTACCACCTTCAATCCCATTGGAACGAGCCTGGCGGCGACGCTGAGAGTATCCTCCCCGCCGACAGCTACGACGAACATCGAGCCCAAGTTTCTTCACATTGGCTAGAACCGTTTCAGGTCCATCTTTTCTGCTGAAGGGATTAGTCCGAGTTGTGTGGAGAATCGTCCCGCCTAGATTGACCATGTGAGCGACATCGCTCCACTTTAGTGGGATAGTATCAATTTCCAGAAGCCCTGCCCATCCGTGCTTTATTCCAATAACATCGTATCCAAACTGCTCACTCTTCCTTACCACAGCCCTAGTGACAGCGTTCAGGCCCGCGCAGTCTCCACCTCCGTTCAGGATTCCCAACTTCATTTCTTAGGCGCTCCAACAGTATTTGATCTATGCAATCTGCGCTTTTACTGTGCTCTGATTATTAACCGCGAATTCAGTGGTTTGCGGTACGTCGAATTATGCGACAGGCGGATTGGCTAGTGTTAATGACCGGGTAATGTCCTCTACGAGTGGCTTTGAACCGACATAGAGGGCTGACCGTTGATGCGGGCCCTTTGGCTGCACATCAAGGATAGACGTACCCGTCTCATCTACAGCAGCTCCTCCTGCCTCAGAGCATATGAAAGCAACAACAGCTGCTTCATACATCAGACGAAGTTTTCCTTGCGGACGGTTCTTCTGAGGATCTGGATGATTGACTATGGCGGGATACATGAACATACCACCATTCGTGAGGGTGCGGTGAAAGTCTGGGGCTAAAGCGCCAATGTATCTGAAGGCATACTTTGTCTCATTATGCGTGATCCAGTTCTGAACTCCTTTGGAGTAAGTGTGTCGATTTGCTGAGTTGAAGGATAATTCCCAACCTTTCTTGTCCTCAGGGAGAACAATCCTGGTTGGCCTCACAAATTCCATCGTCTCGTCAATATGGAACCGCCAAGCGCCAGCGTCTTTGAGCGCGAGAGTGAAGGTACCCGTAGGGATAACGAACATACCAGCAGCAATGTAGTTTCTTCCAGCCCGGAGATGGTTGTCTTCGGGACCATCCAAATTCTTCTTTGCAACGCCGAACATGAAGCCGACAGGTAAACCATGTGGGACGTTTGAGGAACCGTCGAGAGGGTCGAAATAGACGAAATAGCGTCCGTCGGGATTGATCTGAACAATTTCCTCTGATTCTTCGCTGATTGCATGAATCACGCGCCGGGAAGCCCGTAGATGGTGGAGCGTAATCTCCTGGGCGATTTGATCCATACGGAAAACATCTTCACCCTGAACGTTCACGTTGCCTGCCAATCCAACGTTCCCTTTCAACGCTCCTGTCAAGTAGGAGTGTTCGATATGCTTGGCAGCACTGATCAACGCATCCATCAATATGAGGAAGTGATGTGTACGATGATGCTTCTCCTGGTGGTCAAGCAAGAACCCCATTACTGTTTCTTCGAACTGGACCATTCTTACATCATCTTTTGACCAGCGAGAAAGAGAATGAGTTTTCGAAGACTCTCGTCCTCTTCCCTTAGTATTTCGCCGAGGCTCATTCCGGGCAATAGTTTGTTACCGGGTGAGTTTCTTGAGTGCTGTCTCGACGGTTTGGCCGTTGATTATTATTTCTCTTAGCGCCGCGGCCATCCTTAGGGGGCGTTCGTGTTGCCAAACGTTTCTCCCAACTGCCAACCCAGTGGCTCCTGCGTCCATGACTCCTTTGACTTGAGTTAGGAACGCTTCATCCGTGGGGGCCTTCGGGCCTCCTGACATGAATACTCTTACGGTCCCTGCAGACTTTACGGCCCATTTGAAAGTCTCCGAGTCGCCTGTGTACTTGATCTTGACCGCGTCGGCGCCAGCTTCGAGTCCAGCCCGCGCTGCATAGGCAATTATTTCGGGGGTCGTGTCGTTGGGCACAGCTTCCCCTCTGGGGTATATCCATGCGATAGCGGCTAGGCCCATCTCGTGTGCTTCTTCCTGAATTCTCCCAAATTCTTGTAACATGAGGTTCTCGTGGGCACTGCCCAGGTAGATCGTGTACCCAACGGCTCTGGCGCCCAGGGCTTTTGCTTGCTTTACGCTGCAAATTTGACTAGCTATCGGTTCTCCTTTTGGCAGACTTGTCTTGCCGTTGACCTTGATAATGAGCGGTACTTTTCCATCGTAATATTTCTCTGCGACCCCTTTCTGAAAGATGAGTCCAGTGAAATTGCCCTTCCACGCAATATCGAGAATGTACTCGGGATCGACACTCTTCTGATTGAAATCCTTGGACGGCCCGTGCTCTAGCCCTTGATCATAAGCAAGCAACATTCCCTTACCTTTCAGTAGGAAAGGTGACATTTTTGTAGGCCGCATCTAAAATCAACACGTAGCTTTCTACTCCCTATGAATAAAAAAGCTCCCTTCCAAGGACAATCGGCGGAAACCACTGGCAGGAAACGGGTTAGGTTTTGAGGCGCCGGCTAAGCTCGATCTTCATACATCTATCCATAACAACGTCCATTCCCGCTTTCGCTGCTGCAGTTGCAGCATCCTCGTTGACTATTCCCAGTTGCATCCACACAGCCTTCGGTCGTCCCACGTTGCTGTGGAGCTGTACGGCTTCGGTGACTATCTGTGGCACGTCTTCTGATCGTCTAAAGATGTCGACAACTTCGATCTCACGCTGCAGTTCGATTGGAAGATTGAGTAAGGATGGATATGACTTCTCGCCTAACACCTCATCAACGGTTGGGTTGATTGGCACGATGCGATAGCCGTGGCTTTGCAAGAACTTCGCCACGTCGTGGCTTGGCTTCGCCGGGTCTTTGGATAGGCCGACCACAGCAATAGTTTTCATTCCGAGAACTTTCTCAATTACACGGTCAAGATTGGAAGACATACTAAGCCTCCTGTAGATGGGTAAATCGGCTCTTGATTAATCCACCTTTGAAACCTACCAGAAGTTCATATTAGTATTCGCAAAGCTCTCACAGGTTTGATTTCAAAATGACGGCCAAAATACTTGTCACGGACCCAATTCATGAAGACGGTATCGCTTCGATGAAAGCGTCGGGCTTCGAGGTTAGAGTGGAATCTAACCTCACGCCAGAGCAATTAATGAACGTCATACCCGACTTCGACGCTTTAGTTGTTCGCGGGCGCACTAAGGTGACCAGCGCCATCATCAATGCTGGTGTGAAGCTTCGGGCGGTGGCCAGATCGGGGGTTGGACTGGATAACATCGACTTGGAAGCTGCCCGCAAGAAAACAATTAAAATAATCTCAACACCCGCCGCACCCACGACCAGCGTAGCTGAATTAACGGTTGGGCTAGTCTTGGCGGTACTTCGAAAGATATCATTTGCAGATCGAGCCATGAAAGAGGGCAAATGGGCGAAGTCCGAGCTGATGGGTAGGGAACTCAAGGGCAAAACTGTAGGAGTCGTCGGTGCAGCCGGCCGAATCGGCCTGGAAGTGGCTAGAATCTGCTTACAGGGTTTCGAAACGAAAGTGATCGGTTATGATGTTCTGGATCTTACTGAGAAAGCGCGCACCTTAGGGTTTCGTGCAGTTGGGAAGGTTGAGGACCTCCTTGGCGGATCGGATATCGTCACAATCCATGTCCCATATCTTCCATCGACCCATTATCTCATCAACTCAAAGACAATCACGAATATGCGGGACGGGGCGGTTGTGGTCAACCCGTCAAGGGGCGACATTATTGACGGGCAGGCGCTGTTGCAAGCTCTCAAATCAGGCAAACTGGCGGGCGCAGGTCTTGACGTGTTTCACACTGAACCACCTAAGGACGCTTGGGAGAAGGAACTAGTTGCGCTACCTAACGTGGTGTGTACATCGCACATCGGCGCACAGACAATTGAATGCCAACGGCTGGAGAGCACGATGGTGGCAGAGGAACTCATAAGGACACTAAAGAAATAACTTAGGGGCCGAGATTATGAGCGTCTCATTCAGTGACTTCCAAAAACTTTCATTCAAAGTGGGTAAGATAACTGGCGCCGAAAGGATTCCGAACATGAAGAAAATTCTCAAGGTTCAAGTCGACATTGGGGATAGGACTGCACAAGCAATCGCGGGCGGGGCAGAATTCTATGAGCCGAGCAGCTTCATCGGAAAGCAAGTGGTAGTCTTGACTAACATGCAACCGAAGACGATTGCAGGAGTGCAGTCCGAGGTCATGTTACTAGCCGCAGATCACCAAGGCAAACCCGTTTGGTTGACTGTAGCGGAAGAGGTCCCACCTGGAACCATAGTTCGTTAGATTCGGCAAGGCAAAGTAAGCTTCAACATAGTTTGTAATCTAGCTACTCTATGAACAAAGCATCCATATCGCCGCCGTTCGCCCATGCCGAGCGAGGCAGAAGAAGTGGATTTCAACTTCAGCCCAGAGCATGAACTATTCCGCAAGATCGTGAGAGAGTTCTGTAACAAAGAAATCAGTCCACATTCACGAGAAATGGAACAAAACGCACGCATGCCCGACTCGATAATTCACGGCTTGGCCAAGATGGGATTGTTCGGCTTATCGATTCCTACCGAGTATTCAGGATCAGCAGCAGATGCCATCTCCGCGGGCATAGCGGGTGAAGAGATCGGAAGGGCGGATCTAAGCTGCGCTACAGCAGTACTCTACCTTGTACCTGTCGCGTGGAGCCACGTGCTAAACAAATTCGGCTCCCCTGAACTGAAGAAGAAAACACTCCCGAAGATTGCTCAGGGCAAAGGTTTCCTGGGAATCGCGGCAACAGAGGCTGGAGTAGGATCCGATCTCGGAAACATGTCCACCACTGCGAAACGGGTCGGTGATGAGTACATATTGAATGGTGAAAAAATGTACATCAGCGGCATCAGGGAAGCTAACGAGCAGATGTCTGATGGTAGCGGATACATGGTCTTAGCCAAAACTGATCCCTCGGCTGGGACCAAGGGGATATCACTCTTCTTCGTGCCGTTCAAAAATACCGACGGTCTGACTCCAAGTTACCTCGAGGAAATGGGTCGAAGAGGCATGTCTGCCGGCGGATTTCTAATGAAAAATGTTCACGTGCCCCTTGGCAATAGACTCGGCGAAGAGAACAAGGGGTTCTACTACGCTATGCAAGGCTTCGACTTTGCTCGCGGTATCATTGCACTCGTATGTTGTGGTGCAGCAATGGCTGCATTGGATTCCGGAATGGAGTACATTAAACAACGCAAAGCGTTCGGTCACTATATTGGAAGTTTTGAGGGTGTTCAATTCAAGCTCGCAGAAGACTACACCCGTGTAGATGCCGCCCGTCTTCTGGCATACAGAGGGCTCTGGATGTACGATCAGGAAGAGAGAAACAAAACGTTTGGCAGATTTGAGGTCACCAAATCTATCGCAGAGGCAAAAATGTTGGCACCGGTAACAGCCTTCGAAGTGATAAATGACGTGTTGCAATGGTTCGGAGCCTACGGGTACACACTCGATTGCCCGATTGAGATGGGATTACGAGGCGTACGATCCTACATGTTAGCAGAAGGATCAACCGAGATCATGAAAATCATCGTGGCACGAGAACTTCTAGGTAAGGACTTCATCGCGAGCCAATAGTCCACTTTCTTTTCAACTCTTAAATACCAAACGTAGTTCTGGTTCCGCTAAAAGCCCAAATGAGACGGAAAGTGCCGACCATTGCGCCCTATTGCAATCATAACATTAGCCATATTCCTCATGTCTACACTCTATGTTCCCGCCTCAGCATCCAACGTCACCGTAAACATTCAGGGACAGCAGGTGCACACATCGATTTCTCTTTCGTTGGTTCAAAACATAACCGCGCTACCGAACATTACAACAACCGTAGATTCTACTTCGCAATCGAACCTATCCACGGCCTTCGATCAAGCCCTAAGCCACGCAAACCCCAACGCTGCCTCATCTGGTCTGAGTGTTGGAATAACTTCAACGAAGGCTTCGCTTAATCTCACATGTACATTGGATGTGACCGGTGTTTCGCAGAGGAATGGGGACATCGTTTCCGTCAACATGACGTGGTTGCCGTTCAATGTGACCTCAGATCTGCGAGCTGAAAATTTCAGCTATAATACGATAGGAAGTCGCTACTTTAGACCGGCTGTCGCATATTATGCGAATGCGAGTCGTTTGGTCGGCAGTCCTAACGCGACGATTAATGGAGTGACCTTCTTCGTTAACGGGACATCCTTCAACCCTACGCAAGCTCAGGATTATGTAGGTAACTTCACGATGCTGGACTTCGGCTACCTTAGTCCAACGCTGAATCAATGGAATCGAACCTACACCCTTACAAACAACACAACTACTTGGCGATACTCACCTCCCCAACTTTTCAACTTCGATATGAGGATTCAGCGCAAGAACGTGACCGCGGACTACGTAGCTAGTTATGGCTACAGCGCGATGATCTCTGTCTCGGGTTTGAGCCGGGCTCAAGGGAACACTATTCTTGTCAGCGTTGGGACGGGCGGAATGGAATGGATTATGGCTGCGCTAGTGATCTTGGCTGTGTTCGCAGCCGTTAGCGTCCAAGTCTTGTATAGGAATAGAAGGAAGAGGTTCGGAAAGTTTCAACGAAGATAGATTAGCCGCGCACCCTCTCTTTCGCGACTTTCTCCAGTTCGGCAATGTCGAAGATCCCCTTGAAATGCTCCTTCAGAATGCCCAGGTAGAGGGCGACTTCATCGTCGCTCATGTACTGGAACATGTAATCACCTCGATAAGGTGACGGTTCACCCTCTCGAGTGATGTACTCTATATGCATTAGCGGATCCCCGCGTTTGATGGTGATAGGTTGCCGGGTATTGTTCAGGTTGACGAGTTCGAGTGCCAGACGTCCCACGAATCCGCTGTGAACCTTAGCGGCATTGAGGAATGATAGTCCCATTCGTCCGTACTTGCTCTTGGCGGTGAGGTGGGATACGTAGTTAGGGGGCGTAAACACAACCTCATAGGATATGACATTCCGGTGTTCAAGATAGTGTAGGGTCGTCTCGTCACGGACGGTCAGAACGTAGCCATCACCATCCAATAACGCGTAATCGAACGGGTATACGCATTTGTAGGTTTGAATTAGTTTAGTGATTTGGTCTTTTCCCGCAACGCTCATGACAACAATCCCCCAACAGGTACCCGGCGGTTTAGTATTTCTGCGTTCGCATTTCGCGAGTTAGGTGGATTCAGTCGCAATCATAGTGGCGGTGTAGTATTCCGAATTTGCTATCAGTTGCTGCTGAGAGTTAAGAGTGATCAAAACGTTTGTACTCTTGCCTGCGCCAATTGTGAAATCCAGCGTACCGTCGATCTCCGGAGACGCAATCCCGAGCGGTGTGGTCGTTTTGTTGAAGACCCAGGTTACGTTCGAGACTTCTATCCGGATTGAGTCATAATCGCCAGAAGGAACTTGGCCAGCTCCAAGTAATTGAGTTGAATTTTCAACAGAAATCAAATCTATACTCACCGATTGGTTGGAAACCAACCTCCATCCCCCTCCGCTCGCCTGGCCTTTTGGGTGTGCCCAGACGCTATCAACGGTAACGTAAACGTGGTCGGCTTTGCTTATACCCGCTGACCGTAATGAAACGGAGACAGTACCCATCGATACGGCAGGGTAGACTAGGATGACTACTAAGATTACCGCTGAGATTGCTGCCACGACTTGCTTCGAATTCACCGTAAATCAGAGCGGCCTATACCGACCGTTTTCTTATAAGTATCCTTGTCTGGGGAAATCCCGGAGTGAAAGTAGAGTCTTGGAACTGGCAACAATTGCAGCCGGACAACCAAGAACCAACTTGGTATATCTGCGCGAAATGGCGTCTCGTCTGGACCAAGCGACGGTTCTCAAGATTGTTCCCGAAAAACGGACACATGCATATCTGATTCTTGATCGAACAATTTTCCATCCGAAAGGGGGAGGACAGCCCTCCGATCGAGGAGTGATTCGTTCGGCCAGTTATGAGGTAGTTGTGAAGAAAGCAATCTTCCACAACGGCGTCGTAATTCACTGGGCGAAACTAACCCGGGGAACACCGTCGGTAGGTGGGGCTACGTGCGAGATTGATTGGGAGTACAGACATTTGGTTATGCGGAGGCACACGGCTGCGCATTTGCTCGATCACTGCCTTGCACAGATAACCTCGAGCAGAGTACAGACAACAGACTCTTGGTTGGATGATCCTTGTTACGTGGGATACACAGGTGCACCTCCTGACGCACAAACTCTACAACAGGCCGAGGCCCTGGCCAACCAAATGGTAGTTGGAGGCGGGGAGGTACAGATTGAGTTTCTGAATCCTGAATCTGCAAAATCTCTTCTTCAGAACGCCCCGAACTACGAACGACTTCCTGATCTTTCTGAAATCAGGACTGTTAGCATCAAAGGTTGCAATCCCATTCCTTGCGGAGGAACCCATGTTTCAGCGCTGTCTGAAGTAGGGAAGGTGTCGATCGTGAGGGCTGAACAAATGCCCGATAACGCGTTTCGTCTACACTTCGCAGTGGGGCCTAGCGTTTCCTCGACCTAGCCTTACGGACTTTCCTCTTGAATCGTCCGAACCTCTTGAGCACGGTCGGGGCGGCTCGCTCCACCATCAGCCTCTTTCCGGATACTCTCACGTACAGCCTCAACGATTCCTTCGTGAAAGGGAAGTTTGAATCTGTCGTAAGCTTGGTCGGGAGGTAAATTCGAGGCGACTCGTACACCCGTCCGTCCGGCATCCTCTTTTTCGTTACCACAAAACTAGCAACGGCTTCTTTCAATACTTACCACTTCGGGTTCAAATTCCTATCCTAATTCTGACGGAAAACGGGTTTAGTCCTTATACCCATCAACTAGTCAATTTTCAGCACCAAAGAACCCCGTTTAAGCGGCCCATGCGATAACGTTTAAAGCGGAAATGACAAGTCGGCTGCAATTGAGTAGACAAGCGACATGATTCATGTGAACATATTTGTTACCAGTATGTCGGCCGAGAGATTCTGGGAAATTGACCGCCCGATGCCGCCCCAAGTCCAAATTGGAGTGAACATAAACATGCTCGACATTGATCAGAGATCCGACGGAAGCCTCGACGCACCTTTCGTCTTCACGGTAAATTTCACGCCATCAATCGCGCAGATCAGCATCAAGGGTAAGGCAAAGATTACAGGCGATGCTGAGGACACGAAGAAAATTCTGGAGGAACATAAGGCCCAGAAAGCTCCACCCGTTCAACTCGTGCAGGCCGTTTCTAATGCTGCGATGGCTGACGCGATTCTAATTTCCAGAAGTCTGAACGTTCCGCCACCGCTGCCACCAATCCCACAACAACCTCAACCTACTCCGGCAACCAAGCCGGATTCGAGGTATACGGCCTAGGTCCAAAAAAGTGGATGGTTCGCTAACACTCCAATAAATTGGATGTCAGCTAGCTTTCTTCGCAACGAGGTAATTGTCCCAATAAGATGCCAGGTCGCGTAACCGATTCGCGAACTGCACACTCAACTTCGTAGGCTCATTCCGGTATTTTTTCTCTAGAAGCCCGCTTCGGAGCATCGCTTTGTAGGTGTCGCTGAGGGTTTGCGGCGCTTACCTTGATTCTCTCAACCACCCTGTGGTGAAGATCTCGGAGGTACATCGGCCTCTTTTCTTCAACGAGAATCTGGATTATTGCCTTCGCAACTCCCTGTTTCTTTATGCTATGTGGGAAGAGAATAGTGCAGAAACTGTCGAGGTCTACGATCTGATTTAGAGTCGAGTGCTTGTCGATCTTTGGGAAAACCCACACCCATCGCTTCTGTCGCTCCGCATAGTAATCTTCTCTCGGGATATTTCCTATCGTGGGACGGTCAAGTACGGTCAGTGATCGAGGTCTGTTTGCCATTTAGATTCCACACCTGAAGAAGTTGCGGAAGAAGAAAGCGGTTCACAACACAAAGCCAGACAGAACTCCACGACTTCGATTGTTGGATTTGCTGAAAACAATTCAATTCTGATACCTATCGGGAAACAGTGTTTTCACGGCTACCTCCCCAATCTCTGATTGATCTAAGAATTGAGACCTCGCTGAGGTAAAGGGGCCCCATCTCCCATCAGAGAAGAAAAGTAAGTCATGAATTCTGTAACAAGTCAGAATAAGGGACATTTTGTGGTTATCGTTTCACAACTTTCGACTAGTGAACCCCTAGGTTTCCGATGTAGAAATCATGCTCCAGAACCACTCGTCGGAAGGAGTCGATGGTTCCCTGATAATCCTCGCATCAATCGAGTTGTCCGGCGTAAACTTCGGTTTCATATTCGAGAGTAACAACCCCATCTACGTGATGGAGGTTGAAGAGTTGGGATACTCGGGTAATCATCTCGTCGAACAATGCGTCCCCTCGCTGCGGAGCGTATGACCATGACAACAACCTACCAACCAGTCCCTCGTAATCCAATTTCTGCGAATTATCCAATTTGACAGCCCGATAATCTCCTAGGAAATTCTTCAGCGTTTGATCGGTCACGTCCTCATGCCGGACTCTTCGTTTATCTGAGACCCAACTTACGAGCTCATCGTAAGCCTCGAGGAAACTTGTCGAAGTCTTACGGGTGTTCCAGACCAAAACCACCCATCCTCCATCTCGTAGAATGCGACGGAATTCCGCCCTAGCCTTCTCCGGATCGAACCAATGGAACGCCTGTGCGGCGGCGATGAAGTCTATGCTCCTATTCTCGAGCGTTGTTGATTCAGCCGAGCCACTTATGCTCGTGAGGTTCAGGTATTTCGCCAAATTCGCTTCCGCTATGCGCCGCATATCGTCGTTCGGTTCAACCCCGAATACCCTATTCCCGTTCTTCAGCATGAGTTCAGATAGGATACCCGTCCCTGAACCCACATCAGCCACAACTGAATCTTGCGAGAAGGATAGTTCCCGTTCCATGTAGCGAAGGAGAGACTCCGGGTAACCGGGTCGATAGCGCGAATAGTACCCAGCACGTCTCGAAAATCGTTTCTTTGGATCTATCTCCAAATCCGATACCCGTCTAACATCAGAAATACGTACTCACGTTTCTGACAGAGAACAAAGCTTCTAAGGCACCATCGTAAGAAACCGTAGCGTACTGACCATTCGCGACGAAAGATCCTACGCTCGACTTCTCAACGGCACCCGGAGTCGTGAAGTTGGTGACGGTTATTCCGTTTTCGCCCACGAGCCGGTACGCTCGATTGAATACGTCTTGGTCTTTGCCAAAGCATTCAACGATTACTCTCACGGGCTTTCCCTTTTTCACCCGACCCGACGACGATTGGCGAGTGCGACTGCAGATATTGGCCCCGATACATGAAGCCGCGCCTAAACTGCTCTAATGTTGGCCCCACCGCTCCAATAAATCGAAGCGCACAGAGTTGACGACATTCCTGGAAATGATCATTTCCTAGTCTTTTTCGTGCCGACGGAAATTCGGGTGCAAATAGAACCCGATTTTCCGACGGAATTAGCACCAGGTGCGCTAACGGGGCGCACAAAAAGGAGAGTAAAGAAAGAAAATGAGAAAAAAAGGAAAAACCGGCGAAAACCGCCGCCGAGGGCGGGAAAAGCGTGCGGCTGGACAAGCGGCGTCACCGAGAGGAAGCGCCTGTTTGACTAACCGGCGCTTGTCTGAGGGACGTTTGAGCATACGGGGTGATAGCTCTAGGTGAGTGATGGTGTACTTTCGGTGCACCGTCCCAGGCTCTTCGGACCGCTAAGCAACTTTGCTACCCCCTGTGAAAGGGAGTCCCAGAAGGGAATATTACATGGGTTATTCATTAGCGCCGAACGGAGGAACCTAAGGCTCATTACAGAGTCACAGGCGGCACGAGAAATTTCAGGAGCCTAATTCGTCAGGAGTCGCATAGCTTGGAGAAAACCAGTCGGTGTGTGATTTGTAGCCAGGAAATGCAGTACATTTTCGGCCGACCCCGGAAGCTGTGCGGCAACAAATCCTGCTATTTGGAGTGGAAGAGAAGAAGATATTCGAACCTGCAGGTGATCGCCAGAAGCCGCCGACTCTCCGCCGCAGACTTCGAGTACGCAGAACCAATTTGCATCTGCGGAAGCGACAAGTTCGCCTGGACCATGGAAGGAGTTTTCTGCTTGAAGTGTGGCTCACAGGACCCCCTCTTCTCTCTAGAGACATGGGTACCCGCAGAATTCGCGCCTAAGCCGCTCTGCATCTGCAGCCAGACTTGCAAGCAAACACCGGCGTACAAGCTGTGGGCTTATGTGTGATCCGGACTTTCTGCCCACCCAAACGTGTATTATATGAAGTTCTAGGCCAGTTTTCTGCGGGAGGCAGCTCTCTGCGCTGCTATCAACTGTTCAAAGATTCTTGAATTGGGATGGGTTACAAGACGGTAACGTCGCTTGTCGGGAGCTGCTGCAAACTGCTTCGTATGGGGGGATCGGGGCGTAGAATGGGGCGAGGGTTACCTTCGTTTGGCACCGTTTGGCACCACCCTTCGAGGGGTGGATCCACCCCCTAATTCCGAACAGAAAACAATCGGGAATCTCTTAACAACCGTTAACCTGACGTTACCTACAAGGCAGCTCTAGTTCAGCTAGATTTCCATTTGATCGTACATCCGATAGGCTGAGTATCAGGGATGGGTATCTTGGTTCCGCCCAGAAGGGCATCGAGGGCATCGCGTAGGTAGTGCCGCTTCACCGCCTTGGGGTCATCGTAATTGTCGTCTATCGCCCCGTGGTAACGTAGGATGGATCCGGTGTCGAAGACGAATACTTCGGGAGTTCGTTGAGCACCATATGATGTGGCAATCTTCTGGTCTCCGTCCTGAAGGTATGGGAAGTTGAAATGTTTCTCCTTCGCTCTCGCCTTCATATTTTCGAAGTTGTCTTCTGGGTATTGTGATGCGTCATTGGAGTTTATGGCGATCAGTTGCACACCCTTCCCCGCATAGTCCCTTTGAATCGCGACCATACGGTCCTCCCAAGCGCGAACATATGGACAATGGTTGCAGCTGAAAATCACAACAGCATACTTGCCCCGATAGTCATTCAGAGAATGTTTCAAGCCGTCTGTGCCGGTCAATGTGAAATCGCCGACCTTCAGGTTTGCCAATGCGAAATCACATGTCAGGTAAGACTTGGCAGTCTTAAGATTCTCGCTTTAGTGCTCTGCAAATCGTAGCCTCGGAGGGTAAAGGAGAGATACGCCCATCCTCCAACTGATAGGCCCTGCAAGTCAACGCATAATGGGTGCTTGTTGGCGGTTGAATGTCTCTTCCGTCCACCGTGATTGTCGGGGAGCCTATGAACCGAAGCCGTTTCGCATCTTCGTTCGATTGTACGCGAATTACTTCAATTTCGGCGTCGATACGAGCTTCACTCAGAACTTTCTTTAGACGGATGAGAGCTTCATTGTGAGACTGGCATTCTTCCCAGTACAGGAACTTAATTCGGCGTTTCTCCGTTTCCAAGGACACGACCCACGAGATGGTCTTCCGATCGGAGGATACGAAGTTTAAGCTAACATAAACCTCGCGTCAAAGTCGATGTTCCGATTAGTGTACGAGTCTGCCCTCTCGGTCGATCTTACCGCGCCTGATTCGAGTCGATGATATCGGCCTCCTGTCGTCAGCGAGGATGAGGTCTATGGGGCTTATCGCGATGGGCTTCAGCCGGTTGGCCCTTCTCTTCGCATTGATCTCATACGCGGTTTTAATGGTTCGTCTGCTAACTACGAGCGCGTCGATCCCGGACACTTTCACCGTCGGCCCGTAACGGTCGTGAAGTGGAACGATCTTCGCTCGGGATAATACTCCCCAGGATACTAGAAGGCGTTCCAGATCCTTCTTTCTTCTGTTGTATGGGTCCAGTTTGTGGGGTTTGTGCAACGACCTGGCGAAGTCGTCGCTCGTGATACCGATCATGACCTTACGTCCCACGGCGAAGGCTTGTCTCAACAATTTTCTGTGCCCACGGTGCAACGAATCGAAAGTCCCGCCCAGCGCTACAACTTTGTACGTCTTGCGGGATTCTGGCATTATTCTTACTTACCTCTCCAAGTTGCTGTGTCTCGCGGATTGGAGTGCAGGGCACGTTTAGGCCTTAGAGATTTAGTGCTTTGCTTCAGTTATCTAGAAGTCGCACGCCCTGGTTGTCAATAGGAGTAGCGAAGACCTTTGCCGAGGGAAAGGTTCTCTTTACTGCCTTCACGATCCTTCCCACTTTCCGGTCATTTGCGACTCCGTGAACTGCTTCTCCAATCATGTTCTGTGCAGATCCCATGGCTCCGGATGAAGTCATAGCCGAAATCAGCCTTGTAACATTCGTTGTTTCAAAGCCTGCTTCTTGACTGAATCTCCTGGACTCTGCTAGGAAGGTCGAGAGGGTAGGGTTCTGACGAACCGCGTCCATAGTCCGTTTTGCCGAGGCGTTTACTCTCACTGCGACATCAGTTTCGGCCAGCGTTGTGCGTGTAGGCATAGGTCCAACGTAAGCTGAGATTATGGAATGGTCTCGTGGAAAGAGAAGCCTATCGACAACTCCTATTCCCGGCGCTCCAGGCTCTGTGACCAATACGAACCCTCCCGTGAGCAACGCGGCAGCTGTTCCAAGCCCCGTTTGGTTCACCACGTCCGCGATGTGCGTGATCCTGCCAAGTTCGTTTAATGTAACTGGTAGGTCGGCGGCGTCCGATACGGCTAGGCATGAGGCTAAGGTCCCGGCGGCGCTTGTTCCAAAGCCCGCACCGATCGGACATGTCACTCTCACTTCAATCGCTACGTCGAGGGTAACCCCTTGCATTTTCAGAAGCTGTTCGATTGCTGAACGGGTTGTATGTGCTTCTGGGGCTGGCTTTGAGTTTATCTTAATCTTAATCCGTGTCTCGGCGCTTTTTCTGACGATGGCGCGTGAAGTGGCACCTCGTGGAATGGCAAATCCACCGCCCCGTGCTCCGATTCTCGCTGGATCATTAATTGGATCGCCGGAGGAGTCTACATTACAGACCTCGAAGAAGCTAGAGATCCCAGCCGGGCAAAATGCTTCCGAAACTGGCAACGGATCGGCCGGCTGCTCTAATTTTTCTTGCTTCTCTGGTCGATTGCTCGGAGGCTAGGGAAGGCTGCTCGACAGGCTGCGGCAACAGGCGGAGTCAACACAACCATGAACGGAATTTCGGTGAAATAGCTTGAAGCCGCCACCAGATAGACAAAAGCCCCCGCCAAAGGTTTAGTGCCGAGACCAACCGCGACCGGAAGGCCGAAAATCGCGCTGTAAGCCACAATCCCCAAGCCGATTATCCCCGTTCCAACCGCGAGGCCAATTGAAGCTGCAACCTCAAAATCCGCCCATCTATTCCGAACGACTATGAGGAAGACAATGGCGAGAACGACAATTAATCCCGCAAGTCCCAAGTAGGAAGTCGAAGACCCAATCGTGGCCACGCCGAACAGAAAATACAATCCGAGAACTAAGGCAATAGCGTAGAGTGGTTGAATCAGTAAGCTTACCGCAACCAAAATGCGCCTCGCCACTCCCTTCCATTCATGGTTCGTGAGCCATCCAATAACGAAGAATCCAATGAAATTAGACGGCACCCCTACGAGGAGACTCAGGAGCGCGTCATGGTGCCCGTAGATGACGTCGGCAAGGAATATCCCAATTGCCGCTCCTATCCCTCCAACCCAGGGCCCAAACAATATGGCGAAGGTGGCAGGTGCGAAGACTTGTGGCCAAAACCTAACTCCGAAGATCATTAGTGGAAAAACTGTCCACAAGGCGCCAATCCCCGCGTACAAAGCCGCATTCACAGCAGTCAACGTCAATCGCAGCGAGAGGGACCCAGATCGTTTCAACCGTAATCAGCATGAAGGGAAGCTACGATCTATTCTAATCTTGTCCTGTACAGTTTGGGTTTGATCTGAAATAACTAGTCTCGGGTCTAACGAAACGTTAAGATACCTACCGAGGGCTGGCTTGCATTCGGTAGCCCGGTGGTGTAGTGGTCAAACCACGCACATGGGACTATGCATAGCATTGGCGCCAGAAACCTGCCACTAGATGGCTCTGGATCCCCTCACCAGAGGAGAAACCTGCCGACGGGAGGCACGAAAGCGCCCGAATTGCCCGAATCTCCCCCGGGCTACCAACAAACCAAACCAGACTAGGCGAGAACACTTGCAGCCAAGTGATCCGGATCGTATGAAGAGCTTTGTTCCTCCAGCATTCTCTTCAACACTGTCAACATTAGACAAACATAGAGTTGCCGTTTTGCCCTTGCAAAGCATCAGCCCTGACGCTAAGGACGAATACTTCGGACGGGCTGACCGAGGAAATGATCTCGACTATGACAAAGATAGGTGGGCTGAAGGTGATTGCAAGGACTTCCGTCATGGGCTATAAGGGCGGCCAGAAGAAAATCGATCAAATCGCAAGAGAGCTTACAGTTGGAACTGTAATCGAGGGAAGCGTACGGAAAGCGGGGGACAATCTACGAATCACCGTTCAACTGATAGACTCCGAGAGCGGTGACCATCTATGGTCAGAATCGTTCGATAGAGAAATGAAAGACATATTCGCAATTCAGAGCGAGATCTCAAAGGAAGTAGCGGCAGCACTCAAAGTCAAACTCTTGCCGATAGAAAAAGAACGCCTTGACAAGAGACTGACAGGAGACCTCGACGCGTACACGCTCTACTTGAAAGGGAGATTCTGTTGGAACGAACGGTCTAGAGATTCGCTGATGAAAGCGGTCAAGTACTTCGAAGATGCGATAAAGAAGGACCCTGACTTTGCACGGGCCTACTCTGGACTGGCTGACTGTTACGTTGTACTTGTAAACCACGGATACATTACTTCAACAGATGGCTATGATAAAGCAAGGAACGCTTTGACGAAAGCGCTTAGCCTTGACGGAGCTCTTGCCGAAGCCCATACTTCACTTGGAAACATCCTTAGCAACGAATGGAACTGGTCCGCGGCGGAAGAGGAATTTTCCGAAGCCATAAGAACTAATCCTGGCTACGCGAAGGCACATCATTGGTATTCCATCCATCTCCTAAGCCTGGGCCGAATAGAGGAGGCAATAGATCAACTGAAGATCGCAGAGGACTTGGATCCCCTGTCGCCGATGATACACGCCTACGCCGGCGGCCTCTTCATCTACGCCCGGCGCTATGACGATGCGATGAAAGAACTTGACCGATCACTGGAGCTAGATCAGAATTTCGTACCAGCCCATGCAAACCGATCTGATGCCTGCTTGGCTAAGGGGATGTTTGACGAGGCGCTTGCGGAGTTGCATTGGGTAATGCATCGAGCACCCCAATCAATACGTTGGAGAGTTGAGCTGGCACTCGTTTACGCGATCTCTGGCAGGACAAAGGAGGCCGAACAAATCCTCAAAGAGTGTGAAGAGTCCTCTACCCGTGATAGCCTAGAACCTCACCGACTAGCAATCATTCATTCGAAGCTGGGCAACTTGGACCGCGCCTTTGAATGGCTCGAGAAGGCTTTCAAACTTCGCTCAATTACTCCATTTCAAGTTAAACAAGGACCATTCTACGACACCATCACATCAGACCCAAGGTTCGACGAACTGGTTAGGAAGACCGGCGGTGATCGAACAAATGCCTAACCAGGCGGCATCATCTGAACCTGGATTTGGATCGAAGTAACGAAACGAAGAGGGCACCTTGAATAAATGACAATTAGGAAATATGGATGGATCCCAGATGATCCGGACTCACGTGATCACACATATGAAGCGCCACCCGAAATCCTAGCACGCTACCACCAACCACTGACCTCAGACCGCAGTGCCCCCCAGTCTATGATCAAGGTGACCTCAACAGCTGCACCGCAAATGCGATTGCCGCGGCAGTTCAATTTGATTTGATGAAACAGAAGCTCCCGAGCTTCATGCCGTCCCGACTGTTTCTATATTACAATGAACGGGTCATGGCGGGGACAGCGCATGTGGATTCAGGTGCTCCGCTCCGTGATGGAATAAAGACCGTGGCAAAAGCAGGCGATTGTCCTGAGTCGCTGTGGCCATACAACCATACGAAATTCGCTGAAAAGCCTCCCGAACTTTGCTATGCTCAAGCCAAGAAGTATAGGGCAGTGCAGTACAAGCGGTTGAACCGTAAGGCCGAACAACTTAAGGGGTGTCTCGCTTCCGGATACCCATTCATCTTCGGAATCAAAGCACATCAAAGCCTGCAAAGCCCAGAAGTTGCGAAGACTGGCCATGAATCGATGCCAGCGCAGGGAGATAAACCGATAGGGGGTCACGCCGTGTTGGCGGTCGGGTATGACGACTCAAAGCAGTGGTTCATAGTAAGAAACTCGTGGGGCGATTCGTGGGGAATGAATGGATATTTCACGCTTCCATACGCTTACGTTCTCGACGAAGACTTAGCTCTCGATCTATGGACGTTGCGCGTAATCACGTAATTTGTCCGGGCTTAATTGTGCGATCGTCGAAAATTCGAAACGTATTCTCAAATCTTGAGGAGCTACACGTTTAGTGCTAATTCAGGCCTGAAGTAAATCCGTTCAGCAGAGAACGACGTTAAGATAGGGGCAGAGCTTTACAGCGTGCAGGACGCAACAATTGCTGGGACATTCGCTATGATGGGGGCTGTGGACCTCGGGTTAGCCACGGTTTAGGTCGGGGAATTCTATGAGGAAAAGTAAAATAGGTTTTGGAGATTAAGACTATGCGTCCCGTCGTGATGTTTTCGTTAGGCTATGCAACAGAACTATCACCGCCTTCACCCAGGAGAGCGATTGAAGAGATCTTTCAGGGAGATTTCCCACAGACCGACTAGCGCAACTCTTCTGTGAGTCTTTCTAAAGGCTTTTAGGCGCTAAATGAGTAAGACGGGTTATGCCAACATATGTATTGTTCGTTAACTTAACGGAGAAAGGCAAGAGGAACTTCAAGCAAGAATACACGGCGACCCGCGACCAATTCAAGAAAGCCGCCGAGCAAGCCGGTGGTAAGCTTACTGGCTACGTTACCGCTGGCCCGTACGACGCTGTGGAAATACTCGACGTGCCAAACGACGATGCTGCACTCGCCATACTTCTCGGCTCACTTTCAACGGACGCTGTGAAGATCATGAGCCTCAGAGCATTTCCGGAAGACCAAGTAAAACAGACTCTAAAGAAACTCCCTTAACAACCTCTCCTCACCGGCCAAGATTGGAACCTGCTGACAGCGTTCAGCATGCTCCCGCCCTTTCATTTCCATTTTATGACTTGATGCGAATTGCTGCAATGTCTTCGAACGGCATCTCTTGCTATGATGACGCTATGATGTTTATGCCTTGCCGATTAACGGAAAAAGTAGAATTCTCTACCGCGGGTAGAAGAATTACACTAACCGCTATACTAGACCATGATGGGTTCTGAGTTTGAGAGGTGAAGTTGGATCCATGAGAACCATTAAGGTTCCTGTGGTTGAGTACCCAGCAATGGCCTACCCGTACTACCCCTACCCGTACGCTTACGCTTGGCCGTGGCCATACGCCTACGGCTATTACTACTAAACCAGCAACCCAATAGACCACTCAGCTGAACCCTCACCCACCCTCTTCTCTTTTCCTTTCCCACGAGTCTATTCGACTAACCCCCTCATCGTTGCGTGAGGATGTCGGGTTCTGATTTTTGGCGGGAACGGATTGACGAATTCGTTTCCGCTTGCAATACCCGTTGCGGAGGAGTCTTTATCATTTCCCCAAGCGTGAGTTAGATGAAAATCATTGCTTGCAATCGTGAATTTGTCCGCTAGTGGTTCAACTCTCCCGGTGGAAGCGCTACAGCAAGTTGACTTAGCGATGGAAGCAATTGGTTTGAAGAAACAAGTTCGATCCGTGTTGGTTCCTGGGAAACAATTTTCAACAACATACGAAGGACCCACGGTTGAAAAGACCAGGGTAGAGGAAACATTGCAAGCCATTGGCAGAAAGGAATCAAATCATGATATCAGTCGAAACAGAAGAATCCCTCTCATTCCCTTGAGAATCCATTCAGTCCTGGAAGCGTTACGGCAATCCGGATTTCGTTTCGGTCGAACGCGGTTCTGTCTTTGGATAGTATCCACGCTGCAAAATCGCGGGGTTCTCCATTTTGGAGTGATAATATCAGGTACGCGAAGTTAGGCCAAGCATGTTCCAGGTCAACTTGGGATGGCTCCACTGGAGCGTCGGGGTGAGAATGGTAGACGCCGATTAAGTCGAGGTTAGATCTTCGCGCGTCTTCATCGGCACGAACCAACTCCAGTGGGTCAATGTTATACCGTCGACGTTTCGATGGCGTAGCCACATTCTGAGCTGCATAGGCGCGGTGCACTCGCCGTTGCGTCCGAGTTCAAACCAATTAGGAATCCGCAACATTCCTCGGGGTAGGCGCTTCTTGCGTGGTTGATTGTGTACTGAAGTTGATCGGCGGGAATGACTAGAACCAATTTCTAACCAGATTACAGTTCCCAGGCATATTTGAGGACTAGGTTGAGGAGATACTCTCTATCGACACTTGCCTGTCAAACTCCAGTCATCAATGAATAGATGCGCTCTGCGTTGCGAGTGCGAATTTTCAATCCTTTAGTTTCACCCAGCTCACGTGACGCTCTACATCCCCTGTTTTGGTTATATCGCCAATTTTCGTACGCTGCTTCGCATTGCAGTTTGAATGGTGAATTAGCGGTTGCTTGAAGGATTTGCGAAAATTATTCTCCCCAGTCGAGGCGACAGAAGCAAGACGGGGATTCTGTACATACCCGCAGATGTTGTCAAAGACTCACTCTTTCCATTCATCCCTGATCAGGAAGTTGTCGTTCGGATTGATGGCAAGAAACTCGTGATTGAAGGAGCTGCATTGGTATGAGCGGCGACAACTATCGAAGCCACTATACCTTCGCTATGGACTTCGGCACAAGCGACTTCAAATTTGGCCCAATAACCCTTGGCGAAAATCCAAGAATCGTAAACAACCGGGGCTATTTCCCCGACAAAAGCTCCGTCATCTACAAGGCATTCGAACCGACATCCGACGTGATTGTGGGGGAAGACGTGCCTCTTTACTTGCAGTCCGCCGAAGATCTGTCAAGTCGCCTGATCTATCCCATGCGCAACGGCATGATCGACAAAAGCGACGACCAAGCCTGGCGGTGAGTAAGCAGCCTATCCTCCTACAGCTTAGACGCCTTCAAACCTGAACCAAATAATGGCTTTCAAGGATACTATGTAGTCGCGTCCCTGTCATCAGTTTCCCCCCGCTATATGTACGAGAAACTGCTTGGGTTATTCCAAGACAATAACCACGGAAGGATCAGAGCAGTCACCGTCATCCCGCAACCATTCGCCGTCGCCATCGGCCATGGAGTCACTACTTGTGTGGTTATCGAGTCCGGACATGGAAACAGTCAAGTGTGCCCAATCTCGAAATATCCCATCCGAGCCGCACAAGTAGCGTTGAACCGGGGCGGCGGAGACGCGAATGCGATAACATCGGAGATCCTCAAGGATTCTGGTTATGGCGACCTGGCAAATGAGGAAGCGGTAGTAAGGAAGGTCAAGGAAAACATTGGCCTAGTCCCCGGAAACCTGGACAGCGCAATCGCGGACGCAAAGAAATTCCCGCGAAAATCCAGAGCAAAGTACAGAGTCCCCGGAAATGCGTGTTGAGATAGACCTTGAGAAGGACTCGTGGTCAAGATATCTTATCGGTGAATATGTGTTCAATCCGAACCACGAGATTTTCGAGAGCTACTTCAGCCTGCGGAATGCCGAGACCGAAGGACGTCAAGATGGGCGACACGGTCTTCAGGGGTATGCTGGATTTCGGTGAGGCGATAATCGCCTCGGTTGAACGTTGCCCAGTTGAACTCCAACCCATGCTCTATCGCGAAGTCCTCTTGTCGGGTGGAAATTTCAGCTGGACCGTACCGCCCAAGTTACAAGAGATCGCAGTTGACGCTCCCGCGAAGGTGCGTCTTCTGCTGCGGGATCGCGGTATCAAGAATGTTTCAGTCAAGATGACCAGTTCACCGCAGTTCTCGGTTTGGCATGGGTGCATAATCTACGGTTTCGCCGTTCCAGAGAACTATGACTGGGATTGGCAACGGTTGGAGGGGTGGATGAAGGTTTCAAACTAGCCTTCCGGTTGAAGAAAGGATTCTCCACTACTTTCTCGCGATGGGCGTGCAGCATACCCCCAACCAAGATCCGAATCAGGCGGGTCTCTCATTTCTCGTCGGCGCAGACAACGTTCATGTCATGATTTTGAAGACTCGGGATTTGGCTCAACGAAATTCGATCATCGACACGGTTCTGAAATTATCCTCGCTTAGGAATTCATATCAGACCGTCTACCTCGCCGCGCCTCGGCTTTTGGGCGCAACGATAGATGCCTCCATTTTCCGAGCTCATGGGATCGGGCTGTTATTCTTCGATGAGCGAAGGATTGACGAAGCGGTAGCACCGCAACCACTGCAACCATCGCGGTTACAAACAAACCAGCTCCCACAGGATCCAGTACTCGTGACCGAGCTTGCGACGCTCAAGTCGATGTATTTTGAAATGGAACGCAACCTGACCCAACTACGCGACGACCTCAAGAACACACACGAAACCCCGCGGATTGGCGGGTTGGCGCCTCAACTTTCCCAGCCTCCCCAAGAGATCCCCCGTAACGCCGTATTCGCCCCAAATATCGCCCAAGACGAAGCACTTCACAGTTACTTCAACCAAGCCGACCCTCCCTCTAGGGGGGAGTCCCTGGGAGCTCTTCCTTCTTACTTCAGCAATAACCCGTGGTTAGAGGTTCTGTCGAAGCGTGGGAGATCGGAGAACGGACCCCTTGCCGGCTGAGATCGTCATCAAGGTCCCGATCCGAACGATCTCCGTCGTCATCGACACGCAAGATCAATTGGCGCCGGAAATGACGATTGAGGATTTCCGGCATACGTTCGGGCAGGAGCCGGAGCCGCCACGATACCGCCTGGTCAACATTGAAGTGATCACGTCCCCCGACGACCAGCAACCCATGCTCGTGTCCGAATGCGGCCGATACGGAAGATTCGTAAGAAGGGAATCAGGCAACGTGTACTTCCGTCGACAACTGGACGCATTCTAGCACCGAAACCCCCAACCTAAGGCGATATGGCTCATCTAGGTCAAGTTTAGGCTCACTTCAAGGCTTTCGGCGAGGTAGACGCCGACATGTGAAAAACACCCACACTTGGGGACGCTTGTACGATGGAAATGCTAAAATTCGACGCAAGCTTTTTATACGTTCCTCGGGTAGTTATTATAGATTTCGGGCCGGATGACGTGTTTCTCGAGCAGAACGACCGGCGTTCTACTGGAGGGATGGATGGTCCGAGCGTCTAGCATCGAAAAAAGTGAAAAGAAATGAGTACAAGCGCAACCACAAGGAAAGTTGGAAAGTTAACTAACTGCCCCGAATGTGGCAGCACAAACCTAGTAGAAGATTACGATGTCGGCGAGATCAGTTGCCACAACTGTGGCCTAGTCATAAGTGAACACTCGTTAAACACAGGTCCAGAATGGCGCGCCTTCACCAAAGAAGAGAAGGATGAACGAGGTTGCGTAGGTATCCCAACATCATTCTCCATTCACGACAAAGGATTATCAACTGTAATTGATCGGGTGAACCGAGGACGCGTACGGTCGCCAACTGCCCCTGGCAACCAGACTTGAAATGCTCCGCCTGAGAAAATGGCAGATACGAACACGAGTCCACTCCTCAGCCGACAGAAACCTAGCCCAAGCGATGGCCGAACTCGATCGCTTAACTGACATGCTACACATACCCGCTTCCATCAAAGAACGGGCCGCAATCGTTTACCGCAAAGCTCTGGACAACGGCCTGGTAAGAGGACGGTCAATCGCAGCCATAGCCGCCGCTTCACTCTACGCCGCATGCCGAATGTCCGAAACACCAAGAACCCTCAAAGACGTATCCGCAGCGAGCAGGATCCGCAAGAAGGACGTAGCAAGATGCTACCGACTCCTCGTCAGGGAACTCGACCTTAGAATGCCAGTCGAGGATCCAGTGAAATGCATCTCAAAGATAGCAACCAAAGTCGAAATCTCGATGCCAACCCAGCAGCGTGCAATCAGAATCATCAACGAGGCGAAACGAAAAGGCATAGTCGCAGGCAAAGACCCAATGGGCTTGGCCGCGGCATCGCTCTACGTGGCGTGTGTCCTCGAAGGGGAAAAGAAAACCCAGAAAGAGATAGCTGAAGTAGCTAACGTTACCGAGGTAACAGTCAGAAACCGGTACAAGGGATTAAAAGAAGCGCTCAAGCTCGATATCTAATACGACTGAGCTACCAACCGAGCTGTCTCAAACCTTTTCTTTATTTCAGCCACTAGTTCGTACATATCCTTACCGAAGATTGTCTTCAAACACTCCGATACGTCCGACACAGGACGTACGTTCACTCCTTCCTCGGTCAGAATCCGCATTTCGTCACCTGCAGCTTCGAAGTTAGCTGCTGGCAGGACCAAGTCGGTAATGCGAATCTTTTGGGATTTCAGGATCCCGACGATCTTTCCGGTTTGGGTCCCGTAGCCACCCAGCCCACCTACCGGCCCCACGTCGAGCTTTACCCCTATGGTTCCGGTTGCGACAGTGGCGGGGGAGATTGGAAGTCCAGCCAGCTCTGAGAGGAGAGCTAAGACCATAGCTAACCCGGCGCTTGGCCCTGAAACTCCTTGCCCAGGCGCGCCCTCCAAAATACTCCTGATCTGGAAGTGTATGTGTAACCGACTTAGGTCCACTTGAGACGCGGCCCATAGAAGTGAGCTGATTGCTTCTGTGGCGTTTTCCGCACTTTGAAGCACTGACTCATCTGAGACGACGCTTTGACCGATTACGGCTGAAGTTGCATTCCCAGTCACAGAGACTTGGCGTTCGCCGGATATCATAGGCCTGACTGAGCATTGAACCGTGATTATGCCCCCGGTTCCGTCTTCGGTAGCGTAGAGCCCGAAGGAAGCTCCTGGTGTGGGTGTTGTAAGGATTAATGCTTCTTCCATCTCTCTCCTTTGTCTAGCCTGGTTCGATTCAAGTGCCTGAATCGCTTTTTCAAAGTGGTAGAGGCGCATCGGATAGTTGCTTTCGTCGATTTGCTCAATTGACAATTGCGGATGCTCTGAGCCGTCAAGCGCAGAACGCAGCCTGCTTAGGTCCGTCGAATACTTCTTTTCAACCGCCTCCCTATCCCCGTTATCTTTGCAAGCACGCAATTCACTGACCGCGCTTATTTCCGACGCCCATAGCCTGTGGGCTTCTGCAATAGTTTCAGATGCGGCTCTGGGGCTGAGGATTCGTTGCATTCTAAGCAAACGTGTGATTTTCGCTGCATCGACTTCTGGATGTATGAACCGATCGAATCTTCGTAGGTGGATGCCTACCACTTCATGCCATTCTTGATCGTTCAGCGGGGGGTGGACGTAGTAGACGTTGGGTTCAAACCTGTCTCTGGTTGCTTGGTCGATGAGGTTTTCTTTGTTCGAAGCGGCGATGACCACGATTCCTTCATCAGGCTTGATCTCGCTGAGCTCGGCTTTCACTTGTGCCAAGATTTTGTTTCCAGTGGGATCTGCGCCCCAGAAGATCGCGTCGGCTTCGTCGAGGAAAAGAATGCAGGGGGTTCGTTGTCTGGCGAGAGCGAATAGATCTTTGATACGTTTCTCAGGTTCTCCTATGTAGGTTGCCCCGCTCATCAGTTCTCCTCCTCTTACTTTGATGAAAGCGACTTTGTTCTCGGCCGCCGCTACCATTGCGAGCAATGTCTTTCCCGTCCCTGGTGGACCGAATAGTAGAAACCTGCAGTTGGACGCATAACCGAGTTGGGACATTTTTCGACTGAAAGCGAGTGAAATGTGGTTTAACACTTTGTCTCTTATGTCATGAAGACCACCAATGTCATCTCTCCTAGCCTTGGGCGTAACTAGGTAGACGGCGTCGGTAATTTCTCGTGATTTTTCGCGCTCTACGTAGAACTTCATTGAATGCGCGGCTTGAGCAAAATCTTCCAAACTTACCTTGTATATCGGCTTAGTCCATTTCGAAAGTGGACCGGGCATTGAACGTCTGATCGTTTCGAGTAAGGGCACTTCCTTGGCCCGTTTCACCTCTATGAAGACTCCTAGTATGTCGTTGGGAGTGATCGAACCATGTCTTCGCAGGGCGGCTTCTCGTTCGAGGACCTCAAGTATCTCTGTTGACGAAACTCCTCTCCAACCCTCAGCCGTAGCTCTGTCGTCCACAATAGCGAGCAGCATTTCCCTCGTCACGCCTGAATCTAGATCCACACGTGTGAGTCGACGGCGGATGTCTTCGCGAGTTTGTTCGTAAGAATTGGTAGCGACTATGACGAGCGTTCTTGCTTCGTTGGTTGTGATTTTGTCAAGCCAACGGTTTATCTCGTCCTGTACTCGGGTATCCTCCAGTTCAGTTCCTGTTTCCCCACGTACTTTTCTTCCGAAGCTTTGGAATTCATCAATGTAGACGACTGAAGGGGCTGAGGCGGCTTGTTCCAGAAGCTTCCCTAACTGCTTGGTACTCCTACCGTAGTATTCTGAGAATACGTCTGATCCCTTGATGATGATGGGGGATAGGTAGATTCCGTTCTTGTGAGCCTCAAGCAGCATCTGTTTCAAGGAAACCATTGTTAGGAATGTTTTCCCGGTGCCACTTTCACCGGTCAGGCAAATCGCTTTTGGAAGTTCGTCCTTGTTGAACCATTTTCTGAGCATTGGGTGTTTAAGGACGTGCAGTCTGAATGAATCCAGCAGCAAGTTGTATTCTTTATCGCGACCGATTAGCTTCGTAGCGGAGAATCTGGTTGGAGGGTATAAACGGTCTAGCCGTTGTTGTATCTTCCGAAACTTCCTTGGCGAAATCCTTGACTTTCGCCACCTGACAAACTCCCTATCTACGAGGCGGAGTGGAACATAGTTCGCCCACCTCAATGGCGCAGTTTTCTTCCACCAGGTTTCCTCGGATTCAGTTTCTAGCGTGGTTTGTAGGCTGGCTTCAATATCGTCAAGCTTGCCCTCCATATTACTCACTTTCCACAGGTTTCAGGTCGAAACCTTTCTCGAGCGTGAAACGGATCAGGTACGACTATGATGACCGCACCCGCGGCAAAGCCCACCACGAAAAGATCCCATAGCGAAAGGAGGTTGATTGAGACCAGGAACATGAAGCGCAACACGAATAGTAGAATCAGCTCACCTCCCATAATCGCCACGATGGCGACAAACGAGGCTAGTAGGAATTTGTAAACGATGTCTAGCCAGAGGTAGGCTTTGTCCCCGCCGTCCAAGCGCTGGGCGGTCCCTTCTCGGCTTGCGGTCTCGCGTCGAATCCACAAACCGCCAACAGCGAGAAATTGTACTCCTAGCAATAGGTATAGGGCTTTGACCCACAACGGGAACGCCTGACCGAAGCTGCCAAACCAATCCACTAAGCTGTCCCATGGGGAAATCAAGGGTGCAACGGCTGCAATGTCAATGGGTCTTGGGTTGAAGTAAGCGCTCACGTCGAGTTCGAGTGTCCCCCCGGATACGTAGTAGCTCGTACTGTTTTCAAATCGCGTTGGTTCCATCCTGCCTAACGAATAGGTTGACATTGTAGTCGGTCGCCTGACTGAAAATCACCCTTACCCCGTAGCCGCCGGCTGATCCAGCTTGGAGTTCGAAGTCATTTGTTGGGTATTGACTGGGTTTGATGAGCTGGGTGGTTGAGAAATTGCCTTCGACGAAGACCTGTTGTATGGCTAGGTGGTCGCTCCGGATGACAAGCGTGTCGCCGACGTTGAGTTGTACGGATTCAGTTCGGACTAGTGGTTGATCTGCCTTGGCGGCTTGAATGCCAGCCATCAGCAAAGGTAGAATGAGTATGAGCAGCAGGTACAGTGCGAGGGTCAGTCTTCCATGTGTCCGCACTTTGGCCGTAGTCTCCTTGATGGAACCGATTTTCTTGTGTCGAAGTGCGGCGTATATTAATGTTCCGAACATGGAACATTAGTGTTTCACTTTCGATCTTGGTCTTCAGCTGCTTCGTCCAGCTCTAACACCAGGCTGCCGACGTAACCGCAGCGTTCACACGCGTAGAGAGCCGGCAGTAGCCAGCCATAGAGGGATCCCTGTTGCCTGATCTTAACACTGCCACACACGGGACAAGCCTGAGGTGCAGGCCCCGAATGTTTCAGATTCTTCAGTGCGTCAAAAAACGAACTCAAGTGATATTCCCGGGAATAGGGTCAATGGATTTCTATTGAGGTTTCTGGAAAACCAAACTGCACGAGCAACTTTTTGACTTTCCCGCGATGGTCACCCTGAAGCATTATCAGACCCTCTTTTGAGGTTCCACCGCAGGCGCAGTAAGTCTTCAGCTTGGCGCCGAGATCCCCAAGATCAACGCTCTTTGAGTTGATGCCCTCGATTATGGTAGTTGCCTTACCCCATTTCCTGGTTTCGAGGCGGACCTTGACAAGCTGCTGTTCCATGCTGATGGTTCCGCAGACACACAAATCTTTTGGAAGCCCACAAGTTGGGCATACTTCCGCCATTATTTGGGTCAAATGCTCCTTTTCTAGTTAACACGTTACCGGCCCGAATAATATTTAAGCCTATGTCTAAACTCTCAGAATTTCGGCACATGAAACTCCCACCCCTACCAGATAGAAATCCAGTAACGACTTGATTGCAATGTCTCAACCTCATAGTCATCAGAATCACGACGACCATGATGAAGTCTCGATTGAAACTCTCTCAACTCCGCCGCTAAAGATTCCCCCCGCCCCAGTGAATAAGCGACTTTTGGCCGGCCTCGTTGACTCGATCATAATCGCTGCGGTTTGGTTTGCCCTGATTGGTTTTCAACGTGAAACTGCTGCGTTGTACCCAATCAGGTTGACGGCCAGTGAGGTATACCTTGGTGGCATAGGGTTCGCGTACTATTTTCTGCAGGAAGGGCTCTTCGCCTCGACGGTTGGCAAAACTCTGTTGAAATTGCGCGTCGTCGAAAAGAGTGGCGACCCCTGTTCATTTGGTGCCTCATTCAAGAGAAATATTTTGCGTTTTGTTGACTGGTTACCCGCCCTGTATATCCTCGCTGTTGTGATCATTGCCTTCACCCATGACAGACAAAGGTTGGGTGACTTGGTTGCCAAAACGATCGTCACCACTGTCCCTGAAAAGGACATCAATCCTCCACCCGCCCCATTTCTCTTCCACTAAGAATTCCATAATGACCGGTGAGAACGGCTGCCGGCAAACCTTACCGACGAAGCCAAAGCTAAATGGCAACTGGCTCAGACCTCGAAGAACCCTAAGGAAAAACTTCAAGCATACGCCGAGTTTCTCGCCGCGATTCCGCAGCATAAGGGAAACGAGAGACTCAGAGCTCAAGTCAAGACGAAGATCGCAGAACTTAAGCAAGAAATCATCAGCCTACGCGGCAGACACGCTGGCGGTAAGTCTTCATGGTTCATAGAGCGCGAGGGGGCCGCGCAAGTCATGATACTTGGCCCGACGAATGCCGGCAAGAGCAGCCTCCTGAGGTCACTGACAAATGCACAGGTTACCGTCGCCTCATACGAATACACAACAGAACACCCGATACCCGGGATTCTGCAATATCAAGACATTCAGATACAGTTAGTAGAAGTCCCTGCACCCCGACTTGCGCGAAGTGGACGATACCAATTTCAACCCGAATCCATTGATCTAATTCACCGTTGCGACGGGTTAATCGTCGTTGTAGATCTGACAAACGAACCGCACCGTCAACTTGAACTAATCACCGAGAGTCTAGAGGAGTCAGACATATCGATTCAGAAACCTATATCGCGAGTTGAGATAGTTCCAACGAAAGGTTCTGGAGAAATACGGATTGCGACGACGAGTACGCAAGATTCGGTTTCTCACGAGCAGATTCGTGAATTATTGCACGGCTACGGCATCAGGAGCGCGCTAGTAAGGATCTACGGAAGTGCGTCCATCGGCGATGTGGAAGACGCTGTACTAGAGAATGTGACGCTGTACAAGCCAACTCTCCTAGTCGCCAACAAAATTGACCTTGACTTTGGAAGAGAAAACTCATCGAAATTCATAAGCTACGTTCCGGATTTCCTTCCAACCACACTCACATCGTGCTTAACCGGGCAAGGATTGACCGTGATAGGGGGCAAGTTATTCGAATCTTTGGGAATCATCCGAGTGTACACCAAGGAGCCAAACCATCCGAAGCCGTCCGACCACCCCTTCGTGGTACGCGCAGGGACGACTGTCAAGGAGCTTGCCAACAGTATACACACCAACCTAGCAGAGAGGTATCGGTACTCAAGAATATGGGGTTCCACTAGCAAGTTCGCGGGCGAACGAGTCGGCCCTGAGCATGTGCTAGGCGATCAGGACATTGTGGAAATTCACACTACTTAGCGGTAACTCAGAGCGACTTAGCTCGGTTAGCTTAGATTCTTGCGCGGCGTCGCCTTCTGAAGTTTTTGATTCTCCAGAAGCCGCTTGAATCACGATAATATTCCATGATTTCCAATTTATCTCACCTGAAACAGAATTCTAATCGTTTCGCCACTTAGGAGTTTCACCGTACGAGGAGGAATGGTTTCAGCCATTCACGCCAATAATCAGAGCACGAAATTGCAACTTCCAAGCAAACCTGGTCGATTAAATGCGTACGGCTTGATACATCGATCTAAACAATTGCACGAAGTTGAAGTTTGATCCTAAAACTCGTTGAGAGGTTTCAGTGAATTCTGAGCACACTACGGGTGTAAGAAAGGCAAGTCCAATACCGAAAGCGCTTCACTGGACTAGGTCTAGAAAGTTGTTGAAAACTATCGAGAAATTTCGTTAAGAGTTGCGTCGGGCAATCGCGAGGATTCCGCCCAGAATTCCTAGGATCATTCCTGCGATGAATCCTCCTCCGACGATTAAGCTGAAGATTGCGAATGGGAATATTATCACATCAGCGAGAGCTCCGTTACTTAGTGCCATTATGATCGCGCCGAGAATCAATGTTAGACCGATTATTGCTCCAAGCATGAAGGCGTAGGACGGTCCGAGGGTCGGTAGCCAGAAGAATATGGATGACCATGTAGCGAAGAAGGAAGGCGAAAGCAGTGCAGCACTATTCAGCAATACTAAGATTCCTGATAAGAGCGATAGGATTACTGCAATGATGTTCTTTCCACCTAGTCGGCGAGCTGAGGTAAGTCGTGGCGCCGGAGGCGGTAGAACGACTTGTGGTCTTCCGCAGAAGGGACAATAGACCGTGTTAAGAGGCATGACTCTGCCGCAATACCTGCAACGAACGGTAGGCATGGGCAGAATATATCGTATCAGCTGCCTAGGCGGTGGCGCGACTGCAACCATCGGAACGGCTGCAGGGGCTACCCGCCTACGTTTCCCTGAAAGCGCGAAGGCAAGTAGCGCTAAACCCAGCGCGAGGAGTAGCATGCCAATGACGAGCCAGAAGATCAATGGGTTAAACGGATATGTGACGACAGTCGGTCCCGGAATGCTCAGAATAGCGTTAACGGTATGAACCGTAACCCCGCTCGTCCCACCGATTACGATCGTGTAATTACCTGGAGCCGCGGTGGACGCTGGGCACACCTTCAGAAGCGACTGAACAGTAGCTCCCGCTGGCGGCGTTATTGGGTTCGTTGTGAATTGGCTAGATACGTGCGCGGGCAATCCGGTTAGTGTGAGATTAACCGCGGAGCTAAAGGTTCCAATGGAATTCACGGTGATAGTGAAGTTTCCGCATTGGCCTTGATTCACGTAGAGTCGATTGGGTGCTATCGCGATGCCGAAGTCACTGGGTGGCGTGGTGACAACGAGGCCAACAACAACGTTATGAGTTATCAGTGGTTGGCTCGTGCTGCCTGTTATTGTTAGGTTGTAACTGCCGAGAGGCGTGCTCTGAGTCGTGAGGACGCTGAGTGTCTCAGCCACAGACTGACCTTGGCCGAGCGCGACTGATCCCGAAGGGGTGAAGACTGCTTGGGCGCCAGGAGGTAGGCCACTTACTTGAAGGTTAACCGTTCCTGAGAAACTACTAATCGAAGAAATCGTGACTTGGTAGGTGGCGGTTTGGGTCTTCTGTACCGTTACGGACGGCGGGGAGGCCGTGAGTGAGAAGTCTGCTGACAGCCCTTCGACGAATTTGTTTCCATAAATCTGGTATACAGCATAATACCCGTTGTAATCCGCGTAGGTTGGGTACAGCTGCTCGTAGGGTTGAAGCGCGAGCCCTTCAACTATACCGTTCCCGTAGGGGAAGTAGAAGGCAAGGATCGAGTAGGGAAGTTTCGGGATTCCGTAATTCGTACTATCCATTATAATCCTGACGTCGCCTGTGTGGCCTGGATGAACCCCGTTAGGAACCCAATTTCCAACACCCTCCTCAGTGAATATGGTAACTGCGTTGGGAGTGGGGCCTGGGTTGTAGTATTGACTTGGAAATTCGGCATCAAATCCAGAGTCGCCCTTGGTCGGATTGTTCATCATGCTCTTCCATGACCCAGTCTCACCAGGGTTTCCCAACTTGACGTATCCTGGAAACGTAGAATTCAGGTCGAATATCGCGGCATCGGTAAACATGACCTCATTTCCTGCCGAAACTCGCGCCTGAATCGTATTATACACAGCCGTAATTTGCGACCTGTGCAACGGCGTATAGGCAGACGGATTCCCGTACCAACCCGGACTGTCCAGAACGATCAAGGTATACTGATTGATGATTGATGGGTTAGCCATAGCCTGAGCGGTGGAGATCTGGGTGTAGCTGATACCCATCCTGCCCAACGTCAGGAAGGTCTTCCCCCAATAACCGTCACTGATTACAAGAATCCGAGTAGGCTGCCGGACGAAGAAGACTCGGTTCGAGGTGAACGTGGTTGACAGACGGGTGGTCGTTACTTTTGAGAAGGTCGCATTAGCTAACATCGCGTTTACAGCGGAAGTAAAGCTTGAATCGATGAGGAACGGGCCTCCTTGATAGAGCACTCCCGCTGGAGTCAGGTCTGTTTGAAGAATCACGTTTGGTGGTTCGATAATACGAGCGACCACGCTTCCTGGGTTGTTCCTCAGGAATTCGTGAATGAAACCGTAAACATGAATCCTATCGACCTGCTTGTCATCCATTGGAACTACAATTGTACCGGGTGAAAATGTGCCGGCTGCAAGTGGCGGAATTGCGAATGCGATTTGAGTGGCGGGAATCATAAGGGCTAAAAAGATCACGAGGCACGGGAGTAATTGTCGAGATCGTTTCATCGAACAGTGCCTCCATTTGGTTTCATTATCAATCGATTTGCGGTTTTCTGAAATACTCCTAAGCTAACCTGCCCATTGGTTACTTAAGACTTAACACAATTCCTTACTTCGCACTATTTAACGGCTCAATGGCGTAAACACGAACATGCTAGAACAGCACAACTTGTTTGTCGCAATTTCGGCCCGTAGATAGGCCTCTATTTGCACGAAATTGCATCGTGCTTGTTTTCGACCTCCTTCCCATAGCATTTTGGAGGCAAGCATCGGCATACATTACGTCTTATCATCTAGCCTCGAGGTAGCGGGCAAACCCGAGAACGCTGTTCTTTATCGACATAGAGAGGTAGTCTGGCATCATCCCTGGTAATTGGCCGGCACGACGGGCGGTTTCGTCCGTAAGAATTCTCGTAATCCACGCAGGAGATGCCCCATCCTTGAGCAACCCACTGATCTTCAACTCCCATTCCTTCAGCACTCGGATGTTATCCACGATCAAATTTCTCGCGTCGACCATGATGCCATAATGAGGAGTCAGGATTCTTGCGGGTTGTGTGCCTCTGACCAGTTCCAGGGATCTTACCGCTAGTTGAAGATCGAAACTTGGCGGAGGTGTTGTCGGGACCAGGATTGGAACGCTCGGATAGATTGTGCCTACCACATCCCCTGTCACGACACTGCCAGTTCCTTCCAGTTCGTAACTTAGGTGATGTGGCGCATGGCCTGGAGTCCAAAGGGACCGTAGGGTTAAACCTCCGCCGAGCGCAATTTCTTCATTATCACCAATCTCTTGCAAACGATTCCCCTCGATCGGTCGAGGCTTGCCAAATCTTTCCATAAGTTGTGGTCCGAATAGCTCTCCCGCCCCCGCCCACAGCCTGGTCGGATTTGCTAAGTGAGGCAGACCTTTTGGATGGACTCGGATTGAGGCGTTAAGGTATTTCTCGGCAAGGGTGCCGCATCCTCCGGAATGATCCAGGTGCACATGAGTAGGCAGAAGGTAGTCGATGCTGTCAGTTCCTAATCCATTCTCCTCGAGATCACTGATGACGCCCTCAGCTGAGGACCTGTAGCCCATATCGATTAGCGCTCTTTCTTTTCCTGACACAAGATAAGCCGCGACGACGCAAGGATTTCCTAAAGCCACAGTGTCGATAATTGAAACATGATCGTCAATTTTCCTTAGCAAACTCTTGCACAGTTTTGCATAAGCGAGACAACTATATTCGTGTGTCCCACGAATGAATGTACAGCTAGGTTGATTGCTGATGAGCCGACCAGAACTGCCAGATGATCTCGAGGTCTATATCGACATCTTAGACGAGCAAGGTAGAGTCACTTACATTTCCGGATATTTTGAATACAAAAGCAATCGCCTGAAGTTTGGTGCGATTGGCATGGAGGGCTATGGCGGCCCAAATATCAATGCGACTCTTTCAGAAGAGATCCTTGCAGAGTTGAGGAAATTGGGTCTAGACGATGCCGGCATTGATGAATTGATTACTGCTCTACAAAGGAAAATCATGGAAGGGCAAGCGCATATCCAGCTACGCGAAGAGCCGAACGAAGCTTCCCCAGTTGAAAAGAAAGAGAATCAGTCTACTTAGTGTTCACTGGATAACCGCATCAATCACTTGGGTCATGCTGTGGTAGACTACATTCGGGGCAATCTGCAGCATTCGCAGGAATTTGCTTCATACAGTACCAGCAGAACTTCTTACCTGGTTCAGGCTCCAGAGGCTTAGGTTCTGCGCACAATAAACCCAGAGCAAACATGATTCCTCCCACAACCGAAATAGGCAAACCGAAAAGGGAAACCCCAAGCGGAACGTAGAAGTCAGTGAAGACTAGGAAGCCCCCGAATACAGCGAGGATGGCCCCGGAAACAACTAGCCCTCTGTACATGAGAATCGGACCGGATTGATTATACTGAGGAATATGGGTTTTTCCAAGGTATCTGATGAAACATGATCACCAAAGTCGGAAAATGTTCCCCGAATGTCCTACAATCAGTTGCGCGTTTTGTCTGCCAAGACCACGATTTCATGGAACAGACATTTGCACACACGACGAGCACCGAAGCTGTAGGCAAGGCTATAGCTTCGCTGGGAAATTCGTGGTACGTCCTCACATCAGACCGGCCAGTCGCGTTGTTCTCAGCAGAAATTTCGGAGCCCACAGCGAACATATCCCGATTATGCTATGATAGAAGCACGTCGTTAGAATCCGTTATCGCACCCCTACGTGAAGATATGCAGAGAATCACAAACCTCCAAGTAAACGCCCAGGCCGACCAAGCGGATTCATTCCTATCTAATGGTTTCGAGAAGCGTGACACCCTTGATCAGATTTTCACGCGCTCCATTAGAAACGAGAATGATGCCGATTCTTCCTCTCATGAATCCAACCGACAAAGAGATTCCCACATTATCAAACCTAATGTACGAGGCGTACCCGAAGGGCGCGTACTCCGACGCTCAATCAACCGAGAATGTAATAAGAAACGTAATGTCAGGGAAGCTTGGGGACTACGTTTCAGGCGCCTCTTTTGCGAGTGGTGCTTTTCCGAACCTGGTGAGCGCATGTCTCGTTACGAGAGTATCTCCGGTTGAAGCTAATGTTGCACAGGTCTTTACTCATCCCCTTTACAGAGCGGCGGGGTTAGCAACCACGGAGATAGCATCTGCGATGAATAGGTTAGTCAAGGAAGGAAAAGGGGTAACAAAGCTGACCGTCTGGAGTCCAGCGACCAATGAGGTAATGAAGCGTCTTCTAGACAAGATGGGGTTTGTAAAGGACAGGGAGCTAGTGCAGCTGACTGCGCGAACTTAGCTCACGGCTTAATGGTGGGCATGTCTTACGCTTTGAACCATCGGAAAACTAGGTAATCCACGTTGTTGCGTCGATTTGGTACCGCTATGGTGAATTGTTTTCGGACCGTTGTTGCAAGTCGTCCTGCAAGAACGACCTCGAAGGGGCCCATTGTTTCCTGCTCCTTCTTCACAGTCACGATGAAGGGCGCGTGGTCGATGCCGGGGCCATGTTCGTAGATCGCAAAATCAGATCCGAACCTAATCCCCGGCGTCACAATGAGCCCCTTCTCGCGGAGGTTCTCGTAGGCGGCATATCCTAGGTTGAATTGTTTGTAAGTGCGGTTGGCCAGTTTCAGCAGCTTAGCCCTGCTCACTAACTTATTCGTCGTTGCGTCTGTAACTTTGATGATCTTCCGGTCAAGAAGGTACAGGCCTTCCATGAGGTCGAGTATTAGCGGGGCTTTGAATTCCTGCTCGGGTTTAGGTTTGGGAATTCCGACTGGTTTCCCGAAGAAGCCCATACGGTAGAGCCGCACTGCTTCAGCGAAGTCCCAGACGACCAGCCTAGTGCCGATTAGTTCGGCTGACGCAACGTCTGCCATTCGTGAGACTACCTAAGCAGTCAGAGCGAGTACTCGGATGTGATCCACAACGTCAACGCCGATATCTGCGATCCTTTCTGCTCTATCGACTAGGTCTCGGAAGAATAGCACGGATGAGATAGGCATCTTGCTTGCCATGAGTTCTAAGTCTAATTTGCGAGATTCAGCGTCGATTTCGCGTTCTAATCCCTCGACGGTTTTCGCAATCTCGACAGCCTTATCGGCATCGAAGGAGAGTGAGTGAAGGGTTTCTCTTACTTTCGATATCTCTTTCAGGACTGAGCCCATAAGATGCGAAACCTCTTCTAATCTCTTCGTGTCCAATTTCCATTTCAAATCGACAACGCACATGAGTCTGAAACCCATCGCCTCGCAATATTCAGCCACCTCACCAAGCCGAAAGAGCAGACGCAGGAAATCCTCCCTGCTGACTAGCAACGTGCCGACTGAGGCAACTTCTGCCAGAAAGGTTGCCTTGTTCTTGTCGTTCTCTTCAAGGGCTTTGAGCATGGCCTCATAGTTTTCCTTAGCGAGCTTCGTCTTCTTCTCGGCGATATTGTCCATGAGAACCACAAGCTGCCTGGTTATCTCGACGACATTTCTAGCGTGCGTCTGACAGAGATCCAGCATCCTACGACGTATGTTTGCTTCTGTCTCTATTGGAAATGCCACATGGGTGCACCGCAGTTTCTTTCAAGTATACTAGTGTGAATCAGAACTTAAACCATGGCCCAGATTACCGGTTCCCACTACTCATAAGAGGTGTCAACCGCTTTACCGAGTGCCTCGAATTCAATCTCTCCCCGGAAGAACCGTAACACTGTTTCCGGGAGTTTTTCCCAATCTCCCCGAACCTGCTTCCACGTATCTCGGTCCCGGATTGTTACCGTCTTGTCCTCCTTAGACTTGTAATCGACGGTAACCGATAGTGGAACCCCTACTTCGTCGGCTCGCGCATAGCGCCTTCCAATTGTTCCTGATTCGTCGTATTCTACTTCAAGTCCACTCTCCGACAGCCGCGTTTGAATCTTGGATGCTAGTTCGGGAAGTCCGTCTTTTCCCATTAGGGGAAAGACCATGACTTGAATTGGAACTAGACTCTTGGGAAGTCTTAACACAACCCGATCTTTAGAGCGTGTGTATGCGTGTTCTAACGCTGAATACACTAATCTCTCAGCGCCGAAGCTAGGTTCCACCACATACGGAACGACTCGTCGACCCGCCTCCCGTATGGTTTGTTCTTCGAAACGAACGTGTGTCGGAAGAATCTTGAATCCTTGAACTTCGAAGAAACCAAATTTCTCGAAAGCCTTCGTAACTTCGTCCGGATTACTCGACTTTAGCGCGTCGATTACTAGCTTGCTTCTTTCCCTCAACAATGGACCTAGAACGGAGTCGAGGGGTACAATGCTCTTTACTTTCCGTGATATAGGGTTGTCATATGGTTTGAAGACCGAAAGGTCAGCGCCTGAGGATTTTATGTGCGCGGTTAAATCGAAGTCCGTGCGGTAGGCATGACCGGCTATTTCCACCCAACCCCAACGGTCGAGCCAAATCTGATGGTCGAAAGTTTGGCTGGAGTAGTGCGACCTTTCTGTGATCATTTTCTCTTCGAATCTTTGCTTGTCAGTAGGTATACCGAGGCTCTTCACGAACTCTATTGAAAGTGCCATGAAGTAAGCCATCCATTCTGTAAGAACAATGCCCTTAGTCACCGCCTCCTGTGGTGAGACATGTGTGATCTGCGAGCTCTTCCGTTCCCGCTCGCTTGCAAGGAGAATTGGCAGTTCGGTTTCCTTGACTTGATCCAAGAACGGGCAGCGAGGCTCGTTCGGATCGAAGAACAATTCCATCTCCATTATGGTAAATTCTCTCAATCTAATCGGTCCCTGTCTCGGGGAGATCTCGTTTCTCATGACTGTGCCGACTTGCGCGATGCCGAGCGGGAGTCTTTCGCGGCTCGCTTCATAGACGCGTTTGAAGTCGACGAATATTCCTTGCGCAGCTTCGGGTCGACCATATCCCGTCACGTCGCCATAGGGGCCAATGTTCGTCTTGAACATGGTCGAATAGAACTCTGCTTTGCTTAGAGTGCCGCCGCACTCTGGACAACGGATGAGATTTTCTGTGATGAACGCGTCGATTTCTGCGGCCGTCATGGCTTCTGCAGCGATGTTGGTTCGGGCGGGCATCGCTTCGGTTATCACGTAGTCGGCTCGGAAATGTCTCTTACATTGCAGGCAATTTACCATTAAGTCCTTGAAGTGTTCAACATGACCGGACGCCTTGAAGACTTTCTCGGGAGTAATGACTGGAGTCGATATGGCTGCATACCCATGCCGGTATGCGAACAGTTGGAGCCATTTGTCCTCTATTCGTCGTCTCAGTTTCCAGCCTAAAGGCCCGAGGTCAAGGTAGCCACTTATCCCTCCGTAGATTTCAAAGGATGGCCAGAAGAACCCTCGACGTTTTGCCAAGTCCGAGAGCAATTCGTATTTGTCTATTCCCGCCAAGGCAAAATCATCTTTTCTTCAATTCGTGAATTAGAACAATCCAATTTCACTGGTCAGATGGGACAACATCTACGTATGATTTGCAGGTTTCGCAGAAAGGCCAAACCTCGCCAGCTGAAGAAATCGCGTTAATGTATACATCAATCTTATTGCCGCACACTGCACATTTGACGATCATCGAGTCTAGCTTGTTACCCTTCTTCAAGAAGGCTGAATCAACACCCATCGTGTGTCAGCCTTAGTTAGCAGTCTTCACAGGCATAAGCAAAGTGCCGGTTCTGTTTGCCCGACCCTTAGAAAGGGTCAATCCTCTGAGCTTCTGAATTGCCAATGCTGGGTCAACACCCTTTGGGCAGACGAAACTGCACGACCCCGCAAAGTGGCACCGCCAAATGCCATGCTCCCGATCTACGGCCTTTAGGCGTTGTAAGGCACCCTCGTCTCTTGAATCAGCGACGTAGCGGTAGGCTTGTCCGAGGGCTTGAGGCCCTATGAATTTAGAATCGTTGGCCATCGTGGGACATGCGGCATTGCATAGCCCACATTTTATGCAATATGAGAATTGGAGAAAACTGTCAAGCTCTTCGCTGCTCTGATAATATTCTGACTTTGAAGTCTCCTGTTCAGCAACGTTCCGCCGTAGAAGGAACGGCGACACAGACTTGTGCTTGTCAAAGAATCCATGAAAGTCAGTCACCAGATCACGCACGAGCGGATAGTGGTCAAGCGGCGCTACTGTGATTGACTTCGCAGAGACTTCATTGATTTGCGTATAGCAAGCAAGCCCTGGTTTGCCGTTGATGAGCATTCCACATGAACCGCAGGACGCCATTCTGCACGAGAATCGAATCGCAATCGAATGATCAAAATGTTCCTTTGCGCGGAGCAATGCCTCCAAAACAGTCAGGCCTTCTTCGTACGGAATATCGAACTCCTGAAAAGTTGGCCCCGTCTTAGTCGCTGGGTTCTCGCGCCGAACTCTCAGCTTGAATGTTTCTCCGACCCGCAAAATCGATCCCTCAATAATGACGCTCGGCAGGTTGGTAGTTCGTGATTGTCACCGGCCCGTAGTCAAGCCGCGGCTCGTCACCTGTGTAGTAGGCTAGAGTGTGCTTCAGCCAATGCTCATCGTCCCTCTTTGGGTAGTCGATGCGCGAATGGGCGCCCCGCGATTCTCTTCGGTTGAGGCCGCCCGCCAAAATGATTTCGGATATTTCGAACATCGATTCTAGCTCGAGCACATTAATGAAGTTGCTATTATACTCCTTCGCTTGATCCTCGACATGCCTAAACGCTCTCTTGTGGAGAGCGCGTAACTCTCGCAAACCTTGTTCGAGCCCGGTCCCACTTCGGTAGACGTATGCGTACTTGTCCATGATTGTTTGGGCTTGGTTACGGATCTCGTAAGGGTTCTCGGAGCCGCTTCCATGTAAAATTTCATCGAAGATTCGTTTTTCATCTTGTTCTACCGACTGCATGTCTAAACTTCTGGTTTCTCGGGCCATCGCGTATTTCGCTGCTCCTGCCCCGCTCTGTGCGCCAAACACAAGGCACTCGGCTGTCGAGTTTGCGCCGAGGCGGTTGGCTCCGTTTATGCTAACGCAGGCGGCTTCGCCTGCGGCCCAAAGCCCGGCTATGGGCGTTTCGGCGTTCATGTTTGTTTTGACACCCCCCATCATGTAATGGCACACTGGTCTTATCGGCAAAGGTTCGTTAATCGGATCGATTCCCTTGAACTTTAGCGCTATCTCCCTTATCCCAGAGAGTCTTTCATTGATTTTTTCAGCGCCTAACTGCCGAAGGTCGAGCAGCATATAATCCATCCCGCTCACAGAATCCTTCAGCCCCCTGCCTTCCTGAATCTCCGTTATGATTGCTCTTGATACGACGTCACGTGAGGCGAGGTCCAACTTCTGCGGTGCGTACTTCTTCATGAACCTCTCGCCATCCTTATTGATCAATACTGCCCCGTCTCCGCACGCTCCTTCGGTAATCAGAATTCCCGAAGGAATCAGTCCGGTGGGATGAAATTGCACGAACTCCATGTCCATTATCGGCGCTCCCGCACGGTAGGCTAATGACAGCCCATCCGGAGTCGACGAGTATCCGAAAGTTGCGAATCTGTAAAGCCTTCCAGCTCCGCCCGTGGCAATTATCCCTGCCTTAGCGTTAAAGGGATGAAAGTCTCCAGTCTTCATATCTATCGCTGTCAAGCCTCTAAACGTGCCATGGTCCACGATCAGCGACGTAACAAACCATTCTTGGAGGAACTGGATGTTCTCGAACTTGCGAGTAGTGTCGTAAAGCGTCTGCATCTCGAAGAATCCAACCCGATCGGCTGCAAACGTTGCTCGTGGAAAATTGTAACCTCCGAAGTTGCGTTGTGCTATCCTACCGTCTTCTGTTCTGGACCAAGGCATTCCCCAATGCTCAAGTTGGTATATCTCCGCGGGCATAGCTCGTACGAAGAAATCGACGGCGTCCTGATCGGCAAGAAAATCGCTACCTTTGACCGTGTCGTAGATATGGGATTCGAACGTGTCACCCTTGTCAGGGTACAGAACTGCGGCGGTACCACCTTCGGCTGATACGGAATGTGACCTCATAGCCTGAACTTTTGTTACCACAGCGATGCTGGTTTTGCCATCTGACACCCGTGCCGCCTCAATGGCAGCGCGGAGACCTGCTAATCCGGAGCCAACAATTACGACGTCGAATGTCAGCGTTTCACTCACGCCACTCGACCTCTAACTTTCTCGTCTCTTGGCATTCGCGATGGTCGATGCATATAAGTGTGAATGAGTACCGGGTCATATTCGAGGCGCTTCCGAAAATTCACTGGAGATGCGAATTATGAGAAGAGAAACGATCAGTCGCCTCGCTGGTTTCGCGATTGGATTTGGGGTTCTCCTCGGTTTCTTGTTTTATGTCGGAATCGATTCCTTAGTTAGAATCATTCTGAGCGTCAATCCGGTCGTCATACTTCTAATGGTAGGACTCCAATTGCTAGGCTTTGGATTCTATGCAACGGCGTGGTACTTCTTGATAGAAGCTGCTGGTTACCGCATGCGTTTCCTAACATGTCTAGGAATAAGCCTCGCAAGCATTTTTGTGGTATACACGATGCCGAGCGGGGTCTTCATGGAGGCTGCGAGGTGCATCCTAGGCTCCAAGGAGACAGGCATGAAACTGGGTGAATCCACTTCTACAGTCGTTCTTCATAGGATTCTGTACGTGCTCGGCTTCCTAGCCACGACTGCATTCGCACTATTCGCCCTCCTAAGCCAGGGCATGACATCCATCGGTCTAATCGAACTAGCTTCGATCCCCTTTTTGACAATAGCTGGGCTGGCGGTGCTACTCTATCTCTCTTTCGACCCAAGGAAGATCGCGCCTATCCTAAACCGCGTCCTCAAGCTTGCGCGGCCGATCATTAAGTTGATACAGAAAGAAGCCGTCGTAGAAGGCAAGGCTGAACAATTTCTAACGGAGTACAACATAGGATTCAGGGAGATGATATCGTCAAAACTGCACTTGTTACTATCATTTCTGGCGAGCCTAGGCGATTGGATTTGCTCAGTTGCAATACTCTGGATCGTACTCGTCTCACTGGATACAAACGCGTCGCTCTGGGTGGCTATGATAACAATTTCGATAGGTAAGATGATACAGATGACGCCTGTCGCGATTCCAGGCATGATAGGAGTCTACGAAACTGCCGTAACTACTGTTCTAGCGTTATTTGGCGTCCCGGTTTCTATTGCTGCTTCGGCTGCTATATTGTCTAGACTCGTAACTGTTTGGTTAGAACTTCCCATAACTGGTGTAGCAGCATATCATTATGGCTTCAAATTGTTAAGCAAGGGAGCCCTTCATACTTAGCTGATTCCATTGACTCGGTTTTATGCTGCGAAAATGCCTTCCTCTACCACATACTTTCTCCGAGCCAAGTCCATAAGGTTCCTTGTGAAGAATATTCCATAGATGGCAACGACAACGGCAAACAGCAATGAAACGTAGGCAGTGCGCCCTATCGCTCCATTCGCCATGTTTGATGTGATGTAATACATCATTCCGAATGGAGCTTGAAGCCCGTGAGGAGAGATCTTCGGGGCAATGTCAGGCCAGAACTCGCCAATTGCCATACCCGCCCACGCACTGTTAATTGTACTAGAGAGGCCTGTAATGAGATAGGGTAGGCTTGCAGGCAGTATTATCGTGTCTCATCCTAGCCCAGAAGGGTATCTCATGGTTCCGCACTACATCGAGAAATTCCGACGGGATGGCCTGAACGCCTATCCAAAAATCGAAAAAGACGTAGTAGAAACAACTTAGGAAACCTAGCAAGAATATGTAAACCTCCGTATAGAAGAATGGAAACGCATTCTCGACGAAGGGAATGGTTACGATGAAGAGCAAGGGAAAGTAGGTCGGCGCTGGAAAGGCTGCAAACGCCTGGATTGCAGGGAAGATAACATCGCCCAACCTGTGATGGGTGGCGAGGAAGTACCCTGCGAAAATCGCTAAACCCAATGAGGCGAGGGTTATTACGCTCACTCGAATGTAATCCGCTCCTACGTATTCGAGAAGTTGTGGCGTTTCGTACAGGAAACCGTACCATGTGGCAATGGGAACAGAAATTATCAGCCTGAAAGAGGCGTAGGCAAGATAGGCAAGGACAGCCGTGACAACGAAGGTGCTGACATATCTCAGCACCTTTGCTTGATCAAAACGATCACTCTGCACATGGTGATTGCGCCAATGCGGTCTCATTCTCGCCGCGTACCTCGAGAATGGCAAGGTTTGGCCGCGAAAGGCATTATGTGCTCGCCATTTTCGCCAAGGATAAGCGATGCGCCCTCGCCACCTACCCGCATGGCGTTTGATAATCCCCGGTGTATCTACCCCGTACTTGGCTACAGCCCACCTACTTAGCCATGAGAGTGCTAATGTAACTATGATTACTGCGACGGCGATCGAGACGAGGGAATAGAATACGCCGACATAATTCCCCTCCACTAAAAACCTGGTGATTAGTGTTCCGATACCGAAAGTTGAACAAACGCCTCCTTGACATACGCTTGCCGTTGCGGCTCCGGCGGTAAACACTTCGCTAACGGAAATATAGAAGAATGCGTCGGCGAAACTTGAGAAAATGTTTGACGTTATTCTTGGGATGGAGTGAGGGATGAATAGGTACCTCATTCTTCTAAGAAAACCAAAGTTGTAGTTTTCCGAGACCTCAAGCAAGTGTTCGGGTACGGTTTTGAATGCTTGGTATACGCCAATCCAGACATTCCATGCGACAGCATCGAAAACAAGAAAGTCCACAGCCGCCTCCACTCCTATCGCGCCAGGAATAGCGAGAACGAATGCGACCAAAACTAATGGGAGGAAGCCTATGACAGGTATCGACTCGAGTACGTTGGTCAATGGAATGTATACGTTCTCGAATCTTCTGCTCTTGATTGATGCGTACGCGAGCAGCCATCCAGTTATGATCGCAAGAGCAATGAGTGCGAATATTCTGCCGATTGTAGCAAGCGTAGCCAATGGAATTAGAACGTCAAGATCCACTTATCAGACCCTTGCCGACTTTAAGGACAACTCATCGTATAGCCGATCAATATAGTCTAGGAACCTAGGATTTCGCTCGGTCCTTGGCCGCGGTAAGTCGATTCTAATTTCATCGACAATCACGGCAGGTGATCCGTTCATTACGTAAACTCTGTCAGCGAGCTGCACGACTTCATGCAGGTTATGCGATACGAGAATTGCGGATTTTAGACTGGTCTCGGGGTTGAAGACCAAGGAATAGATCTCTCTTCTCAGACCGTCGGCGGTTAACTCGTCTAAGTGTACGAACGGTTCATCCATCAATAAAACTGCAGGTGACGCGGCTAGCGCTCTCGCAATTGCGACTCTCTGTCTCATCCCTCCGCTCATTTCTTTCGGATAGTCATTCTCATCCGCCTTCAAGCCCACTAGATCTAACATCTTCTTGGAGATTTGAACCGCTTCATCATTGGGTGTTCGCTTGCAGATTAGCGCGAGTTTGACATTGTCTAAGGCCGTCATCCAAGGAAAGGTTGCAATGGATTGATGAATCAATGAGATTGTGGAAGACGGTCGGGTTATCTGTTTTCCTTCAAGAAATACGTGGCCGGTTGTCGGAGGAATTAGATATGCGAGAGTTCGAAGGAGGGTTGATTTCCCCGTTCCGGTTGGACCTATAATTGCGACAAGTTCGTCTTTGAAGGCGGCTAAGCTCACGTTTTTGAAGATGAATTTTTGACCGTATGCGCGAATCCTAGATCCTCACAAGCCAATTCAGCCTGAGCGTGATGCGCTGGAACCTCGTTGAGCACCGCGTTTGTGGTCACTGGGAGAGTCACCCGATCTAGTCTCGGAAACCGCGTAGACGATATACGCCTTTCCGATGGGATTCAGCAGAATCTAGGCAGGAAAAATAGTCTAAGCTTAAATGCATTTGATGGTTGTCCCTGGGAAATTCTAAGAATCTGCTCATCACTCTTATATCAAACGGGATGCATGCCTTTCTCGGTGTTAATCTTGGCACTAGTCGGATATGAATGGCTAATTGTGCTAGGAATCTTACTGGTCGTATTCTTATGGGGCCCGCAGAAGTTACCCGAACTGGCAAGATCGATAGGGCTCGCCAAGAAGGAATTTGAAAGAACAGCAAAGGAAGTATCATCTCCTACCAATGGCACGCCAACTGCGCAGCCTGCAACTGACCCATTGATCGTCGCAGCGAAGAATCTGGGCATCAGCACAGAGGGTAAGACGAAAGAAGAGATCGCAAGAGAGATAGCCGACAAGACCTCGCCTAAATGAAATCGATTATCCTGATTAGATGCGCCGCTTAGCTCTCCCTCCGAATCAGGTGAACCCGCTTAAACGATGACTATTGCCGATAAGGCGTCAATCACAAATGCTTTCTTTACAATACGGCAATACTTTGCGAATTCCTGGTTTGTGATTAGGCTCACACGCAAATCCATTGTACTTGTGGCGTGAATTTTGTCCGAGAAACAGGATGACGGGAAGGCAGGAACGATCTGGGAACACTTGTCGGAGTTAACCAAACGCCTGAAGATCATAATTATCGTGCTTGCGGTGACCTGCAGTATCGGATTCTTGCCATCCGACCTTCAGGGATACTCGGATCCAATGCACCAATACAAGCCACTAGTATCGATACTGATGCAGAAAATGAAACATGATTTTCTACCCACCGGTGCCACCCTCATAGCATCAGGTCTTGTGGACACTCTTTTTGTTTACATGTACCTTACCGTGCTCATTGGCGTAGTGCTGGGTTCACCAGCTATCGCGTATGAGATTTATGCCTACGTCAAGCCCGCTCTCTATCCGAACGAACGGAAATACCTCATGTGGTTCGTGGGGGCATTTGTCGGACTCTTCACTCTCGGACTTGCGATGGCCTACCTCGTGATAATACCGATTACATTTCAAATTCTTGTCTGGTTCATAACTAATGGCGGAGCAGTTCCGTTCATTGGCATAAAGGACTTCTACAATTGGGTCTTCACGCTTCTTCTGGCATCAGGCATTTTCTATACCATCCCAGTATTCATCGTGCTTCTGGTGCAGTTCGGAATCATCTCGGCAAAAGTTCTATCCGGCAAGACGAAAATTGCAATTTATATTGCATTGGAGATGATTATCTGGACCTTCGGTCCCGATCCAACTCCAATTACTGCTACAATCATAATGATTCCCTTCGCTGGGATCTTTGAAATAGCTGCATATGCGGCGAGAAGAATTGAGAGAAATCGCCCAAGGGATACCTCTGCCTCACCAAAGACCCAGTTGGCTACGATGGCATGCAGGTTCTGTGGCAGCAACGTCTCCTCGTCGTTTTGTGCATCATGCGGAAAATCACAAATCTAGACACGACATGCCTCTAAGGGCGTACCTGCTCTGAACCCCAGGATCTTGATTCATTCATCTAATGGGGTAATCAACCGAAGATCAAGGTGACGGAATCATGGATCTCATTTTCCAGACACAGTATGGAATTCAGCATTCTTATAGGGAGCCCAACGCTGCCCATGATTGTGGAAAGAATTGCCACTCTTTGGACTTGACGGACTAGTTATAGTCGCGATACTCATAGTACTCTTCCTCTGGGGGCCATCGAAAGTTCCCGAGATGGCCAGAGTAATAGGCCAAGCAAAAAGAGAATTCGATAAAGCAGCCAAAGAGGTTACATCGGTTGTGGATCTGCAGGCCATCACAAACCCTATCACAGATTCCATTAACAAAACTATCGTCAACTCTCCAACGAGCACGCCAAAGATTAGCCAGCAAGCAACAACCCCTCCTCCTCAAGACCCAATCATAATTGCCGCGAAGAGTCTGGGCATAAATACCTTAGGAAAGACGAAACAGGAACTCGCAACGGAAATAACCGATCTAACCACAAAAAAGCAAGAGACGGGTCCCAGTGTTTCTTGAAACATCCGCCAAGTTTTGCCCTAGAGAAAAATCAAATGGGAAAGAGGGCGCCGATAGAACAGGTGCTATCTACGAGAGAGAATGTAAGTATTTGGTAAGTGTAGGTTGGGTGGAAAACTGCTTACCTACGTAGATGTCTTCTCCAGCAAGTGGTAAATCAAGGATTTAGGAATCTATCGTGCTTTAACTCGTTTTACGATCGGAGGACGCGCCTTTCTTAGAACCCGATAACCGCAGTATGGGCATTTGATTTCTGGTGTCATGGACAGTTGATCAGCGGTTAGGTGCTGACCGCAGCTTATGCACTCGTACATTATGCCTGCTGGCTGCTCGCTGGTATCTTCAGACATCGACATGAACCACGAAACCACGTGTTCCAGCTTGAATTAAACCTTTACAATTCAATCATGAGTGACGTTTCATGAAGCCTTCGATCGCGTCGAACGCCTCGGACATCATTGCCTCCTCGGGAAGGAAGACGGATCTAAAATGGCCGTTACCATATACTGGGTCGAAGCCGGAACCGTGAACCACAAGTACACCCGTTTCCTCCAATAGTTCAGTTACGAACTCTTTGTCGTTCTTCCATTTGTCCCTTGCAAAGTTACCTTTGGAAAAAGGTAGAAGGCACCCTGCGGTTTCGTCACCGTCAATCCCTCGATCTCAGTCAATCGTTTCCACGCGAAGTCACGTCGCCGTTTTAGGGTTGAGACCATTTGCGTGATGTGTCCTTGCGGGCCCGTCAGAGCCGCTATTCCCCCATATTGCGCGGGCGTGCTGGCGCAAAGGCGAACCCGCGACAGCTTCTCAATCGCCTCCCAAACATCCTTCAGTCTCTCGGTTGGGTCCTGAGTGTAAATGTAGCCCAACCGCCACCCGGTCATTAGGTAAGCCTTAGAGAATCCGTTCAGGCAAAGGATAGGGACGTCTTTGGCGATCGAGGTTATGGAGGTGAATTTGCCGTCGAAAATTATTCTATCGTATATCTCGTCCGCTGCAACGGGAATGTTGTGCGCGGCTGCTATTTCCAGAATCCCTAACAGGGCCTTTTCCGAGTAGACTGAGCCTGTCGGGTTACTAGGGTTAATGATAATGATAAGCCGTGTCCGATCGGTGACTTTCTTTTCGAGATCGGACAGGTCAGGTGCCCAGTCGTTCTCTTCCATCGTCCTATAAGTGACTGGTTTGCCTTCGAAGAATTTCGTGTAGGTAATGTATGGCGAGTAGCATGGACCGGGCATTAGCACCTCGTCACCCGGGTTTACCAAGGCACCCGTTAAGAACATGATTGCTTCGGAGATGCCTTGGGTGATGACGACATTGCTTGGTTCAATTTGGGCATGATTGACTATGTTCTCCTTCTCCGCTACCGCCTCTCGGAGCTCCTTTCAACCCTTCAGAAGCTGAGTAATAATTTTCGCCGTTATCAATCGCTTTCTTTACTGCCTCTTTGATGTGTGCAGGTGTGTCGAATCCATATTTGACTGGATCCCCGATGTTCAGAGGGATGATCCTCTTTCCTTTACGCCTCACTTCCTCAGCCTTGGAGATAATGTCACGAATAGCGTACTCTACGCCTTCAGCCCTCCTCGAGGGCCTTACGGTTTCCTGTAGCATTTCGACCTAGCGCTGCTACCCCATCGCCCGATTATTAGCGTTCCTTCTTGAGAATAAACGGAAAAGGGGCCTTGGCTACGATGGCGGGATGGAGTCGTCGAGGGTTAGATGGTGTGACTTTGAGGATAGGTTTCTTGATCCAGCGTATTTCGGGCTTTAATGAAGTAACGCGTAGATGAATAGTGGTGCAAGCGCTAGGGTTATCGTGTTCAGTAGTTTAACGACGACATGTAACGATGGACCGGCTGTGTCTTTAAGCGGATCCCCAAACGTGTCGCCTATAACGGTCGCAGCGTGAACGGGTGATCCTTTTCCTCCCAAGTGTCCTGCTTCAACGTACTTCTTCGCATTGTCTAGTGCAGCTCCAACATTGTTCATAAAGAGCGCCATAAGCACACCGACCACCGTCCCAACCATAAGTAACCCTCCAGCAGCCTCAGCCCCCAACAACACCCCGACTAGGATCGGGCCCGCCACAACAAGTAAGCTTGGATAGACCATGTTCTTCAAAGCGGCCTTTGTGCTAATGTCTATGCAACGCGAATAGTCCGGCTTTGCAGTGCCCTTCATAATGCCAGGGATTGCCTTGAATTGCCGCCTGATCTCACGAATCATTACTGCCGACGTATTTCCTACCGCCTTGATTGCCAATGAACTGAAGAAGAAGATCAGCATCGCCCCAATGAAAGCACCTACGAAAACCCCCGGCCTCGATAAGTCCACGCCCTTCAGACCCGCCACCTCCAGGAACGCGCTGAAAAGCAGGAATGCCGAAAGCGCAGCGGAAGCGACACCGTAACCCTTCGTCAAGGCTTTAGTGGTATTTCCGACCGAATCTAACTCGTCCGAGACGGCCCGAGCCTTTGCAGGTACACCGGACATTTCCAGTATTCCACCCGCTGTTGTCAGTGATCGGCCCAAACCCGTCCATGGCTAGCACCATCGGAGTTACTGAAAGCATTCCCATCGTCGCAATCGCAGTTCCATACAGGCCCTTTTGGAACGCCGGATCGGTAAGATCCAAATTGCCACCCAGAGAAGCAAATCCGTTACCCAACCAGAACGCAAGTAGAATCGCCGCTCCTATCACGATGATGAACAGAGCGGTAGACGCCATACCGACCGCTAGGCCACTAACGAGGCCGGGAGCAGCGCCAGTCTCAGCCGCCTTCGCAATTCCCAAGGTCGGGCTTCTTCTGTATGACGTATAATAATCTGTGATCAGTGCAACGGCCAACGCTGCGACTATGCCCACGAGCGAAGCGAAGAAGTAGTCTAAATCCCCGTTCAGGAGGACCATCGTAAGCACGTAAAACCCTACGGCGCTGATTACGCCTGTGACTCACGAGCCCCCGTATCAAGGAAGTGAACGGATTTTCGTTCTTGCGGTGGTAAACGAATAACGCTCCGACCATAGTTCCAATCAGACCAAAGGCACGAGCCATCAGCGGAAAGATCAGCCCGTTCACTCCAAACAACACGTAAACGGCGGGTGCGATCCCGAGAATCATTGCGCCAATGTTTTCGGCGGTTATGGATTCGAAGAGATCTGCACCACGTCCGGCAATATCACCAACATTGTCACCCACCAGGTCGGCGATTACCGCGGGGTTCCGCGGGTCGTCCTCAGGTATTCCAGCCTCGACTTTACCAACCAAGTCGGCAGACATGTCGGCTGCTTTTGTGTAAATTCCGCCACCAAGTTGCGCAAACAAAGCGGCGAAACTTGCGCCGAAACCGAATCCAACCATAAGTCGAGGATCACCATGAAACACTAAGAACAACGACGAGATCCCAAGTAAGCTCAAGGAGACAACGGCCAAGCCGAAGACGACCCCACCTCGGAACGCTATTTTCAACGCTCGGTCTAGGCTTGTCATTGCTCCCTTCGCTGCACGAACGTTAGTTCTCACTGAGACGAACATGGCAATGTACCCAGCCAAATTAGAAGCAAGCGCACCCAACATGAAGCCGGCGGCGGTGTCAACGCCCAGCCAGGGGTTTGAAGCGTCGCGGATAGCCACGGCTAGAAGAACAGTGGTCACCACGGCAATTATGCTGATGGTTCGATATTGACGAGCTAGATAGGCTTCTGCTCCCGTTTTGATCGCGCTGGAAATCTCTCTCATTCGGTCGGTTCCCGTATCCTGTTTCAAGATCCAGTTGACCAAGATTCCTGCGACAACAAGGGATACGAAGCTCGCCGCGAATACGTATTCGATTGTCAATCGTTACATCTCTTTGAATGCGAACTCTGCGTAGGAATGCGAATCGTTATTTAAGTGAAACGTCCACCTTCAGACTACGAATACGTGAACCGTGCGATTTAGTTACTCATGTTTTATCGTTAGGGGTTTGCTTCCTCTCAACTTCATATTACTCTCAGCCTGCGAGAGCATAATCAGCCTGAGGTGAAATATGCGAGATAGGTGAGATTCTGTTGCTGACACAAAATGACAGACGGCATGTCGCATCTTATTTAAGCGTAAATTGGTAGAGGCGCGCCGGGAATCAAATATGTTGAGGAAGGGTCGTAATTGCGGACGTTGACAATATTCGGATTGGAGAAGCTTGGATCGATTAGGCCTGGTGACAACGTCGCGCAACTGATCTTCGAAAGGGCGAAAGAGGAAGGCATTATCCTTGATGACGGCGATTTGGTCGTAATCTCCCAGAAAATTGTGTCCAAGGCTAATGGACTGTTGGTCGACACGTCAGTAATCAAGCCCGGGCAAAAAGCTAAGGCCTTGTCAAAGCGGACGAAGAAAGATTCTCGGGTCATTGAACTAATACTTCAAGACTCGGCGAGCGTTCTGCGCGCTGACTCGCAGGCGTTTGTGGTTCGTAGGAAAGACGGGTTAGTCTGCCTGAACGCAGGCGTAGACAAATCAAATGTTGAAGGCCGATTCATTTACAGCCGCCTGCCCCCAAACTCCGACGTTGCGGCTAATGAAATTCTCACCCGCCTCGAACAACTCTCCGGAAAACAACTTGCCGTGATAATAGCTGATACTTACAGTCGCCCCCTGCGCGTAGGGCAAGTGGAATTCGCGATAGGCGTAGCAGGCATGGAGCCGATCGTTGACTACCGAGGGCTGGATGACATGTTCGGTTACAGTCTAAGGTACAAGTATGTGGCTATGGCGGATGAGGTGGCTGCGGCCGCTGAACTAGTCATGGGGCAAGGAAGAGAACGAACCCCAGTGGCCATAATAAGAGGGCTCTATCGAATGAAACGAAGCTCGGATGGGAACCTATCAAGAAAACTCCTCCTAGGTAGAAGACTTGATCTATTCCGCTAAATCCAGTAGAATCAGCCGAATATCAATAATCGTAGAAACCTACCCGACTGCTTCCTCAAGAAGTCGTCAGAAGGGCACTCTTGACAGCGATACCCCGAAAACCAACACGAACACCATGAGAAAGGTCTTTATGGATTCAAATGGAGCCCTTCCTGAGGCTTGAGGTCGCAATGAGCACACCCTCTTCCGCGGACGAAACCAAGGCGCCTGCCGTTCAGCTGGGAGCCGACGACAAGTACCTGGTCGACATCTTCGCTCCGCCTAAGGCTATACCAAGCCCAAAGGAGTCGTTGGAGGCCATCAAAGGCGCAGTCAAGGGCAAGATGCTTGCGCGGATGAAGAAGGAAGCGGTGGATTGTCCTGTGAAGCTGAAGAAAGTCTCATTTGTGGAGTGTTTCACATGTCCGAATTTCAACCGTAGGGTACGTGGAAAGGTCGGTTGTAAGGGACTCCCACTACCCACAAATTAATAGTCTAATTATTGCTCGATACGTTCGTTATCCTCGCGACAATTGCGACTAGCGGATGAAGTCTTTCTGGAACGAGATCTCGTATGAAGTCCAGATCATCCTTCTGAAGAAGCCTAAACACACGCAAGCATCCAAGGTAGACCAAAGCTCCAACCGCAACGAAAACGGGGATCATTAAGAGTTTTGTGAGGAACGTGTGGAATACCCACAGCCCGAAAAATATGACCGCCCCCATGAGCAAGGAACTAGCAGCAGCACAGACAAACGCTTTGACATCTAGCTCGAAGAATCCACTTCTCATGGTCGCGTAACCATAGACCAGAGCCGCGAGAATCATTAGGCTTGCACGGCCTAAGGCAGGTCCCGATAAACCCAGGACGGGTGTGGCTACGTAGGCGACAACTGCTAAACTAACAAGACCTAAAACGTTAGCCCCAGTATACCACCTCAACTTACCCACGGCTAACAGTACCGCCGCATATACTGCACCCACCGCCGTCAACCCAGTTGTTAAGGATACGATTACCGAAGGTACCAAACCGCTCGTGTACGTGGGACCAAAGATCCTGAGAGCCACATCGGTGATTGACGCAAAACCGACAGCGACTGGGAGAACTATGATTGCGACGAATCTACTGTAATGTCGCACCATACGCCTGATCTCCTGCACTTCATTGGCCGCGTGCAGAGACGACAATGCTGGCAATAGAACGGTTGTCAATGCGTAGGGGGCGAATCCTGAGAAGCTGGCAGCAACTATAGCTACATTGTAAATTGCAAGTTGAGGTAGACCTTGTTGGGCCAAGGTGAACAATTTATCTGCTTGGTTTATCGCGTATCCAATCAAGGCACTCACAAAAGTGATTGATGAATACTTCACGAATTCCGGCATCGAGAACTCTGCCCGTCCCGCCGAGACTCCGAATACTCCGATCGACCCTCGGAGGGCGACTGCGAGCAACACGCCGTCTCCCACAATCCATCCCACGAGGACGCCCGGGATTGCGTAATTGAACAGAAAAAGGGAAGCCAGAAGATAGCGAGCTATACTCCACAATATGATGTAGAGTGTAGCTTTGCGCATCTCGCCCACAGCGATGAGAGAGGCGATGCAAACTTGGCCGAGAGAGAGGAGAATCACATCAACTGCAGCGAGTTGGATAAACATTGGAAGAACAGAGATGCCCCCCAATAGTGGGGCCACCACGCTTGGAAATATGATAAGTAACGCACCGGTGCTGAGCGCAATCGCCGCAGCGATTCCAAGCGACAGCATGAATACTCTCGCAGCACCCGCTCGTGCATTTCGATCGATAAGGTCTGGAATGAACTTCAGCACTGCGAGAGGCGCGGGTATAGGCGATTGCATCGTCACCGGTTGTGCGAGGATACATATTGTAACAAGGAACCAGATCAACAAGTTTAGGGCCGTTACAACGCCAACGCCCAAAGTCGAGCGCAGGACGTTGGTCAAGATGAGAAAGTACAGTGTGTTGGCTACCAGAACAACGACATTCGCTATGTAGAGTGACGTTGCTCCTCTGCCAACTGCGACCCGTGATTGAGCCATTAACTACAACCCCGCTTGCGGCAACCTAGCGCTCCGGATAAGTCTCCTAATAAGCGGAATCCGCCTTGAGCACATTCTTCACCTTTACTCTCTGCGAGCAGAATCGTTGGGCCGTTGACCTTCGATGAAAGACTTTTTACTTGACGCCCCACGTGCCTGAAATTGACTGGAGACTTCTCGTTGAAGGCGGCCATTCTTGCCGGCGGCGCTGGGACACGGCTTTATCCTCTCACCGCCTACGTTCCGAAGTCGTTGATTCCAATCGGTAGCCGCTATGTTATCGAACACATTTTGGAGTATCTGAAGCATTACAAGGTTCTCGATATTGTGATGTTGATTTCTGAGAAAGAGTCGGATTTACTAAGAAATCACCTTGGCGACGGAAAACGATTTGGGGTCAACATCGAATACTCTGTGGCTGAACGGATTGGAACAGCGGGCGCACTCGGCGCAGCATCGAAACTTCTCGGCGATAGATTCCTAGTCTATTATGGAGATGTTCTTACCGACATGAATCTAGGGGATATGATACGGTTCCACGAGAGCAAAAGAGCAACTTGCACGATTGCGATGAGCACCTCTGTCCCTATGGAGTATGGAGTTGCTAAAGTCGCGGGGGATGGAAGAGTCACCTATTTCGAAGAGAAACCGATCCTCAAGGAATATCCCGTCAGCATGGGTATCCTAATCTGCGAAAAAGATGTACTCCCATATTGCAAACCAAATACCGACATCTCCAATGAAGTTGTTCCACAGCTTCTCACTGCAGGGAAACCTGTATTCGCATATCTAACGAGCAAGAGGCACTACGACATTGGCACTTTCAAGAACCTCGAAGAAGCACGCTCCCTGATTGAAACATCGAGAGCGCCATTCGACACTATCTGAGGTGCAACCGTCGGCCCATGTTAGGCAGCAAGGAATTGTATGCAATTCTCGCCCAGTTATCGAACAAGCCCGAGATCGCGCCAGCCCACATTGACGCGAGGCCCCGACTTTCCGGTACACATCCCACATCCTAGAAATTCAGAAATCCGCTGAAATGTGCTCGGGTCTTGCGCAACGGTTAATTCAGCTTCTCACATACTGTCCCGCCGAATGCCCATGCGAGCACCAAAATTGCGCAGACAACTGCTTGCCGGGAAGAAGAGAATCGCCGTATGGGGAACTGGCTACATCGGTTTTTCGACGATGGCAAATTTTGCAGCACAGGGTGTAACATGCCTAGGCATCGACATCTCGGAACAGCTTGTTTCGACGATAAACGCTGGCAAGACCCCTATGCCGAACATGGAGTACTGGCTGGGGTTCGACACCAAATACCTCGTAGAAGCGGGATTGATCAGCGCAACGTCCGACTGGAAGGAGGTCCTTACCCCTAGCTTTGAAGTTCACATGATTGCTATCCCAACAGAGAGAGGGGCGGAACCGTGGGACGGGGCGCTGAAGGACGTAATGAATAAAATCGCAGCGTACCTCCGAACGTCAAGAGGGCATCCGCTCGTCATTATAGAGTCAACCTTAACCCCGAACAAGACTGATGAACTCGTCATCCCCATCTTTGAGAAACAGAAACTTCACGTCGGCAAAGATGTACTGCTAGGGGTAGCTCCCCGACGCGACTGGTTCATCAGCCCGGAGAAGAACCTACGAACCTTACCAAGGATTGTAGGCGGAACAACGCCTGAAACGACAAGGCTCATGATCGAAGTGCTGAGCATCGTTTGTGAGAAACTTATTCCAGCTCCCGATCATAGACATGCCGAGATAGTGAAAAGCGTCGAGAACGTGTTCAGACATGTGGACATTACGCTCGCAAATCAGCTGAGCCTGGCCTATCCAAGCCTCAACATGGTTGAAGTCCTCAAGCTGGTCGGCACCAAATGGAATTTGAACGTTTATCATCCGAGCTTCGGAAGCGGTGGCTATTGCATTCCCCTAAGTTCCAAGTATGTCTTGGAGGGAGCCGAGAAGCCAGAATATCTGACTCTTCTCAGGGACACAATTTCGACAGACACCAACCTCCCGTCCGTAATAGCTGATAGGATCGCGGATAGCGGATTCAAGACGGTTGGAATTCTGGGATTATCATACAAGGGCGATTTGAAGGTTCACGTACTTAGCCCAACCCTAAGGATGTCGAAGCGGTTGATGGATCGAGGGTTGCATGTCAAAATAAACGACCCATACTACACCGCGGACGAGATTAAGAAGATAACCGGCGCGGACACATATTCTTTTCCCGAAGGACTTTCCGAATTCGATTGTATCGTCATAGTGGCAGGCCATAGACTTTACCGAGCCGTCCCTGAATCTCAACTAAAGCAATACTTGGGCAAATGTAAACTCATCATGGACAACTTGGAAGAGACATGGAAAAATTTCAGTTGGCCTTCAACAGGACCAAAATACCTGATCGCAGGGGACAGAAATTGGCTCAACAAGAAATCTTCCTAACAACATTGGTTGTTCGATGTTGGAGCTGAGGCGCGGATATCATGCAGAGTGTGGGGGTCAGCAACGTGTTGCGCGTCCATCAGAGGTACGATCAGTATCAACCTCACGTTGAAGGACTTGCGAGTAGCGTCCTAGCAAGCTTGCTAACGCGATAGCCAGCTACGCATTGATGGGTTAGTCGATTGCACCAATTGCCTGAACAAACTTCGCCGTGAATTTGATGGGGTCTCGTTCGGCAGGAATCCCAGTAACGTCCTCCCCATTATAGATGACCTTAAGACCACATAGAAGGGCTTCATGAATCATTCGAGGCAAGCCGTCTTCCGTGGTCATCCTCATCAACTTCCTATGTTTTCTGTAAAGCAAAGGCATTTGAGAAGGCGCAACAAAGGGAATCACCGATACGTTCGATTCGTCAACACGATAGTTCGCAGGATGCGCCTCGCTGCCAATTATTGTAACGCTCTCGTCCGGATGCGTCCGCGCATATTCAAGGATCCAGGGTAGGCGGTAAATCGCTTCATTCGTTGGCCCTCCTGGGCAGTAGTAGAGGACATCTCGGTCGGGTTCAATTCGGCGGAGTGCGGGATCCTTGAAACTTTCCGTTGAGATCGGAAAGGGTAGGATAACACCTTTGCGATTAGTGAGCTCAGTCAAGTGCGGCGATACATAGAAAATCAAGTCCGTTAGCAAAAGCACAAGCCGCCAGAAGACTTGCTTGTGAATAGCCTTCTCCCTCGCGAATCGGTAGGCGTCGCTGCCCACAAAGTGTAAAATGGTCCTTTTGCCAAGAAACTTGGCAGCGATTATGTAACGGCTGCACGTCTGCAGGTAAATCCCATACACAATGTCAGAATCCCATATGAGTTTCAGATTCGGCATTTTGACACGGTCGGTCCATTTGGCATCAACTCCGTTCGATCGGAGAACCTCAGCAACCATATCCGCGTTGGGCGAACCAGCCCCAACAACCAAGACTCTGAGCCCGTTGAGGCGCCTCATTTCACCAAACTCCTCCGATTCATTGATCATAAACAGAGAAATCCACTAATTAACGACCGTCGAGTATTTGAAACCAGTGAAATTAGTGACGGATAGACTGGACGTGTGTCTCTGGACGAAAAACAGCGCAAAGCTGCTTCCCCGAACTCTTCAACGTTTCGAGGAGGTTGTTCCGGCAGAAGTGATCGGAAAGAAAATCCTCGTTGACGACCACAGCTCAGATAACACTACCCAAATTGCGAAGAGCCATGGGTGGCGCGTTTTCGAGAACCCCAGGTCTGGCGTCGCGAGCGGAGCTAACGAGGCGTTGAGTCACGTGTCCACGCCCTTCTTCATTTCTATTGAGCATGATGTTCTTCTGGCAAACGATTGGTGGCCCAAGATTTGGAGGCATATCCTAGACGACCCAAATGTTGCGGTTGCGCAGGGTTGGAGGATCCCAACGAACCGAACCCTGCGTGCAATACTTGCTGATAATGTGGACTACAGTATCGACAATAACATCTACAGAACAGACATTATCCGGCGTGTGGGAGGGTTCCCGGATACCTGCGTAGTCTGTACCGATTCATGGCTTAAACGGAACCTCGAAGCTGAAGGCTATAGGTGGATCGTGGACTCCAGCGTTGTTTCGGAGCATGTTCGGTCGGGCGTTATGCAAGAGGCTGCGCATCGGTCGAGGCTTCACCGTATGTGCACTTGTAAGCGTTGGGCCTACCCTACATCGTACGTGCTGCGTCTCACGCTGATGAGCCCGGCGTCCGGGTTGAAGCTTGCATTGAAACACGGTGCTCCGGCCGCCTTCTTTGCCTACCCATACTTGAGAGTTCAAATCCTCCAGGGATGGCTAAGCGGCGAGATAGCGAGAAGCAATTAAGTCATTGAATTACACCTAACCGATTATGTTGTGGTTAACCGTCTTTGGGAAAATCGCTTTCGCTATGATAACCAGCCTAGGGCGAATAGATAGCCTGGACGTGAATTACTCTTTCCAATAATCGCATTGACATCCAAGCGGGTTGTTGTGACTAATCCTTACTATTTTCGTAAGACGCCTTATCTATTGCGTGTGCAACTCTTATCCAAGATCATAATTGAATTCCAAAATCTTGGCGAGGTTAGCGTATCGATCCTGGTACTACTTCAGGTTAGGCTACGCTACGTACTTGACATTTATCTTAGGATACGTGTCAACCCTCATAACAGTTTACTACCTAGCCATCAAGAACATCCCTTCGTTGCTCGACATTTTTCCGAAATTTGAGATGTTTGCAGTGCTGGCGACAGTTGTGGGGGTGCCACTTTCTGTTGGAGTTGGATGGATACACCTCAAACGCAGCCACCTGTTTAGTAGCGAAACCGACATCTCCGTGGAAGCCAACCCGTACAACTACAAAATGATGCCTGGCAAAGAGGCGGTGCTTTCTACACCAATGATGCTCATCCAACTTAGAATCTTGAGAAGGCTAGCGGAAACCAACGGGCTCCTGAAGGGGCGGGAGAAAGAGGAGATTGAGGGACTGGAGAATATGCTGCTAACACTCCTCAAAGGTGGGTACGTTGGAGAGCCCAGAAGAAACGCAAACTTCTGAAGAAAACATTGTTGAGCATCACAAGTTTTGCGTTGAGCTTTTGACTACCTGTTACTCGTTATCGGGTTTCCAGTATGGTTTGCAGCTTGACGTTCAACGGTCATCCTGAGAGGCATCTTTGATCTGAGCTTTGTACCACGCGATCGTCTTTCGCAGGCCCTCTTTAAGTTGCGTCTTTGGGAGGCCGTCAAAGTATTCTTTCATCTTTGCTAGGTCAGGGTGAAAATTCAGCGTCTCTCCTTTACGCATTGGCCTCCTTCGGATTACCACCGGCATTTCCAACTCCGATATCAGTTCGTCAACAATTTCGAGGACCGGTAAATCCTGATCGGATCCAATATTGAATGTCTCATTTGTTGTCCTCGAATCCGTTAAGCACCTTACAATAGCGGTGGCCACATCATCTACGTATACTAAGTTCATTAATTGAGCTCCTCCGCGGAGTGGAATCTCACCATCTTGAAACGCGCTCCTGATCATTGCCTGAATGTTGTATGATCCCCCTTCAGGACCATAGACATTTGTCAACCTCAGAACTGAATATCGTAGACCAAACTTGAGGTGCCCCCACTTTACCATTCTCTCTCCAAGCTCCTTAGTCATGCCATAGAGATTATTCGGAGCAAGTGGACTGTCCTCTGATGCTCGCGGTAAAGCCCCCTCTCCGTAAACCTCCCGTGACGAAATGAAAACTAGCTTGGCGCCAGCAGTTGCCGATCCCATTATGACATTGTAGCTACCGTATACATTGACTGAAAAGGCAAGAGAAGGATCGCGGTGGCATTTTTCCACGCCTGTTAGTGCGGCAAGGTGTAACGCCACATTAGGCGGTTCGGAAGCAAAGGCCTCCATAACGCCTTTGGCATCTCTTACATCTCCGGTGATAACTTTGAGATCATACTCCTTCGCAAAGTTCGCGTTTGTCTCAGCTGTTTGAGGACCAGAGAATACGGTTAGGGTATGCGACTCATCCAGGTCTCTAATGGCTCTGATCACGTGCTTTCCTATGAAGCCAAAACCTCCGGTCATCAGAACATTCAAGTCTATATCACCATGCCCGCGCCATGATAGACGGTGCTTTACGAGGTGGGCAACGTCGAGTCCAATTCTGCATTGACCTTTATTATGCTATCCAGTGCGCGGCGATGCACCACTGGCACACAAGAAATCAATCAGAATGAGTCTTGGGTTTATTCGACACGTTCCATTCTGTGTCGTAAAATTCCTGAATGCCTTTCCTGTATGTTTGAGGGTTATAGTAGGTGTTGCAGACTTCGTATAATTCTCTGTTGTACGAAGAGTACTGACTTGGCTGGTCCAATTCTTTTATGTCTTCGCATATATGGCTGATCAGTGAATCCCAACTTTCATACACAGTTCTCAATCCCTTGAAATCCTCTGTAAAGAATTCAGAGTTGTAGACCGCGAAGCTGACGCCGCCGCTGAAAACGGTCTCAAGAAAATAGCCGTCCAATCCCTCTCCGAAGGTTAAGGCCCACTTCGCCGATGCGGCAAGTTTTTTGTAGTCACTGTAATGCATATTCTTCACAAGCCGTACTTCCAAGTCGGGTATCGTCGACCTAAGAACGTGTAGTACTTCCTCTTTCCGAGGGTGTAAATCATCGGAGACTATGAGGACACTCGATTTTTCTTGATAGCTTAGTCTCTCGTAGTCCTGCAACGATACGTACCATGAGATATACCGTGGGTGGATCCCCAGGAGGTTCTCTGCATAGTCGGAATAGCTCCTATGGGCGATCGTGCAGGTTACTTTACCAAATTGCCTTAGGGAATCCACATCCTTCCTGGTTGGGATGAACCATTTATTTTGTAGGAGAATGTTGAAATGAACATCGGCAATTTTCTGTAACCTCAGCGCCAATTTCCCTGCAACCGTATCAGCAACTTTGCCCACAGTGTATTCTGGAACATGTATCATCACACGCTCCAATCTCGTAAAGTACGACAGTACCTGGAAAAGATCGCACAAGAAATTTTGGTTATCGAACTTCGAATAACGTGTTAGAGGTGGATCTCCGGGCACGATGCACATTATTGTGTCAGCGTCAATCTGACTCCGAAGTCTCATCGTTTCATTGAAGATTGATGTTATTGATATAACCCCGCCCCTGACATAATTGGTGCCGGGACTAAGGAATATAATCAGATTTCGTATTTCGGAATCGTAGTTTTCCATCATCAACTTTCTTTGATGGATTCTAACAAGCGCGTCACTCAGTTTTCCGTAAATTTTCCCTACCCTCGTGTGCGCATATCTTTTCGGAAATCGAATCCAATGAATCACAGACAATCACGATGGTCGACTTTGCACAATCAGCAAATCGATACACCGGGCGCGTTCGGTTTGTCACGTGCATTCTCTTAGTTGCGCGTTCTGTTGCCCAGATGAGTCTTTCTTGCGATAATCCAGGTCATGATGAAGTTCAGTCCGTCGTTTGGCTTCGAGAATAATTCTTTCTCAGAGGCGACTTGTATCGGGGTATTGTGGATTGAAATGACGTCATGATCGTACATGGCCCTAACAGCGTCGGCGTTACCCCACCCTGCACTGGTGAGAATCTCAAAGTCTTCGAACAATGCGCTAAGTCCGTCTGGCGTGATCCTCCAGTAGTCCTTCCAACCGGTATCCGCATGATATTGGAGTAAGAACGGAACTGTAGCGACTGCGAATCCGCCGGTTTTCAGGATTCTCCACACCTCGTCTACCGCGACCCATGGGCGAGCCACGTGCTCTAGCACTTGATCGAGTATGACCCCGTCAAATGCTTCATCATCGTAGGGTAGTTGGTGGATGTCCACTGCGGGATAATTGCCTGCGACTTCAACCCTATACCCCAATTCTTCAATTATAGATCGCATGGTCCCCTCGCTGCCACCGAGTTCGATGAAACTTTTTCCTCGCCCGCTTGACAGGTTCGTATTTGCCCTGAGGTAGTTATCGATCAGATTGTACATGGGGATTCGTAGCCAGCTTGAGTGCCCATAAGTCTTAAGGGGGAACTTGGCAGATTTCGGGATGTCGTAGTCAGTCAGTTTCACATAGTAGACATAATAGCCACTTCGGTTTAGTAGCTTCATGATCATGTTGACCGGCTTCGAGTAATAGCGAAGGATACGCAAGCCTTTTTCTATTCGTGAGCGCATGTTTTTTAACACGCCCTCTTGGTAACGGGTTGTCCATTAAGTAATCGCCCTGCAAGTTCTTTTCTGACACTCTTCCCCACCCTTCTTCACTCCTTCTGTTATTGAGAACATGAACTATTTCATTGCCATAAGTTGTGCCGGCTGGTCGATTCGAACATTTGTTAATCACACCGGAGCAATTTGTTTGCAGGAAGGCACAGCGGGGCCAAGTGGGCAACACACATGCCAATCCGTGCCATTATCACAGGAGGCGAAGAAATGGATCAGCAGAACATAAGGGATGTTTCGATGACTCGAATCCATACTTCGAGCTCTAGATTATCGCTATACATACGTCTCCGAGTGGGAAGTAGACATAGCCAAACGTAGCGCCTACGACCGTGAGCGTGAGATGATGTTCACCTGGAGCAAGCAAATGCGACGAGAACATCGCAATAAACCCAGATTGGAGATACTTGTTGCCAAGAGTGACAAGCTACATCTTGTTGACTCAGCCCATAAACAGTCGGTATCTGCATGTTTCCATCAACTGTGATGAAAACGGCACCTGCCACCATGCTGGCTCTAGAATCTATTGCCCAACCAGTTATCGTTATTGTGTCAACTGCGCTCGAGTTGATCTCCACACAACCATGTGACGTTGACACACCACTGATCTCAAAATCAAACAGAGTATCGTTTCCCGCTTGGCCCACAGCCTGACCGTAAGGGTTGAATGAAGGCTCGCTGAACACGTTTAAACTGTGGCTTTCCAAGAAATTCGAGTCTTCACGCACCAAAACAGGGTCCGCATACAAGAGCCGGACTAAATTCGCTCGGATTGCATCCCGTAAGTGCGTAAAACGTACGCGCTGATCTCGTCATCGTTCTTCAACTTCTGCGCCGCATAAAGACCAGCACCAGTAGATACAAGCAAAGAGATCATTAAGCGCAACACGCTATGGAAACCGAAACTCCATCTTCCGTTTCCATTTTTCTTATCGGACACTGATTTTGCAAACAAATACAACCCAATGATCCCTATTACTGAACAAACAGTATACCTTGAGACCAGAGCTTCCCCCCATTCAAGACCAGCCCTCCCAAAGCCCGTAACGACCGCAGCCAGCGCTGCGTACACCATCATTGATATCCACACTCTATTTTTTCCAATCAATTTTAGTCGATATGCTTGTAGAGTAACAATGATTCCTATGAGGCAAATTACAGCTCCAACTGTAGCGCGAGATATGCTGGTTTCCAGTACAAAGGGTCCGCCGATCCAAGCCAGGGCATAGGCACCAGTGCTCAGGAAGCCTCGGGAACTCAAAGTATTGCCCGGCGGGGGAGGTTCGAACCCGTGGAGGTACAGTCCGATCACGGCCAATCCAGTTATTGACCAAATGGCTATCCGCCATTTCCATTGAATCCATTTGGAAGCGAGAAGTAGTTGGAGAAGACCTGCTGGCCAGACGAGCAATCCTAGCAACATCGAAAAGGAGGCGAGAATTGCGCTAAGAAGCGAGAGGCCGAACCAACGATCTGTAGATTTGCTCTTCTCCAGGAGGCAGAGTGCTGCGACTACACCGAAGGCCAACAAATACCATTGGCAATTGAACCAGCCAAGAACCGCTTCAAATTGTCTGAAACTAAAAATCAAAAGCGAGACTGGGATAAAAAATGCTAATTGTTGTAGGCTCTTAACCTCAAATTTCCGGAGGAAAGTGTAGAAGATGATTTTAACGGTTCCAATCGCAAAGAGCTAACTGAAGACCATTACCGGTAGGCTACTGAAGTGTGTAGGTAGTTCTAAGGCGAGCATTGCTATCCTAGGGAAGAATAATCTGTGCTCGTTATGTTGCATAAACAGACCAGATAGATGAATCGTTCCAGCAACGGCCTTCTCATATACGCCCACCATATCCCAATCATCTGCTTTTATGGAATTCACACCGAATGCCTTAATCAGCCAGAGAAGCGCCAAGGACGGCGCTACCAGAATTACCATTTTCAGAATTGGTAACGCTTTCGCATTATCCATTCCAATATCGGAACGACTGGCAGTACGGTGAGCCTATATGCTTTACCCCCTTTGCTGCCCTTAGCCGTTTATCCGCCCTTTTGATTGCATTGGCCAATCTGAATCATGCTCGTTCAAAGAACCTCTTCGTAAATCGGCTGAAGCAACCTTCGTGTAAGGGTGGGTTACTTCGGCCGCATCTCGAATCTTCAATTTCAAAGATTAAGTTCGAATTCCCACGAATCCGGTTTTCGTTTAGTAACTGTAGGAGCAGTTGGCGTTCTCTTCAGCATAAGATACAAGCTGCAACCTTTCTGCCAGATTTTGTCTGAGATTATTCCCTAGTCCCTGAGAGATCGGAAGTTTCAAGGCTTTCTTTTGTGATCTGCGATGGCTCTCATACTCGCCCCCGGTGTCGGCCAAATCATACGGACCAGTAGCAAAGTCGAATACCGCGCTGAGGACCCCTCTGATCTGTGCCGAGAGATCCGATGCGACGATGATCTGCTGAGCGTTTAAGCAGTCCATGTTGAGTTCTTGAAGGGTAGTTATAGAGGGGAATCATCAAGAACGAGCCTCCACGGATATATCCTCCCACTTGGGCAAGAAACCAAAGGAAGCCTGTGATGCTGAGCAACACCGCCAGGGTCTTGTACCAATTTCCGCGAAAGATCTGAATCAGTGCCAAAGCGATTCCATTTATCAAGAGACCCGGCGATACCCATGAAAATGCAGTGTACGCAATGATAGGAGCTGACACTAACCTACCGAGTCGCGAATCATTCGATGGATCGGTAATCATCGCAAGAAGTATGACGTATGCTAATGTCGTGAGGGTTATAGCATTCTAGCATTCAGCACCCTGAAGTCGAATCGCAGAGCCAAAAATGTCTAGTGCTTCTGGTACATATAGGCCAGGTCTCCCTTGGAACAAGGCGAGTGCGTCTGGACGGAAGATGGCTAGTCCAGGAAAAAACCGGTATGAGTACGACGGCGATCGGGGACCGTTGTGGATAGTACCCCTCGCCAGTCTCTCGCCCTTGCAGTTTTTACGATCAGGAATGGCAGTACGATAAATGCCAGCAGTCGCATGAGACCGGCGGCAACTAGTGACAACGATGCTAGACCGTATTTCTTTCTCTCTACCAAAAACGCGGAGAATACGATGAGCATTAATGGCATTATATCGACGTTATTGAAATTACCTAGCACTAATGTGAGCGGATTCGAATAGCCACGCTGAAACTGCGAAGATATATTCTGTTTCTGCTCGCACCTGAATCAAGGAGCATCTTGTAGATTAGAACGGCAATCACGCCGTCAGAAATTAGCGCCGGAAGCTTCATCACAAGAACGAATATGAGCGCGGCTGGCGTGGGTTGGAAATATGGCGGTACTCCCCAAGGTGGCAACGTTACGATACTGGCAGGACCAGGGTGTGATACTGGTAGTCGTAACCACAGAGCATAGAATGGCAGCGAATATGTATGGAGGGACGGTGTAGATTCCGAAGATCGACTCCGGTTGTTGGTACGCATTAATAATCCCAATCATGTAAAAAGAACGCCAATCACCTGAGAGCGGAGCATACACGGCATATATCATATGCACGAGCATCCCGATGCCGAAGACAGATAAGACGGGATCGAGGCTTTTGGGCAACCCGAGTTTTATCGTCATCGGACCGCCAGCGGCTCGGCATGCTGGTTTTGTGGCAGCGGATCGGTCTTGGAAGGCCAAAGTAAGAGCATTGACAATAGCATGAATACCGTTAGTAGAGTGCGTAATAACGGTCTCAGAACCAAGTCAATGAACTGACTTGATAAGAGAATAACCGCCCATGCTGTACTTCGATTGAAGAACAAGAGACTCCACCCACTCGATGTCGTAAAACCATCCGCACTAAGAAATCCCAAAGCGAATGAAGTCGCCAAATGGAGATGAATAGCGGAATTACCTTTTTCACTTTGAGGGTTACAAGACCGAAAAGTGGTCCTATCCAAAGTATGTACTCGACTTCGAAGTCAAGGAAGGCTACGTATGCGAGCAGAAAGAAAAGAGTAATCGTTAGGGGTTGTTGGAAGAGCTTCGGGCGAAATTCGTATGCTAGAAGGTAGGAGATAATTACCGCGAATGTCGCCAGGCCGATAAAGTCGGGCGTCACAGCTAGCCGTATAGGCTTTCGGTACCGAGTATGAATTCATTCGTCGCTTGCGTATAGTAAGCTTCGGAGAATGGAAACTGCGACCAGCTTACATAAGCGATGAGGCCTAACACTGCTAGCAGGGTAGAGATAAAGATCTTTACACGCTTAGAGCCGGCAGTTGACTCGAATAGAGAATGGCGGGTATGGTGACGATTGGGAATAGCTTTAGGGCGATTCCTGCGGCCACCGAAGCCGCGCCAAGAACATGTCTTCGCTTAATCACAAGCAGGAGACCCAGCATGATTGTTGCGACGGGAAGCACGTCAACTGCTCCCATCATCTCGGTTACGAAAATTGCGTATGGGTTTGCGAACCACGCTAATGCTGCGATGTATGGACGACTCGTCATCGGCCACAAGAGTTTGCCGAGCTTAAACAGGATGAATGCAATCAAGAATGTCAGCTGTAATTAACGGGAGCTTCACCAATAATAAGAGAAGCTGAAGAGAAAACGGTAGAAAAATCGACTTATTTGTCAAAAGAGTCTCGAGGCCAGGATGATCAATTGGGAGTGAATACCACACGCTGAGGGTGGCGTTGTTGAATCTTCCCCACGGGTTGCTCGAGTCGGCGACCGCGTGTAGCTCTGAACCTGAAGGTAGTAGATGACTGGATCACCCGGAGGGGTGGCCATAGCCAGAACTACCTTTACTATGACTAGAGCTACGAAGAGGACTAGCAACAACTTGGTTCTTCGCGAGAAACGCAGAACGACCGCCCTCCGCATGTCGCTGAAGGTCGTGAGTATTTTAAACTAAGCGAGTCCAAGTGCTGGCCTCCCGCTTATGACGGCAAAGCCTTTGTTGCGAGAACGACCTAATCGTGCCGATTATATTGCCACGAGTCGCGATGGCGCAGATCAACCCTACGGTAGGGGATCTCGAAGGTAATGCCCGAATCATCCTTGAATACGCTAGGAAGGCTAAGGAGGCTGGAGCAGACGTGGTGGCCTTTCCTGAGATGGCAATGACTGGCTATCCACCACTTGACCTGTTGCCCCCTCGCAAACCCGCCCGCCTAGCGGTAATCGTAAACCAGAGCAGGAAGATTTCATTCGACTCAACAAACGGTATTTGTATGATTTGGCGAAGAAAATTGGCTCAATTACAGCGGTCGTAGGATTCGTTGACTACGATGAAACCAACCTATTCAACACGGCGGCGGTGATCAACCAAGGAAAGGTGAAGCAGGTAATTTACAAGACCTTACTGCCAACATACGATGTCTTCGATGAGCAACGTTACTTCACCCCAGCCCTCGTAAACAGTCCTGTGAAAATCGACATCCAAGGCCAAGAAATAACATTGGGCGCATCTGTTTGCGAAGATATCTGGGACGAAGCTATTGGGTATGGCGTGAAGGTGGTAGACGCCCTCGCAGAACAGGGCGCACGCCTCGTCGTGAACATTAACGCCTCCCCATTCCACCATGGTATGCGCAAACGCGTTTGAACATCTTGAAACGAAAGGCGAAGCGTCTGGGCGTCCCAATCTTCTATGTGAACATGGTTGGTGGGCAGGATGAATTGGTCTTCGACGGCGAAAGCCTGGCCGTCGACCGTGAAGGTCGACTGATTGGCATCGGGAAGCAATTCGAAGAAGATCTCATCATAATCGAAATAGATGCCGACCACGAAACGCCTGAGACTACAGCACCATCGCGGACAGCCGAGCAGGAGATCTTAGATGCGCTAGTTCTCGGCGTAAGAGACTACTTCAGAAAGACGGGTTTTGAACACGCCTACATTGGGTTGAGCGGCGGCATCGATTCTTCATTAGTCGCCGCAATCGCCGCCGCCGCACTAGGTAAAGAGAACGTATCTGGTGTTTCCATGCCTTCCCGTTATTCGAGCGACCACAGCAAGAGTGATGCTAAGGTACTCGCCGACAACTTAGGGATAGAGTTTCTCACGATTGCCATCGAGCCAATATTCGTCGCATACATAGAACAATTGAAACAACCATTCAAGGGACGACCTTCAGACGTAGCCGAAGAGAACCTGCAATCACGAATAAGGGGAAACCTCTTGATGGCTCTATCCAACAAGTTCGGTGGGCTAGTATTAGCAACGGGAAACAAGACAGAACTGGCCCTTGGGTATGCTACGTTGTATGGAGATATGAGCGGCGGCCTTGAAGTCATAGGTGATGTTAGCAAGACGGAAGTCTATGCCCTATCCGATACTATAACCAGAGATCAGGCCGGATGGTGATTCCAGAGAACTGCTTTAGTAAGATTCCTTCAGCAGAACTGAAGCCGGACCAGTTTGATCCGTTCGACTACGCAATCGTATCTCCACTCGCCGACGACATCATAGAGAACAGACTATCAAAAGCTGAGTTGTTGAAGAAAGGTTACAATGAGATTGTAGTAGATGATTGTTTGCGTCGTGTCAGATTCGCCGAGTACAAGCGACGCCAGGCCGCTCCGGTCATTAAGATAACCAAGAAGGCTTTCGGTTTGGGTTGGAAGATGCCGATCGTGAACAAACTATCGGTGGACAAGGGTTTGTAGGTTTATCACAAAAGCCAGCGCTAAAGAATCAAGCCTCCTCCGGACAACGGACACCACTTTCTAATTGGTACGCTACCGCACAATCCCGTAATCACCAGAACCTTTCAAGGAGCATTCTGTGTGAAAACACGGATTCTCGTTTGTTGGTAGGAAAAAGACTGGGGGAGTTTCGTACAGCTCCCCAAAGGGTTGGGTTTTCTTAGTGGTGATGGTGGTAGTACTGGTAACAGCTTACGTAGTAGTACGCTCCGTTGTAGTAAACGATGGCTTGCCCGTTGTAGCACCCGCTAACTTGTTGGTAGCTTGGATAGTAATTGTAGTAGCTAGATGGATAGTAATAGTAGTAATTGCCGTTGTAGTAATAATAGTACATTGGATAACCGTTGTAGTAAGACGGGTAAGATTGGTAATAGTTTGAGGGGTAAGATGGGTAAGTCGGAGAATTGTTGTAGGGATATGATGGAGTTGAGTAGCTATTCGAGTGAATGGTCACTAGTTTGCGAAGTTGAACCCACTACTGAACCATACTGTCCGTTGTTGTAGTTGCCGTAGACAGTGATTGAAATTTGTAGCGCGTGCTCGACTACCGAAGGGGGTAGTGTGAACACTAGCTGGCCGCTATTGTAGCCGCCATTCGAGTTGATCGCGGTACTAGCGGAGCCTAAATTCGTGTTTGCTACCGTGTCGTACGCGTTGCCCACAGCCCACAATGATCCACCCATATTCTGACAGCTTGCTGAGACCGGCAAAGTCAGTTGAATGTTCCAAGAGCTATAGGAACCGTATGAGTTTGATCCATAGTACTGCGTTGTCGCAGACGCAGAACCAACCTGTACTGAACAATATGACTGAGCGAACACTGACCCGCCGCTTATGCCTACGGCGGCTAACGGGAGGAGAAGAGCCAATGCCAGAGTATACCATATCGCGTTTTCAAGATTCGCCTTGTCACCTCATGGCACTACCCTGAGTAGCATCCAATAATGCGTGTATCACCCCGCCGGTTAAACGTCGTTCCACCATTTCCACTTCTCGGCATTGTTGTCATCAGATTTGGAAGGAGCTTGGATGAAACGCCTCTCACATTCCCTCACCCACCGAAGGTGAGCACTACACGAACCGCAGCAGCGATCATTTGGATTCTACGACTTTGCTCTCTCATGACGAATTCTCTAAGATGCGGGTCGAATGGAGAAATGAACGGATCCTCCGATCCCAATTGTGACTGAACATATCCTCGCAGCATGTTGACAGAACCTTTCACCCCGATCGATCTGATCAGGGCGTTCTTGGAGATTCGACCCAACGCGTATAGTGGGTGATAGCCGAGAGTACCCATGGCCGCACCCCAATAGGCAAACTGGTGCGTAGTTCCTCTCGGGCGAACATGTTGGTAGCGTAGATCATTGAAAAGACGTGTATCAAGACCTTTCATCGCGGCGGAGTAGAGCAGCCATGTTTCCCAACCCGCCTTGACCGGGTAACGACCGCCGACCTCGACCCAGAAATGACTCTTGATCATGCGGCCGCTCCCTGAGACTGTGTGTTCGCGAGTAAAAGCGCCAGTGGATGAGGGTAGACCACTGGCGACGACGAGTCGTTCGTTTGATCGCATGCGAGAGATTAGTGTCTCGGCGTATCTGGTGGGGTAGGAGCAATCGTCTCCGCTTATCATGAAGAATTCTGTTCGCAAGCCGGTTTCTTTGTTTAGTTTCCACGCTAGGTTGATGTTAGATGGGACGCGTCGGATGTCGTATCCTCTGTTCGGCAGGGTCAGCGGGTCAATGGTACGATCGTGCTCTTTGTAGCGTAGAAGAATTCGTCCGGTTTCGTCTGTCGACCCATCGTCAACTACCGTCACGCGCTCAGGTGAAATGGTTTGTCGTAGCAGCGAATCAAGGGTAGTCGAGAGATGTTGGGCGGCGTTTCTCGCGACTACGACAACCCAGTAACTCAAACGTTAAGCCACCAATGCCTCGACCTGAAGCTTGGCGGCATCCACATGCTTGCTTTCAATGAAAATCTTGTGCCAGAAATGAAACCCCAATAATTGCCAGAGCAGAACCTGCAATCGTCTATCCTCGACTCTTCCAGTTGTCGCATCAATTATGTCGTGGACGGTTTTCATTTTGAAGTATCTGGATAGTACGTCTGACTCGGGGAGGATTTGCCGGATAAGTTCCCCCAATTCTCCGTTATACCATGCCTGTACGTTCACGCTGAACCCCCACTTGGGTTTGCGCATAGCCTCATCAGGCAAGACTTTCTGCACAACTTTTCTCAACAGTAATTTACCAAATGTCCCCGGGGCAAATTTCAGCCTCCAAGGAATCGTCGTCATAAGATCTACGATTCTGTTATCGAGTAGTGGAACTCTAAGTTCAAGTGAGCTTGCCATGCTCATCGAGTCGTCGACGGAGAGCAGGTCATCGACTAGTTTCGTGCGTAGCTCAGCATTCATAGCTCCCTGAACGAAATCGACTCCTTCAAAGAACGGCGCATAAAGCTCCTTTAGGCTAGATGCTGAGTCCTCTTCTTTGAATAATTTCGTATTAAATGAGTCTGGAAGTACTCCCGCCAAAATCAAGTATTCGGCTACGTTATCGCCTAGGTTTTGTAATACTCTGAATCGGTTCTGTGTCTTCATGCCCTGAGGTAATCCCTGTAAGAAACGACTTGGTATTCTTAGCGTCCAAGCTAATTCTTTCCTAGCTAGTTCCTGGATTCGCAGAGCGTTCTGGTAGCGGGCGTAGTACCCGCCGAATACCTCGTCTCCTCCGTTCCCGCTTAAGCATACTTTCACGTATTTGTGGACGAGTTCGCAGACAAACCATGGGTATAGGTTGTATTTGGGTGCCTCCATGTGCCAGATCATTCTCGGGTATAGTTTCATGGCCTGTGAACTATCGACAGTGAGCTCATGGTGATCTGTCCCAAAACGGTCCGCGATCAATCTTGCATCCTTAAACTCGTCCGTTTCTTCGCCGAACCCCATGCAGAAAGTTTTCAATGGTTCACGTGAAGCCCTTGCAGCATACGCGACCAAGACGGAGGTATCCAGTCCTCCAGAGAGGAAGCAGCCAACGGGCACATCTGCGACGAGCTGGTCGCGCACTGATTCTGCGAGAACGGCTTCAAGCCTTTCAAGCAACTGCCCTTCATTAGTGGGAAACTTCGATTGGGGGAATTCCCCAGTAACTCTCAATCCTCACTGAGTTGTTTTGGTAGACGAGGTAACTGGACGGGGGGAGTTTGCGTATGCCCTCTAGTAGTGTCCGATCCCCCGGGATGTATCCTAGATTGATGATTGCGTATAGGGATTGGCGGTCGACAATTCTCTCCATCGGCGCTTGCAGGATAGCTTTCATTTCGGATGCGAAGAGCAATACCTCGCCGCTCACCATGTAGTATAGCGGTTTGATGCCCATCCGGTCTCGTGCAAGAATCAGTTTTTTCTTGGTCGAATCCCATAGCGCGATCGGCGAACATGCCGTTGAGTTTGCTTACAAAGGACTCTCCGTACTGCTCGTAACCGTGGACAATTATTTCCGTGTCGGATTGGGTTCTGAATTTATGTCCTAGCTGCTGGAGTTCATGCCGTAGTTGCCGGTAGTTGTAGATCTCACCGTTGTAGGTTACGTGGACGGTGCCGGTTTCGTTCTGAATAGGTTGATGGCCGCCTGCGATATCGATTATGCTCAACCGGGCGTTAGCCAGCCCAATGCTACCCTCGAGGTAGAACCCGGTATCGTCTGGTCCACGATGGTGTATGACTTGGATCATGCGGCGCAGGAGAGTCTCATCGTTGAGGCCGGCGAATCCGGCTATGCCGCACGTGGATATTGCCTCCTTAGCAGGTTCGAGTCTTGGAGGTGGTGGGCTTTATCAAATTCTTGGTTCCGCCAACCATGGCATGATTATGTCGCTGTCGGTTGCTAAGAAATCGGATTAGAGAAAACTCAACGAGGACTCATGCTAATCCCCGCAGAATCGGCTCCTACTCTTCTACTGCAGACCTCTTCCAATCTTAGGGTTAGCTACTTGTATCATTCTCTGGTCGATCTAGCGAGCTATGACTCTTGCAGGTGCTGCTTTCGCTTCAGCTTCCTTTAGCAACGCTTTCGTCCTGAAAACAGGCCTAAAGACGGGTCCATAAATGATGAGGCCAGACTTTCCTTCGTCGTCTAATCGTCTGATGACTGATTCCAGTTCCATTCCTGGAGTCAGCTCGCTAGCCATTGCGTCAACTACGAGCACTTTGCCTTGTTTTAGGAGCTCGAAGTTCGATTCGAATCGTTCTCGCATGGTGGGTTTGTCTATGGAGAGCAGTCGTGCGTTGAGTGGCATTGTGTGTTGTTCGACTGGACCCTTGCAATCGAATTCTAGACACCTGTCCCTCATTGGGTAGAATACGCGGCCACAGCCGTTGCATAGGGTATACGTTATGGTCTTGCCGTTGTATGGTTCGACCTCAGCCACTATGCGTGGCAGTTCCAATTTGCTTCTTATCGAGTGTTGCTTGAACCTCATGAGCCTGCGGTAGGACTCTAAGCTGATGTCACGTCTTCTGTTCAGATAGTCCCTGACCGTAGGTGTTCTACCCCTCTTCCTGAGGATTGCATCCTCCACATGCAACCACGTGGCGATCGTATACGCGCCTGAGCCGTAAGATACTGCTAGGACGTTTTCTCCTGGCTTGGCATGGTCAAGAATGTCGCAGGTCGCGATTAGAGTTGATGCTGCGTATGTGTTCCCCGTATCAAGCACCCTGAGCCATGGGCGTATTCTTTCCTCAATGAATTCAGGGGTCAGCCTGATGCGTTCTTCGAGCTCTGGGTTGTCGAGTATAGGGATTTTTTCTTGGGCGAGAGTCTTGCATGTTTTCATAGGCATGTAACCGGAGGGCTGATGGAATGTTACGTAATCGAAATCTTGCAGCGAAATTTCCGGATGCTTCATGAGCAAGCCCTCGATTGCTCCAATCACGTGTTTGATGTATGCCTCAACTGTGGTTCTCCCGAAGTGGCTTGGAACATGAATTCCATCCCTTCGCCAAAAGTCGAGCGTGAGGGTTGAATAGGCCGCCGTATCTTCAATCGTCGCGACCCGATCGGCAGCACCAAGAAGGAATGCGCCCGCGCCTGCGCCGCACGCGTACTCTAAGGGATCGCCTACAGGGGCTTGGGCTACGTCTGCGCCAATAGCTAGGCCGTACTTTATTCGACCGCTGAGAATCTGACTCTCGACGAATGCGGATGATTGCATTCCAGAATTGCATGCCCCTTCTAGGTCTGCGATGTATACGCGGTTTCCCATTCCCAGAAATGAAGCAACGTGACGCGCTATGGTTCCCACGGCGTAGGGTTTTGATTCGGACCCCACGGCTACCGTTTCAATCTCGCCTGGATCTACACCCGCCATATCTACAGCGTTCTGCGCGGCTTCAGTCGCGATCGTAATCGAGTCTTCAGATATACCCGCTACCGATTTGTCGCGGAGCAGGAGACCGTTCCTTACTTTGTCAAGAAATTCAGGGAGATCTTCACGATTTCCTTCCCTTTCTCTGACGATGAGTTCACTCTGGATCCGTTGGAGGGGAACGTAAGCACCGTATCCTACGATCCCTATCTTGTCGGTCGCCATGGAAAGCTCCCTCTGGCTACGAGGGTTAAAAGTATGGTAGCCGAATGGTGATTGTATTTAAGATGGCATTGCAAAGGTCAAATTGAAGTGCAACATTCCGGACGATCTCTATTGCCGCACTCCACACAAATCGCAGAAAACTGCCCCAGCCGGAATCTCACTCTCACAGTCCCTGCATCTCTTCGTGACGATGGCAGTCACAACCGCATTCGTAATCTCTGTTTGAGGCGCGACTATCATAGGGGATGCACTCGGTCTGAGAGGTGGCGGGTTCTTGAGGTTGTTTTCCTTAATGTATTTGTGAATTCCCTTGGATAGCTGAGCGTAACTTACGTGATCTCCTTCCCTTACACCTAAAATTGTTGCCAATACCTTATCAGCGTAAACCGACTTCTGGGTAAGCCCACTCAAGCCAAACACGTCAAGACCTAGAGTGGCAGCGGTAATTAGTGCTTTCGACCGATTCCTGATTTACCTGCGCCTGAGCGTTGGCGAACTCTTCTAGGCCCAAGAGACGGTGGGTTTCCTAACTAATCCGTAACCGAGAATCACTAGTCCAACAACACTCAGGCCCCATCCAACGTCCGGTGTTCGCGGGTCTGGTTGCCGGCTAGTCGATACCTCATTGTAACTCACAGAAAGTGTCACATATTTCTTGAAGAGTGAGGCTCGATTGTCGAAGACGAAGTGATAAACGCCACTGTTGTTGGTGTTGAAAGTGAAGTTAGAATTGCCCTGCTGATCCCCGGAAAATATGAAGTTTGACTGTTGTCCGGTCGCCCAACTTTGGTAATTGGTGTTGTCGAAAACTAGGAATTGAACATCACTTGAGCTATTTGTGGGCGCCTGGGTTACGTCGACTGTGCCGAAGACTGACACACCAGCGGGGAGTGAGTACGGCCTGTCCGTGACATCCCCTACCAAGAATTGTGCATGCGACTCCACATCGTGCCGTTGCACCACTTGAACCTGAACCGTAATGTACTGCCCTACAACGGTAAGCAGCAGGATGCCACTCACAAGTAGAATTGCCCCGATGAGAGTCGTTTTCAGTAGAACCATTCTGCAATCGCTTAGAAACAGCGATATGGACCCATGTTATGTGGTTTGAAAACGCCGTTGCGTCCAAGTGAACGCTAAACCGCAATCCAAATTTATTCGAATGTGTTTCTGGGCAAGCAGATGCTTTCCATGCCAAAGGAAGACGGCAAATCACTGCCTGTGGAACAGTTCATGGGTTTACAGGTAATCGACACGAAGGGGTCGCTAGTAGGCACTGTCAAAGATATCTTGGTCAATTTCACAAGCAGGGAAATCTCAATTCGAGTATCAACGAAGAATAAGGGCGAGATGGATTTCGGCTGGGACGACGTGCAATCTGTCGAGGACGTTGTTCTACTGAAGAAAGAGGTTGATGTCTCGTCAGAGGAAACGGAGGATGATTCTGCTAAGGCGCGGACGGTTCAGACTGCTCTGATTTGTCCTAACTGTGGTGCGTCTGTGCCGGCTCGTGCAAAGTTCTGTTCGAAGTGTGGCTCGGACCTGAAGTAGTAGGTAAGGTTTGGTTCGGCTTCTCCGTGTTACCTTCGGTTTCTATGTCATGGATTGATTGAAGCTCGCTTACTCCTTTGAGCCTATGGCGAATCAGACTGTTCTCCAATTCTTCTTTCAGCAGATGTAGTATGTCCATGTGCATGTGAACGAACATGGAATGGCTTCGATCCCTCGGACGCTCCAACGAGACCGGCATGACTTTCTTTACTTTTGCAGGTCTTGAAGATAGGACCACGACCTTGTCTGCAAGCTCGATGGCTTCAGATAGGTTGTGAGTAACTAGAACGAACGTCTTGCCAGTCTGTCTGTGGATGTCAGCCACTTCCTCTCGCAGGACTTCGGCTGTAACCTCGTCAATCGCACTGAACGCTTCATCCATTAACACAACTTCTGGTTCGACTGCGAGTGCCCGTGCTATTCCGACGCGTTGTCTCATTCCGCCGGATAGCTGTTTAGGATACATGTGCTCATATCCCCCGAGCCCAACCATCTCCAAATATTGCTCCGACAACTCTCGCCGTTCCTTCTTCGGAACCTTCTGCATTTCTAACCCGTACTCTACGTTCTCCAAGACGTTTCTCCAGGGGAACAACCCGAATGCCTGGAAGACCATGCTGATCTTGCCGTGAGGGCCTTGAACGGGTCCACCTTTGAAGCGAACTTCGCCCGACGTCGGTCTGTCTAACCCCGCAATGATCTTCAGCAGAGTTGACTTCCCGCATCCACTCGGGCCGACAATTGAAACGAACTCTCCTAGACCTATACCGAAACTCACTTCATGCAGCACGTGAAGCTTCCGCTCAACGTCGTAGAACTTGCTCACATTATCTAATTCAACGTGATTATCCATCAAGCCCACTTCTTCGCCCAAGATTCCAACGAGCCGAAAAACAATCGATCAACCACTATCGCCACAAGAGCGATTGCCAATATTGCGGCGAATCCGCTCTGCAACGAACCTGCCATAACATTTCCGTCTATGAAATTCCCAATTCCCGCCACACGAGTCGCGATCTCAATAGCAATTATGATTTCCCATGCGAAATCGTACGCCAGCCTCATCCCACTGAACATGTGTGGTGAGATAGCCGGTAAGACCATTTTTGTAAAAGTCGAGAGTCGGTCCGACTTGAAGATAGAAGTGACATCGAATAGTTCGCGAGGGATGTTTTTGGTTCCTTGGCGTACTGTGAAGTAGATCGGAAAGAAGCCAGCTACTGAGGCCATTATCACGGCTGCAGCGTTTCCAGGACCAAACCACAGAACAAGCAGGGGGAGGAAGGAGAGGTCTGGAAGTGCACCGAATAGCATGATAAGCGGCGTGAGGGTTAGGTCAAACTTGTTCTTGCTGCCGGCCACGAATGCGAGTGGAAGGGCGACCGAGAATGCGAGCAAGAGCCCGCAGACTAGGTTCAGAAAGCTGTGCGCTATTCGAAGCAGGAACGTTACGTTCTGAATCGATGAGAAGAAGACGAGTAGTACGCTCGAAAATGTCGGTAGATTGTTACTGGGGACTACGCCCAACCTCGTAACGGCTTCCCACACAGCAAAACCCAAGGCTAGTGGTCCAAGCCAGTAGTAGTTTGCGAATCTGTTGCCCCCAAACACCGACCCCGTCAGGGATAGCGCGAGGGCTTTCTGCTTCTCTACAGACACTTGATTGCGACCTCAGAATGCGATAAGCAAGTAGATGTCATGCTACCTGTCAAATTAAGGTTGGAACGATTTCCCTACGCAACTTGCTTCGAAAATGTGTCGCACTCAAGAAACAATCGTCCCGAAAACCATCCACAAGTCGTTAATCGAAAACGAGGAGTATGAATTGATTTACAGTCGGGTGTTAACAATAGTCCTACCTGTGAAGTCAGGAACGAAGATTCGAAGTGCCCTACCCACTTTTCATTGTGCAGCATCGCACATTCTTAATAGAAGTTAGGCACATTCTTCATTGCGAGTTGTGGAAACATAGAGTGCAGTCGACGGATCGACAAAGAACAAATGCGAAACATTAAGTGTTGATTATTACTTGGGCGGATTCGCGACATTTCCAGAATTCGAGAAAGAGATTCGACGAATAACATCAGAAGCGGAGAAACGAAAGATCCCGTTGAGAATTATGGGTGGAGCAGCCATCCGGATGCACTGCCCCAACCACAAAGACCTGTACGAACGACTCAAACGCGAGCCGAAACATGACATGGATTTCGTTACCTATAGCAAATATCGGCCTTCCACGAAGAAATTGTTCATTGACCTAGGGTATGAGCCGTATGTTTCGATGATGCTCACCGGTGCGACGGGGATGTATAGGCAAATCTTCAATGACAAGGAAGGAAACAAAGCAATCGACGTATTTCTTGACAAACTGCAAATGTCACACGTGATCGAATTCAAAGGCAGACTTGAGATCGATTCACCCACTGTACCGCTCGCGGAGCTTCTGCTGCAGAAACTTCAGATCGTCCAGACGAATGAAAAAGACATCCAAGACGCGATAATCCTTCTCAGCGAACACGACATCGGGGACGGAGATCAGGAGCAAGTCAATGGTGGATACATCGCTGAGATTTTGGGGAATGAATGGGGGTTCTACTACACGGTATCAGAGAACCTCATCAAATTGAAGGAGTTTCTGGGCAAGTACGACCTCAGCAAGCAGGATAAGCAGGCTGTCTCAGGGAGAATCGATCAGCTTCGGGACATGGCTGAGAAACAGCCGAAGACGTTAAGGTGGAAGTTGCGCGCTAGAGTTGGAACCTCAACTAAATGGTATAACGAAGTTGAGGAAGTCCAGCGTGACTAACCAAAAACAGGTTTTTCTGCGATGGTTAGTTGCTTTACCGTCGCATCAGGAACAGGATTAGGAATAGTACAGGGAACATTATCAGCATTGGGATTAGTAGCTGGTACTTTCGTTTTCTTTCCACCTTCTTGAATTCGTCTTCACAGGTTGAGCTGCAGAATTCCTTTTCTAAGGAGATGGGGGTGGAGCATACGATGCAGTGTCGGTGACGAGGGACGCTGACTTTCTCGGCTTGTTTGAGGTACTTGGACATTGGATTCGTATTGTAGACGATTTTGAATTCGCTAATAAACTATCCCTTGCATATGCATGGTCGATCCTGTACCGCGGTCACTCCGGTGAGTCCCTTCGTTTCCTCCACAGCTTTCCTTCGTCTTCTGCGATGCCTGCGTGGCGTAGTTCCAGAGCCATGTGGGTTGGATAGTCTTCTTGGCAGTACAGGTTGTTGCAGTACTGGCATTTTTCGAGTTTGGGGAATTCCCTACCGCATGTTGCGCATTTTGGCAACATTTACCACAACGATTACCAAATGGGGTGCCAACATTAAAAGTAAGGAGTAAGGACATATTCCCGCCGCCAGGGAGTATCACCTTGTGAAATGCGCTACGTGCGGGTCGGAAGTCGATCTTCCGTTCAAATGCAATTACTGCGGAAACTACTACTGCCCAGATCATAGGCTCCCTGAGAATCACGACTGCTCTGAAAACTGGCGTGTCAAAGCACTCAAATCCGCTAGGATTATGGCAGGACCTTATCAAGTCGGAACGGGGGCCCGTAGTATGCTATTGCCTGCTCGAACCCGCAGCCTGAAATTCAGCGACACGGAGATACGCCACTTACTTCTGGGCACGGTGTTGGTCACGGCCGCGGGCGTTTCATTCCTGATCGGCAATTCCTTCTCGCTGCTTTCATTGATCGTGGCGACGGTGTTATTTGCAATGGGTTTCATTTTGCATGAGCTTGCTCACAAATATGTGGCGCAACGGTATGGCCTTTGGGCTGAGTTCCGCGTTAACACTATGGGCGTAATATTAACCGCTATCTCAATCGTCTCCCCCCTGAAATTCATCGCTCCCGGTGCGGTTGTGATCTCTGGGTTTGCGGACAAGGTTCGAATGGGCTGGACAGCGATTGCTGGACCCATCGTCAATATCGTAATCACGTTAAGCCTTCTTGTCACTGTGCCGGTTCTGGGTCACACGGAGATTGGTTCGGCGGTGCTTTACGGCGCTGCGATCAATGCGTTCCTTGCATTGTTCAACCTGATTCCGTTCGCAATCTTCGATGGGAGAAAAGTATACGCGTGGAACCGGTCTTATTGGGCGATATTGTTTGTTGTCGCCTTGGTTCTCACTGCGTACACGTACATACTGCTCGGGCTGTGAAAGAACCGAATCGTTACTCTTTGAGCAGGTTTACGATCAGAAATGCTCCGACTATGAACATTCCGATGGCGACGATAGCAACAATTGAAATGCTCAGGTTCGCGTGCCTCATTAGGTAATACGCGATATAGCTTGGCAAAACGGTCAATGCAACGGCGACCAAGATCAGTACGACATTAAGAGGCCCACGTTCCTTCCGGACCGAAATTTCTGACAGCGATTTCCACCTATGTCTTCACTCTGTTCTTATTTCGTGAAATAAAAGCTTCCCATAGACTTTATACATAATGGATGTTTGCCGCCTATTCATTGGAAATGAAAGGTGAAGATGGATGAATGATTATATCTCAAAAATATTGAGTGAAGTTAAAGCAAAGAACCCCGCCGAACCTGAATTTCATCAAGCAGTTCAGGAGGTGGCCGAGTCAGTCAGCATCGTCCTCGAACGTCACCCAGAGTACAAGAAAGCTAAGATCCTAGAGCGAATAATTGAACCGGAACGCGTCCTAATGTTCCGAGTACCATGGCAAGATGACAAAAGCAACTATTGCGTAAATCGCGGCTTCCGAATTGAGATGAATAGTGCCATCGGACCATACAAGGGCGGCCTCAGATTCCATCCCACAGTCAACCTCGGGATACTCAAGTTCCTTGCTTTCGAGCAAGTCCTCAAGAACTCTCTGACCACTCTTCCGATGGGAGGAGGCAAAGGAGGATCCGACTTCGACCCGAAGGGGAAGAGTGACGATGAGGTAATGCGTTTCTGTCAAAGCTTCATGAGCGAACTCTTCAGGCACATTGGGCCGAACACGGACGTACCAGCCGGCGATATTGGAGTCGGCGGTCGCGAAATCGGCTACTTGTTTGGACAGTACAAGAGACTGAAGGATGAGTTTACCGGCGTATTGACTGGGAAAGGTTTGAACTGGGGAGGCTCGTTGATTCGCCCAGAAGCCACAGGCTATGGAGCAGTCTACTTCGCTGAAGAAATGCTCAAGACCCGCAACGAGAACCTGAAGGGAAAGCTAGCCCTAGTCTCCGGTAGTGGTAACGTAGCCCAATACACTGTCGAGAAACTGACCCAATTAGGAGCGAAAGCCGTTACACTTTCCGACTCAAGCGGCTTCATCTACGATAGTGCCGGAATCGATACTGAGAAGCTCGCGTTTGTTATGAACCTCAAGAATGTCAAACGCGGAAGAATCAAGGAATTTGCGGATAAATTCAAGAGCACAAAATTCACACCGGTCGATCCAAAGCTGGATCACAACCCGATTTGGGACATAAAGGCTCAATGCGCATTTCCAAGCGCTACTCAAAACGAAATCAATGCCAAGGATGCAGCCAACCTGCTGAAGAACGGGGTTTACGTTGTCTCTGAAGGCGCCAACATGCCATCCACACTCGACGCGACAAAAGCATTCCTAGACCACAAGATACTCTACGGCCCAGCGAAAGCAGCCAACGCAGGCGGAGTCGCAACATCTGGTCTCGAGATGTCACAGAACAGTCTAAGACTAAGTTGGACGTGCGAAGAAGTCGACAGCAGGCTACACGACATCATGGTGAAGATTCACAAAGCTTGCTTCGAAACCGCCAACGAGTACGGTACACCTGGCAACCTCGTTAACGGCGCCAACATTGCAGGATTCATAAAAGTAGCTAACTCAATGTTGGACCAAGGCCTAGTCTAAACAAGTCCCAACAGAAGACAAAATCACGAGGGCTTTCGTCAAGCCCCCGTCAACTTTTTCTTTTTCCTCCAACTCATCTGACCTAGGGTGTCGACCTGTGAGGATTCTTCACACTTGCCTGAACGTCTCCAATATGGACCACTCGATAGAGTTCTACACGAAAGAGATCGGCTTGAAATTTGTTAGCCGTCGCGAAGTCAAACAGAACAACGCTGAGATCGCCTTCTTGCAGGATAATGACGGTGGGGCGATCGAGTTGACTTATTGGCGGGACAAGAAAGAGTTGAAGGAAGGCGACAATTTCGACCACATAGCATTCAGAGTTAACAACATAGATTCAACCATCAACGACTTGAGAGGTCACGGAGTAACAATCGCCATGGAGTCATTCTCACTCCAGGGCTCCACATCGAAAATCGCATTCATTAAAGATCCAGACGGAAACTGGCTGGAACTAATAGAGTCAGACAAATGAGTCTGGATCAGAATCGGGAATGGGTGTCGCACTAGCTAATTGGACTGGGCTTGGGCGAATTATCTTCTGCGCGAATGTCATGTAACCCGTATGGCCGACCATGATTGTTGCCGGCCTGGTCTTTCCGGTGTCAGCCCTGATTTCTCGAATGAAACATTCTAAGGTGTGTACGTTGACGAATCCAACTCTCGCAAACGTCTCTGTGGTCTTCTCGACTTGGTTAAAAGTCGGGCTGAATGGAAACAACCGGAGCGCCCCCCGACAGGGCATTGTGAATATGAGGGATCAGGGGCCAAGGATCCCCGACGTCAATTATCGCCGCTTCAAAATCAGTTCCTTCCACACCCCCACTCGCGTCGACCCTATGAATTGTCACATAGTCGGAGACGGAGGCCCGCTTCAAGTTGCGTTCAGCGATATCCGCGAATTCATTCCGGGCCTCATACGTGTGCACATGACCTCCCGGCCTTACAGCAGTCGCAGCGGCGACCGTCATTGCGCCACTTCCCGTCCCAACCTCGAGAACTTTCATACCTGACGTTAGGGAGAGTTTCAACAGAATAATGCCGATATCTTTCGGGTACATTATCTGAGTCTGTCGAACGGTGTGCATGATGAAATCGTGGGTAGTCGGCTTGAGAACCCAAAAAACCTCGCCTAATGAGCTCTTCACTGAGGTTCCAAAGTCCGAGCCAATGAGCTCGTCTACCTTGATGAACCCCTTGTGGGTGTGAAACTGTTTGCCTTTCTCGACTCTGAGCAACCATTGCCGCCTTAGATCCCAGTAGAGAAGAACCAATGACCCCTCTGTAATTTTCATTATTCATTTCAGCTCGTTGACGAAAATTCGCGAAACCGCCTCGCCAAACGCTTTGCTCGACGTACGAGTACAAATCTAATGATTAGCGCGTTTGGCTCTCCTTCGGAGCGCACTAACACGTTAACGAAGAGGATGCGGAACACTGTTGGAATCGCACACACAACCGTAGCAAACAGCCCGGCTGAAGCGACTATTAGAATCTCTTGCTGTGTAAGATTGATCAAAAACCACAGGGCATTGTACCAAGCCAAAGCGGTAACCGAAACCGCAAGTATTGTTAAGATTGCAAACGGAATCACGCCCTTGCGTTCCACCACAACCGCTGTGATCTTGCTGAGAGGCAACTCGCGAAATTGAACCGAGCCGAACCCTTCACTACGAACCACCATCTTCTCCCTGGATAAGCTGATCGAGCCGTTGACTCCGCGACAAACCATCGACTCCTCAGCGGTAGGCAAAAGCTGAATCCTCAGTTATGAATCGCAAACAGGATTGCTGGGTACCGCTTCAGATAAGGTATTGGAGTATAGCCCTCATATCCTCGTCCTCTACTACAAAATCAGCTTCGCGCCTTGCAACATCATCCTTGGGTTTGTAGGCTATTCTCAAGCATTCTTCGTTTGATATATCGAAACCCCGATCTCCCACGAGGGCAACATCTCGCAATGGAACATTGAATTGGGAGGCGAGGCGCTCAATTATCTCTTCCTTACCGTTAACCGCCACTTTCACAATTACCTCCCCCGTCAAACGCCCGTTATCAGTTCGAAGTTCGTTAGCGATTGCTAGGTCGGCTCCAAGTTCCTTAGCCGCTTTCTCAGCCAATAGGGATAAGCCCGCGCTTAGGATAACTGTTCTTACTTCCCGCTTCCTCAACTCACTGAAAACCTCTCTAACTCCCTCACGATAAGGAATCCCGTCGAGAATGCGGGTCACCTGAGTTAACGGAGCCCCAGCCCAGTAGCGAGCATCCGTCTCCGCCCACGTCTTGTATGTGATATCTCCTCTTCGATACTTCTGTGCTCCAGCCTTCGCCTGCTCCCACGTGCCAAGGGCGTCGTGGAGGAAGCGCCAGAGGCTGTCGATGGGTGTTAAGGTGCCGTCAAGGTCGAACACGACTACGCGAGGTCTACGGTGCTCGTGAATTCCCTTCCCCTTTCCAATCTCATCATTTTCGGTCGGATTCCGCATTTAGGTCATCGCGCTTCTCGCAGTATTCTAGATATTTCCAAAATCACGGGGGCAGAGGTCCAAATGGAGAATACCTTTGCGAACCTTACTGCGGCCGCTTTTCGTAATTCAGCAGAATCGCCTTTATGACTATAGCCGGTCGCTATCGCTTCGATTGTTGATTTGAGGCCCCCAGTTACCGTAGGGGAGTTTCGGTAGTGGCCAATGTAGAACACTAATTCCGCGATGTCCCAAGCGTAATCCTTACGTTTGCCAGCTTGTTCCAGATCCACTACGAATATCTTCCCGTCTTTGATCACAAAGTTTTCTGGTTTTGTGTCCCCGACAGAGACACCCGACCGATGGATGTCAGCGAGTGTTTCTCCGAGTGATTCAGCTAGCTTGGATTCAGACTCGGTCAGCTGCGACCTGTTTACCGCCTCTTTCGCCAGATCAGCAAAGGACGGGCCGGGAAGATACCGCTCCACTAGGATGCGTTGCTTGATATTCAAGTAAACTATGTTCGGGACCTTCAGCCCCCGTTTTGCGAGATACCGATTCATTCCGTACTCATTTGTCATCCGCGCCTTTCCAGAAACCGCAAAGAGCTTACTTCCTAACGAAACTAGGTTTAATGTGAACCATTTGAAACCGTGCCAGTCGGTAAATTTCTTGACAACAAGCTGGTCCTTGCCTGCGGTTACCAAGAATACCTCATTGAGTACACCAGCTAAAGGGGTGATCGTAATCGGGCCACCGAGTTTCAGATTCGCAATGACTTCGTCAAGTGACTCCTTCTCTCCCAGCGGAACTAGACCTGCGGATGTTTTCAAGTAAAGATAGTTCTTCGGATCCTCGGGCTTCATCCGCCCCAATTCTGTATCCAGTGTTAGTTTCAGAGGGCTGTAGAGTTCGCGGGCAAGAAGGTCGGGGCTCAGGTACATTGCACGTCCTTTTGTAAGATATGAATAGAACGCCCGCTGGCTCTGCCTCAAAACGTTAACCACCTGTTCTGAGACTCTATCCTTCAACCAGCGATCTACGGCACCGTCCTCCAGCGATACATAATCGCCTTCAACCTTCAGGACCTCGCCTTTGGTTGCGGCGATGGCCGACTTGAAGGAGCTTCTAAGAGCTACTCGGTTTTGTTCTCGGACAGGTTTCTCAAGAAGCCGTAGATACTCCGTCATGCTTGGGATGGATACTCGGGCAAGTTTTCTCATTCGCGAGAGACCGAAAAACTCTGGAGATGCCACCAGCCCCCGACACATTTCACGAAATTCAATGACGAGGTCCTTCGCCTCCTCTTCCGCGACTCGGATCTTAGCTTTCTCACCGATTTTTTCCAAGTACTCGTCGTTGAGCAGGGGGCGATATGGATAGAGAAATTGCTCAGTTAGGTAGTCACCTAGGGTACCACTTTCGATATCTGATTCTACTAGCGCACGGTCGGCAATTAGAAACCTGAATTCCTCACCATCGTAAACTCTCAGATGCGCCCTCAAGCCGTTCGAGTAACTTTCGCATAAGACCAACAAGTCCTGGCCGCGAGTCACACCGGGCTTCGCGAATACGGCTGGCCCGTAGGCGCAGACGGCTACCCGTTCTGCGGGAGGGACTAGATCGCCAAGCCTCACCAATGCATTCTCGATGATGTGTGCGACCGCGGTCAACTGAAGAACACCTACCTGAAGCCTATTTCTTCTGGTTATTGGTTAAGGTGACTTCAAGATAAGCTGCGACCCGAATCAGGGAAATGGATCCTGAAAAAGAGGGTAAGTAAGCCGCTTCCGTGAAGCCACATGTCTTTCAAGAGTCGCTTCAGTGGGGTTCGGCTACCTTTTTTCTCCGTCCAATGAATCGGAATTTCCTGGATGGTGAAGCCCATCTTCCTGGCCAGGACTATGACTTCGGTATCCCAGAACCAAGAATCGCTCTTGGCTTGGATATTCAAGTATTCTACGAGCTTTCGTGAAAACGACTTGAAACCGCACTGGTGGTCGTGGACACCAGTGTTGAATAGTACACGAACCAGTCCGTTGTATGCAATTGAGCTCGCTCTTCTAAGCCAGGGCCGATTTGTGATTGAGCCCTGAATATACCGTGAGCCCGTGACCAGATCAAATTGTTTACCCAACTCGATCAAATTTCGGTAGGCGTTGAACTTCTCCAGGTCGGTAGCCAAATCCACATCAACGTAAACATACGTTTCACCCGGCACCTTTCCCCAGGCTTCACGTAAGGCCTTTCCGCGACCTAGGCGACGGTCGTTCTGTAAATGGATGATGTTCTGGTATTTCCATTTCAACTCGTCAACTGTGGGAGATGAGTTGGAGCCGTCTTCTGCGATCAGTAGTGTGAAATTTGGATTGATCGCTTGAGTGGCCTCCTCTAGTCTGACGGTTGTTGCACCGAGGAATTTTGTGTCCTTGTAGACTGGGAGGGTTACTACAAGCTGTTGTGCGTCGCTTCGAGACAATGATCTCGCCTTAAGCATGCTCGGTCACTAGTTCACTGGCTGCGGCTTGGATTGCGCCTTCACTGTTGAATTTAGGCTGCCAGCCGAGTTTCATCAATTTCGTGACTGAAAGTTGCATCACTTTCACATCCCCAAACCAGCCGCGACCCCCATCAACACCACCTGTGACTTTCATCTTCACATCTCTCAGGCCAAGAGCTTCCACGACAATTTCCGCGATTCGTTTCACACTGACCTGGTCGGGTGAACTGAGATTATAGACTTCAACTCTCTTATCTGAGCGTAGAAAAGACTCACCCGATAGGAAGATTGCTTTTAGGCAATCGGTTATGTGAACGTAGGATTTTGTTTGGGTACCGTCGCCGAGGATTTCCAGCTCATTCGGATTGGTTCTCAACTTTTGGATGAAGTCCCATAGGATCCCGTGGCGTGATCTGGAGCCAACACAGTTTCCTAAACGAAGTATCAAACCCCTCATTCCATGCGTGTAGGCGTATGAGGAGATGAGGGATTCGCAACCAAGCTTGGAGGCCCCGTAGGTAGATATTGGAAGCAGCGGCCCATAGTTTTCTGGCGTGGGAAGCTGCGTAGCTTCGCCATAAACAGTTGATGTTGACCCGAACACAATCGTTTTGGATTCTTGACTGGCTCGCATCCCTTCAAGGAGCCTGAAGGTTGCGAGGAGGTTTTCCTCAAAATGGACTGAGGGATCTACTGTTCCGACTCGTACCTCGGGGTTTGCCGCGAGATGGTAGACAATCGAGACGCCGTGTAGGACCTCTGTGATGTTTGGAAAGTGCTTAAGGTCCGCTTCAACGAAGTGGAAGCTTTCCCGCTGTTCGGCTTGGCGTAGGTTTTCCATTTTTCCGCTCTTGAGATTATCCAGGACGATCACATCGTCCCCGCGATCCAGAAGAGTGTCGACTAGGTGACTGCCTATGAACCCTGCCCCACCCGTTACAAGAACCTTCTTCAATCTGGCTATGCCTTCATCTGTAGCTCTGAATTCGCAAGTTCAGGCGTGAAATTATATCGATAAGGTAGAAACTAGGCCTAATGACCATTATGCCGATCCACTCCGCCACGGGCGCTTTCGCATGGTGAACTTGTATCAGTCGTGTTATCAACGTATAATGAACGAGAAAATCTCTCAAACCTCGTCCCTGTCATCGAAACCATACTATCAAGCAATGGAATCAGGGGCGAAATCATTGTGGTTGATGACAATTCTCCGGATGGGACCGGGCGAAGTTGCGAAGGAGTTGGGAAGACGCTATGGAAACGTTCGTTTGCTGTGGCGGCCAACAAAGCTGGGACCTGGTTCCGCCCACGCTGATGGGTATAGGTTCGCTTCCGGCGACATAATTGTCGGAATGGATACCGACTTTTCCCATAGCCCGTACGACATTCCTAGATTCGTGGCTAAGATTAGGGAGGGGTTCGATTTGGTAGTTGGTTCGCGTTATGTCAAGGGTGGACAGTATCAGGTTAACTCCTTTCAGACATTGAAGAAGAGTGTGGCCAGCAGGCTCGGAAACATTCTGATCCACATACTCTCAGGCGTACCAGTGCACGACTTCACGACAGCGCTTCGGGCGGTTACAAGGGAGGTAGTTCACAGTGTTGAGACGGAGTCGAAGGGGAATTCGTTCTTCATGGAGTTCGTTATCAAAGCGTACCGTGATGGGTACAAGATGACTGAGGTTCCAATTGTTTTCAGGGATAGGGTCGCCGGGAAGTCAAAGCTTAGCCTGGGTAAGCAGTCACTGAAAATGATACTCGACCTGTTGAAACTTACCAGGAATTAATGAGAGCCAACCTAACGCGGAAGTTGGGAAAGGATTGGTTACAGTTGAAAGGAGTTACGACCATAATTGTTTGTAGATGAATTCTGGCGCATGAGCGATATCTTGCTAATTGGTAATGTCAACTTGTTGGTTGCTGCGGCAAACTGCTTCGTTTGGGGGGATCGGGGCGTAAAATGGGGCGAGGGGTATCTTCGTTTGGCACCGTTTGGCACCACCCCTCGAGGGGTGGAGCCACCCTACCTAATTCCGTACAAAAACAAGAGGAATCTCTTAACAACCGTTACCTGGACGTTACCTGCCAGTTTATGGAGTTACCCAGATTCGCCTATGACAGGTAGAGCAATACCATCTACCATCAACAGGAGAGAGTGGGTTTCCGCAAATCGGGCATGGAACTATCTCAGGGACCATTGGAGGAGGGGCTGGATACAGTGCTGGACCTACAGCAGGTACAACGGCAGCCCCACCGGTCCGGGCGAAGATGAAGATTAGCGGGATAAGGATCAGTGATCCTACGAGGCTGGCGATAATGAATGGGAGAAGGTTCAGTTCCGCCGTACACGCGCTAACGGTAACATTGAGAGTTGTTTGCCTTGTGATTCCGCCGCCGTTTCCTTGAACGGTTATTGGGTATGATCCTGGCGTAACGCTGCAGGGCGTAACGATTGTGAGTAGGGAAGTAGCTTGCCCATTCGGTGGAGGAGTGACAGAGACTGATGAGAAACCTAACGACATCCCATTTGGAACGCCTGAGGCGGTGAGCGCAACCGCGCTGTTAAAACCATTAATCGATTGAACAGTTACAGTGGTCGTGTTTGTCTGTCCCGGTTGGCTATTTGGTTGCGCGGGGACGAACAAGGAGCTTGGATTCACAGACAGTGTGAATGATGGGATAAGTACGACGAGGGTTACCGTGGTCGTGTGCGCAAAGCTTGAGCTTGATCCAATCACGCTGATCGTGTAGGTTCCGTTTGGCGTGGAAGTCGAGGTCTGGACTTGGAGCGTTGAGGTGAACGCGGTTTGTCCCGACGAAGGGTTTAGACTCCAAGTGACTCCCGGTGGAGCGGGCGAGGACACGACCAAGTTAACTGATACTGGGCCGCTGCACGCTAACGCTGATCCAACTGCAATATTGTAGGACGCCGATGCACCAGGAGCGACGGTCTGCGTTGTTGGGGTCGCCGTCAGCGTGAAATCAAAGTTTGGCATTAGCGGTTGACTGGCCACGGCCGTGTTGCCGCCGCTATCGTAGGCGGTAACAGTTACGCAGTAGTTTGCTTTGCTCGCATATTGGTGTGCCCGAAGATCACTGACCTGGCTCTGACCAGAAAATGGAACATCCAGGGTGGCACCGTCCCCAAAGTCCCAGTGTAGGCTAGTTATCCAAAGCCCATTAGAAGTCTTCGCAGCCACGTTGAACAAGTACGCAGGAGGATAGGCGGTAGTCAGTTGAGGGGCCGCATCGAACCATACCTGCAAAACTGGAGCGTTTGCAAGCCGAAAACTACTCCCTTGCGCATGAACAGGGACGGAGGCGAGGCACAATGGAAGAATCATAACGAATAAAGCCAAGAAGACTAAAGACTTCAACAAGCTACCATCCAGACATTCCTGAGTGACGATTCAGGCCTGAACTGTCCAGTTAAGCAGTCTTTACGCAACGAAGTTCAATTTCGACGAACGTGGGACCATTTCTTGATTCCACTGTGAACCAGGTGCAAATCCTTCCGATTATGAGGTTTTTCCTCACTTTTGGGGCGTTACCGTCACTCGTTTCATCCTTGAGGAAAGACCACCACTCGGATGGTGCCTATGACGCTATTCAGCGTCGTTAAGACGCCGTCTAGATTTGGATTCGCTAGGCTCTCTGCTTGTTTTATCTCGCCGAGTTTTCGTTCCTCGTTTAGGAGTTCCTACATTAAGAGGAGATACTGCCCTTTTCGCAATACCCTTCAGAGCGGTTTGCAGTTTCGGGTTGAAGCACACGAAGTAGGCTGAGAGGAAGATTAGTTGCCGTATTGAGGCTTCCAAGTTTGTGAGACCAAACGGGGTGAGTTGGTCGGTCAAGTAGCGTGGTAATTCGGGGTGGCTGCTTCCAATGAAGTAGAACATGATTATGAATGCATTAAGGACGTCAGCGAACCTGTAGAGTAGGAGGTTGAAGTTCGGGGTTAATATCACAATGGGGATGAGTTGAATCATCATCTGAGGATCGAAAAGGTATACGGCGCCATACCAAGCATACCAGGTCATCAATATCTTTTCCAGAGGCGTGTGTTTGGTGAATATCGCGTAGATTGTGAGGAACAGGAATAGCCCGAGGCTCAGTATCTGGCCTGCCCTAGCGCCCGAGATTATGTCTCCGAGGCCTGCTGCGGAGATAACCATCGATATCCAAGTGTTCTGAAGCTGATGGTTAGGCCCGCTGTATCCGATGAAGAGCTTTATCCAAACATTGAAGTTGGCAACAGCGAACGGTACGTTAGCTGCGAGCCAGACGATCGCTGCGGTCAAGGTGAAATTGACTCGCATTCTCCATGTCTGCAACCCCGCGAGCATAGGGAATAGCATTATGCCAGGTGTGAACTTCGTGAGCACGCCTAAGGTTAGGGTAACTGCTGCCCAGTTGAAGCGTTGATCCAAGTATAGCCAGATCGAGAGGGTGACGAAGTAGGCGACTAGAAAGTCCCAATTGTAAAAGCCGTATATGATGAAGGTTAACGTCGTGATCATGTAAAGGTAGATTCGGTTCTGGCTTAGGTTTAGTTTGTTGCAGAGCATGTAGAGATTGTAGATCGTTCCGATCATGAATGGATATTCGAGCAGGCCTTCGACGACAACGAAAGTATTGTAGGAGTCGATAACGGCTGGAAAGTACGTCGATATGGCCTGGCCTAGATAGATTAGAAGGCCAATCATCTGCGGATATTCAAGCTCATACTGAATGTAAGGAATCTCTAGATTATGGTGCCCCGTGTACACGTCTCGAATCCAAAGCCAACCCACATCACTGTAATGACTCGGGACAAGGAATGGGACCTTGCTGAGGGCGCTGTAGATCCATAAAGTTGAGGCTACAAGGATTATGATTCGAAACCCGGTGTCCCGTCGAATTAGGGATCCGAAACCGCGCAAGCCGTAACCCGACATGCGATGCACTCAACCCACGTGTGAGCGGGAACTGTCTTTAGAAACTTTCCTACGGTTACTCGGAAATATTTCAGCACTCGAAACTTTCGGGTTCTTTTCCACAGGTGCGTCGGGAAACGTTTGAGCGAGTGCGTGCTGTCGCCTTGGGTTTTGCGGTTCGAGTTGTGGGTTGTTTTTTCGTTTTTGTGTTTTCGAAGTGTATGACGAGTATTAGGTAGATGAATATCCAGATAACGAAGAGGACTTCGCCGACGGATGCGTGGAATGCTTCGAAATCTAGGCTGATGTACGTGATGTATAGGACTATGAGTGTAATGCGGATTACGTTGACGAAGTATGTTCCGGCCGCGCCGATTACGGCGTAGATGATCTTTCGGGTTCTCGACGCGTCAAGCTTTACCATGAGCACGAGGATTACGAGGCTGTAAACCAACATGCTAACCACGCCTGAGGATGGCCAGTAGATTACGAGCGGCATGTAGCCCTTCAAGCCATAGATTGAGAGGCGGTTACCTCGGAGCCACAGGCTGGGTAGTTTGGGTTGCCCCTTAAGGGGTTCAGAACTCGTATTCGTCTGGAAACCGGTTAAGCCAAGTAAGAAAACGACGACATTCCAGATTAGGTATACCCAGATCTGAAGGAATGCAAGGGAATTTTCGGGAAAGAAGGCGTCCATCATATCCAGAACTGCACTCCCGACGGTGTAGATGACGGGTGTTGCCATGAGGAGGATTGAGCTTGACGAGTACAGTATCGCAGTTGCCAGAATGGAGTAGAGTGCGTATGTGAGATAGTCCATTGCTAAAAGGAAACTTAGTGGCGAGTCCTGGGAAACGCCAAGATGGCTCGTTACATAAACGCGCAGGTAGGTTGTGAAATCCGTATCCATCGGCGTATTGTTAACCGGGTTGATTGGAGGGCGAACGAAAAACCCGTTGAAAATTCGAAAGTAATAGTAGACGAGTAACGCGATGAGGATGATTGCTACGATTACGTAGCGGCGTTTGTCGCGTGTAGCTTTGAACCGTTTGCGTGAATCATGAAAGTCCCAGGCGACTAGGAAGAAGATGAATGCGATTCCGGCCCGTCCTACTTGTTGCCCTACGAACCATACGAGTGTGAAAGAAGCAGGGTCGGCTACGATTAGGAAGATTATTGGAAATATTATGAAAAGGAGTGGGTATGCGTCTCGTGTCTTAAACTCACGATAGAGGCTAAGGAAGAATTTTCTAATCCGATGCTCGATTGGCGGCATTAGTGATGATCGTCCTGTTTGGGTTCAGTAATCATCGTGGCGCGGGGAGCTTACTTGTTTCTTGCGAGTCTCTCCATTAATCGAGTCTCATGCTGAGTACGATCTATTCGGTGGATATAGTCGATGAGGAATGCGGACATGAAGAATATTGCTACGATTACTTTCGACGCGAAGACTACGTTGATGGGTGTTGGGTTGACGGAAACTGGGAAAGGGTTTGCGATAACATCTGGGTTTGCTAAGCCTTGTACGGCCAACGCTGCAGACCAGAGGACCATTTGATAGATTATCTCGAAACCGCTTCCCATGGCGACCAGCCAAGCTCCAATGTACATTGTTCTAAGTACGCTTGGCCTAGCCGAGAGCATCCTTCGTCGCGTTAAGGGTGTGTAAAGTCCGAAAGCGAAGGAGAGGAACATGCTGAATTGAAAGAAGGTGATTGGCTTCATGAAGAAGCCGGGAAGAACCTCTACCTCGATTAGCACCAAACTTTGACCGAGAATTTGCCCCGTGGGCGTAAGTGTTGCGCCGATAATCATGGCCAGGGCTGCCACTCCGAACCCTATTGATAGAATCGAGAACAGGTTCTCTTTGGCGAATTCTAGGATTGATAGGGCGGGCTTTACGGCATTTGCGCCTTTTGCGCGAGCAGACTTTCTGTCCGTTACTAATTCACCTTTCTTCGTGTCTTTCCTGATGTCTTGCGTTTGTGGCTAGCCACCACGCCAATGCATAGGAGTATGATGACTATTGCGTCGATGGACAGTACGGTTAGGGTTTGTGTTTGTGATAGAGTTTGGGCTTGAAATGGGGCTACGTCCACGGTTAGACCGGTGAAATAGCCAACCCAGTTTCCTGGGTGAAGCCAGGTGGTCCCAAGGATAAGGGTGAATGAGATGGATTCGGGCATCTTCCAACCCGCGACCTCGTATTGACTTGCGATATCAATCTCTCGAGTTGACCAGGTGTTAAGTGGCGTTTGTGTTAAGACGATTCTGTGATGGGGTAGTTGGAATACTTGACTCGGTTGGTCGGCGAAGACGTACCATACCAGATTCGTTCCGTCATTTATTTCGACACCAAACGTGGTTTCTGGATTGTTTGTGTCGTTGTTATACAAATATGCAAAGGTAGGGTACACGTCAAGCGTGATTTTTGAGTTGAAGATTTCCTCCAATGCCTGCCCTTGCACATCCTGGCGCAAATGGACTGTCGTCCAGACTTGAGAGTTGTTTGTATTGGTTCGAATAACCCTCAAAGCGACGGCTGAGCGATCCGCGACTTGGGTTTGGAGGACGGTGGCGTTGTCTGTAGGTCCTTGAATCAAGTCGATTGTCCAGAGGTATGGGGTTAGAATGTTCTTGGTTGGGTCCACTGTCCAGAATTTCATGTTCGTGTTGAGGAGCGGGGGAGTCTGGAAAACTTGGCCGTAATAAACTATGAAGGCAGAACTAATGGTGAGAATGCAGAAGGCAATGGCGGCTACACCTACTGCGAGCCTAAGCTTTTCTGACAAGGTTGCTCCGCCTGTATAGCATGACGGCTGACATCACCAGTAACGGTGTCCAAAAGATGAAGTAGTTCTGTAAGCCACGGTAAGAAAACCAGAGGATTATTGCAGGAAAGGCCCAAAGAGCGAACGCTAGACGCTCAAAGTAAACGTAGTATTCCACAACCAGCGTTACCGCCACAGCGACAGTTGCCACTAGATAGAAGGCAGGCGGCAATGGCACGCCGCTTGCAAGAGTAATCAAAGAAAGGCCTTGACTAAGCACAACTAGATTACCGAATGCAGGCGTGACCACCCCCGAATACCAAGCGCCAAAATCGTTGAACATGAACCATAGATTCGGAATGAGGAACGCCGCAACTGCTGCCCCGGTGAACACGCCCACCCTCTTCAAACGAGTTTGCAGTTTGAGGTTCGACTCGCGCCTGAAGAACCATATGAGAAGAAAGGGGGCTAGCAACCAAGGTGTCTGTTTTACCGCGCTCGCAAGTCCGAACATAATTCCAGCCACAAGCGGTCGATCCATGTATACCACCATCAGAACTAATGGGAGAATCCAGATGAAATCCGCAATAGAGCCTGCTGAGAAATTTATTGCTAAATCAGACCCTGCGAAAAGAGGGATTAATGTTAACGGCCTTATCTCCTTCGGAGACCAAAGATAAATGATCACGATGGTTGCGATCTCGAACACGTAAATTATGGGCCTCGCATCCCTTAACCCTGCCCAAACCGCTGGGACGAAGGCAATCACTTGAAGGGCAGGATAGTTGAGCGTACTCACGAGATTACCATTGGGCGTGAGTGTGATGAATTCGGGGCTTACCGAGAACATGCTGAGAGCGGATTGCAGGTCTTGTGGGTATGGGTTGATTCCTTTTGATAGCAGGATCGCGGAGTAGTGGACGAATGCAAGAGCGTCCGTCTGATATGCTCCAGGATGCTCAATCTGCGTTACTACGTACCAACTAACAACCGTCGCAAATATGAGCGATCCAAATGTGGCATCCCTCAGCCTCGTGATGCCTTTCATGTTGACCGTGGCGAGCAGGAAGAGGACGAATGCGAGCGCGTAGCTGACAATGATGAGCAGCACTACCTCCGGATGAGTCTCCACTCTTCCACGTATCCAATTTTGCAGTCCTTCAGCGAAAATGAAACCTGCGGCAAACAGCATACTTACCCTTACGAAGAACTGCTCTAGAGCATCCGGACTCGGTCTAGATGGATGATTAATCATTATCCTTCCGACCAGCGGATAAGGGTGGCAATTGTGAAGGCGAGGCAGAGAATGAGGGCTGTAATGGAGATTATGTCCCATTGGGTGCCCATTGCTCTTTGGTACAAGGTCACTTGACTAGTGCCTGGCGGTAGGGTTAGGAGGATATAGCCAGTTATGTCGTCTCTGCCTACGACGAGCGGCGACCCATTCGCTGTCCCAGCCCAGGTGGGGAAATATGCTTCCTTCACGATTACGGTTGTTGCCTCCTGATTGGGTTGGAATGTCATCATAATTTCATCCGGATTCGGGTTTGTAAGTGCTTGTCAGGTTGAGGGTTGATGAGTTCGTCTCTATAAAAGACGGGACCAGAGCCGATTTGTATACTACAAGGTTGACGCTACCGTATGGAACGATCAGCTGTTCCGTGAAGTTGAAGTTGTGCATGAGTTCCCACCGCCAACGTTCCGTTGTCACCAATCATGACCCATGTAACGTCGAGGAGTTGTGATTGCGAAATGAGGCTTCTCCATTCATCGAACCGGGCAGTCTGGTTTGGTGCAGTTTCTAGATCGTCTAAGCGGTAGTCGTTGACGTTCACAAGGGGGGTAATGAGTTTGGTTTGTGGATACCAACCATCGATGATCGTTTTGTTGACGTAGGATGGCAGGACGTAGATCCAGAAGGGTACGTTGATTCCTAGGATTCTGCCTTGCGAAGCATCATTGCGGAAGTAGTTGATTATCTCTGGAGGAATCTCGGCGTTCGCGGTTGAATAGGGAAGGACACCGTTGACTGTGTTGGTCAAGTCGTAATTGATTTTCATGGCCACGCTAACCGTGATCGGAAGTACTGTTAAGGCGATGAACATAATGACGAATAATGGACGACGATTGAGAAGCTTCGAAACAGAACGCAATAAACCCCGCGCCACAAGTGCACTCATGGGCAACGCTAAGTAGAGCCAGATCCTGTAGACGTCCATAGTCTTAATCCAAATCGCGTTTATGAATGGTAGCTGTAGGACGGGTAGCGCATAGTAACCTAACCCTAACCAGAGAAACAAGATGAACCAGAAGACCGCGAAGATTACCCCATTCTTCCTTGAAATTACGCTGCGGGCATACCGAGATATTATGAACTGCCCTAGGAAGACAGCGAACGAAAGCGCAACAATAACTTCACCT
>CAWHWX010000033.1:0-7578 GCA_963833125.1 Candidatus Bathyarchaeota archaeon | reverse complement strand
CAACCTTAGTCATCTGCTATGGACCGAGTAGCTCTCTACCTTCAAGACAAGCATACTATTCGCGAAGAGATGAAGCTCGCTCAGTATGCTGAACAGAAAGGATTCGAAGCCATCTGGCATGCCGAATCCCGTCTCGCACGTGACGCCCTCACACCCCTGGCGGCTATGGCTGCCGTAACCAACAAAATCAAATTGGGAACTGGGGTGATAAATAATTGGACACGGAACGTTGCGCTGACCGCCGTGTCTTTTCTAACTCTCGATGAACTCTCTGACGGCCGTAGCTTGCTTGGAATCGGTGCTTGGTGGGATCCGCTGGCGTCGAAGGTTGGGATCGAACGGAAGAAACCGCTGAAAGCAATGCGAGAGTACGTCACCGTTCTCCAACGCCTCTTCCGGATGGAGAACGTCACGTTCGAAGGCGAGTTCGTGAAAGTACGGGACATACGACTAGACGTTGTCTACGGTGATCCTTCTACTCCACGTAAGATTCCAATTTTCATTGGTGCTACTGGTTGGGACATGATTGAACTAACCGGCGAGATTGCCGACGGTCTACTACTCAACTACCTAGTCTCTCCAAATTACAATCGCCAAGCCTTAGAACACCTGAAAGCAGGCACGAAGAAGGGAGATCGACGGTTCGAGGCCATTGACAGACCTCAACTGATTGTGTGTTCGCTAGACGAGGACGCTGACAAAGCTATTGATGACGTGCGACCGCTAGTCGCACAGTATCTGGGGCAGCAACCACACATCGCCAAAGCGAGCGGTGTGAAAGAATCCTTGATCGAAGAGGTAAAGTCTGCGTTGGGAGGTTGGCCCGCTAAACCGGGTGGGTTAGAAAAGGCCAAGCAGTTAGTGGATGATGAACTCGTTCGACTAATCACGGCCTGCGGAACCGCAGAAGATTGCCTCAAGAAGGTTGAAGAGTACAACTCTACTGGATGCACCTGCCCAATCCTCTACCCCTTAGCCGACAACGTCCACGCTATGATTGACGCCTTCGAGGGTAAGCCACCGTCTTCAGGTCCACTGATAGCTTGAAAACTGAATTTGCGTGCTCGCGCACAAATCCGTGAAAGAAGGGTCGGGGTACGGATTCACATTTCTCCTAACATTTAGTTCACTCAATGATTGGGTTCACGAATCTGAAGTGGACCGTATCTAAGACTCCCCTGTCCGTAATTCTTAGCTCCGGAATAACTGAGAGTGTAGTGAACGCGAGCGTGATCGTGGGAGACGGGAGCTTTGATCCCAATTTTACCCATGCATCCTTGAGTTCCTTCATCTGTCTTGAGACCGTTTCGACGGACTTGTCCGACATGAGCCCTGCTATGGGCAGGGGAAGATGTGAAAGCAGTTTTTGATCCTTAACCGCTACCATGCCTCCGCCGCTTTGGGCTAGAAGATTTGCGGCCGAAATCATGCTGGCGTCATCCATGCCAGCGACTACCAAGTTGTGGCAATCATGCCCTACGGTCGATGCAACAACTCCCTCCTTTAACCCAAGCCCGTTGACGAATCCAACCGTCACATTCCCTGAACCTTTGTGTCGCTCAAAGACAGCTATCTTCGCTACATCTTCTCGTGGGTTTGCCAAAGCCTTTCCATCTTTCACGGGAACCTCTAACTCCAGGTTGCGTGTGAGAATATTCGTCGGCATAACACCAATAGCCCTGACCCTGACCGAGTCGTTCTTGGTCTTAGTCTTCACAGCCAGATCCTCTAGGCTTGGTGGACGCTTGAGATGCATTGACTGCATCACGGTTTGTGGGTAGGTCGGGGTCGGTAGGTGTGTGGTTAGCTTTCCATTGTGACTTACGACTTTGCCATCAGCGATGACCGTGTTTACGGAGACCGTTTCTAGTTTGTCGAGAATGACAACATCCGCGAAACGGGATGGAGCTATGTTTCCAAGTTCTCTGGCACATTCGTAATGTTCTGCGACATTGAGGGTGGCCATTTGGATTGCTTCGATCGGGTCGACTCCCTCTTGAATGGCTCTACGAATGACATGATCGATGTGCCCCTCGTTTACTAGGTCGCTTGGCTCTCGATCGTCTGTAACTAAACAGACGTGGCGAGAATCAAGTTTCTTTCTTGTCACGGCCTTAATTGTATTGGCTACGTTTGTCGCACCGGAGGCCTCTCTTAGCATTGCGTACATGCCATTTCTGAGCTTTTGGATTGCTTGAATTTCTTCAGTTGATTCGTGGCACGAGGTTATTCCAGCAGCGGCATAAGCCCCCAGGTCTCTGTCTAGCAAATCAACCGCGTGACCTTCCACTACCCGCCCGGTTTTCAATGTCGCTGCAATTTCCGCGTGTATGTTAGTGTCAGCTGCCAAAACACCGGGATAGTTCATCATCTCGCCAAGGGCCACGACTTCCTTCCAACTCATCGCCTCCTCAATCTCCTTCGGTCCAAACGAAGCGCCACTCGTTTCGAAACCGGGAGCTGCAGGAACGCAGGAGGGAAATGTGATGAGCATCTTAAGGGGAAGACCTCGGGCTTCGTTTATGAAGAACCGAACACCGTCCATTCCAAGGACGTTTGCCATTTCGTGAGGGTCTATGAAAACCGTAGTTGTACCGTGAGGTATCACAGCTCTCGCAAATTCAGTACCCGCTACCATAGCGCTCTCTACGTGAACGTGACCGTCAATGAATCCTGGAGCAACCCATTTTCTGTGCGCGTCAATTACTTGAGTATCAGGTCCAATGGTGTTTTCGACATTTCCAACAAGCGCTATCCTGTCGTTTTTGATCGCTATTCCTTGATTCTCAATGATTTCGCCGGAGTTTGTACTTACAAGAGAGCCGTTCCGTATCACCAAGTCAGCTTTGGTGCGACCCATTGCGGTGTTTACGAGCGTGCGGGTCACGTCATGTAAGCGTGTCCTGCCGTCGATTTCAAACATAGTTTCTCATACGAAAGCACGAATGTCTCCATAATTAAGGAACCTTCATGATTTCGCCCTCGATTTATTCATACCTCGCAACGGGACGGCTGAAGAGAATGAGACCGCTCTTCCCAGACTGGAATTCGGGGAGATAAATTATAGTACCGCCCCGTTCACAACGCGACCATTGAAGATGTGTAAACATGCCTGATAAGAAGTTCACGAAGATTTTCTTTGCAACAGACCTCCACGGTTCTGGCAAGTGTTATGAAAAGATATTGAGTGCCGCGAAATTCTACAAAGTTGATGTCTTGGTTCTGGGAGGTGACATGACCGGTAAGATGCTTGTCCCGATCGTTGATTACGGGGACGGGACGTTCAAAGCGGACTATATTGGCGAGAAAACATTACACAGTCCAGACGAAGCGAAAGCTTTGGAGCAGGAGATAACTGACAGCGGCTACTACCCTTACCCTTGTAGCAAGGCAGAGATGGATGAGCTAAACGCGTCCAAGGAGAAAGTAGACAAGGTCTTCATGACCCAGATGAAGGACACGTTAACAAAGTGGGTCGACCGCGCTGAACCCTTCCTCTCTCAGCTGGGCGTGACGTGTTATTTGACGGGTGGAAATGATGATTACCAAGAGATTGTCGATGCCGTCCGGGACACCGCGCATGTGAAGAATGCCGACAATAAAGTGATCAAGATTGATGAGCTTCACGAAATGGTGAATTTGGGATGGAGCAACCCCACCCCCTGGAAATGTCCGCGAGATCATACTGAGGAAGAACTTGAAGCAGCAACTGAGAAGATGGTCTCTTCGGTATCGGATAAAGAGAACTGTGTGTTCAACATTCACGTACCTCCGATAGACTGCGGATTAGACACGGTCCCGAAACTGGACGCTTCCGTTTATCCACCGAAGCCCGTCATCAACAAAGGTCAGGCAGTTATGATTGGAGCTGGCAGCACGGCAATTCGTCACGAAGTCGAAAAGTACCAGCCGCTTGTGCACCTTTGCGGTCACATCCACGAATCCAGAGGAACTACCAGGATTGGAAAAACTTTGGTAATTAACCCTGGCAGCGAATACCCTGAAGGAGTACTCAGGGGAGCAATAGTCAACATCGGAGACAAGAAGGTTCTCAGTTCCCAACTCACATCAGGATAAAGTAGAATGAAATATCCTTTACCATCTCGCGTGAACTATGCCACGGTTTACCCGGGGCCGTCTTACAGTCTGGTGCAGCATAACTTCTAGTGACAGTACTAGTCGTCTCCCAAAATTGGGAGACTTCGAGATTCGGGGTTGGTTATTGAATGATTGCTGATCTATAGTGGGGGTAGTTCCTTGTATGCGAGTGTGATGTCGATTCCACGTTTGGCGTGGTACGATTTCGACCACACATAGATTATGAGTCCTGCGATGAAGCTGCCGGCGGCATAACCGTATGCAATTGGGTTTCCTCCCCATATCGATGAATATGCGAGGAATTGGTAGGTGATGTATCCAAATACGATCGCCATCAGAAATCCGCAGATTGCGAGAATTGCTTTGGATTGTCCTTTCTCATTCTTCATTGCATAGCGTACGGCGGCGATTCCTATGAAGAAGAAGTAGATCATCGCTGCGATCACTGCTCCGTAGAGTGAAACTAGAGTTCCGTAGAAGTATGAAGCTAATCCGATCAAGACAACCGTGCCTATGAGATTGATAGATAACGCGATAGTTGGCGAACCGTACTTCGGACTAATGTATGATATCTTCTCGGGCAGGAATCGGTCGAATGATTGAGCAAAGAGGTATCGCGATAGAACGATTATTGCGTATGCTAGAATGCCTACGTTCCAGAGGATCCAGCCTAAGCCGATGAACCAGGCCACAGGCGTGCTTGAGACACCCATTGCGAGCGTCCAGAAGTTAAAGCCCCAATTGAATACTAGGTTCGCGTTTCCTAGTGCCCCATTGATGAAGTTGAATCCGCCAGCATAGTACATCGCTCCGAATCCCGCGGTTACAACTATGAGAGTTACTACTGACGATAGGAATACGTTGAATCGCAAAGCGCCTTTACCCTTAATCTCGGAAGCTACAGCGGGTCCTGCGTTCAACCAGGGGTAGACGAAGATGGCGAAGAATGGTAGCATGAATATGGTCGCATTAAAGTCGAACGTTGGGCCAGAGTACGAATTAGCAACTGCAGTATAGGTCGTATTGGAGCCAATCGAGTTTAGGAAGCTCATGTAACTTTGCACTCCAGTCGTTCCAGCGGCCAAGAGCGAAAAAATACCGACGAAAGTTGCCGCTATCGCGATTATTATCGTAACCGCAACGACTTTGAATCCTGCTTTCGGTTTGAGAACGTTGATGCCTATAAGCGCAGCAAAGACTAGTGCGGCAATCATGAATTGCCCCGTCAAGTTGGCTCCAGGAATATTACCTGGCAAAGCAAATTGAAGCATGTTCGAGTATCCAAGTGAAACCCCAACCGAACCAATCGCGAAAACCAGGGCAAGCGCGATCAGTGCCATATACGCCATCGTCTCAAGCGTGTAGCCCATGAAGGAAAGTGGTCCTCCGAATAATCCGCCGTAGACACGTGAGACCCAAACGTAATCTCCACCCGTCCGACTGACTCTTGTCGTCATCATCGTATAGACAACGATCTCTGGGATTGATAGGCACCAAGCCAGTATGGAGCCGTATACCAAGTTCACTCCGGACATCGATGAGAGCAGTACAGTTGTGAAACCTATGATTCCGAGAGCTGCGCCGCCTGACATGTTACCAATATTCAGGCTTACTACATCCAACATGGAAACGTCTCTGCGTAGTCCCGAAGCTTTTCTTACAAAAATGCGGCAGGTTGACTTGTCATAAGAATACCATCCTAAGCGTCGGTTTGTGTGAATTTAACATCTTCGTATTTATGTTCAGTACTGGTTATCAGGCGAAAATTCGACTCGGTTTAGGCACTCCAATTTACTCGTATTCATCTTGCAGGGCGTTGAGGTCAAATTTCATTTAGGCGGGCCCATTGACTCTCCGAAGGATACCCTTGGCAAAGTATGGCAACGCACACTCCGACTTTCTCGAAGAAGTAAACCGGATCATGGATGCAGCCAAGGCCGAAGACGTGTTATTGAGGTTGCTCGGGGCGCTTGCGTTTCACATACACTGCCCCAAATTTTCCTACATGCAGGAAATGCTCGGACGCACATTTACTGACATAGACTTCGCTTCCTACAAGAAGGAAACCAAAGGAATCAATACACTCTTTGCCGGGCTTGGGTACCAGTACGACGCACGAGTAAGAGCCCTCTTTGGGTCTAGACTAGTATTTTACGAGACCAGCGGCACCGGTAGACACTGCGACGTATTCATAGACAAGCTAGAGTTCTGCCATGACATTGACTTCAAAGATAGGCTTGAAGTCGATTACCCGACGATTCCTCTCGCAGAGCTACTCCTGGAGAAAATGCAGATAGTCAAACTAAATGAGAAAGACGCTATAGACACGATAATGCTCTTCAGAGAACATCCGATTAGCGGATCGGACGATGACATGATCAACGCAGAACATTTAGCGCATATTACCGCCCGCGACTGGGGACTTTGGAAAACATTCACAACCAACCTAGAAAACGTCAGAAAAACAACACAAACCCTTGAGAAACTCTCGGAAAAGGATAAGACGGATGTGATTGCAAAGATCACTACTTTACGAGATCGAATCGATAAAGAGCCTAAGTCAAGAGGATGGAAGATGAGATCCCAAATCGGAGAGAAACGGAAATGGTACCGAGACGTTGACGAACTCGTACGCGAATAACTCCAATTCAGTTTAGATAACGAATTACTCCTGCCACCTATCAACAAGCCGTAATTACTAGTGAGCCACGTGCCTGGTTAGATAGAATTGACTTCCATTCTCGTAACGGGTGGTGTAGTAGTAACGATGGACTCGCATCGACGAGTGCTCAGAGATGGTGCGGTTTTAATCGAGAATGGCTTGATTTCACAAGTTGGGAAGGCAAGTGATGTTAAGCCGCAACGTCGTGCGGAGTTCGAGATTGATGCGAAAGGGAAAGTTGTGCTGCCGGGCTTGGTTGATACACATGTACATTTGGCGCAGGCCCTCATTCGGGGTAGCGCTGATGACACGTCGCTGATTGATTGGCTTCAGAAGTTCGTTTGGCCTCTCCAAGGTAATTTTGACGCTCAGGACGGAAGGGTGAGCGCTAAGCTTTGCATGCTTGAGATGATCAAGTCAGGAACGACTACATTTCTCGAAAGTCTGCTTCACTCTCGTTACGGTTTTGATGGAATCGCTGAGGCTGTTGACAGGGCTGGAATGCGTGGGATTCTCTCCAAGACCGTGATGGGTTTACCCGGGTATGGGTCGGAGAAGAGTATCATGCACCAGGGGATGATCGAGGACGCTGAAACATGTCTTCGTGAAGTTGAAACCCATTTCAAACGTTGGAATGGCAAGGCTGATGATAGGATTAGGGTCTGGTACGGCGCGCGGTCGCTCGGGGGTTGCACTCCCGAATTATACAGACGGATTGCCGAAGGGGCGCAGGGTCTTGGGACTGGGGTTACGATGCATCTGAGTGAGGTTCAGGAGGATGTTCGTTACCGAAGAAGGAGTTTGGTAAGATGCCCGGG
>CAWHWX010000032.1:0-80186 GCA_963833125.1 Candidatus Bathyarchaeota archaeon | reverse complement strand
AACAAAGGCCTCTTAAGCTCTCGCTGGGTTGCTATCGTCATCACATCTCGGCGACAGAGATCGGACTGCGAATGCTGTCGATTGCCAAAGTAATTGTCATTCGAAATGGCTTCGTTAGCGGAAATTTGCCAGACTATCTGTCATCAGGTTAGTGGTATGACTAGGATTGTGTCGCACTATTTGTCATCGGCCTGAAAATGCCGAAGCTCCCCCGGAGGACATACGATCGCAGCATGGCGCCGGGCGTATCAACCCTTCCTTGGACGGTAAACCATTAAGCCTCGTTCTGAGGATTCTCGGTAGGCATAGCATTATGTTGGGTTGGAGAGCGAAGATTGGGGCTTTGCTTGTGGCCCCTGACACGACGCCTGAGCATGAGTTTCCAGAAATGCTCCCGGAAGGGGTCTCGATTCACTTTACGAGAATGTGGTTTCCGGGTACCGTTGACGAGGCCAGCTTGGCAGGGCTTTCTGATGAAGCCGAGGGAGCTTGCAAGATGTTGGCTGTGTTGAAGCCCGATGTTGTATGCTTCTGCTGTACGATCGGGAGTTTCATGAAAGGAGATGCATACGATCAACAGATGATTCAGAAGATGGAATCCGCTGTTGGGTCGAAGGCAACGACAACAGCGACAGCAATTCGGAATGCGCTCAAGATATTGGATATGAAGAGGGTCGCAATTGCGACACCCTACACCGATGATATCAACGACATTGTCAAGAAGTTCTTCGATGAGCATGGGTTCACGGTAACCAACATCAAGGGGCTTGGAATCGGACAGGATTCGGATATCGGCAGATTGCGACCAGAGGATGCATATCAAGTTGCAAAGAGCGTTGACAGTTCGGAGAATGATGGCGTTTTCATAAGTTGTACTAATTTCCGAACAATCGAGATCCTCGACATCCTGGAGCGTGACCTTGGAAAACCAGTAATAACCAGCAATCAAGCCACAATTTGGGACGCCCTACGAAAAGCTGGGCTACATGAACGGATTAGCGGATTTGGAAAGCTACTGACCTGCTAACCTACTTAACATGAGTGTATTTCAACTAGCCAACGATAATCGATCCTTGAGGTTGAACATCGCCTTACAGGCCGTTCATTGAATTTCACTCATCGGAAAATACCTAACATGATAATATTTTAAATATATACAGATTCATTCTTACGGCGGATGCTTTTGGCGAAACGGACTTACCCGGTATTTACACGTGATGCCACGGGACTCGTTAAGGAGATAGGCCCATTCAATGCGGCAATGTATGCCTTCACGTGCGTTGCCGGCTCATATGTAGCGGTTCCGATAATATATTTGGTACTCTATCCGGTAGATCTTCTCGGGCCACTCCCAGTATACTCTTGGGCAATCTTGCTTTCAGGAGTGATGTTCCTGTGTTTGGCTCCGCAGTATGCGTTCCTTTCGGGTGTCATGCCACGCAGCGGTGGCGATTACGTGTTCACGAGCAGAATACTCACTCCCTATTTGGGATTCATTGAAGGATGGACCGCACTGCTGGCCTGGCTAACGTTCACCGAGTTCAATTTCTACTATGCAGTGTATCTGTTTGGAGTTTCGCTTGGAATAGGTTCGTTCATGCCAAACGGAGGAACTCTTTCAACAGTAGGAAACTGGATTCTATCGATACCCGGGCTATTCATAACAGGCATACCAGTCTTGATCTTTCTTCTCTACGTGGTAGGACTGAGACCTACTCGCACGTGGCTCAAAACCAACACAATTCTTGGCCTAGCCTCTCTGGCGGCAGCCTTTCTCTTGCTTGCCTTGTTCTTGGCATCGGGAACTAATAATATCGATCAAAATCTGATGAGTGTGGCTGGAGTAACGAAGACTCAGGTAATCAGCAATGCAAACGCTGCGGGATGGAGTCCGGCCTCCTATACCGCGTTGAGTTGGGGCGGGTTGATATTTAATGGACTATTTTTCTATACTGGCTTTCAGAACAAGACCTATCTAGCCGGAGAGATCAAGGGAAACGTCTCAAGAAATCTCCTAATCTCAGAAATTACCGGTATAGTGCTCGTGATGGTGCTGGCTGGATTACTCTGGGTACCATTCATCTACGGAGTTGGGTACAACTTTGTCAATGCTTGGAGTTTTCTTTACTTGAGCGGTTCGGCGAAGACACCTTTGGGTCTGCCTCCCATGCTTCCCATACTCCTAGCACTTGCAAACCCCGGAATAGCGGTGATAGCAATGATTCTTGGGATCTTAGCGTTATGCTTCCTGAACCTCGCGAACACTATTCCAGAGATCACAATGGTAACGCATCTTCTCTTCGCCTTTTCGATGGACAGGATGTTGCCAAATTGGTTTTCTTCAGTAGATGAGAAGAGAAGTACTCCTGTAAAAGCTACTGTCTTCATAGTGCTTCTTACTTACGGGCTCTATGCTGCTCAAGTTCTGGGATTGAGTCCGGTCGACGCTTGTCTATTGGGGTGTAATACTGCTCCTGCCTTCCATCTTCTTTCCGGCTGTTAACGTATTACTTCTCAAGAGGAGAAGGCCAGACCAATTCGAGAATGCGCCAAAAGGGTGGTGGTTGAAAAAGGTCGCTGGAGTTCCCGCCGTGGTCTTGATGGCCGTGCTCTGGTTGGCGTTCCTTGTGGGAGGTATGGGATTGTTTGTAGCATATACGATGACGACGATCAGCATCACTTCGACACAGGCTTTCGTTAGCTATGCCGACTCGACCGGAATTTCGTACGGAATTATCGCGATCATTGCTGGTTCCATAATTTACTACGCCGTGAAACACTATCGTATGAGCCACGGTGTCGACATGGAACTACTTTACAAGACCATTCCTCCTGAATAGGAATTTCAAGCTTTCCGCGGACAGAGGCAGAACTAATGTCAGGGGAAATCGGACATGATGAGTTTGAAAGACGAATTGACACCGCTAGGGAAAGAATTGAGACTTCAAACCTTGAAGCTCTGATAGCCTATTCATCTAACCGCCAGTATCTTCCAGGCAATGTGTTATACTTTGCAAACTTCTTTGGAAAAGAAAGAGAGCAAACGATCGTGGTGATCACAAAAGACTCAAGTTTGATGCTAACCGATTCCGCATGGGACGAGTATAGGGCTCGGGAGACATGCCCCTTGGAGGTCAAGGTGTCCTCAGATCTTGCGCTGGGAGTTGCCAATATTCTGACTCAGTCCAAAGTGAGCCGCGGAAGTGTTGGAATAGCCGGATGGAATTATTTCCCGGCACCGGTCTTTCTTGCCCTAAAGAAGCAATTACCCGATGTAAGTTTCGCAGCGACGAAAATAGTGGACGAGATGAGAGTGGTAGAAAAGCCCGACTGAAGTCACGCTGATGAGAAACGCGGCAGGAATATCGGATATGGCTCTCAAAGCAGGGATGGAGGCGGTAGAGACTGGAAAAAGGAGTGGGAGATACTCGTCGGCCGCAGAGTCGACCGTTCTGTTAAACGGAGGCCAATTGTCGTTCGTATCAGAATTCGGATCTGGGAGCAGAACGCAGCTAGTTGCGCCACTACCAACAAACAAGGTATTGAAAGAGGGCGATCTGTGTCTCCTTGACATGGGCGGGGCCTATCAGGGATATCGCGGTGACATCACTCGGATGAAGGTGGCCGGTAAACCAACGAAAACGCAGCGTGAGTTACTCGAATTCGAGGCGGAAAATCTCAAACAAACTATCGCTGCAATTCGCCCCGGAATGAAATGCTCAGAGCTACACCGTATAGGCAAGAAAGCGATCCAGGAAGCGGGATACGAAAAACATGGGGGCTGGACGGCATCTGGTCACGGCAACGGCCTGGAAATGCACGAATATCCTGCCCTCGACGAAACGTCCGATGTACGCTTGGAGAAGAACATGATACTCTGCGTGGAACCGAGTTTCACTGTTCCGGAAGGGACCTTTAGGCTGGAAGATATGGTTCTGGTGACAGAGGGCGGTTGCGAAACGCTCACCAAATGCAGAATGGATTGGTGGATGAGCTAGTCTTCAATGAGTACTGACGTCAGCTAATTGAGACTTACCTTCGCATTATTGTATAACTCCAATCAAATAGCATTCGAGAACCTCAGCGGAGAGAAGTCGTCCCATCTATCGAGCATGGTTCCGCCCTCAAGCAGGTGACAAAGAATTTCGGCGGTGGCAGGAGCAAGAGTCATACCAAGTCGGCAATTTCCGGAAGCCATGAACAGGTTTGTGAACTTCGGAACTGCCCCGATAATTGGTAATTGATCGGGTGTGCACGGCCTGTATCCCACACCTTCACTAAGGTAACGCAGCGTCACGCATTTCCTCAAGTGTTTTTTAAGAGTGTCGAGTAGCCACGCTTTCCGGGATGTGCTGTAGCTATCTTCGAAACCGACGAGTTCAAAGAACCCTGTGACTCTCAGCGTATTCGGATCATGCTGGGCGATCCCCATCCCGTAGTCTTCGAAGAAAACTGGGTTTCTTACTATCTCCTCACCATTTGTTGCAAATAAAATCACTAGTCCCCTAGCCGGCAGTATTGGCGGATCGTAACCTAGCGTTTTGCAGATCTGTCTGCTCCAGGGACCCGCTGTGAGGATGTATTTGTCGCCGACAATTCTTTGTTGATTGACGGAGACCGACACTATTGAGTCGCCTTCGGAGTTCACTTGAACCTGCTGCCCGACTTCGAGTCTAGCACCCCGTCTCGCTATTGTTTGACTCAACTCGTACAGAAGTTTCACAGGATTCAAAGAAAATTCCCTATCGAGAAATACACCACCCCCCACGTCTGTAAATCCAATCTCACTCGCCTCCTCTTGGTCAAGAAATCGACCGTTGGTTATCATTGCGGTCGCTTTCGCCTCAGCCTGACTCATGAAGAGATCAACTAAGCCTTCTCTTAGATCGACTTCAATGGACTCTTCATCAAATAATTCAGAGTACATCTGTAGACTTCTTTGACCGAGTTGTAAGATTCTCTCTTCTTGTCCTGTGAGACCCTTCCTAAGGGCAATCGAAAACCATCTTAAGTTTGTAATAATTTCAATCGGCGAAATTCGAATAGGACCTCTTGCTCCAAGAATTTGAGACAAAATCGTTGACATGCCCATCGTCGGGGCGAGCGCCGTCGAGGGTGTGATGAGGCCAGCGTTCCAGAGCGACACGCAATTTCCGTCCTTTCGATCGATGAGGGTTACTGAGTGACCGTGCTTGAGCATATAGTAAGCCGTGAACAGTCCAGTGACGCCTGCACCTACTATTATGACTCGCATCTGGATCAATTCAATTCAGTTGTCGGTTGCCAGAGTCTCATTGGGAACGCGTTGATTAAGTGTAATTTACCAGATTATCCGTCAAGTTAGTTGAGTGCTATGACTCTGATTGTGCCACACTATCTGTCATTGGTCTGAAAATTTCTGCGCTCCACCCTCTCAGATGTTCAGGGTCCATCTTTGAAAGTAAATCGACCCGGGACCGCATGGAACGCATCTAAGTATTTACTCATATGGCGGGATCTTCTCAGACTACAGTCCTGTTCAGATTTGTATTCCTCAAGTCCCTCGAGAAGTAGGCTTTAAGCCGCTATCACCTCCGTACACGTCAAAGGGTAGTTATTCTTGCCTACCATTACAAATACACAATTAACCCTCATCTCCCAGAATCTTCTCAAAGCTGCGGGCGCTTCCGACGAAGAGGCGGAAATGGTCACCAGGTTTCTGGTCAACGCAAATTTGGCAGGAGTGGATTCACACGGCGTTACTCCAAACCTGATCATCTACCTTCAAGGTGTTCGAAGCGGCACTATCAAGCCACGAGCAAAGATTGAGGTTAGAGCTGATAGTCCCTCCACTGCGCTTGTTGATGGAAAATGGGGCTTCGGTCAAATGGCTTGTTCAAAGGCGATGGAAGTCGCAATCGATAAGGCTGGGAGAACGGGAGTTGGGGCGGTTGGTGTTTTCAATTGCAATCACATAGGGCGATTGGCAGAATACGCCCAGATGGCAGCAGCTAGCGGGATGATTGGTTTCATCACGGCCAACTGCGAACCATACGTCGCACCATACGGGGGAAGAACTCCGGTTTTAGGCACAAACCCGCTCTCTTACGCAATTCCCGCAGGTCACCAGAAGGCTGTTGTCGTCGACTATGCGACAAGTGCGGCAGCAGAGGGTAAAGTTCGGGCAGCTCTCTTCAGAGGAGAACAATTGCCATCTGGGTGGATCGTCGACTCCCATGGCCCTCATCCACAAACCCGGCAGATCTGTACGAACCACCGCTGCCTCCTGAGCGCATTAAGCTGGGAGGAGCCTTGCTGCCATTTGGAGGTTACAAGGGGTATGGTCTGGGTTTGGTTGTTGACATGCTGGCTGGCGTCCTTACGGAGCGGGCAGCAGCCAAGATATGACGTCAGGGTGGTTAACTAATGGAGTCTTCATGATGGCTCTGAAGATTGACAATTTCGTTCCGCTGGAGGATTTCAAGCATCAAGCCGACAAGCTTGTAAAATCGGTTAAGAATTCCCCGAAGGCTGAAGGTGTCAAGGAGATTCTGATCCCGGGGTGAGCCGGAGAGTAATGAGCGTGAAAGGAGATTAAGGGACGGGATACCGATCTCTGAGAAAGCTTGGCAACCTCTGATGCAGGCCTGCAAAGAGTACGGACTCGATGTCGAGAGTCTTATGCGCGTTTGATTCGATTTCAAACTTCACTAGTCCGCGTTAGTCTAATCGCTCCTAGCTTTCAGTGAGCCAGAGTTGCCAGCATTCTTTCCGAAGCTGTCTTAAGGTTGTCCATTGATGATGCGAGTGAAATGCTTGGGTATGTAAGTAGAAACAGGAAATTTGTTAAGCAAACGCTAACATAACACAGTTGTGAAGGTTATGTCCTCCGAAGAGCAATTGGATGCCATTGATAGAAAACTTCTCCGGGCGTTGCAGCGCGATTGCAGGATGCCCCTTCATCAGTTGGCCGAAAAGCTTGGGATTCCTAAGTCAACAGTACACTATCGGGTAAGGAAACTTGAGGACAGTGGTGTCCTTGAAGGTTATCATGCGAAGGTCAATGCCTCTCGGTTGGGATATGACTACCTCGCAATAGTATTAGTTAGGGCAAGATATGGACCAGGATATCACGAAGAAGGTGGGCCGCAGATTAGCTCATCTACCTGGTGTCGGATCAGTGTACTTCGTTCTCGGCGATATGGATTTTGTTGTCTTGATCAGAGCGAAGAACAGGCAGGACTATGTGCAGAAGCTTGATTCTATTATTAATATGGCAGGCATCGAGTCAGACTAGCACCCAGGTGGTAGCGAGAGTTGTCAAAGAGGATCCGCGAATAGAACTACCCGACATCAAACAGATCGTTCTGTCCAAACCAGTTCGCTAGGAATTATTGAGTAGCTGAAAAAGATGAGAATCCTGAAAATTTAATCGTGTTACGGCTTAGGTTCGAAGACATTCAGGTGAACTCGGAAAAACATGACTTCCCCAGGCCGTCAGGCGGTATCGCTAGAGCGGGGTCGAGATTCCTTTAGCGTATTTCTGTAGCGAATGATGAGCTACCCAAGGTAGGTTGGCCTGCTAACAAATGTCCTCAATTACGACATTGTTCTTATGCCCAAGATTCGAGCAGATTAGTTGAGACGAAAAATCGGAGGTAACGGTTACCGGCAGCATCAACGAAATAACACGCATCAGCATCTGTTGTCTCACGAGGCAACCAACCTTTCTCCCGACGCCAAGTTCAGTACGTGTGTCGCCTAGTGAGGGTCGGGACACCCTCTTCGAGGTTTGACTGGTATTATGTCAGCTCCATCTTCCAGTCTAGCCGCTACCCCTAGTGCTTCCCCATCTGCTTATGATGACCTTACGATCTGTGAAGAAATCAACTGACTCAATCTGGCCATGAAGAACGCCAAAAAATGAATCACGCATACCTCCGAAGGGAAAATAGGCTAGGGGAGCAGCCACCCCAACATTTATGCCGATATTTCCAGCCAAAACTCTTCGTCGAAATTCTCTTGCGTACGCACCGCTGCGAGTGAATATGCTTGCAGCGTTACCGTAGTTTGTACCGTGGTTAATGAAATGGATAGCCTCATCAAGGTCCGCAACCTCCATAATGCTCGCAACTGGGCCGAAAATTTCTTCTTTTGCAATTGTCATATCCCCTTCGACACCGTCGAAAATCGTTGGTCCGAGGAAGTAGCCGTTTTCATAACCTCTCGCAATGCGTTCTCTACCGTCTAGCACCAAGTCTGCTCCTTCTGAGGCTCCCTTGCCGATGTATTGCACAACTTTGTCTCTTGCCTTGTCTGAGACCAGAGGCCCCATTTCGGTTGCCTCGTCAAGGCCATAGCCCATTCTTATGGTCTCGGTTCGCATTGTGAGCTTATCCAGCAATTTCCCATGTATCTCTTTAGCTACTATCAGATTTGCCCCCGCAAGGCATCTCTGACCTGCGTTCCCAAAGGATGATGAAACACACGACTCAATCGTGGATGGAATATCGGCATCAGGCATTATGACCACCGAATTCTTTGCGCCTGCTTGAACTATCGCTCGCTTTCCATGCTCGCCAGCTAGTTTGTACACCCGCCGGCCAACCGCGGTCGAACCGACAAAAGTAACGCCTTTCACGACGGGATGGACGATCAGAGACTCTACCGTCTCCCTGCTCCCGTGGACGAGATTAAGTACCCCTGGTGGTAATCCAACTTCTTTCTGCAGGAGATCAACCGCAAAGGCTAGAGGCATTGGTGTCAACTCGCTGGGTTTCAGGATCACTGTACATCCAAGTACGATAGCGAAGGGCACGAACCAAAAAGGCAACATTATTGGGAAGTTGAAAGGGCTTATTACAGCAAATACGCCAAGTGGTTCCTTAACGGTACCTTCATCGATTCCGGGCGCTATTTGATCGAGATGTTCTCCTTTAGAGAGGATAAGACCGGCCCCTATCGCGGCTTCAATGCTCTCTATTGCCCGCCTAATGTCCCCCCGACTCTCGATCACTGTCTTACCATGGTTCTGAGTATTGACACGTGCGAGCTCCTCAGAATGTTCCTCAAACACATTTTTCATTCTGAACAAGTACTGTACTCTTTCACTAACTGAGACATCCTTCCATTTTTCGAATGCACGTTGCAGACAGACAGCCACGTGGTCAACCTCATCCTTAGATGCAAAAGGAACTTTTGATAAGATTTTTCCGGTTGCAGGATTCACTACCGGCAAATATTCAGTGGAATCCGATTTCACCCATTCTCCGTCGATTAGTAGTGGGAGTGGATCGGGTTTGTATAGAACCTCAGAAAGAATTGCCATTCAACACCCTATACCTTTGAAGTTGATTGTTTGCCAGAAGGTCTACAACAAGTTCCTAGAACCGAAAATATATGGGTTTGGAAGAGTACGAACAATGTAATGTTTGTCCAAATATCGGCACCAAATATCATGTTTGTCCAATAGGGCAACTACTTCTTTGGCCATTTGACAGGAATAGTGTTATATACCAAACTACGCTCAGTATTTGTTACGGTTTTGGTAATCAGTGACTAATTCGAATAATCCGCAAGGAATTTTTGAAAGGCGAATGTCCCGGCGCGAAGCGCTGAGTACCGTCGCCAAAGTTGGTATCGCAGCTGGTGCCTCGGCGGTTGTAGCCGGAAGCGCAGGCTACTACGCTAGTCAAATGTTCACACCGAGCCAATCAAACCAGGGAAAACCAGTCCTGGAATTAGTCACGTGGGGTAGTCCGTATATAGAAGCTACACAACCACTTGCCAACGCCTTCACTCAGCAGACGGGAATCCCCGTCAGGTTTGAACTCCATGTAGGCGGATCGGCCACCGTCATTGATAGGATTAAAGCCGATCTTCCAGTCATAAATAGAGACTCCATAAATGCTTGGAATCCCGTCTGGGCTGCAATGGATGAAGAAGGTTGGCTAGCCCCACTCACTCCCGACAAAATCTCTGGATATAATGACTTCCCTCAGTCTGCGTATTTCACTGGACCTAAGTCGGGAGAAGTCGTTGCAATTGGTCACACTACAAATGAGGGTGGATATGTATATCGAGAGGATCTATTCCCGAAGGATCTTCAACCATTTGACGACTTCAACAAACTCTTGGATCCCCGGTTGAAGGGCAAGGTGGCTATACATCCAATGACTGTTAGCTCTGGAGATATTGTGTGGCTTCCTGCGCTGCAGTTTGGGGGGAATGAGAAGAACCCCGACCCTGGCTGGAACTTTCTTACAAAGCTAGCGCAGTCGGGCAACGTTGGTACTGTCTATAACTCCGAAGCCGAAGTGGTTCAACTACTTACGTCCGGAGACGCTTGGATCACAGATGTCGGAGGTTTCTCTGACGCGATCGCCGTGAAAGCTCAGAACATACCCATAAAGAGAGACAAGAATAAAGTAGTCAGGTCGTTCGCTAATCTCGAGGGTTGGTGCATAATGAAGGACAGCCCTAGAGTTGACGAAGCGTACGATTGGCTCAACTACTGGCTAACTGGACCTGTTATTTCGCAGTATGCTGCTGGCGTTGGAGAACCGCCTCTTTGCACGAAGGCAACGGTTCCATCGGGTTTGGACGTGTTCTACTCGACCTCTGCGGAAATCGACAGCATTGGTTACATTCCAGATTATGTTTACATCTCCACAGTCACAGATGCATGGGAAACCAAGTTCGAAACTGATATTCTGCCATTGATAAAGACAAGCTAAACAAGAGTCGTAGTGCGATTAACAGTTAATTATTAGCAAATGGGCCCGTGTTTCGCAGGTTGGGTCCTTGGCACGTTGAGTTTGATGACGTGAGCAAGAGTTACGGTTCGGTGCTTGCCGTAGATAGCCTTGATTTGGAGGTCGAAAAAGGAGAACTCTTAACACTGGTAGGTCCTAGTGGCTGTGGAAAAACCACAGCGCTTAGAATGGTAGCAGGATTCGTTTCACCCACTTCCGGCTCAATCTTCATCAAAGGGGAACGGATCAATGACAGACCTCCGAATCTTCGTAATACGGCCATGTTTTTTCAGAACTATGCGCTATTTCCTCACATGAACGTCTTCGAAAACGTCGCTTTCGGCCTCCGTATGAGGAGAACCCAGGAGCAGGAAATACATCGCAAGGTTAAGGAAGTACTTGAATTAGTGCAGCTCCGACAACTGGAAGAGCGTTATCCTAGGCAGCTAAGTGGGGGTCAGCAGCAAAGGATTGCTTTGGCCAGAGCGCTGGTAATAGAACCTGATGTACTTCTTTTGGACGAGCCTTTGAGTAATCTCGATCTCAAGCTACGACAGGCGATGAGGCTTGAACTAAAGTCAATTCAAAAACGTACCGGAGTAACGATGATCTATGTCACACATGATCAGGGTGAAGCGCTAACTATGTCTGATAAGCTTGCTGTAATCAATAAAGGAAAGCTCATGCAGATTGGGTCGCCTACAGAGGTATATGAGCGACCGGCCAACGAATTTGTGGCGCAGTTCCTGGGAGACGCAAATATCTTGTCAGGAACTATTAGATCCGTTAATGACGGTTTTGCCGAAGTGTCTATCGATAATGGATTGATAATCGTCTCAAGCCACTCAAGCCATCGTGGAGAAGGGATGGCCGTCAAGGTTTCGATCCGACCAGAACGAATTCAGATATCAACCAGACCTGTCGCGGCCAAGAATTCGTTTAAGGGCATAATCGAAGACGTAATTTATGCTGGGTCCGATGTCACGTATCGAATTCTAGTTGGAGAACAACGGCTTATTGTGGAAGACAGGATCCAAGGATTGCCAGGTCTTCGCCATTCGGGAGATGAGATTTTTGTTGCTTGGGATGAGAGCAACAGCGTCATTCTTTCCGCCGATGGAGACTGATTCGGGTTGCCGCGCCGCAATCGGACCCTCCATATCTTACTATTGCTACCTGCTGTAATTATCATAGGTTTCTTTATGCTTGGAGGCGTGGCAACACTTTTTGAGCAGAGTTTCCAGACTTACGTTCCGGGAACGATCACGAGTGAGCCCTATGTGTTTACCTTCAACAATTATCTCCAGTACTTTGTGACAACGCATGTCTATGTTGGAATCATCCTAGGGTCCCTAGAACTATCGGGTATTGCCACAGCAATCGCTCTTCTGCTTGGATACCCTCTGGCCTATAAGATCGCGCGAACGACCTCTTCTAGAATTAGGAAATTCCTTCTTGCGATCCTCGTGACCGTCTTCTTTACCAGTAGCATGGTCAAGGTGTTTGCGTTGTTGATAGTTTTCGGCGATAATGGATTGATAAACTCCATCTTTACGTTTGCAGGCTTAGGTTCAGTTAGATGGCTCGGGACTGACCGGGCTGTTATTTTTGGCCTAGTATATTTCCTCGTTGGCATGGTCGCTTTTGCATTAATTGGCCCAATTAAGAACATTGATCCATCTTTGGAAGAGGCCGCTCTCAACCTTGGGGCAACAAAGTTACGAACATTCATCCGGGTCACATTACCCCTGAGTATGCCCGGAATTCTTGCAGCGACACTATTGTCCTACTCCTTGGGCGTAAGCGCCTTTATCATACCCGCCTTCCTAGGACGAGGCATTATTTTGATGATGTCCAATGTTATCTACACGAGTTTCTCAGAAACCTTCAACTTTCCGGCGGGGTCAGCAATGTCAATCGTCCTTCTCGCTACAACCGTGTTCGTCGCCTATGGTTTGAGTAGAATTCTTTCGAGTAGGATTAGGGGATTCGGCTAGTTGGTAAGCAAACTCAGTTTCGACAAATTCGGCTCTGTTCTCGTCGCTTTAGTCATCGTTACTACTCAAATCATACTGTTGTTTCCCATAGTAAGCACAATCATAATCTCTTTTGATTCTCGGAATTATCTGGGGAACTGGCCGCCCACTGGATTCTCTATCAAGTGGTACCAAAGATTCTGGGCAAATCAAATGTTTGTCGCAGGTTTGCAAACAAGTCTTGTTCTAGCTACCATGAGCTGCGTTTTGTCCGTCGTAATAGGCATGCTAGCCTCATATGGCCTGACGCGATACAAATTTCGGGGGAAAGAAACTCTTAACACCCTCCTCCTCTCACCATTGATAGCGCCCGGAATCGTATTGGGCTATGCTTTACTTGGTCTCTTTTCCTTAATGGGATTCAGAATTACCTTTGCTAGACTACTAATCGCCCACATCGTAATCACCCTCCCTTATGCGGTCAGGGCAATATCTGCGACATTGACTGGCTTTGATCGGTCTCTTGAAGAAGCGGCGCGGAACCTGGGTGCAAATCAAGCAACTACCTTCTTCAAAATCACCTTGCCCTTGATCAGGCCAGGTGTGATCGCGGCCGCAGTTTTGCGTTTGCAGCGTCCTTGGACGACGTTTCGGTTAGTGTGTTCCTCGTAGACCCTTTTATGTCGACGCTTCCAGTCGTTCTATTCTCCAATATGCGAGCACAATTCGACCTTACTCTCGCGGCCGCCTCAGGCATACTAATGGCGCTTACTCTCGCCATTTTGTTTCTCGTCGAGAAGGTCACTGGTCTTGACGAATTTGTCGGATTAGGCACTCTCAGGGCCGATGTGGAGTGACATTGATGAGTAACGGCCAACGGATTAGAAGAATTCACATGAATGCGAATCCATTTATGAAATGTGGAATACTCACATGACCTTTGCTGAGACTGTTTGGGGACGAATCACTCCTGAGCAGTTTGGCGTAACGACATTGCATGAACATGTCCTGCTCGACATGTCGATTTGGTCGAAACACATGCTCGCTAATCTTAGTCATCCAATTGAAGCTTCATCAATGCGCTATGTCGACGAACCCGTGAGCATGGAATTGTTGGGCAAGATAAAGCGAGGCGAAATTTTTTGCAAAGATAACGTCATGTTGAATGACGAACGGCTTATCGAAGACGAACTAATGGAATTCAAGAAGTGGGGAGGCAGGACGATTGTCGACCAGTCCCTTCCTGGGATTGGAAGGGATCCTTTGGGTCTAAGACGCATCTCTGCTTTGACCGGGTTAAATATCATTGCTGGAACGGGATTTTATACCCACATTACCCACCCAGCTTTTGTTAGGAAGGCTGATTCGGACCAACTTGCCCAAGTGATGATCAAAGAAATAACAGAGGGCATAGGCACTACTGGAGTGAAAGCAGGGGTCATAGGTGAGTGCGGTTGTAGTGAACCCGTTCCATGGCATCCCGAAGAGGAGAAGGTGCTTAGAGCAGCGTGTCGCACACAGAGGATCACTAAGGTAGCATTTACTTTTCATCCCTCGTTGAGGGATACCTCCAAGATGAAAGCAGTAACGGCAGGCGAAGAATACGTAGATCTGATAGAGAAAGAGGGTGCAGACCCAACAAAGTTCTACTTAAGCCATGCAGACTGGTCTTGCTATCTGCCAGATTACGTCAAATATGCCGAGAAGTTACTTGATAGGGGCATCACTTTGGGCCTTGATACATGGGGAATGGAAGTGTGGGGTGGCTTGTTCTCGTACCCCGGTGCTAGGAGCGCTACGGATCCAGAAAGGCTTGAGTTGGTGAAGGCACTTTGCGAGAAAGGCTTTGAAAAGCAGATCACTCTCTCCACTGATCTCTGCGAAAAGGTGTTCCTAAAGAAGTATGGAGGTCACGGCTATTCACACATTCTTGAACACATCGTACCGCTGCTGAGACTAGGAGGGGTATCAGGCAAACAAGTTGATTATATGACTATAGAGAACGCGAAAAGAATCCTTTGTATGTGAATGAGCCCATGGTACAAACGAGATCAACCACGCAATACCGATGTGTCTTGCGTATTGAATGCAAAGTGGCAGAGGGTTTCAACAGAGATGACTCGACTGAGGAAGCTTTGGGTCTAAGGTTAGTACCCTCAGCAACCGGTCGCTTTGCGCCACCGCTAGCCATCTCATCCGCTCGGCTAAATACGCTATGTTCGAAAGAATTCTCAGCGGAGATACCTGGTTTTATCCTGAGACGACAGGACTGAAGAATCAATGATCGTCACAGAGCTACGAACAACTGCCGTCTCCTTGCCGTATGAACATCCCATTCGTTTCGCCACTAGAGAAGTCAAACAACGCGACTTCACAATAGTCGAATTGCACACCGATAGCAGTCTGGATGGACTTGCAGTAGTTGGGTTTGGTGTCTCAGAAGGAGTCAGCAACGTCGTTGAATCCCAGCTCGCTAAATCGGTAATCGGCGAGGATCCCATGAATCGTGAGAGAATTTGGACAAACATGTATCGAGAGGTATACCGGGAGAGAAAAGGAATACCAATAGTTGCACTAGGAGCTGTCGACATCGCGATATGGGATTTGATTGGGAAATACCTGAATTTACCGATCTGGAAAATGCTCGGCGGCTATCGAAAGTATGTTCCTTGTTATGCCAGTGGAGGATATTACTTGGAGTCGAAGAACGTAGCGGGACTCGCGCAGGAGGTGAGTAGCTACTTAGATATGGGTTTCACAGCGGTGAAAATCAAAGTCGGAGGAGAACGCCTGTCAAAGGATATCGAAAGAGTCAAGGCAGCACGAGAAGTACTAGGTCCAGATGGCACCCTAATCGTAGATGCAAATAACGCCTACGACTCTAATTCCGCGATACTCGCTGGACGCGAATTTGAGAAATTTGATATTTTCTGGTTAGAAGAACCTGTTTGGCCAGAGGATCTGAGAGGAAGTGCCAAGGTTGCTGCGAGTCTGCACACCCCAATAGCTTCGGGCGAACTTGAGTACTTACGATACGGCTTCCGAGACCTAATTGAAAACAAGGCCGTCGACATCATACAGCCCGATGCTGCTATATGCGGCGGCATAAGCGAATGGATCAAGATTGCCAACTTCGCCTCAGCCTTCGGGATTCCGAATCACGCCTCATAATGCGCAAGAAATCAACATTCATCTTGGCGCTTCCGATCCAAATGTTCTGATGTTGGAATTCTTTCCGCCGAGGAGGGCATTAGACTTGAGGATCAATTGTTTAGTGGCTATCGGATTCCGAAGGACGGGATGCTCGAGGCTCCTGATAAACCGGGATTGGGCGTAGAACTTGATCGTGCATCGGTCGAGAGGTTCAAAGTTAGATCTAGAACGCTTAAGGCCAATTGATGTAAATCGCACCACCATGGATCGTTTATCACAACGTCATCGTTCAGGGATCTTAACCGGCAAAAGACACCCGCTGATGAATGAGTTGTGTTGTGCGAAAAGTACGAGCGCAGGAATGGCGAGCATCTCCAATGAAGAGTTCTTGGCTAGAGAAGTGAGGGTGACCCGGAGAATGGAGAAGGAGCACTTAGACGGATTGTTCGTGTACGGGAATCCTGACGTTTTTCACGGACCAGGGGCGGTCAGATACATGTGCGACTACTCGTATCCTATGGGTGAATGGGCATTTTTCATTTCAAAGAGTGGAAATTCTAAGCTACTCTTGGGTGAGAGACTTCGTTGGATCTGCAACGAGCGAGTCGGCAGTGTAGGATTGCCGATGTTGAAGTGGCAGTAAACTTCGGAGAAACCGTTTCTCAAATGGTGACAGGCGAAAAACCAAGGATTGGTCTAGAAATTTGTTTTTGCTACCCCAAAGAATCTATTCGGATTTGAGCAGATTCATCCCAAAAGCATCGTTTGAACATACCAGCATAATACAGCAAGAGCGGATGATTAAGAGCCAATCCGAAATTCAAATACTACAAAATGCCGAAACTCTAAGTGAAATTGGCATCGAAGCTGCATTTGAAACAGCCGCAAACGGAAAAACGGAGGTCGAGGTAGCCATGGCAGGGGTAAATGCTGTAAGAGTTCACGGCGCAGATGAGTTACCATTTCCTCCTGAAGTCTTCTCTGGTGAAAGAACGGCTTGGCAAGCCGCGCAACCGAGTCATAGAAGATTAGTTCATGGAGACACATTAGTGATAAATCTTGGAGCCAGAATATCTGGCTACTGTGGAGTACTGACCCGGATAGGCACAATTGGAACACACTTCGGATGAACAAGAGGATATACTTGACGTTCTTGGTGCCATGTTCAATGCTGCTGTCGGAGAAATCCGATCTGGAAACAAAATGTTCAGTGTCTATGAATCTGCAAAAAGAGTCGTCCAGGAAACTAAATACGAACAGTTTCACATTAGCCATGGAATCGGTCTTGAAGTACGTGAGACTCCGGAAATGAGCCCTAAGACAGACCAAGTCTTCCAAGAGGATATGGTGATGATGTGTGAAGTAGGCTTGACAATTCCCAATAAGGTGGGAGTTAGGATCGAAGACATGGTGCTAGTTACAGACCATGGCCCGGAGATTCTGTCGAAGACGAATCGAGAATCACGAATTTTGTAGTGACGAGAATCGTTCGATCTACTCGTGCCATAAACATTTTGAGGCTTGCATCCCTTCCGCCATTGCATGAAGGTTTGGGTCTTATATTACAAACATTTACTCACTTCAGATCCTAAGTTTGCAGCTCCCACTTCAATGGCCTAGACTGAGCGCGTATTGCTTCACAGCAGGCACGACTTCCCCGCAAAGATCCGAAGAGGAGTGAGCTCGATCGCATCCAGAAACCAAACTTGGATGGAAGAAATTCCGATTCTAACGCCTCTAGCGCAGAGCTGAGTCCAATCATCCGGAGAACCGCCGAACGCCGACTCGATGGATTTTTCGCCGTAAAGCGTCTTAGCGTTCCTCTTGAGATATCCCAATTTCTTTACAGCCGCTTCAGAACCTTCTTCGATCAGACCCGTTAGGTGCCAGGATTTTTCTATGGTACTAGGGTCACATCCGCCCGAAACACATAACCGATTCAAAGTCGTAATAATTTTTGAATATTCTTCCGTACTCCCCCAATAGTTCAGACCATCGGCAAGATCGACAACGGTTCGTAGTATCTTTTGCCCGGTGCCAGCGACAACGATAGGAGGACCGGGTTTCTGTAGAGGTTTCGGATTGCAAATGGCCCTGTTTACGCTATAGTATTGCCCTCTGTACGTTGCTTCATCGCTCGTCCACATCTCTCTAATCAGGGCGATATACTCGCGGAGCTGATCGAATCTCACATTTCGTTCAGGAAATGTAAAGCCGAAAGAAGTCATTTCTTGCTCGTGAACCGGCAGACTACTCCCTGCTCCCAACCCCAGGTCAAGTCTACCTTTCGAGATGTTGTCTAGACTGGCCGCTATTTTGGCCATAATAGACGGATGTCAATACGCGTAGCAGGTGACCAATGTTCCTAGACGAACTCTCGGGACGTCACGTGCGAGAGAAGACAATGTGGTCCACGCTTCGAGGAAGGGTTCGCTTGACCAAAACAAGTGATCATAGATCCAGACGGAGTCGAACCCCAATTTCTCCGCTTTCTGAGGCAATAAGCTTGATTTCTTCATAAGTACGACCATGCTGAGGAATGACGGCACCAAATCGAACCATGAACGTGTCTTCCGATAAACAACTTGTGTGAATGCAACTCAATTAACAATAAGTGTAGTTACTAGAAAACAGGGTAGCATGTCTGGAGAACCGTCCTCAAATCCGATGTCATGAACTGTTCTTATAGAGGTTACGATCCACCGCGACTGCTCACGCATGAATTGTTGCAGGTAATACGGCCCTTGCGCCAGTTCTTGCCCGTGGAACCGCTGCCCTTCCATCCTCCGAAAGAGTTGATCCCAGGCCAAGCACCTGTAGTTGCACCCGCACGTATATTCGAATATGTAACGCCAGCCTGTATTTCGTTGAAGAAAATGCGCAATTCATCTTCGTTCCTTGTATAGATTCCCGCACAGAGTCCGAATTCGTTCTGGTTCGCGAGTCTCAGGGCTTCGTCGAATGATTCCACCCCTGTGATTACAAGAAATGGAACAAACAATTCTTCTTTGATTAATCGATGAGATGGAGGAAGGCCATCCACAATTGTTGGTTCCACGAAGTAACCGTTTCTGCACTCGTCAGTTGATAGTACTTTGCCTCCGGCTAAAAATCGCCCGGAAGCGCAGACTCGCTTCTTCGACTGCTTGCAAATAGGTTTCCACAGCAGCCTTGTTGATTATTGGCCCCAAGAAGGTTTCCTTGTGTGTAGGATTGCCAATCTTCACGTATTCTAGAGTGTACTTCTTCAGGAGTTCGACGAAGTTGGTTTTAACATGCTGGTCCACATAAACGAGAGAACATGCTGCGCATCTCTGCCCTCCATAACCAAAGGCTGCACGCATGACTCCTTCCGCGGCCGAGTCGAGGTCCGCTGAAGCAGTAACTATGACTGGGTTCTTTCCCCCCATTTCTGTAATCACCGGCTTAGGGTAGCCTCGTGTAAAGTGGTGATAAATCTCCAACCCTACGTCCTTCGACCCAGTGAAGACAAGTCCATCAATCTCCTGATTATCTCGCAATTCAGCCCCAACTGTTCCCCGGGTCCAGTCACGAAGTTGAATACCCCAGGCGGAAGGCCAGCGTCAACAAATGCTCTACAGAGCTCAAATCCAAGTACCGGTGAGTCGCTCGAAGGTTTGAACACAACAGTGTTACCCGCAATGAGTGCACCAGCAGACATCCCAGCGGCTAATGAAAAGGGAAAGTTCCAAGGACCTATTACCGCCCATACCCCATATGGACGCAAGACGCTGTAAGTCTTCTGTCCTGGACCGGGCGATTCAAGTGGACGTAAGAAACCCTTGTTGCGTAACATCTGGTCGCAGTAGTAACGGATCAGCTCCGCAGCTTCGTTAACTTCCGCCAGGGATTCGGAGCGGTTCTTGCCCACCTCAAAGGCCATCCAGGCTGACAGCTCGTAACGCCTTTCAATCATCAGTTCAGCTGCTTTACGTAAGATTGCGATTCGATCACTGTATGGCATAGCAGCCCAATTTGGGTATGCTTGTCTAGCCGCCGCAATCGCCGACTTCACATCATCACGTGTTCCCTTGGGAAAGTAACTGACGATTGCTCTTGTGTCCACAGGGCTAGCGTGCGCCATCTCCTCAGCTGAGAATCGCTCCTTGCCGTTGATGAGCATGGCGAAGTGCCCGCCGAGCTTAGTCCTTACTCGGACTACTGCATCATCGTAAGCCTTGTCGTCTTGAGGTGTCACTTTTAGCGTCGCATAAGTAATTCTCGGAATCTTCGTTGAACCTTTCCTTTTGGTCTTCTTGTTTATCATCGATCATCTCCCGGACTGCGATAGTCAATAAAATCATGCACGCTCCTAATAGTTATATGCTGTGTCAAATGTGGTGCTGGGAGTTCTCTCTTGTTGCTGCTCAATCTCTTTTGGTTTGACTCTTTCGCCCCAGAAATTTCTTCTCAGACTGAAGAACCTTTTCCAGCCGACCAAGTGTATTTGTGGCGCTGAGTTGCAGCGTATTTGGAAATTGAATCTAATTCGACAGATGGCCTGGATTGCCATAAGCCATTTGGTTAAGGTAAACCGAAGTAGGCGGTTACTTGAAGGTCGATGTTGATGAGTTTTGCTTCCGGTGCGATTCATGCAAACGTGAATATCGATTCAATGAGGGCAGGCTAAAGGAGCTGAAGATCGAACGAGGTCCAGTCGCCGCATGCGAGACATCCATGAAAAAGAAAATGAGAAATGCGTTCCGCGAGAACAGAGACCAGAATTCATAACGTGTGTCTTATTTTGTGAAGAGAATTCTGGGGCACGTTCGGTCACGATCAGCGAGGACTTCGTGCCTTCTCTCGTAACCAGAATCTGTTCGCTAGCGCCTATGTATCCCCAATCTGGCAGATAGTTGAGGGATACATAATGAAGAATGTGTCCACGGCTTCAAGACTAGAGGGTTGTTGGGTTCGATGGACATCGTGTTAGCTTCTGACCAATCGATTCCGCATGAATAACCCATTCTCCCTTGGCAGTCAAGGCCCATTTTCACAAAGTAGTCTCGTCCAGCTTTGTCCACTTCATGCGCAGTCCTCCCAGGCGCAGTCGCTTCAATTGCACGGTTCAGAGCCTCTATACTCGACTCGCACGACCTCCTGACGGCAGCAGGAGGGTTTGCCGAAGAATATCATTCGCACCATTGTTCCGGCGTATCTCTTGATGTACGTTCCTGGCTCTAAGTAGACGATATCCCCGTGTGTTATCTTGGCTTGCCTCGCCTCCCCTCCCCATACGGTCTGGTGCATTTGCAAGTTGTCTTGCCCAACTCTGCAGAGCATGTCAGGCTCACCCATCCTTTCAAACTCGCTACCGAGAGATTTTATCTGGTAACGGACGATGCAGTCTTCAATCTCCTGTTGACTCCAACCGATCTGCATCTCATTTATCGTCGCCATCAAAGCATCCTGGTTAATTTCGCAGCCCTAAACTGGCATTCCTGCTCAAGCCTAGATTTCACGATACCTTGTTACTCGGCGCGGAAGTCTTGGATCTCGGCGTCAGGCAGAAGTTGTTTTAGCCTGTCATGGTGCTCAAGCGTCATCAGTCTAAAGTTGACTCCTATCCGTTTTCTTCCTAGTCGATGATCTTTGAGAGTTTCCAGCGACCTTCGCTATTGGGTCATATGGGTTGATAGGCCCTTCATCCGTGTACTCCTTCCATTCATTAATCCAAGTCGAGCACTTACTCGCGAACGCTTCGAGGTGTCGAACCACCATTATGGGCTCGCCATCCCAGATGATGAGTTGATTATCGCCCGGGCCCTGTTCTTCGATGATCCTCGTTCCAGTTAACCAGTAGAGGTCGCGGAGACCCTCAATGAGCGCAACGTCCACATCCGCTACGTGCATTGCGTCTCTTTAGTCTCTGCAATCGGTCTTTGTATTCGGAGAGCGGAAAGGGTAATTCATATTTTTTCAGGTTAGGCATAGGTGCTGCCAGCATTGAATTATGCAGCTGAATTAGAGTTCTGGGCCATATATTGTTCGGCCAGTCGAAAATTTCTTTGACCTTGTTAACTATAAGCAAGTCATCCGACCTTCACAGCGTGCGCAAATTTAAAATAACGACGGGGCTTAGCAGCTGCGGTCATATTTTTGAAGTGTGTTTTCCCTAGCGGAAAGAAATTTGCTGTGTGCTTTACCTTCGATTTTGACGCCTACTCAGTATGGATTTCGTCGTACGGTGTCAGGACACCACAATTTATTTCACGGGGTGAATTTGGACCCAACGTTGGTGTGCCAAGAATTCTTGGTCTACTGCACAAATACAACGTAACTAGTACTTTCTTCGTCCCTGGCCTTGTCGCGGATACTTCTCAAATCACGTTAAGGAGATTCATAGAGAGGGACATGAGGTAGGGAACCATGGTTACCTGCATGAGAACATCTCCAAGCTTAACGCAGATGAGGAGAATACAGCTCTGCAAAAAGGGAATGCCGCAATTGAGCGTGCCATCGGGCAAAGACCGTATGGGTATAGATCACCAATCTGGGAGTTTACAACCGATACTCCCAGACTTCTTCAGGAGAATCGCTTCATATACGATAGCAGCCTCATGGCAGACGACTACACACCATACAGATGCCGGAGCGGTGACTACTTTGAAAATGATGTGCTGCGCCACGGCAAAGAAATTAACGTGTTGGAATTCCGAATCTCTTGGTCAACAGATGATTGGTCAAACTTTGAATTCATCCGAGATAACAGAACCGGGCTGAGGTCAATAACGGACGTGTTTGACAATTACAAGGGAGACCTCGACTATATGAGAGCCCACTTAGATTGGGGAGTATGGACTCTGACTTTTCACCCTCAAGTAAGCGGTCGAGGACACAGGATGATATTCATGGAAAATCTAATAAAATATTGCAGCAGTTTCGACGACGTTTTCTTCCCGACTCATAGACGTTGCCAAATACCTACAAATATCACAATGAGCTCTTTGTTTTCGTGGTAGACGATCCAACTCCATCATTCCTATTGGCCACGCTGCAAAAACGGACACGCTTATCGGGATCGACGGCAAGATTTCTTGCACAATGCATTGCAAAGAACGATACCACTCTGTCTTGATCAGGAACTGAACCACTAGGCAAGTCACGCAGAACAATTCACATAGTCCTACACGTTCTTCATTCAAGAGCATATTCATTGAGTTGGTGCTGAATGCGAGTTGCTATGACGACACAAAACAAGACGCCTGTAAGTGCTACAATTTCGGTAGCCCAAGAGGCCGAAAAGAAAGGTTTCGAATCTATCTGGGCATGTGAAAACCCGTTCTTCAGAGACGCTTTCGCTACACTCTCAATTGTGTCAATGACCACTAGACATATCGGATTGGCGACGGGATAATTCCGTGTTACACTCGTCATCCAATTCTCGCCGCAATGAGCTCCGCCACTCTCAGTGACGACTCCGGTGGACGTTTCATTCTAGGCGTCGGAACCGGGAGCATCACTTTGATTAGAAATCAGATGGGGTACCCATTCGATCACCCACTTCAAACACTTAGCGAGTTTGTTACAATTGTAAGAGATTTGCTATCAGGCAAGAGCATCACAGTCTCTACAGCAAATTACAAAATATCGAATGTTGGACTGAGCAAGCCACCGGTCCACAAAGTTCCGGTATATGTCGCAGCAGTTGGTCCAAAGACGCTGCAAATGACCGGTGAAGTGGCGGACGGAGTGCTTTTGGACTATGCAACCTCTCCTCAATATGTGAAACGTTCTACAGAACAATTGGCCGATGCTGCGATAAGAAAGGGACGACAAAAAGAGGATGTCGACATAGCCTCTCTCGTTTGGTGTTCACTATGTAAGGATCGATCTGAAGGCACTCGGGCTTATCCAGAGCACCTCTTGCGTATGTGCTGTCTTTTCCAAGGCTTGGGGAGGCTCTTTTGGAAGGTTCGGGTGAGGATCCTGACTTATCTGGTAGGCTTAGAAAATTCTATGATCCAAGAGTGGACAAATACGACTTGGCGGGTGCCTCAAAACTCATTGATATTGAAACAGCGAAACACTTGGCGCTTGTTGGCAACGCAGACGATTGCCAAGCTAGGCTCGAAGATTACTATGAAGCTGGTCTAAGTCTTCCGGTACTGGTTCCCGTCAATGATGAAATCTCCTTTGAGGTGTTGAATGCATTTTCCAAAAGAACGCAACGAGAGTAGGTTGTGGGTAAGATAGGGCGTGATACTAATCCTCTATTATGGCTTTCTCCCAGTCAATGCCCAGTTTCTTCGCGGCTTCGGTGACTTCTTTCCACACTTTTTCGGGGACTTCGATTCCTTCCTTGCGACGCTTTTCTTCTTCGATGAACTGTAATTCTCCTGGCATGTAGATCTCTTTGAAGCCCTCAGCTACCCTCGAGGATTTACGGAATCAATCAACCGATCAGACTTTCTCCTTAAATTCATCAATGGGTGTGAACTGGTTAATGTCAATCGCCATACACAGCTGACCTAGTCTAACTCCTGCGTCATTATTGATGGATAGCCCCATGCCGGACAGCGGGCCAGTCAGAAGTTCAACCATTATCATGAGTCCGAAACCTCGAGGGCCGAAAGTCTGCAGAACACCTCCCGCAGGCCGAGAAAGGTCGGAGAAAAGAGCATGTGGATCCGTTGTGGGGCGTCCAGAGGAGTCGAGAATCCACCCCTCAGGAATCTTTCTGCCATGCACCATAGCCTCATACACTCGGCTTGCCGACGCCGCAGCAGTGGACATGTCCAGTACGATTGGCCAATGCTTCTTCGCAGGAATAGCATATGAGAACGGGTTTGTACCAAAAACCGGATCGCGACCTCCCCACGGTGCAACCATAGGCGAATTGTAAATGGCCATCGCTACGCCTATGCAATCATGTTTCAATGCCATCGTAGATTGGTATGAGGTACTTCCCCAAGCCGTGCTGTTCCCAATTGAGACGAGGCCTACGCCAGACTTCTTAGCCTTGGCAACAGCGACCTCCATCGCCTTGGCACCTATGACGTGCCCTGATTCCGCCTCCCCCGTCAATTAGAGCCATGGCAGGCGTCTCTTTTACGACGCGGATGGTTCGACCAAATTTCATGTCGCCCGCGACAAGAGGTCGAATGTAGTGTAAGTTGAACATCACGATACCTTGACCGTCGAATCCTTTCAGGTCCGCGTTAAACCAGTTGGTCAGCAAAGATTACGCACTCTCGTCTTCAGGTGCATCGAATTTCTTGAAAAAAGCCTGGTAGAACTCCCTCAGTTGACTCTCTAGGAGCCTCAACCGTATGCCACACGAAAAGTGGAGCCTGACGCATCCTAAAGCCGTTTCGATTGGTTGGAACCGTTTCGAAAAGACGATTTGCGCTGATCGCGGTGTCTACGCTTTCTTCGAGCCTTCAGAATTTAGGAGTTCTCAATCGCCTATCATGAGATCTCATTCGCATGGTAGGACAGAATAAAGCTCTCAAAAGTGACCTCGATGTTCATCGTTATGAAAACCTGTCAAAAGGATAGCCGAATTGAAGATATAGATGATCCTCTGCTATTATGAGGATATACCATTCAAAAAGCCCTTACATTCCGAATAACTTATGTCAAGTTCCTTCAATGCATAGCATGGGAGAAACCAGCACGAATTTGCCACCTTTTAGGCACAGAATTGGACTGCTCGTTCTCGCAGACGACATGACGGTTGAACCAGAATTCAACCAGCTTGCCCCAGATGGAGTTGCGGTTCATGCCTCACGGATGATGTTCGATGCCTCATCAGTCTCACCCAGCGTGCTCGCCACTTTGTTATCACAGGTCGAGAAGGCGGTCACTGAGATTGTCTGGGCTCAACCAAACGTAATCTGTTTTGCCTGCACTGCTGGCAGCATTGTCATAGGCGAAGATCTATTGATCAATAAGATCCAAAAGCTGGCTCCTAATGCCAAGGCAACGACAACAATTACAGCAGTAGTGAATGCCTTGCGTCATCTTGGGGTGCACAAGGTTGCTGTCGGAACTCCGTACACTGACGATATTAATGCCGCCGAGAAGCAGTACTTAGAACAACATGGATTCGATGTTGTCAGCATTCGGGGGCTTCAAATCAGCAATGGGCCATCAATGAGCTTACTCGAAACGGAAGATATATTTGAGTTGGGCAAGAGTGTCGACACATCGGATGCTGACGGAATCTTCCTAAGTTGCACCGGACTGCACGCTGTACCGATCGTTGCACGGCTCGAAGGTGAGCTTCGCAAACCGGTAATCACTAGCAACGTAGCAAGTTTCTGGTACTCTTGTCGACTCGGAGGCATCCAGGGTCCAGTGAACGGCTATGGCAGGTTGCTCAACTCTCTCTAGCTGGTTAAGCATTTACAAGTCTCAAGAAGAATCACTCTCTCTTTTGAATAGCATTCAGATGGATCCCAGAAGGTATTTGAAACCTAGTAGGATGCTGGAGGGGCTAGCAATTATTAGGAAACGCTCAGATTTCGCGCCAGTCTCGAGGAAGGAAGTAGAACCTATCGAATATTCTCGGAAGGAAGTACAACGCGCTGCAGGAAATTGCAGTTTTCTGAAGAGTCCGTAATCCTGACCGGTCTGGTTTTAAATGAATGATTAGTCTCAACCTAACGATAGGAGCAGTCCGCCAATGTCGTTGCACGATGTGCTACCCCATATCGATACCAATGGAAGTCGCTACCTGGGGTACCTGAAGGAACTTGTCCACCAGCCCAGCATCTCAACTGAAAATACCGGGGTGAAAAGATGCGCGGACTTGGTACGAGAAATGATGGACCAAATAGGTCTTACAACAAGAATTTTTCAGACCAAAGGAAATCCCATTGTGTACGGGGCATATCGTTCGCCAACTCCGTGTGGCACGATTTTATTTTACAACCACTACGATGTGCAGCATCCAGGTCCGCTCAACGAATGGGCCTCAGGGCCTTTTGAGCCAGAGATTCGCGATGGCAAAATATACGGTAGGGGGACCGCCGATAACAAGGGGACTTTTGCGTCAAGGATTGCCGCCCTTCACTCTATCCTCACCGTGATCGGTGAGTGCCCGGTTAATATCAAATTCATCGTAGAGGGAGAAGAAGAGATTGGTAGCCCCAATCTAGCACCATTCGTAACAGAACAACGACAATTACTTGAAGCAGATTCTGTAATCTGGGAAGGAAGCGAGCGCGATACTTCGGAGCGACCGACGATTGAGCTGGGGAACAAAGGGATGCTATGTGTCGACCTTCATGCTACCGGGGCAAGATCGGACGCACACTCGGGCAAAGCCCCGTTGCTATGCAATCCTGCTTGGAGAATAGTTTGGGCTTTAGCCAGCATCAAATTATCGGACGGAAAAATAAGAATTGACGGTTTCTACGATGATATTCGTCGACCAACGCAACTTATGGAGCGTTTGCTAGAAATCTTGCCTTTCGACGTTCAGAGAGAAAAGCTGCTGGCAGGAATAGAACAAATCCCCTTAGACGAAAACCCCGAGAACATCAAAAAAAGACTCTTCTTCGATCCAACCTGCAACATTGATAGCATCCGGAGTGGTTATGAAGGCGAGGGACCGAAAACCATAGTGCCGAGCAAAGCCTTCTCTAAAATAGACATGCGCCTTGTGCCAGATCAAGACCCTGAAGACATACTGCACAAACTTCAAGTGCACCTAACGAAATTCGGATTTGACGATATTGAAATTAGACCCTTAATGAAATTCTATCCAGCCAGAACTGACCCCGAGTCAGGGATAGTAAGGCTAACAATAGAAACGGCAAAATCAGTCTATGGTATCGACCCCGTGGTATACCCTAATAGTATAGCTTCCGGTGCAATGTATGTTCCTGTCAAGATAATGAAGAAACCGACTGTACAAATTGGCGCAGGCTATTATGGTTCGAATATTCATGCACCGAATGAAAACATTAGGGTGCAAGACTTCCTTTTGGCAATCAAACACGTCGTTTCCATCCTTCTCTGCTACAAATAATTGAGCGCAAATCGAATGACGACATGTTGGGTTTTCATGAACTGACGACGTCTAGTAGTCCGTAAAACGACATGAACTCATCCAAAACGTCATGAAGGGGCGGGTGTCCCGGTTCGACGACCTCATCGTCAGTGGTAAGGGCGTTGAAAGAACTCGGGATACGGACGGTCGCTGTCGGAACGTGTTATGGGGATGACGTTAATCTGCGTTTGAAGAGGTTTCTAGCCGATAGTGGATACGAATTCGGCAAGGAAATAGATACAAAACACTCGGATGGAATTTTCACTGCATGCAATGCATTGCCTACTGCTGAAGTACTGCAACCTTTGGAAGAGGATCTTGGTAAACCTGTTGTGAGCGCCAACCAAGCGACTATGTGGAATGGGCTTCGAATTGCGAAGGTGAGGGCGCAAGTGCAAGGATATGGTTCTCTTCTGATGAAGATTTGAAGAATTCTTAGAACCTGAGGTTCAGTATGCAGGGAGCCCTTCATCAAAAGAGTATTTTAGTCGATTGAATCGCGCCTTGAATTTAATGACTTGCCTCTTAACATGGCCTGTTCCTCTGCGATCGATCAAGCACAACCGGAACAGCGAAGCCACCGTCTTCATCTCATTTTCTTTCATTCCAGTCCTTGTGACCTCGGCCGTCCCCAATCGAACTCCTCCGAATCTGTCTTCAGAAGGGTCGCCGGGAAGATGAATTTGGTTTGTTATGATATTGCATGAGGCAAGGACTTTTGCTAATTCACGACCATCTCTCTTCAGAGGTCTCACGTCCAACAATACCTGATGTGTCTGGGTGAATCCTTTGTGTGACCCGACAACAGTGAAGCCTTCCTCATTCAAGGCTTGTCCAAGGGCTTTCGCGTTTCTAATTATCTGATCCGCATAGGCCTGACCGAAGGCAATCATTTCTGCAGAAGCTACGGCTAGGGCTGCAACTCGGTGTTGGTGATAATTGTCAAACAAGGTGGGGCTCAATGTTCTGTCTAACTTCTCCAAAATCTCATGTTGAGCGTTTGATACAATCAATCCCCCTTGTGGGCCGGGAAATGTCTTGTGCGTACTTCCGAACAAAGCGATTGCACCTTCTCTGAGAGGATCTTGCAAACGTTTTCCTGCTAAGAGCCCCATAACATGTGAGCCGTCGTAGACGCAGTATGCGCTGACATCATCAGCGACTGACTTTAGTTCACTGATTGGAGCGGGAAACAAGATTTGACTGGCACCGAAGACTAGGAGTTTAGGTTTAGTCCGTCGAATCATACGTTCCGCTTTGTCGACATCAATTCTAAACTCATTAGAGTCGAAGGGCCAATGTGTGACCTTTCGACCCAAAATCGTTGCGCAATCGTCCCAACCTGATCCATGTCCACCGTCATAATCACGGGTTGTGACAATCGTGTCGCCAGGTTCCGTTAAGCTCAGCCAATTCGCCAAAATCGCTGAGCTTCCTGATAATGGTCGATAGTCAGCGTATTTCGCATCAAAGAGTTGCCGTAGCAACGTATTACATATCTTCTCAACGTTTTCTACGTACTGAAGACCTTCGTACCACCTCACCTTGGCGAAAGCCTCCCAATCGGTGGACAAAGTGGGAGCGTACGCATTTCCGTAGCGGCATTCGAAGTCAGATGAGAGCCTCCTACGGACTGAAGGACTAGCTACATTTTCGGACACGATGAGATTTAGACAGTGGCTTCTATACGTAGAATGCTGATTTTCTAGTTGAAGAATCCTTTCCAGAGTCCGGTTGGTCATTCCAAACATCAAACCTATGGGCACTCAGTTGCTTGACCCGAAGAGTTAAGCTCCAACAATACTTGATATCCCCGCTTGAATCCTTGCAATGAAGTTTGGTATTGAACTTATCGAACAAACTGAACCACGCCTTGATGTTGATGGGGTGCGTGGATTCTCAGTGAAAGTAAATAATGTTGAGAAAGTGAAAGCGGCGATGGAACAAAAAGGTATACCAATAGTTGTTGAGATAAGAAGCGAACAGCCTAAGGAGCATGAGGTCATCTACAACGTGGGCGGGTTCCGACTTGCTTTCTCGGAACATGAAAATTATTGAATCTGGATCCCGACTAGGATTTATGGAATCCTTTGCAGAGTCACACCGCCTGTTATGGTGGCGCAAACGCCTTAGTACGGTTCTAAGCGATCGCCATTCCCGATACCTCTTCGTTCCATTTCGGTACGTCTGGTATGCCTGCCGGAATTCGTTTTACCAACACGTAGTATGGGTTTCCTTTACAGGTCAGTAGTTCGTAAGTATCTCCGACCTGTAGATTCAGAGTTTCGACGATCAGTTTACCGAGTTCCTTTGAATCGCCCACTGCGAATCACATTACATTTTCCCTTCTCCGTCTGGTTCCATACCCTCTGTCCTATTTTTCTAAGAGAAGCTAAACTCCATATATCTAATCGCGATAGTGTTGTCATCAATGACTAAGCAAAATGGACGCTTCCCCCGACTAATGCGTTCCCACAGGGCGCCACGAGTGCTTCGCTTAGAAGAACTGCTAGAAGCGGAAATTGAACGCGGACGCTGTGGTCGCAAGATCGCCAATGGTTTGTTTAGCGGATTCGTCAAGTTCAAATTTGATTTCGTGGTCGATAATAGCGGCCAACTGAGATGGTGGCTCATTACTGATGCGGACTACTCAGAATTATTTCACAAAGGAATGATTCGTCCGAACGAATAAAAAAGGGAAAGGAAACTGCCAATCCAGTTTCCTCATCATGTAAGCCACCAGCTTATCGGGTCGCTTCTCCAGAGTAGTCTTGGAAGTGCCGTGACAACTCCCTTGTTTGCTAGTGTTGCTATGTATCGGTTGTATCGGTCCACATCAGTGAAGACGCTCACTAGGCTTCTGATGTCGGCAAGTGTGCAGTTCAGAAGTTTCAGTATGCTAGGGTCTGCCGTAGCATACCGAAGGAGGTCTGCGGCACATTGAAGAAATATCCGTTCCATGTTCCTGCCATAGTAGCGCTGCCATGTGATGTTGTTTAACAGGTAGTGTTTTCGACTGCCCTTAGTCGGTGTACGGTCAACTTTGTTCTTTTCGTGCATCTTCTCTAGTGTTCTCCATGTCTTGTCGTTGGGCATCTTTACTGCAAGGGCAATGTTAGTTGTTGTAACGGCTAGTCTTCTGGAACGAATAGTCCTTCTTTTCAAGTAGTTTTCAATGAGAAGCTCCGCTGCAAGGTACGGCTTTCGCTTTCCTTTCTTGGCTTTCTTTGTCATATCCCGCTACACCTCCTAGGAGGAGGGAACAAAGATCATGCGAGAATTTCTCACGCCAAAGCGAAAGCTAAATCAATCAGTAATCATGAATAGCTCTCTGAGCATCTTCGGTCGGTGAGGCTTTTCTTGCATCGCTTCATCCCGCTTTTTTCTGGGTCCATTCCTAATTGGTTGGTAACTGGTCGAGTTCCCCTCTCAGGGAAACGCCATTACTAGGTAGTAAAGGAATGTGGACGTAGTAATAAACTTTGTGGTTGCGCCCAGTTTTGGGTATATGTTGACCATGTTTCTAGGTAGCAATACCTTTACTATGAGTACCGTTGAATGGACATGTCGGTATCGAAAATGTTCGGAATATGTCAGACCCTAACTGGGCCCCGTTTCTGCGTCTAGGTCATTGACCGTTCCAAGTTTGCAAAACGTTATATCACGAAGTGCCGGATGGGAACTTGCTGTCCAAAGGTCGATCGATGGAGATTTTGGTATTGTCCGCAATTAGTGAAGCTGCTCCATTACTTCAGCCAACTCGCTATAAGATCATAATGGCGCTGAAGCAAGCTCGGGCACCGTTATACATAGACGCAATCGCAAAAGAAGTCAACGAGAATCATCGGCTAGTCTCATTTCACTTGGTTATGATGCAGAAAGACGGTTTCCTAACGAGCGAGGTCGGAGAAATCAAGAAACCGAATTCACCCTCAGGACGAGCGGGACGATTCTACAAACTGACTCCGAAGGTTGACGAGGTTCTCTATAAACTGAGAAGAGAGCTTCCGTCAACCCCCTAATTTTTCTAACTTTGTGTTCTCGCCCAGTTAATTTTCACTAACCGCAGCATCATCCGCGCTACATCCGATCCTACTTGTGGTGCCACTATAGAAAACTGAAACACCATGAGAAGCAAAGTTTGAAGGAATTTTCTCTCCTTTGCCGTAAGGCAGAGGCCTTCTGATGAAGTGGGATTTTCTGAATGGCGTTCTTCCCAGTCCTTTAGATAGAAGTCGAACTCCGATAATCCATTATCGCCCATCTCGTAGGCCGCTTCTATCCAGAAATCTCGCCCCCCCTTTTCACAGTGAACGAACAGCATCAAGATCGGCCCCCATTGGAGTTCCTCCAAAGAACGAATCGCTCTCAAGTTTTGTTCTCCCGATCGAGCGTAATCCTGCTGTTCCACAGCCACCTCAAGCAAAATTATACCACCAGAACGCAAAGCTTGTTTAAGAAGCGACGGAAGCGGATTCAATCCTCTGCGTCGTCTAATTCTATAAAGCAAGTGAAAGAACCGCTTTAGGAAAACCAATCACTGTTAAAACATTTTGTAGAAACTTCATTGCGCCTTAGCAAATTCGTTTCTACACCATTTTCTTTTGGGAAGGAAACAATGCAGAAATTTAGCATTGGATTTCCTGTTAATGAGTATTAAACGAAATCTGAGAGGGTCGTCGGATTCATTTTGAGTCGAATATTCATCGGATCGAAGACCTGTGATAGTGAGGCGAGTAGGCTGAGGATGTAGTCCTCTACGTCGATCTCCTTCGAGTTTATTTGTGGGGTGGGTTTGACGGTGAATTGTCTTCCCTGCAATCTGAAGGGAAACACTTTCGCGAAATCGACCATCTCTCCGCAGACCGGAGCCTTTCCCTGCTTCGTGAGCAACCAAGCCACCTGGTAGGGTTGCGGCAGCCTCTTCGACGTCAACTTTTCGTGTGGGTCCTCTCTTAGTTCAACTCGGTACTCCAGGTTCGCTAGGGACACGGTTCTTTCGCGTAGCCGTTGGACGGCTTCCGTGACGATTTCCGGGATTTGCTGTTTCGCGATTTCAAAGTCGGTTGGGGAGTGGCACCCTTCCGCGAGTTGGGTGAGGCATTGTTGGAAGGTTTGTTGGAAGAATCGTGGAGAGTTGGATTTGGCGATGGCTAAGTCCTTGATAGTATTCAAATGCTGAGTTCGGTTTTGTCAGTTCATTTCGGAAATCCATTTGACGTAGTTTGGAGAGGATCATTTGAGATGTGGTTAGAGTGTCTATGCCTTTGCCTCAATCCTTCCGTCGCTATTCCTTTCCCCGCCTACGAATAAAATCCACGTGCATCCGCTGGGCTCGAATCCCAAAAACAAACCGAATTCATATTTGTATTTGTCCTCGTCTCCCTTCCTAGTCATAAGTTCTAGTTTCATTCTGTCGCAGTCTTCTATGTCGGGTTTCGGCTTGATTTCTATTACTGCAATGTTATTCCTGTCTTCCGACATTCTTTCGTGTATCACTATATCCGGGTATATTCTATCGGTCTTCCGCTCGGGTCGCACTCGCGTATTTTTTCCAACTCTTTGATCTTCTCCTTCCCATAGCGATTGTACTCGCAATCTACATCCCAGTCTTCGAAAAGCGGGTCCAGATAGAAAGCCACTCTATGCGCTATCGGCCTTTCCGTGTTCAGCATTGTTAGTATGGAGTCGTGATCGTAAAATTCCCTCACCGCAGAACCTATTTTTCCCAAGAAATCCGCTGAGTTCATGATCATCAGCACATTCATGAAGGCGTAGCAATAATCATCGTGTATCTGTTGAAATATTTTGGACAGACGTAGGGATATCTTTTGCGTGTAAGGTAATGGAAAAGCCCCCGATGATTCGCAATGAATTGTTGAATGTCTGCGGAATCTAGCAACATTCTCCACGCCCGTCCCATTAATCCATAGATCATAGATGCATCACGAAAAGTTCTTCGGTAGGCGGGAACTGGAGATTTGGCTGTGGCTAGCAACATTAGAACAACGAGCTTCAGGCTAGCAAATAGGTCGGCCTTACTTTCTTCCCAACCAATCTCTTGAAGTCCCACCGTGGAATAGAGCAATCCCAAAAGGTTCGAAATAGCAACGTAACCGTCCTCATTCGAATCAAGTGCTTTGGGTAGCGCAGAACTAAGTGATGATTCACATTGTGGACATTTTCCTATATCGTAATGGGCGTTATCATCGAAATGGTTCATCAGATGGTGGCAATGACCGCAATCGGATTCCAGAAGCACCTTATGCTTGACGCAAATCGGTGCGAACCTTAGTCGCCAAGCTAAGCGAAAGTGAGTAGTCTTGTCTCCAGCTAAGCATACTGGACAATACATCCGTCCATCACGCCTAGGAACAACCCAATTAAATCCGCAAGTAGAGGGGCCTCGCCATCGCCCTTTGGCTTTCTCAGCTTCCCTGCCTATATCTAAGACGTGCCTGAAGAAGTGCAACGTCATGTTTCCAGCAAGTCTCCTACCGATAAGGCCACTAATTATTTGAAGAGATTCGTCATTCCCGTTTAGGAAGTCTAAGTCGAGAGTAATCTCTCTCCCTGAATGCGTGGGATATGTCTTGAGATAGCTGGGTAAGAAAGTGTTGAGAGAGCAGCAGTTTGCATAGGCTTGTCTAGTTATCCACGATTCCAAAGACTCGCCGGCGTAAAGGTGGCGGATGTATTGGCCATAGACTCTGTCGAATGAGTTGTCCTACTGCGATATCTGTTTCCATCATATCCCTCGTCGTACGAAATCATGGTGTACGATATCGTGTTCAGCGACTTTTCTTGAGAACTGAAAAGGGGCACTTCAGTATATCCGTGGTTATGCGTTCTTCGTGATTGCGTAGAGCGCAAATCGCTGCGTCTTTGACGGTCATTACAATGTCGCCCAGTACTCCGTGGGAGTGTTCTAAGAGAGCGAAAGCTTTCTCGTCGGACGCCAGATCGCTGGCATTTGCCAAGGGTAGTGCCGATTCGAGCATTTCGAGAAATCTCCGGTAACATCTCCCGTCTTTCCATAACGGCAATTCAACTATTGGAAAGCGCGAAAGGAGTTGTGGATCCGACCTCAGAACGTTTTCAACACGTTTTGTGCCAACGAGAACAATTCGGATGCCCAGTTGATTGGAGAGGTACTTCAATACGTTGCAGCATTCTTCCATTGCTCTTGCTGTTCCCGCGAGCAAGTTATTGGATTCGTCGAGGACCATTAGTTTAACTTGGCATCTATGGACAAGGATCTTGATTCGTCGCATTCTCGTCTCGACGTCGCCTGCTTCGATGGCGTCTCCTGAGCTGAAACCATTCAAGATCCCGCCGAGGATCCTTTTCTCACTGGGAACCGGTGGTGCCTCTACTTTCAAGACGGGTATAATTCTGGCTTCAGTTGTCTCGCGCATCGGATGTTTGTAGAGGAACGTATTTGTTATGGTGGTTTTGCCGTTTCCACTAACCGCAGAAATGGTAAGTCCACGAGGTCTTCCCGACATTGGCTCGGAGCAGAGTCGATGCATTAATGAGAGAACGTATTCGGCTTTGGGATATGGAACATATGTCAGCGCCTGAATATCCTTGATTCGCTCATCAATAGATCTGTTTAATCGTGATCTGACATGGGCGGTTAAATGATCAACCTGAATAATTTGTGTCATTGTAGATCTTCATTCGATTCAACTTCTTCCTCTTGGTCATCGGTGGAGTATACGATTTCAGACGACGTGTTATCCGAGCTCTCAGAATCGTTGTTCACATTATCGTCTTCGTCAGAGGCATTCATTGGATTTGTGAGAGGGATTGTGCGAGAACGGCGACCGCGCTCCGATCTTTCTGAGGCCATTGTTCTACGAGCTCTTTTGTTCCCCTCAATCCTGCTCGTGAGAAATTCTCGTCGTTCTTGGATTGCGTCTAGGCGTCTGTGTTGATCGAGTTTGTCGGTGGCCGTCTCTCGCTTTTGCCTTGAGCTGATCTCGAGGTTGCGTTTAGTGAAAGGCTCAATGGGGCGTTCACTGAGACTTAGTGCGTGGTAGCAGTCGTTTTCGTCGTCGTAAATGTAGACGTATCGAAGGTCTTGTGGGTCATATTTAATGAAATATGCTTTTGGTATTTTTCCGCCGTTTTCGTTACGTGTTAAGTGATTCAATTCGCTTGCATAGTAGACCAATCCCAGGTAGTGTATCCCATCTCGCTCGATCTGACGGGTTCCGTTAGGGCCCTCGACATAGGGGAGGAAATCTTGTCTGAAACGTTCGATATCGTCGGGTTCAGAAGGGGCAATTGCATTTTCTTCAATTCCCTCTTTCCATTTTCTTAGGGGAGTCGTATTGATTCCCGCGGTGCGGGGTATTGTGATATTGATCTACAATGAATCTAGCGATGAGGTGTTCAAGCTCTTCCAGTTCAAGGAGGGATTCCTTTTCTGGATCGTAGTCTCCGTTCTTCAGACTCATTACGTTTGAGCGAGTTGTTCCAGGCAAGTTGTGGATTAGTTCGGTGTTGAGTGTGCCGAAGAAGCGTTCTATAATTCCGCCGAACTCAGGCGTTTTGATTGGTCTTCTGACGAGGGAGATTCCTTGTGCTTCACAGCCTTTTTCCAGTTGTTTTGCTCTGAAGTCTCTGCCATTGTCAGTGTGTATTTGGACGGGAGTCCATAGACAGGCCATTCAGATTCGCAGCCGAGTGACTTCGCAAGTTGACTTTTGATCTTGCAACCAATTATAATTACTAAACCAACCGTGTCTGCGTTAGGTGGTTCCAGACTTAGGTAGAATGCCCAGATGCATCGACTAAATGCGTCTATCGCAACTGTGATCCATGGTCTACCAATGGGTTTTCTTGTTATTGGATCTCGCAGGATTATGTCAAGCTTCGTATGGTCGATTAAAATTGTCTCTAATGGATATTCCACGTCAGGATACCTTCCCCCTTTGAGACAGTGCTTTTGCACGTAGGCCCTGTTCCCTAGACGCCTCAACGTGACTTCTCTTTGATCGAGAAGGGCTAGCCTACGGTAAATTGTCGAGCGCGGTATTGGCGGCCGCACGTTTCCGTTCTCATCTACACTTGTAAGACCTTTAAGATTGCTCTCTGATTCGAATTCGCGGTAGACTTCCGCTTTATTCTTTTGTTGCTTTGTGAAATATTGTTCTTCTATGACCTTTTGAAGGATCGATTCGGATTCTTTATCGGTTCTTGTTCCTCCCTTTCCTCCAAAAGACTCGCTTGTTACGAGACCTTTGAATCCGGATAGTGTGTATCTCTCTATCCACCGCTTGATCGTCCTTGAGGAAACAGCGAGTCTCCACAGCTGCCTTGCGAATTGCTTCCGTATTTCCTCTTTCTCATGGGAGGTTCGTTTCTTCATGTGGAGGATTGCGAGGATAGCTACGTAGCGGCGTCGCGCCTCAGCGTGCTGTTCATCGGTGAGTGAGAGAATGCCCAAATGCGATAGGCGATTAGATTGTCGATCTGAACCTATGAGGGATAGTGCGTCCCCTGTTCGTATCTTATTCATGAGATCTACGCAATATACATGTCCGGACGAGTCGCTCTTGATCTCTGCTTTGTTGATTTCCGTCCCGTCTATGACTGTGAAGACTTGGTCGTTGATCGAGATCTTAGACCCCGGTTCAATTAACAAGTCTGGCAAATCCTCCTTCGAGTTGTCGATAAGGATGGGTTCGAAGTCGTTCTTTCATTTGCTCGAAGCTGAAGACATGGGAACGGAATGTGTCACATCCTTCCTCGGTGGTTGAGATTAAGCAGTCCTTGAGGTGTGGGGTGGGGGTTTTGAAAATGTGAGCTGAACCAGAACAGAGAAGTCTGCAAATTTCTCGAATTCTGTTGGCCTCGTCCAGTGGCGCTTCGATCTTCTTGGCTAGTGAACCGACGGATAATGGCATCTGACCTAGGAGCTTAACGAGTTGTTCCTGAACTTGTTCGTCGGATTCTTCTGGACGGGCTCCAAGAAATCTTACTTTTTTCAGTATATTGAGTCGATATTGTTCTGAGTAGTAGATGTAGAAGTCAGTAACAAACACAAACTCAAAGCCTTTGGCGAAGCAGTAATCATTTGCTGCAGAATACTTCGCTGATAGCTCTATCCATTTCTCAACAAGTTCGCTCTCTGACTTTATTTCCACAATAACGGTCAGATCAAAAGTCGTTTCTATACGGCAATCCGGCACATAGTTTCCAATTCTCAGTGGCTGAGTGACAAGATCGCGCACACTTGGGTCAAAGTCAAGGGTGAGAAGTGCGTCTCGTTCTTGTTTTGATTCAAAAGCAAGTGCTTTTCCTTTACGAGTAACGTAGAAGCCTGTGGAACTCCTGTAGTTCGGCCGAATCTTCCTCGCAGGTTCATTCGACGAAGAAATCTCAACCGGCTCCATAACACCAATCTCGACTCCGTAGTTTGGTTTCACTGGGAAGGTGCGTGGCATTACATCACATCATCTCGAATATTATGTTATAATAGCATCTATAATATAACATTAGAGGTAATGTTAAAAGTGTGGCTTCACTCTGACTTGCCTCATGAGCCAAGGGATCAGTGAGGCTGAGCTCTATGCTATCCTGCGGGAAAGCCCGGTCTTAGCCGAATCGACCAAGTTCATAATCGAAACCGACGGAGTTACTGAGGCCGAGATCGCAAAAGCGCTTCACAAAAAGCAGCCGTCAATCCATCTCGTATTGCAGCGATTAAGGCTTCTGTCTCTGGTAGCGATCAAAAGCGAAGGAAGAAGAAAAATCTATCGAGTTGTTCCGAAGCGAAAATCCGTTGTTGAAAGTATTATTGCAAAGTTATACTACCCGACTAGAGGTTTCGTCATAGGAGAACTGCTGAATGTAAGAACATCATTCAATGTTCAAACTGATGAGCATCTTAAGGTGAAAGGTACAACTTTCATCCACAATTTTGACATTGTATATACTTACGACGATAGTATTTCGGTAGGAGGCAATGCGCGTTTCCTGGGGATTATTGTATTAGACAATCTTGTGGATGAAGATATCCTCGCTTTAGGAGGCAAGCTGCTGGACCTTCAGGACGGGGGTCATGTGGAAAACATATGGGAGGGTTTACAAGGCGTGTTGATGGTCGTCGTCGAAGATGGCTCGACCCGGGATGCTTTTTCAAAATTGGAACAGTTTTTGAAGGTTATCAATGAAAAAGTCAACATAAAGACGGCTGCCGTACTCATTGAGAAGAAGAGTCCTGGCAGTGGCCTCCAGGACTCTATTGATTGGGCGGTTTCTGCGTTGAAGGATTAAAATTACTCTCTATCTTTTCTCATGTTCTGATCTTATGTGAATGCAGATATCGATGAGATCTTCCAAGATATGTAGCAATAGCCCCGACCGATGGATATAGTCCCCTTCCACGCAACACCGTAATGGCGTTTTGAATCTCATCTTCTTGCTTAAATCTGAACACTCGCTTTCCTTCTAGTACGATTTTGTTCAGTTTTTCCTCGTTCTTCAGCTGTTCGAAACTCACTTTAGTGATTTTACCGACCTCTCTTAGGGAGACTGGAACGTTTGTTTCCAGCAAGTATTGAACGGCGCGTCTTACTCGGTCTTCGTCTGGGCGTTCCTTGTAATCAGGTAAATTTTCAATCTCATGTTCAACGCTGCTGATAGCATTATGTTCGATGTTTTCCGCGTTCAGAGCCCTTAGTGTCTTAGGGAAGTGGGCAGCATACTCCACGCGTAATCTGTTGAAGCGGGTTCTATTCGCTCGGACAAACCTCCCGATATTTCTCGGCCATTCCTCAACTAGACCAAGAGCTCTTTCAATCAGAAGCACCGCTACAGCCTCATTCTTTCGCCAATCGAAAGGCGGTGCGGTAGGCAGTCCGTGGGCTTTCAAATCGCTTATCCAAAGCGGTTCGGCGTTGCAAGTAGAGATTGAGGTACCTCACCAGGGTAAGAAGGACAAGGAAAAATTCCTGTCCACTATCTGACCAGCCAAAACCCTGGGAAAGAGCTTGTGATTCAAGAATTCCAATTCCAGAAGAACTAAAACGTGACAATAGGGTGCAGTTAGTTGGTTTAATCAGAGGCGCTTCACTCGGATTTGGCATAATTCTCGAGGAGCCCCTTTGCAGCACTACCCCATGACGGCCGCAGAGGGGAAGGAAGAGGAGGCGCCACGATAACCTGAAGTATGGCTCTTCAATTTGTAAGCAGATTGGACAATATCGAATTGTCGCTCGCGAGCAAACCCAACCTTTGCGATCCATTTCGTTCCTAGGTTCTGAGAATACCGCCTTCCAGGGTGTTAGTACCATACTGCGCAGCTTGCCCGTTCCACCTTGAACGCGTGCAAGGTCGGCAAGTATTCTCAGCTCGTCTATTTTCAGAAAGTCAAGGTCCCTGTATCTCCAGTCAGCCTCGCTCACCCAATGTGACAACAACTGTCGAATTGTAATGCCATTGCATCGTGTAACGTGATCAATCCATGATGTGAGCGATTCACCCTCACGTGGCTGTGGGTGTACGGGGAGGCATCCACCCATTCAGGTTGCACCTCCCTTCGCCGGGCAGACTTGAACGAACGGACAGTACTTGCACCAATTGTCAGGTTCGGGTTTAGGAATCTGACTCCCACTCAACGCCCTATGCAGAATCGAAGCTCTCCGGATCATCCATTCCTTGCGGTAACCTAGTGGAACTTCTTTGGCGAGGATATTCTTGTCGTCCACATAGATCAAGACAAGCCGTTTTATTGGGATAGCGTACGAATCCAACATGGTGTAATAGGACTGGATCTGTGCGCGATGGTTTTGTCGAGGGAGGAAGCCTTTCTCATGTTGCCATTTAACAAAACGTGATGTCTTAAGATCATAGATGGTCGCTGTTTCGGGATCGTACGCGTCAACTTGGCCAACAATTGTGATTGTTTCGTTATCGTGCTCGAAGTTCATTTTGACACCGAAGTTCGCTCCAGCCTAGTGACCTATCCGCGTAGTGAAGCAAGGAACCTCGCAATTTTGCCCATGCGGATTCGACCGTTTCTTGAGTGGGTTTGGTTCTCTCGAAGTATGCTCGAGCCAAGCATTGTGTCAGTTCGGTCACATGATAGATGCCAATGCCTGGAGAGAAGCGCCTCCACGTTAGTCTGTCCCAGAATGAGGCGGGTAGCAGTTCAATGCAATTCGAACACGTACGTGCATCCTGATTATGTGCACAAATCACGGATGTTGTGAGTATTCATATCCTCCTTGAGGAAATCCACCGCTATGTTTCGACAACCTTGGCTCGCTGACCGAGGATTACGCGAATTTCTTCAGCAATTTCCCACGCATCACGATTCTTCGCTTCGACAATTACGATTGGCAATTTCCATACATCCTGCCCATATACTATCCAAATACCTAGTATTTGGCGTTATTTAAGTATATGGTTTGTATATGGAAGTTTTGCCGATTAAGATGCCAATAGAATTCGAGGTTAAGATTAATCGCGTCCACGGTTCGTTAAGAATGACAATCCCAAAGGAGGTTGCGAAGGCACTCTCGATCAAAGAAGGAGATCTTGTTCTAGTAGGAATAACTGATAGCGCAATGATTGTCCGAAGGAAGCCTAAGTGACGACAGTATGGGACTAGCATAGCTTATCGAGGGCGCTGCGGAGTCGCGCCAATGTGTTAAGCAAGGAATTTCCAGGACTTAAGGCGGCGCTGCTGGACGCTGGTGTTGCTCTAAGAACTGTTCGTGTACTTTTTTCGTTTTTGCTAGCGTTTCCCACCAAGTCTTCCGGGTCAACACACCATCGCCCTCTAGTTTCTCGAAGGCCAGTTGGATGTTTCTTGAGAGGTTCACTTTGTCGCAGATGAGTGTGAGGTGTGTTCGCGGGAATTCTTTTCTGAAATCCGGGTTGTCCTTCATGAACTGCTCTATGGCGTCGTAGTAGCCTCGCAGCCTGCTGAACTCCTCGTCGGTAAGCGCCCATTGTGCCTTCTTAATTTCCACGATCTCCACGGTGGTGGAAACCGCGAGCATTATGAAATCCGGCTTCGTCTGCAAATCAATCGATTTCGTGGCTATCTTCTTGTTGTATTTGAGCTCGTACCATTTCTCGAAGGCGGTGCGGAGTTCTTCAAATGGCTTATTCGCTTGAAGAACTGTCCACTCCGGGTGCATCAGCCAGGGAGATTTTTCCAGAATTTTCTGTAGCTCTTTCTCATACCCCGGAGGGTTAGCACCGAGCTTCTCTTCGAGCTTCTCGATGGCATCGACTCTCTCAAGGGCTATCTGGCCCATCGAGGCCGCTTCTGCGAGTCCCGCGTCGTTGAACAGCCCGACGACGACATCCAGCGGACCCTCGACCGCCGTCTCGGCGATCTCAGTGAGTGTGTCTACGAGCATCTTATGGGGCGCTGTCGTGAGTACAATCTCAGTCAGTCTTTTGACATACTCTGGATCGTCTAAGCTTTCTATAGCGGCAATCTGGCCGATGGCCTTGCCGAGAGCCATGGCCGTATCTGCGACAGGTGTCTTACCGAATCGATCCCAAACCTTGGTTTCAAGGTCGGACTTCTCAAGGAACACTTTGTAAGCTTTCTGCTTCATCGGAGTCCATGCTTTCTTTCCGAGCTCTTTGAGGAGCGTCTGCCCCCAAGCCTTGAACGGCTCTCCTCTTTCTGAGTCCCATAGTATGTCTTGGCGACCCGTGTGGATGAGATCCTCTTCATCGTCTAGCCAGTCCGCGTGTATCTCGCCTGTCAGGTACGACCTTAGCGTGTGTTCTCCTGTGAACCCTGCCTTCAGTCCGAAATCTCTCGTTGATGAGACGAGTTTTCCTCTAGCGTAGATCCGCACCCCTGCCACCTCCTCGTATTTGTAGGGCTTCTTGGCGTAAGCGACGTATCCGCTGACGGGCAGGATAGAGTGGTCAGGCATCTCGACGGGCCTGTCGTCCACCGTGATCTTCGTCTCCTCCTCGATCTCAACATCGAGCTGACCGACGACGAATTTGTTCCCTGTCTCGGTGTTCTCGACCACGATCTTGAAATCCGGGAGCTGGAGGCCGAAGATCCGCTGTAGCTGGTGACGGAAAGTTTCTTCGTCCGGAGTGCGTCTGTAGAGGAAGTTTCTGAGTGTTACGACCGTTCCTCTCTTGGTCGATAACTTGCCGTCATCTTTCCCAACCTTCGGGTAGTAGGGCTCGTCGGTGTCGAAATTTATCTCGTCATAGTTCAGGATGAAGTGCGCGATACGATACTCCCGCGCTGGATTCGCTTCGTCTTTCGTTCCTCCGGTAAAATCAACCTCGATGATTTTGCAGATGCCGAAGGGCCGCGAGTTTACCTATGCCCTTGCGCCCGAATATCGGCCGCTTCTTCTCGGGCGAAACCGGCCCTCTCCCGGGGTCCTCTCGAGGGTTTTTTCCCACCGTGAGGTAAAAGCCGTTGACACGACCGGGCTCTACTCCGTGCCCGTCGTCCTCAACGGATATTTCTAGGCCCTGATCGACCACCTTCCCTTCAGACTTTGTGGACAGCCAGCGGTTTAGTGGTATCTTTACAGTCACGTTCTCGGCGTCTCCGTCGTAGGCGTTCGCTATGAGTTCCGCAACCACGGCGGACGCCTTGTCGTACAGTTTGATTCCCAATTTGTCTACGGTCGTTCGGGAGATCGTCATCACATATGGCGAATGAGGATCGGTCAAGCAACTCGCACTCTCAATTGCTTAAGTCGACATAAGCCGCTTGGCGGCTTTAATTCTTCTCACGCAAGCCTCTGGACGCTTGAATATTTCATCATCCCAAAACCTGATCACCTTGAGCCCGTGCCTTCGGAGCGTCGCATTCACGAGCCGGTCTCGGCTTCTGTTCTTAGCTATGTGCTCGACCCAGTATTTCGCGTTCGAACCATTCGTGAGCTGCTGCTTCAGTTTTCTCCAGTTTCGTCCGTGCCAGAAACTGCTGTCGCAAAACAGAGCGATGCATTGTTCGACTAGGAAGTCGGGGTTGCCGTACATTTTGGGGTAAGCCTCAAACTTGATCTCGGCCTTCCGCAGAGTTCTCCGCATCGAAACGTCCAGCCCGGTGTTCTTACTCCGGATTTGGGACATGACTAGGCTGCGCTTCGCCTTCGAGAACTTGTCCCTTCGGCGCGGCATTCAGACCAATGCCGTATAGTTGGGCGGACGCTTAAATGAGATGAATTATTTCCCGGCCTAGCGCTTCTGCCAGGGCAAGTGGCATCGCGTTGCCAATCCAAATAGCGGCTTGGTCCTTGGCACGTGCCCGAATCTTGAAGTCGTCTGGTATGTTCTGCAGCCGCGCTGCCTCCCGCAGCGTGATGCCACGGTTTTGCGAAGGGTGTACGAATCGGCCGCAGCTTGGAATGTGACTTCTGGTGGTTATAGTCGGGGAAGGCTCGTCCCACCGCATCCTCCCATAGATGCTCTCCGCTCCGCGCTGCTTCCTCTTCGCAAGCCTCCTGTGGCACGGCAGCCATAGTTTCTTGGGAAGGCTCTTTCTCCCGCCTCCGTTTGCCGGGATACTGCATATTATTCTGAGCGCGTTCTCCGAATGTGCGGCTGCCTCATGAAGCGCAATGTTTTCGTCTCTCTGACCGGCTTCAAGGGGGGGCAAGTCTGCGATCGCGTCCCTGACGGTCTTCCACCGCGGCTTCTCGTTGTCAGACCTCGGGTTCGAGTGCGTCTCCTCCGGAAGACTCGGAGGAAGTTCCCTGCTCCCTACTAGGATGAATCTGAGCCGGTGCTGGGGCACGCCGTAATACGCCGAGTCCAAGACCCTGAAGTCGAGATAGTAACCGAGACGCTTCATGTGAGCCATAAAATCCTTCAAGAATCTGCGGTTCTGTCCAAGTGTTATTCCTCTCACATTCTCGAAAACTACGATTTTCGGAAAGAGCTCGTCCACACGCGCTGGGCAAACACTTTCAGCAGCGATTTGCGCCCATCTCTCTCCCATTTCTTGAGCCGCGTCTTCCTCAGAGTTGAGAACCCTTGACACGGAGGACAACCCACGCACAGCGATAATTCTCCATCGTCGGAGACCGATCCGTTTCAGTATGTCAGACCCCGATAAGTGCCGCAGGTCACCCACAATGGGTTCGACTCCAAGGTTCTCCTTATAGACCGCGCACGCTTCTGGATCAATATCTACTGCCGCAGCGATCTCGAACCCGGCTCTAACGAGACCCAAAGATCCGAGGCCAATGCCCGAGAAGAGATCAACGAATTTCGGGTTCATGGCGGGCAAACACTTCTGATAGTGACGCATCAACCGCTTAAAACTAGCGCTTATCGATCCAACGAGTAATCATTCATAGTCCCGCAACCTCCTCAATCTATCTGTGGACTATCATGGCTAGCTCCCCGTAACTGTAGAAGACAATTGCGGGATGGCGTTTCTCTTTTCTAGTTGGCTTATCAGATTAAGTCAACAACCGCAGTGACACGCAGTTTGAGAGAAATGACACGGTGTATGAGAATTTGACAAACAGTATGAGAATCTACAAATGCGTATGGGTTCGGGTTTTGGAGCCTCGGGCGGGGTTTGAACCCGCGACCTGCCGCTTTCTTGCGTGAGTTACGAGGCGGCCGCTTCCCAGTTACCGTATAGGTAATCTACCAGGCTGAGCCACCGAGGCGCCGTCCTTACGCTCAGTCAGTCTGTCTTAAATTGTATTTCCGCTTGCCCTCTAGATTACGAATTTTTCTTTCTCAACGGCTCGGTTAACAAGTCCCAATTTCATAGTTGAGATGCAGCGATTGCCGAACAATGTCGCTTCCTCTTTGTCGTCGAAAAGGGCGGCCGCTATGCGACCTACGGAGTCGGCTTTCATGATTCCGCTCCCACTCAAGCCCGCGGTGATTATGCAGTTTCCTATCCTAGCCACGATCGGGGTTGAGTCTAGGGAGTTGACGTCGTAAAAGCCAGCCCACATGTTTACCGGCCGAAGATCGGTAAAGCAGGGGAAATACTCGCTCAGAACTGGGTATATGTTCTGCGTGTAGAATGCTCCGTCTGCGGCGGGTTCCTCTTCGAGCCTGAACGGTTGTCCGAGTCCTACCGCCGCGGCAATCCATAGGCTGCTCTCCCTCGGCGCAGGCCTCAGGTAGACTTCTCCTTTTGGTAGGATTGTGAATGGGATTATGTTCTGTTCGTTGAAACCTTTCGTCTTCAGCAATCGCTGAAGGCCCGGTGCGCGCAATTGGAAGAGCTGGTTTTTGCGAGGTTTAATCATACAATCTATGCCTACCGGGTCGAGTAGGAGTGGGTTCCTTGTTCCGGCGGAAAGGACGATCACGTCCGCCGAGATTGGGCCACGGTTCGTGTCGATTTCCTTGATGTTTTTCTCCTGCCAGACAAAGGGTTCTCCGGGAAGACCCAGACTCTTCTTTGCCCCTAACCGTATTCCTTGTGCTTCCGTGCCGAACTGAAATTTCGCGCCGAGTTTCGTGAGTTCGTTTTCGTAGAACTTAACGATCAATTCGGGGGCGACGATACCGCAATCGATGCCGAAGAGTCCCTTTTCCACGTTTTCCAATTCCATGAGCCTACTCTGTTGTGAAGAAGGTTGCATCACAAGGTCTGGGATCAGGGCGCCGAGTTCATTTGATTCAACGGTTCGAAGGCGAGTTCCCTGCTCCCTCATCTCAGTCTCAACCGCTTCATACTCTCGAACCTGGTCTTTGCTGAGCAACCAAAGGTACCCGACCAGGTCTAGGTTTAGGTTGAAACCGATTTCGGATTGTACGTGTTTGTAGAACTCTATCGAGCTTCGTGCGAGTGTTCGGTTCACGTGTGACGTGAATGTGTCACGTAATGCGGCATTACTCTTCGCCGTGTCCCCCTGCCCCGCCGCAGGGGCACGGTCAATGATTAGAACCGAGAGGTCTGGATGGTTTTGTTTGATGTGATAAGCCGAGGATAAACCAATGATTCCCGCTCCAACAACGAGCACATCATACCGCTTATTCGCCATAACCTCACCCGATCCACGCGAAACTGCGCGAGGTCATAGCGACCATTTTCCAGGGTTCATTATTCCAAGCGGGTCAATGGTTCTTTTCAGCTGCCGCATAACCTCCAAACCCACGCCATGCTCACGCTCCATTAAATGGGCGAGCTTCATACCAACCCCATGGCAAAATTCCATAGCGCCTCCCAAATCTTGTGCGGAACGGAGGATGAGGTTTGACGCACGCCACAGTTTCTTTGTAGCAATCTTCGGGTCGGCGGCTTTCGAAGAGAGAACTAGAGAGAGGAGTTCTGGACCCTGCCACAAACCTACCTCAAGAACATTCACCCCACCCTCTCGAGCAATCCTCAGAAGTTCGGTGCGGAATCCCAGAATCTTCGAGGCTGGCAGGGAGACGCTTATGTAATCATACTTCGTTCGAGGCTCCTCCTCCGAGGCCGTGTTCGAAACTCTGCGGCTATACATGAGCGCAATATCGTGACGGTGATCCCAGAACTCCCGACCATCCCCGTCATCAAGTTTGTTTCCACCACGTTCCGAGATCACCTGTTCCGCTCTCTCGGTTTGAGCCAAAACCTCCCTCTCAAGACCGTCGAATGCCAAGTTAAGCTGACTTTCTCCCTTGGAACCTGGTTCTTCACCGTAATCGATCATGCTCGGTCTAACATCGCCTCTTCGCATGAGGCTAATAGCGCGGTGGGCTTTCTCGAAAGATGGGAATCCATAGCTCATCAACCTCATAGTTTCCGGTTTCGGAAATGCACGGACGACCGCAGACGTGATTACTCCAAAGAGCCCCTCTGTGCCGATGAACAACCGCCTCAAATCGAATCCAGTTGATGAAAATTGCGCAGAACGGGTTTTCAGTAAGTCTCCGTTCGGAAGGACCGCCTCAACCCCGAGCAACTGAGCCCCAATGCTTCCGTATTTTGCACCAATATACCCAAGACTGTTCGTCGAGATAGCACCGCCAATGGTGGCTATTGGCCTCGTCCAAGGATCATGCGCGAACAATAGGTGGTCCCGGTCAAGCCTCACGTAAGCTTCCTCCAAAACTACACCTGGACGCGCTCGGAGTATCATGTCCTCTTTCGAAATCTCTTCGATCTGGTTCATTCTGCTCGTATCAACCATAATTCCTCCGCCTACAGCTATCGCGGCACCCATCAACCCCGTCCCACCACCATAGGTTACAACTGGGCAACGGTACCGGCGTGCAACTCGAACTACATCGGAGATTTGAGCATCGGTTTCAGGCTTAACAAGGAAGGTTGGGGCGTAGCCCCGCTTCCTGAGTCGAGGGTACGGTCGGTAGGGCCTCAGGGCATCGAAACGATACTTTGCAGGAATCTTGGTTTTGGTGAAGACACGTTCGCTTGTTAGGAAGCGTTCGAGTTCCTTTCTGAGTTTCTTTCCGTCGCGCAACCACCACACACCTTCTCCTTATGATTTGCCGAGGTCGCCCTAAACGTTGTTTCCTTCCAACCCTGACAAGGCAGCGAAAGGCATACCTACGTCGGAGACTACGATGGGTTAAGGCAAATTATCATGAGGATGATTTACGATAAGCGAACCGACCAATTGCAGCTCCTCATTCAGGACGACAAGGACGCTAGCCCAAAGGTTTTGGATGAGGACGTGACGGTAGCATATGCGAAAGATGGGAAGATCGCAAAGATTAGCATTAACAACGCGCTGATTCGGATTTTCGACGGGCTGGGGGTAAAAATGCCCTCAGAAAGGCAGGCGTCTGCTGAAGAGGGGGAAGGGGAGTTGAAAGTCAAGGTTGATCCCGACAAATGCCTCGGGTTCGGAAGCTGCGTTATAGTGTCCCCGGACGTATTCCGACTCGACGAGCGACCAGGCAAGGGCGTATTTCAAAGCAGGGCAAAGCTTGATGTTCTTGATGAGGCTGGAGGCAAGGATTTCGACAACCTCGTTATGGCCGCGCAGTCCTGCCCCACGCAAGCGATTACTATTGTGGACCGGAAGACGGGAAAACGAGTCTACCCACCCGAATAAGACAAGAATGCTTGAAGCTCAGATTGGAACCTTCAATGCTTAACCAGCTGTATGGTAAGCTAGAAACTAACCGTTGACTTCAATCTTCACCGTCTCCCGAGAGGATCTCTACGATTATCGTAGATGCCCGAAGATCGTGGCCATCAAGGCCTACAGAGCAATCAGAACCACCCGTGAGGCAGAGCAAATTCAACAACGGAGGATAGCGGAGCCCGCAATTATAGGAAAGATCGGTGAAGCCGCGGTCAAGCTAAGCCTTCAAGGGTTCCCGAAACACGAGGCTTTGAAACAAATCGCCCACTCGATCCCAGAGCTTAGGGTTAACGAGTATCTTGCGCAGATCGCTACTCAGTCCGTAGAAGGGATGGATGAGATTCGCAAGAGTCTCAAGGGCGCGTACAAAACCGTGACGATCGTTGGTAGGGGGGAAGGCCGCCACCCCGACCTGGCTGGAACCGCACGACCGGATTTCATCGCCTTGACGGAACAAAACGGCATGCCCATAATAGTTGAAGCGAAGGACTCCGCGAAAACAACTCCAGCGTATAAATTTCAAGCAATGTTCTACAACGGCATAGCCGAACAGTTCGGCGTCTATCTTCTTAGAGAGCGACTTGAAGGTGAATCGCCAAAATTTTCTCCTCGCCTCATAAAAAGCGCCGCCGAAACCATCCTCGTATACCCGAGGCTCGCCACGTTCTCGATTGTGAAGGAGAAATACGTTCCAAGCCAGTCGGTCATCAAGGAGGTTTGGAAGGCAAAGGAACTTGGGTTCAACGGCCAAGTGCCAGAGACAGAGTGTCGGAAGAAGTGTGCGCATAATCGGCTGAAGGTAGATCTCCCCGTAGGTAGTATGGAACCGCTTCCTCCGCTACCCTTGATCTTCTCAGAAGGCGAGTTTAGAAAAGGGACTCGATCTGGACTTGGAATACCAAGTAGAGTATGCTTGGGACATACTCCCAACAAGAATCAAATTGGCTGTACTATTCTCGCAGGGAAGAGGCGTCGGAGCGCTAACCGAGCTGAAAGATTGGTTGGTTAAGAATTTGGCCATAACCGAGGAAGCGGCGGATATTGTCCTCGACCATAGGAAACGAGAGTCTTTTCTGGACTCTAAGCCAAGACGCGGACGAGCTGCTGGAGTCGATGGCGAATGAACTTCAGCCTTGGGAAGCCTTACTGAAGGAAAGGATGGCTGCCTCCGGACCATCGATTCTGGCGTGCGCAACTGCTGTTTATTCTCTACCTAAGGAGAGTAGGAGGTTCGTTGGGGAGGCTTGGGGAAGGTGGCGTTGAGTTCGCTCAGTCGCCTTGGACTGATGCGAGGCTTAGGTAATCTAGTTTCGCCGGTTTCGATTCCGGTGGCGGACGCATTGCCAATCGTATCACGATCAGCCTATTTCTTGTTCCCGGCACGCTGCCCTTAACCGCAACGTAGTCTGAGTTGACTATGCCGTACTTTAGGAAGCCACCCTTTGGCGTGATTTCGCTCCCGTTGTTGCCTACTTTCATTACAATTTTGTTGTATTCGGTTCTCTGGTGGAATCCCATCTGCCCAGCACGCGGGACTGAATACATGACGTAGTGCGGTGTCCAGCCACCAATTGATCCGACTTGGCGGACGGTTTTTCGAGCCTTGTGAATCTTACGTCGAATGCCCCACCTCTTAACGGGGCCCTGAATACCCTTACCTTTCGTTATTCCAATCGCGTCGACAACTTGCCCCTCCTTGATGAAGTCGGCAACTTTGATTTCTTGGCCGACCATTTTCTTTCCATACTCGAATCGATCCTTGATCGACCCTCCTCCGATTCTCACCTCCATCATTTGGGGTGCTTTGATTCCGTGCTTTGCAAGACGCGGCTGAGTCGCCATGAGTAGGCGCAACTCCTCAATCTTCTCCAAGCCACCTTCAATCTTCTTCAACCCGTCCTCAGTTGAGAATTTCTCAGGAACGGAAATGACACGTTCAAAGTCTTTGGGCAGTTTCTCCATCCAAGCCTCGCCGAAAGTCTGCAACCCCTTGTAATGTTTCGTGTAGGCCCTCAATGCGCAAGCCAGCATTGGCGGCGCTTCTAGGGTTGTTAGTGAGATGACGACTTCTTTTCCGAAAGTAAGCGATCCCTCACGGGTGTCAATGGCGAGAGCGTAGGTCATGCCCGCCTTGAATCCAGCAAAAGCAAGCAACCTCGGTCCCTCCTCAACTTCGGGCCAATTCCTAATCCTGCCGACCCACCGTGAAGCACGCCCTCTAGGTAGGTAGGATAAGGAGCCGCGTTTCGGCGCGTGAACTTTCCTATGGCCCAATCAAGACACCAATCGAGGCGGTTAATTCGACCGCTTTCGGTTCAAGCTCTAAAATACTTTGTCCCGACAGAACTGTAGGAGTAAAACATGATTCCGAGTCGAAAATCAGTCGATTCTACACAATAACTTGAGTTCGGGTTCAGGGTTCGTGCTTCACTTTACGTCTGATTACACCGTACCCAATTATCATGAATATTGCTAGTATTGGTAGTCCAAGCGGATACTCTGGGATTGGTGGAGCAGAGGCTTGGAGGTCAACTGCTACTAAAGCCCAGAAACCAGCGAGTGTCCATTGCATTAGAACCGGTGATGCTGCCGTCTTATCGCTGCCTGCTCCTGTAAGAATGTTAGCTGGAAATTGGTTCCATAACTGCGTCTGACCTGCTACCGGCGACGAGGAAACGCCTGAGGCGAGAGTATCAACCAGGAGGTCCCCCGGATTAGCTGACGATATGGATACGCTCGCAGGCGAACCGGAACCGGCGACCCCATTCGAGGCTCCAATTCCAGCCACGTTGAAGAATGACACTGAAGCCCCAACGGCTGCACCGAGACCAGCAGAAAACGTGACGGTTACCGTACCTAGTCCACTGCTCGGATTCAGCAGGTACCATTGCTGAGCCAGGAGATTTATCCCACTGATTTCAGGTGTGAGAGCCGTCAGGAGGGTGCTGCTCGGACCGAAGGTAACACTTGAAACAAAAGTCGAACTACAACCACTATTGCAGAGCACCGAAACCGCCACGATGAGCACGCGATTCGAGTTCGAACCGACCATATGTTGCCAAGATAATGTTGACCCACATGAAGTACAGGTTTGTATAGCAACTGGGCTATCGACTCCAATGCTAGTGCCGGCGTGAACAGGCAACGGCTCCAACAAAAACAGAAACATGAACAAAACTACGAGTAATCCAAACCCAACCGCCACACGTCTCAAGAAGACGAACCTACGACAGACGGGTGTTTCTGAAGTTAATAACACCTTGTTCGGTTCTCGATCAGATTACGAATCGGAACAGCAATGTTCCTATAACAAGGTGGATGTGACTTCTATTGTGTTATCAACCGTAGAGGTAGCGTTACCTGTCGATTTTCAAGAGAATTTGAGCCTGTTTGCGCACTAACAGTTTTCCGTTGGCTAACTGTTGAACCAATTCCCACCCATCATCGAGGAAGACTAGAAGGTAAGAGTACGAGTCTATGTGACTAGTGTTTTCCCCAAGGGATCTATGCACGTTCCATTGCTATTACCTTACACCGACGAGATTCATTGCAGTTAGGGCACTTGCGATACTGCCACTCATGCCCTGGCAAGCCTATTCCTGCTCTAATATGAGGTGCCCACCGATCAGTTATGTGAAAGACAGTTTTGCATTGACAACATTCTAGAGTCCATTTCATTTTAATGAACATCAAAGGAATAAATGCCATTCATAATTGCTCCTAGCTATGAAGCGCCTAGTTGCTTGCTTTTAAGCGATGGCCACTAGGTACGATTGAACCAGCCTTCAATCGTAGGTCAATCTGTTCTTCCTTGCGCCAAGAACACGATTTTCCCATTCATCTCACTCAAGAATATTCAAGCCGCCTCTCCAACCTGAGTGCATATAGTATGGTGCGCACACACACCTTTTCCTGTCTTTTTTTGAAGGAAATGAGACTACCACCTCGTCTCCCATCATTCACAGTCAGATAGCTCACGGTTGTTCTCCAAGACACAACGCAAAGCAGAAATCAATCGAAGTCTCATGAATGCTTCATTGTGTATCTGTGCCCTTGAGGAAATTACTTGTCGAACCGCCTAGCGCTGCCAATGATCAAGGAACTGGTCCCAAACGGATTCGGGTACGGCGTCAACCTACTGGTCGAATTCGATCCGAAATCCGTATGGTATGAAACATCTTTGACAATAGCGGTTCAAGCGGTAAGGGACGGGATAAGGACGGACTACCACATCTTCCAGCACATGCCGAATGAGGTTGTTGAGGCACTCACCGATTTTGGGTTAGACGTCAAGAAGTCGGAAGAAGAAGGAACTCTGAGCATAATTGACAGTTACACCGTTCAACTAGGAGTAGGGGCAGGCAAAAAGCCAACAGGTCGAGTCCACTACCAGACACAATCAGTCAAGCTTTCAGATTGGAGCATTGCAAGTTCACAAGAACTCAAGGCTGGAGCACCTCAAGCCGAAAAGGAACGACTGCACATAGACGACAATACCTCGGTCTTGCTTCAATACAACGATGAGAAACAGTTCATAGATTTCTGGAGAACTAGAGCTATCCCTTCGGCCAGAAATCGTGAACTCGCATTTGTACACTCCCTCGTAACTGGAGTTTACTCGGACTCATTCTGCAGGCAATGGGAATCGTTGTGCGATGGAATAATTGAATTCAAGAGCGAAGAGAGAGATGCAGCGATCGAACACTTTGTGAGGGTTAGAACTATGCGAGGCAAGAACTACGATTCTCGATGGCACCAGCTCAAACTTCTGCAAAATGGCGAAGTCAATTTGGTCGACTAGAGTTATTTCAAACGTTTCATTAAGGATGCAGATGACGGCCTACCATACTTGTAAGACTCACGAAGTAGTAGAATTAACTGACTTGGACCGAAAGGCGAACCTGAGAACTAGCTTATCGTTTCATCGCACAAGAACCTTAAAGCAATACAATCGCACAATAACATTGCTTCTGGGTCTTGACTTGAGGCGTGTTATGATCGTCTTGATCCTAACGATCTCCTCCTTCTTCCTTTTGATTAATGCTGGGTCCGCGAGAGCAGTGATCAATCAAGCGCACTGTACTAACCCATCTCACCCGGCAGGCACGGGACCCAATGCGTGCTCGCCCGATGAACCAATCATATTCAAAGGGGATGGCCCCGCTCCTCAAAGCGGGACGTTTAAGGTATTCCAGAGTTATGGCTGCAACCCGACATCATTCATAGTTTATCAGACCACAATCCTCGGACCCTACATGGTAACCTTCGAGTTGCCATCGGGTCAATACAGCGCGTCCGATGACTTCCCTCCCGTTCCTTTCCAATGCATCAACTTCGATGTTTCTGCTGCCGCTAGCGAGAGCGTAGCGACGGCGACGGGGCTTGGTGATGCGGCATTCACGGCGTCTGCCGGAGTATTCTCCAGTCTAACTGCACTGCCGGTTGGGAGCGTGACTCCATCGCCGCCGGGCGGCTTGAGTTTTCCTGATGGTTTGTTTTCGTTCACGGTTGTGAATCTGTCGCCTGCCCAGGTGATTACTGTAACTATAACTTTACCAGTGCCTTTTCCGGCTGGCAGCTTCGCGTATTACAAACTTCAAAGCGGGGCATGGAGTCAGTATCCAACAACGTTGGATTCAACCCGAACGGTGATCACCTTAAGTTTCACAGCCGACGGGTCGGGCACCGTAAATGACCCCGGCGGACCCGCTCAGGCACAGCCCATACCAGAATACCCCCTCGGGCTACCAGTACTCGCTATCTTCATGTTGGTCGCGTATGAGTTGATTCGACGCAGAACCAAGACACCGAAGAACACCTAAAGAATATCTCCGTCCCGATTCGTCGTCGGGTCTAATGGTGCGGGACGATGTTACGTTCGCTCCTTCAGCAGCAGAAAATCAAACTTCCAAACGAAAAGCGCTTGATTATTCCGTTTATCGGTCATCTATCGCTGATTCGTAGGTTATCAGTGTCTTCTCTTCAAGCGTTTCTTGAAGTTTTGAGATAGCTCTGTGAACCTCCGTCTCTTTCTTGGCGCCAGTACAAACGAGCTTTCCGCTTGTGAAGATTAGTATGACTACTTTGGGGTCGTCCATTCTGTAGATAAGGCCAGGGAACTGTTCGGGTTCATACATGGTGCGTTTCAGTGAGTAGGTTGCCTTTTCCAAATCTATATGACCGCCTAAACCTGCCGACGCAACTATGTTCTGAATCTGAATCTCAGGCTTACTCAGAATGACGATCCCGTTACGGTTGAGCTCGTCCACAACCTTCATGACGGCTTTACGAGCCTGTCGCTCCGACTTCGCCCCAGTACAGACCATTTTACCCGAGCTGAAGATCAAGGTGGTGGTCTTTGGTTTCTTCAATCGATATACTAAGCCGGGAAATTGCTCTGGTCTATATTCGACGCCAGGGAATACGCGTACTATAGAGTTCAAATCAATATTCTGATGGAGAGCACCCGTCGCGACCACGTTCTCGATATTGATGAACGCTCTCCTTCCGACACGAGATGCCACTCCAAAAACCCTTGATAAACGCCTGAAGCCTCACCACATATAAGCCCTCTTTGAAGACACCAATTCGGTTCTGTTGCGGGAACGGGACGTCTAGGGCGAGTGTTGCAACATTGCGGCATTCCGGTTATTGACGCCGCTTTTCCTCTTCTTCTTCCAAGGACCGAGTTTTCTTTCGTCTTCGGTTGCCTTTGCGTCTGTCGACTTTGGCTTGTCTTTGTGCACTCATAGGCCACACTACCACTAATTCGGCGGCACTCGTTATTCAACGTAAGCGATCATGACCGTAAAACAGATTGTATTAAGTTAGGGCCGGTTCTGTCAAGTTGTAGGTTGATTGACATACTGGTCCTGTTGTAAGAAATCGGTTGATTCTGCTGATTCTTTCTACGTCTGCTTCGCGTGAGTACCGATCGTCACGCGTCTTACTTTCTTGATCTCCATGTTGATGCTTTCCCTCGTTAATCCTGTCGACATGGCGCTTCTGAAAATGCCCTTTCTCAACTCTTTGCAAGCATCTCTCAGTGCAAGATAGCGCAGAGAGTTTTCTCCGTTGCCATTCTTAATTTCTTCGAACAGGTCGTCACACTCATTTTCCCGTTCAACCAAGTCATGGATTCTGTTATCGAACTTATCAAAACCTGTCGTCATCAAAATCATAGCCTCGTTGGGTTGCTTGCCTAAATTACTTAGTCCAACTGGAATAGAATAAGCATGTGAATTTGTGTCTCAGGTTGCCGTAAAAGCTGCTAGGTGTCATCGTATGGGCGGTTTCCCCATCAACCGACTTACGGTCGGTAAGGAGAGAATCCGGACAGAAGGAGAAGGATCCCGGATTACTTTTCGTGTGTGTGGTATCAATGGTGCGAGCATCGGAAATCGAACCGTCCTTTTAGAGGCGTTTTGATACCGACTTCCGGTTAACCCATATTTAGCGGAGTGGTTACAGCGACTGAAGTTGATTTTCTTGGAGATTCCAGTTACAATCTACACGCTAAACCATCAACTGATCTACGATTTACTTGGAGAGAGTAGGGGAAGTCTAGGTACGCGGAAGCAATTGACAAGTGACTTGGCTGTTAGGTACGACGGCGCTAAAATTAGAACAGCTTTCGGACTTGCTGAAATGGTTCAGATAACGTTGATCGTAGCCGAAGATATCACTGAAAGAGTTGGGGCGAGTCTTATCGTCGATTGGCTGCTCAAGAAACTTAACACGAAGGAAGCCCAAGTAACCAAATTAGAAATCGACAAGGTTGCCGTGGAGCTTGACGAAGACGAGATCAAGAAAGCGGTGTTGGAGAGAATCACGAAGACAAGCCAGTAAAGCCCGCCTGGTCGCTTTAAGACTTGAGTCATTTAGGATGCTTAGTCGCTATGAGAAATATGGCATTTTCAAGTATCGTATAGTCCGTCTGAGTGAGTTGGTGCGAATCTAGCGATTTGAATCGTCGTCCGTTGTCGTTCATGTAATTTTGTGTGTGTGAGGGTCTAATGGTGCGAGCAACAGGATTTGAACTCATTTTCTGGGCCACGATTTAACTCTGGGTATACTAGATTAGTCTGAGGTCACAACAAATCTAGACTCTGATAACAAACCGTCGACAAAGTAAAGTCTTCAAACCAAAATGAGCTTTAGTCCTACAGAATCATAGGACGAAAATACTTTGCGGGCGATTGAATGCGTTCTTAATCTTATTTCGTGACAGTTTTCCGTCTGATTACGCCGTATGCGAGTATCGTGAGGATTGCTAGGATTGGTAGGCCAAGTGGATACTCTGGGATTGGTGGGGTTGGTGCAGGGTTGAGGGCTACACCAGCCTCAACCCAGCAAGGTACGCAATCAGGGGCGGGGGAGAAAAGGTGTGCCGGAAAAGTTGTAGGCGAAGACACAGGGTCGGACCACTGACCATTGGAAACCCCAAGAATTGACTTTTCGGTGGAGAGGGTAAACCCAGCCCCAGCCCCTATCTCTCCCTGACCCGATATCATTCCAAACAGAAAAGCTCCCGGTTGGAAGCTGACGGAGGACGTAAAGATAGGACCGTGACCTAAAGTATCTATACCGGTGCCTGTCGCGAGACCCATGGCCGTTACTCCCGCCACCTCATACACGAAGACGTCGAATTCCAGTACGAAGCTACCTGGTCCGCAGCTTGGACAGATTTGAGCAACCCGGACTGTATCTGCCCCGCTGGAAGAAAGCGTTGCCTCCCAGATAGCCACGTTTGGGCCGCTAGGGGTGATTGTCGTTACTGCTGGAGTGAAAACTGAACCTAAGGAGTCGGTGACAGGCGACGCAATCGAAGAAAGTTCGCCAATTTCTAAGCCTACGACTAGTACATTTCCGCTGGTAACGCTGCTCAAGGTAACCGTGACGACTGCGGAACTTGAGGTTATTGATATGCCATTGTTGTTCTCTTGGATTAGGGTTGCTGAGGCGTCAACAGGCAACGGCACCAAAACCAATAGGAATGTGAACAGAACCACAAGTAATCCAAACGCAGCCGTCACACGTCTCATAAACACGAACCCAAGCGCAAGTCACTGTGTCTGAACTTAATAAGACCTCATTCGGCTTTCGATATCAGATTACGATTCGGAACAGCAATGTTAGTTTTCAACTAGGCACTCCACGAACTCAAGCAAGAGAAAGAAAAAATTGATGTCAAGTCAACGCAAACAAGAGTCACTTCGAAAATTCAACGAAGCCGCATCCACATATGACTCGAAGTCTAGCGACTGGACGAGGCGGACACATCCATTCATTTTAGCTGAATTGAAACTCGAACCAGTTACGTCGGTTCTAGATGTGGGATGTGGCACGGGAACCTTGCTTTCAAGTTTGGATAGCGGAGTTAGAATAGCCGGTTTAGACTTCTCACCGGAGATGATGAGCAAAGCTCGGGAGAAGCTGGGTGCAGATGTGGATCTTCGTGTTGGTGACTCCGAGAGGTTACCGTGGTCGAACGATTCGTTCGAGGCTGTCACTATCAATCTCTCATTCCACCACTACGAGCACCCAGTGACGGTTTTGAGGGAAGTACGCCGCGTATTGAAGAACAGGGGGCGAGTAATTATCGGCGAGATGTGTCCCCCATCCCTGTTGAATAGGCTAGTCAACTTCTTCACGCCATTTGGGCACGGAGGTGACGTACATCTTTACTCAGAAAGCGAGATGCGTAGACTACTGGAGGAGGCTGAGTTCAGAGACATTTCCTGGAAACGAACGACCCGATCTACTATGATTGTAAGCGCACGCGCCATAAAGGAGACTGGGGCTTGACGGCTTCGAGCGCGAACCCGTAAGCCAGTCCCTTGTAGTCTATGATGAGGCATCAGCCTTGGGTCAGTACTTTCTTTACCTTTTCTCAAGTAGATGATTCGTTTCGGATTCGTAGGAGTTCAAATATGAAGCGGGCTAAACCATCTTATCCGTACATACCCAAAGAACCGAACGAAAATACTACACCACAATACTTTGCGGGCGATTGAATGCGTTCTTAATCTTATTTCGTGACAGTTTTCCGTCTGATTACGCCGTATGCGAGTATCGTGAGGATTGCTAGGATTGGTAGGCCGAGTGGATACTCTGGGATTGGTTGGGATGGTGCGGGGTTGAGGACTAACCCAACATCATTCCATTGAGCACCCTCGATGGATGGAGTAAAAGTCGCTGGGAAAGTTGTCGGAGAAGATACGCCAGAGGTGGCATATTCCTCAAACAGAAAGAGGCTTCCTCCACTAAGGGATTGAGTGAAAGGGCTCGTAACCGTACATGTCCCTAAAGAACAGACGAGTGTTCCAAGGAGGAAAGCTCCGCTTTGGAAAGCGGTGGGGGCCGTGGAAACGGAAGTACCCGTCCCAGTGTTGACGGATGTCACGGTTGGCGGCGTGGCTACGCCTGAAACCTCGTAAATATACGCTTCAATGACGATGTGGGTACCTGGGATGGTAATTGTGATTGTATCAGCCCCACTTGATGCAAGCGTTGCGTAGTAGATGTAGCAAATTGTGCTACCGCCATCACAGTTGAATGATACGGCTTGAGTGAAGGTTGAAAGCAACGAATCAGTGATAGATGTCAACGAAGGGTCGACAAGCATCGTTACTACGATTACGTCTCCGCTTGCAACGTTGCTTGGGAAAGTTATCGGAAGCGTTGTGCAGGAGGCGCAATCACCTTCTTTCTGTTGGACTAGGGTAGATGCGGCGTGAACAGGCAACGGTACGTAAACGACCAGAAACATGAACATAACTACTAGTAAGCCAAACCCAATCGTCACCCGTTTCAAGGACACGAACCTTAACGCAGAGCTTGATGCCTGCACCTAATATGACTTATTTCCGTTCGCCATTAGCTTCGAATTGGAACAGCAATGCTCGCCGAACGATGTGAATTTGATTTTCTGAACTATCGACCATAGAGTTACAGTTATCTGTCGGTTTTCACGGGAACTTGAACTGGTTTGCGTACTAGCAGCTTTCCGTTGGCTAACTGATGAACTAATTCCCATCATCAAGGAAGCCTAGAAGTTCCTACTCCATCACAATCTTGATGCTGAATCCGTTCACGCCATTACTGCCGGGGGCCTTCTCAGAAGGCGCTAGCTCGTTTTCAACGAGAGGCTTTCAAGCGTTCTACTGCTTTGCGATAACGCATTCAATCGCACTGCGAATCGATTGCAACGGTTTTACATCCCACTTGACTAAACCCCAAAAGGGAAGGCCAGCCAATATGGTGCCAACTTCTTCGTTTGACTGAGCATCAATAACGAATGCACCTGCTCTTTGGCCTGCTAAGATGCCACCTGTGAGTTTCTTCTCGTCAGCCATTTTGGCGAGAGATTCAAGGCTAGGACGAATGCACTTGATCCCAGACTTGTGGAAACGTTTCAGAGGTTACTGAACCCTCGATAAATTCTCCAGACACAAGATACAACATTAGAATCGTCCCGAAAATACTAAGCTCGATGTTAAAAATTTGCCGCCTGTCACATTAGGAGTGTGTGAGGGGGCTCATAGTGCGTACACACACAGAAGAGTTAAACTGGTATGTAGAAGCTTTCAATATTATTCTGCAATATTTTGTTTGTACGCCGAACACTTTTTCTACTTAGCATTATGGGAATTGGTCAGAAAGGATTGAGGGTGATTTGTCGGTTGAGACCTAATATAGGCTTCACGCTTCTTCTGCTGACCCTTTCCGTTGTTTTGCTTGCGCAGAGTGTTCACGCTTCCTCGCAATTTGTCACGCCGAACTTAGTCGGACCAGTACAGGTCACAAACGCGACGGTTAGTCAAAGTGTGAGCTCCACTAATTCATCTACAACGACTTTGGCCAACAGTACTGCGAATGCCACCGCCGCAATTGTTTCACGAGAGACAACAAATGTATCCGATGCATTTGCTAGCTTGCAGATCCAAGTAGCAAGTATAAGCGGCCAGATGAGCGCCTTAAGCTCCTCGAATAATGCTTTGAGTCAAGAGGCAAACATAGAGGAATGGGTTTCGATTATCAGCGTTGTTCTAGCCATTCTTGCCATTATCGCTGCAGTAGCAATATCCAAACGTTCTGATTCTAATTTCAGCGAACTCTCAGGCCGAGTCTCGAGTTACGAAAGTGACTTGAAAAACCGGAACGCAATTACACAGTCTACTGCTTCGAAGCCGACTACGCCGACTACAAGTAAACCCGCCCCACAAGCTGCCACGTCGCAGCCAGCTGCGGCAGACTCTAAGATACCCGCTCAAGCCGCACCGAAAGGGGAAGAATCAAATCAAACCCCGACCTCCACGACGGCAGCCGCCAAAAACTCTCCACCCTCAACACCGAAACCATCACAACTCCAAACCCCGCCCCATGTCGGAGCTGTTGCATCTGCGCCAGAGGATGAGCAACCAACTCAACAACAAGCGCAACCGAAAGCCCAGGAGCAGCCGGAGAACGAAGCCTCGGCAAAAGGCAAATACAGACCTAAAGCCTGGGGCTCCAAAGTTACCGATTAACATAGGGGCAGTCGAATTTTCGATACTTACTAGTTCTCTGACTAGATAGCTAGAGAACTTAACGATTGCATCTGGTCTCCATCAAGAATAATATGCTTGCACTCTTCGACATATTCAGTGAGTAGGTACCAGTTTTAAGGTCTAAAGAAACATCCACTTTCGTCTCTGACCTTTGTTCTCTACGTGATTTTTGAGCCTCTGCAAGTTAAGAATAACCAATATTGCAAGAGAATGTTCGAGTGAGCAAGCAGTGAAGATTGGGCTGATGGTCTTTCTGGCGAACGACCGCGAAAACAACAGCAAGCGCCCTTATGATACGATCCGCGAAATCGCACAACAAGCGGAAACGGATGGCTTCGATAGCATCTGGCTCCCCGACCATCTCTTCTATCGCAATCCTGGTGAGCCGACCCGGGGAATTTGGGAATGCTGGATCGTGCTGGCGGCGCTGGCCGAAGCGACACAGCGCGTGGAGATCGGCACGCTGGTTGTGTGCAATTCCTTCCGCAATCCGGCGATCCTGGCGAAAATGGCGACGACCGCCGACGAGGTGAGCCACGGGCGCTTGATCCTGGGTGTCGGCGCGGGATGGAACGAGCCGGAGTATCAGGCGTTCGGGTTGCCCTTCGATCATCGCGTGGACCGCTTCGAAGAAGCCTTGCAGATCCTCAAGCCGCTGCTGCGTGAAGGACATGTCGATTTCGCGGGACGGTATTATCAAGCGCGAAACTGCGACATCGTGCCGCGCGGTCCGCGGTCAGAAGGGCCGCCGTTGATGGTGGGAAGCGAAGGGGTCCGCGCATGCTCAAGCTGACCGCACAGTATGCCGACCTCTGGAACACTGGCTATATGGGCAAACCTGAAACAATGGCCGAGCCGCTCGCCAAAATCGAAGCCGCGTGCCGCGAGATCGGGCGCGACCCGGCGACGCTTGGCATCACGGCGCTCATCGGCCTCTGGTTCCCCGATCTCCAAGCAAAGAAACCGAGTTTCTTCGACAATCCCCTGACAGGTACGGTGCAGGAGATCGCAGTGGCAATGCGCGGCTATGCGGAACTCGGCGTGCAGCACATCATGTTTCAATGCGAGCCTTACACCCCTGAAGCGCGCCAGCGGCTGACCGAGGCGCTCCAACTCTATCACGACATGGAGCAGCAATAAGAGCGCCTAACAAAACCTACTTTTTGGAAGTAGAACTCGAAACTAAGTTGACAAAACAGACCGCAAAGCAAATTAGCCTACATTCTCGCTATCTGGCTAGCCGGTGATGGTAGGATTTGCAGAGTAGGAGGCTTATGGTTGCGTTGGTTGTTTTTGTTTCACTATTCAGTTTGACGCCTGTCCTAGCACTGATGGTCAACCCTGCCTCCCCTATAGCAGGTCAACCGTTCACATTGACTGGGCCGCTTAAGCTGGGAAATGTTGAGGTGTTCACTGGCTCAGGCTGTACGGGAACCGTAGTTGTCTCTATGTCAACAACCACCATTGTCTCGTATACGGTGACTGTGTCTGGTCTACCGGCGGGCCAATACAGTGTAGCCGTTGAGGGTGACTCACCCAGTTGCGTGAACTTCACAGTCCAATCCGCTCCACCGATACCTGAATACCCCTTGGGACTACTAATACTCGCAATCTTCATGGTAGTCACCTACGGCGTAATCAGACGCAGAACCCAGAACAACCTCAGTTGAGGTCGTCGGGCCTTAGAGGCCAAGCCGTTCCAGTGTCTTCATTCCTACAGAACTGTAGGACGAAAATACTTTGTCCCAACCGAACTGTCCGAGTAAAACGTGATTCCTCCTCGAAAGGCAGTCGATTTCCACAGTAACTTGCTGGAGTTTAGGTTTCGTGAATCGCTCTACGTCTAATTACTCCGTACCCGATTAGCATGAGGATTGCAAGTATCGGTACTCCAAGCGGGTATTCTGGGATTGGTGAGGCGGGTGTCAGTGGGACTGCAATCAACGACCAAAAGGTGGGGGTGGCGAATGACCAGGTCATGGTTACGGGTGGAGAGTCTGGTTTGTCGCTCCCCCCTCCAACAAAGAACGCGCTCTGAGATTGGATGAACCAGTCCTGTGTTCCAACGCTGACTTTGACTCGAACCCGGAGAAGCGGTGGGTGTGGCCACGTTGTTATATGCCCCAAACGCATCGACGACGAGGTCACCGGAGTTACTGCTGCTCACCGTGACTGAACCAGTGGTTCCTGGGATTCCTCCGTCATCGGCTGAGGCAACGGTTCCGGTGCCCCCGACATTAAAGTATGAAACTGACCCCCCAGCCAAGATATTGCCACCCGTGATGGTGACGCTGACAGTTGCGGTGCAAGGAGCGGGTGCAGGGGCGCAGGCGCTCGATGGGTTAAGGAGATCCCACAACTCAACATTTACATTAGCAAAACCCAGGCGATTGCCCACACGAGAGAGTGACTTGGGGCCAAACGTAACACTGGTAGCAGGGTCATTCTTAAAACCGGAGAGCCCAACGATTAGAATTCCGTTACTGCCCGTCCCCACCGTATGCGACCAAGACAACGAGGTGCAGGCACAATTGTTGGTAGCGGATGAATCGAAGACTATCGGCGTACTAGCGTGAACATGCAGCGGCACCAACACGAACAGAAACATGAACAGCAGAGCTAGTAATCCAAGCCCAGCCATTACACCTCTCAAGAAAACGAACCCTGTCGCAGATGTCGACTCCTAGGCATAATAAGACTGCTTCGGCTCTCGATGCAGTATTCGATTCCGAACAGGAATGTTCCTCTAATGAAGTGGATTTAACTTCTTTTGAGTTATCAACCGTAGAGGTACCGTTACCTGTCGATTTTCACAGTAACTTGAACTGGTTTGTGCACTAGCAGCTTGCCATTGGCTAACTGTTGAACTAACTTCCCCATCATCAAGGAAGCTTAGAAGCTCCTCCTCCGTCACAATTTTACTGTCGAATGAATTCACGTCGTTACTACCGGCTGCCTTCTCGGACATCGCAATAACAGCGCCAGAGTACCCTGAGACACGATTTTTGCTATTTGTTTACACTTTTCAGCGAACTCATCGTTTTTGCTTTCCTCTAAATAGTCAAACTAATGAACGAACCGTTGTTCTCTACGTGACTGTTAGCACAATTGACTGCCCTAACGTCGTGTTGGTGTCTTGAGTGTACTCTGGTTTCTCCATCAAGAAGAAGAATCCTCGGTAAGAATAGAATCCAAGCCAACCCCAATTCACGAAAGGAAACTTTGCAGTGTCGTTATAGCCTTGGAGTTGTAGGTCGAGCTGGTATTGCGTTCCCGTGGCCGCGTTACTGGGAATGTTTACTTGAAATGTGTGTGGCTGCGAAAGGTCTGGGAGAATTTCATCGTTGGGCGTGGGAAACGTCCATACACCGTCAGCCACGAGTGAGGCGGGATTTGAAACTACCTGCAAACTGAAGTCATAGATCGTAACCTTTGCTGTGAAGGTGATGTCGAGGGTGAGTACCTGTCCCGGCGCTACGTTCACGTCTGAAATCGTGTATTGGACTGTCCAGAAGTTAGAGTTCAGTGTGTGCGATTGATCTTGGTCAGCTATTGCCGACGGCAAAGTGCAGGCTATGCAAAAAAGAAGAAACAAGAGCGTTCCGAGTGCAATTCTCTTCATTACGTTCCCCATAGCCGCGTTTAGTGGGGTGAGTTTCGAGTTCTGCGTTGGACGATGCCGTAGCCCATTACCGCAAGTATCGCGAGTAGACCCAATCCGAGGGGATACTCTGGAACTGCTGCGGGAACGATAGTGAAGTTGACGCAACCATTTTCAGATATGCTGTACTGCCCCGCGGGTTGACCCGGCACGGTAATAGTAAACACGCCAGTTGCAACAGTCGTAAAGACTATGAAACCACCCGCACAGTTCGAAGTCGGAAAGACCCCAAAAGGTATGCTTGGTCCCCCAGTATTCCCGCTTACTGTGAAAGGCTGACCCGCGATCGGAGGATTTGGATTGAAGGTCAGCGCCCATACTTGGCCTACACTCAATGAAAGGATCACCGCTAGGGCAACTAATATCACAACAGCGGCGGGGCGAAGCTTACTCAAACCAGAACCCGAGACATATCTAATTTCGAACAGCATATAACCATACGCTTCGAAACCGCTACGCACCAATCACTCGACAAGAGAACGCTTGCAGAAACCGCAGGCATCTAAGTTCTAGGAGAGAACAAGTGGTTGACTCTCTGAGTCTTCTCCTGGAAGACAGTTCCGCTCAATTTCTTGTGTCAGATGTTGCCTGTTCTATTCCCTGTTTGAATGCATTTAGAACACTCGGTATAACATCAAAGTATAGACGGTGCTCCTCGTCAGGATGAACTTCTCCGTCTTTGGTTATGGACTTGGATTCCAATCTCAGACCGAGCCAACTTGAGAGAATCATGCTGGCCGCCCAGCAAAGGTTCTCAAAAGCAATCGACCCGGGCTTTTCGTCGCTGCTGACGCTTTGATACTTTTGACTCAATTCAGCGCATAACCTCTCGGATAACGCTCCTAGCGTCTCGAAGGCCGTGGAAGCCGTATCGCCCTTTTCGGAATCAAATTTCCGAGCTAAACCCATTAAATTGATACCTGTTGGGTTTCTCGGTCCAGATAGAAGATTGTAGGTTTTTTCGACGACCCTTTATTCGTAATCATGCAATCTGTGAACTGATGCTGACTTTAAAGAACTTCGAAAGTAGGCGAGACTAAAGATCGGAACGACTGAGATTGACTCAATAGCGATTTCCAGGAACTCAGTTACGTGTGATTTCTAGTAGGCGTTTCTCCCAACCATTACTGTTAAAGAAAGTTGTACCTTGATCGAAGTCTGACATTCTGAGGAAATCGCTTTCGGCTTTTCGGGGTGTGCTCAGGGAGAGTGTACAATCAGAAGGCTGCTCGAATATATTCGCGGGCAATTCGGGTAAATCTACAATCGCAAAGGCATGGTCGGTCCTCTCGTTAACTCTCAAGAAAAGAAGTTTGTAACGGTTCTTGAGCCACTTCTCAATGGCGACAGGGTCAGACTTCACCATAAACCCCACTTACCTAAACTTTGGGACAATTCTTCTTGTGCAACGGGAAGATTTCGGAGCTGTTCGTTTCGAAACCACACTTATCACACACAAAACGTTGACCTTCCTTCTCGAACCTAGACATCATCCCATTACACCACCGTAGACATTATTTCTCCAGAACCGGTTTCGGTAATCTTTCCAATAAGTCCAGGGAGGATTTGATAGCCACATTTTTCGCATTTCCAGGCGTTGTCAGAATACTGATGTTGGCAATGAACCTCATTTCTCGTCCCCTTAATCGTGATGCTTGCCATGACTTTAACCAATGTGCAAAGTGTCCCACGCGCCTCATAAATGAATGGCTATTGGCCAATAATGGATCGAGAGGTAGGTGGTCTTATGAGTGTGGCACATGTTCATGGAAAGATGTTCTTTCCATCTCGTTGAATGCTAGTATTCTGTTGGTCGGCTGCACTTTGAATTGGACTCAGCCACCAGCGCGGCTAAGAGACATCAGAAAAGCAGCCACACTTGTCTCATTCGTGCGGCTCAGAGCTCCGTGGTCATTCTGATTATATCTATGTAGTTTCCATCCCGGTAGATTCCCTTTGGAATTCTGCCAACCTCTTTGAACCCAATCTTCTCATACAGTGTGATTGCGACCTTGTTCGTGGCGAAGACATCGAGGATCAGGATCTTCAGTCCGGCTTTCTTGGAGAGTTCTTTGAGTGTTTGCATGAAGGCGGTGCCAAGTCCTTGGCTGCGATGGCTTTTGGATATTCCGATTCCCAAATATCCTGTGTGGCTTCGTTCCTCGGGCAGTTGGTTTACTTCACCTGCCCCAACGACTTTTCCAGCAACTTCCGCAACTAGATGAATCGTGTGTCCGTTCTCTATTTCTGCGAGCCTCTGTCCCAACCATTCCGCCTCACCTTCGCGGGTCACCTTCTCAGTTTTGGTGATGGGAGCCCGTTCCTCAACAAGGCCGTTTATGTAATCGATTAGGTCGTCCAGGTCGTTCCAGTTCGGTCCGCGTAGTATTGCAGTTTCTCCATTTGCTAGGGAAACTCGGGAGTAGACGTCGCCAGGTTTGACAATTGGTTTAGTCATGACATGTGCCCCGATTTGTTGACCTCGGAAATCTAGGTAGAACGAGAAAGAAACGGTGAGATTTGGGAGTGAGCCATCGATTCGTTTGAGAACTCTAAGGCCAACTCTCTAATTGTAAGGTATCGAATAGGTGGCTGTTCCTCTTCAAGCAACCAATCAAGAACGCTTTGCATCAGGCTTCGTTCAGTGTAGTGACATTGTCGCTAATCAATTGTGTCGGTTCTCTAGTGACCAAAATGAGAGCTGACGGTTTGATTCAACCAATCAAGGATCGTTTAGGTGACCGCGTATCAGGGCGTGAACTGAAAAAAAGATGTTGATTGGGTGTTGAGGATATTAGGCCGCTCGGGCGTATTGAAATAGTCCGATTACGTTTCCTTCGGTGTCCTTGAAGTATGCTGCGAAGCCCATGTCGCCAATTGCTATCTTGGGGCGGACGATCTTGCCGCCGTTCTTTTCGATAGTTGCGGCTGCTTGATCCATGTTGTCGACTTGGATGGTTATGATTGGTGTTTTAACAGGGTCTTGGCGTTTCACCATTCCGCCGTTGATTGCGCCCGTTTCCTTTGGCATTCCGTTCTCGTCGGATTCTACAGTTCTTACGCCCGTGTATTCCATTTCCGGATAGTCGGTGAAATTCCATCCGAAGACGGTGTTGTAGAATTTCTTTGCTCGGGCTACATCGTCAGCGGGAATCTCGAAGTGTACAACTTTACCCATATTTCATCAACCTCCCTCTGAAGGGTCGTTCACTTAAGCGTTGAGTGGTCTTCTGGCGCGGAACGTTGAAATCTGCCGGCATCTGCCAGTAGGTGTGGTCTGTCATGTTTGATCACATAGACTACGTGATGGTCATGGTGTCCGACATGTCCCGGTCGGTGCAATTCTACCGGGATAAACTGGGTCTACGTCTCCGTTTCGAGTCGCCTGATTGGACAGAGTTTGAAACTGGGACGACGGTGCTTGCTCTTCATGGCGGAGGGAAAGCCGCAGCGGTCTCTAATGAGCCGAAAGCGGGTACTGCTTCAATCGGGTTCTACGTCGACAACCTTGACGACAAATTCAAAGAACTCAAAGGAAAGGGAATCACTTTCATTATGCCGCCCACCGATCGCCCAGATGAGAAGATCAAGTTGGCCGTCTGCCTCGACCCCGACGGGCTACCCATCTCAATCGCCGAACACCAACGGTAGTCTTGGAGGCGAATCATTTGGGATCAGAGAAACATTGTGTGATTTGTGGTTGCAAGGATCACAGATTGGTTGGTTGTTCTACACATAGGGCGAAGAAATGCAGCTGTTTCAAAGACAACCCATGATCGTCGAACGTTCCTGCCCCTCAAAACTAGCTTATAGTATCGCCAAATCATCCTTTCCTTACCCGCCATAGAAAACTACGTCCCCCCACCCTCCACGAATGGCACGCGGTTCCGTTTCTACCTGGTGGAAATACCTTTAATCACTCCACACACCACCTTCCATTAGAGAAATTATGAGCCAAACAAGCCCGCCTGCTGGAACGGGCAATCCAAAGGGGAATGGTAGGCGGTCGGTGGCCATTGGTGGTCTCGTGCTGGTTACTCTTCTGAGTTTGGCTTTCGCAGGTTACACCGCACTCAACCCACACATCGTCACCGTCACACAACAGCAAATCCAGACGAATACCCAAAGCGTCTACTTTGTCCAAACCCAAGCCGTAACGAGCGTCAGCACGGCAACCAGTGTCGTTACTCTTACGAACTCCGCGCCCAACGGGTATGGTTACGGAAGTTATGGAAATTATGGAAACTATGGAAATTATGGAAACTATGGCAACTATGGAAATTACGGAAGCTACGGGAACTATCAGCCCTGCTATTACTACGGCTGTTATGGCCCATCGAATTATTATTACTACTATCCAAACTACTACAATGGTTACGGGAACTATTACTCATCCTGCGAATCGTCAGGGTCGTCCAGTAGCGTGACCTGTTCCGGCATCTTGTACCAAGCCCAAAACGGATGTACACTTCTCGCAATCTCCACAACCAACAACCCCTACCCGTCCTACACAACGACCAACGTCTACGAGTACTACGCCCTACACAATCTACCCTCCAACACCCCAAGCAGTGGGACATGGGTGACTGTGAGCGGACAAATGTACCAGGGCTACAATACCAGTCCGAACGGCGACTTATGCCCCACGAATAACTACATCAATGTCACCACAATATCGTAACCACGAGAACGTCCTATCCGAGGATTAGTCGAGTCTCACTGGTTCGGCTTGTCTTCGTCCTCTGAATCGTCATCATCCTCTTCCTCCGCTTTACCTCCTTCGCCTCCTTCTTGGCCCGCGGTTTCAGCGGTTTCAAAAGTTTGCATGGCTTCCTTGAGTTCATTCTCAGTGATCTTGCCGGCGAGGAAGAGAAGGTCGTTGATCCATTCTGAAACGAGAACGTCTATGTTGGCAGCAGGGACTAACGGGTGTTTCTGGAGGACGCCCTTCAGGTCTGTGAAGAGGCTGTCTAGTTCTACGGTATCTACGCTTTGTTTCTTGCCGAAGCTGAACTTCAAGTGTGCTCACGAGCTCCCTTGTGAATCCATGATGCCTTTTGAAGCTTGATGTGACAATCTTTAAGAGCTTACCCTATGCCACACGCGGACTCGCCGCGAACCCTTACGGGTTAACTGGGTGGCCTGGAGGCGGGGGTAAGATTCTTTCGGAATCTCCCTAGAGCCCAGCCAGGTCAAAGAGGGCGATATTCGCCCGTGGGAGCGCAGGACTGAACACTCCATCGAGTGTGTCTACAGGCTCCTGTCCCGCAGGGGTTCAGGGGTTCGAATCCCCTCCCCCGCACCATCCATACTCTCCCCCGCAATCCAAGATTGGTGAGCACGCCTATTGGATGCAAAGGTGCGGTTATAGTGAATCCACTATCCGAGCCGCAGTAAAGATTCTGAAGCCTCTGAGCTCTGTGTGGGTTCAGACTGGCTGGAAACGATTAGTAGATTCTCGGCTCGCCACCACTGGGTAGAAACGGAATGCAATTATTCTTTACGACCTGGTCTCCAAGCCACATTAAATACGTTCATGGCATGCTTCTAGAGAGGAAGTGTTCGGGATGGTTAAGAAACGTAAAGTCAAAATAAAGATGAATGATACAGCTCAGATTATACCAGCAACAACGGAAAGCGTAGCTTAAGGCCGCCAAAGCGGGTGGATGTCTTCTGGCCCCACGACTTATAGTCCCTCACCCAACAGTTACATCATAAACAGCCCCGACACCGTTATTCCAGAATATCCACTCGGCCTACCAATACTCGCCATCTTCATGATCTTTGGTTACGCCGTTATCAGACGAAAGACTATCACGAAGCACAAGTAAGAATCAGCAAATCCCAAACTACCAAACGGTTTGCCGCGCCTTCCTATACCAAACGACAACTACGCGTTACCCAAACGGGTGTAAAAGCCAAAACCCTGCACCATCTAGACATTAATCTGTAGATGATTTGTAGATGACGGCCTGCAATGTTATGTGTGTTTGATCTTCCTCGCCTTTCCTTGAGGCTTACTTTGCACTCGGTTTCATGAGAAATTAGTGGGATTCATGTCTCGGACCGTAAACCTCTTTTGGGAAACCTACACGTCTTCAGGTTTAGGGACTTCGCAAAAACTTGACCGAAAAGTCAGCTCCTGCCACTTCAATGAAGAGTAAGGTTTCAACTGGGTACGCTACGTTAGATAAGGCTCTTCAAGGTGGATTCCTTGCGGGATCAATGGTTGTGTTGAATGCCGCGGCGGGCGACGAGGTCCCGACCCTACTCAAACAGTTTCTGCAAGTAGAACCGGATGGGAGTCTGCTGATCTGTCGAACGCTTTCATCCGCCGAGGTCCTCGCGAATAATTCAGGTCAAAGAGTCAAGGTTCTGGTTTGCAGCGACAAACCTGTTCCACCCTCGAAGAACGTGATTCCGGGTAAGGCAATTGATAATCTCACCGACCTTAACCTTCAGATCAATGATGCGTTATCGTCCATTCAACCGAAACGTATTGTACTCGACATCTTGTCCGACGTTCTGCTTCGCCACAAGGGCCTCCAAACACGAAAGTGGCTAACAGAACTGCTAGAACGATTGCGATCAAAGACAACCACGACCCTAGCCGTTTTGAACCCATACATGCATTCCGGTGAAGATGTCCAAGCCGTTGTAGGCCTCTTCGACGGTAATCTGGAAATCGTCGAGGAAAAGGGACAGAAATCACTTCGCATAAAATGGATGCATGGCGTCGAAGCTGTCGAGAAAGAACTGTCACTAATCGATTTGACCTCTCAGCCACGACGATTCGAACCATCGGCTACCGTCGCAGCCGCGCCATCCAAGGAACCCCGTTGGCTAACCCCCCTAGTGAGTCGAAACGACGAACTCTCCAGGCTCAAGGCATCTTTTGAAAACGCACTGGGTGGTCGAGGGTCGGTGGTTGCGATGCAGGGTGAGGCTGGTGTAGGCAAAACACGCCTCATGCACGAGCTGGCGATTTACGCCAGGTCCAAGAATGCACTGGTCTTGTCCGGTACCGCATCAGAAGACGGACTAGCATACGCGCCTTGGATTGAAATAGCAAGGCAATATGTGGCACAAACTTCTGGCGAGGTTTTGCAAAGAATGCTAGGCCCCAATGCTTCTGAGCTTGTGAAGTTAGTTCCGGACCTTGCTGTAAAAGTTGGAACTATCCCTCCACCCAAGTCTCTCGGAGAACAACAGGATAAGCTGCGCTTCTTCGAGGCTGTCACACAATGCTTCATTTCCATTTGTAATGAATCTCCGCTCCTCTTGCTATTTGATGATATGCAATACGCCGATCAGCCATCATTGGATTTGCTCGAATACTTAGTCAGGAGCAGCAACGAATCGCGCGTTTTGATTGTTTGCTCTCTGCCTCCAGAACGGGACATTGAAGCAGAAAGTCCCCTTGAACAGACCCTGATGAAATTCAACAAGCAGCGACTTCTGGAGACTATTTCGGTAAAGGGCCTAGATCTACAGGGCACGACAAAACTAATCAAAGACATTTTCGGCGAACAGGCACTCTCTAATGAGTTTGCGGAGCTAATCTTTGAGAGAACAGGGGGGAATCCATTCTTCGTTGAGGAGGTTCTTCGCGCGCTCGTTGAGGATGGAACAATTTATCGTACGGATAAGGGATGGGAACGAAAACCAATCCAAGATCTTACAGTTCCAAGAAGCGTTAAAACAGCGTTGCGCGCTCGGCTGACGAAACTCGACCCCGAAACTCTTTCGATACTTCAATGGGCCGCGGTCATAGGATCTGAGTTTGATTTCGAGGTTCTAAAGGAGGCCTTGCAACTCACTGAGGACATGCTGCTTGAGAGGCTTGAAGCCACCATAAATCAAGGACTGGTCGTTGAACTCCCGATGGAGCAGGGCAGACTCAGGTTCGCGGACCCACGAGTCCGTGAGTTGTTGCTCGAGGATCTGATCCTGCTCAAACGTCGGAGGTATCATCTGAAGATTGCAGAGTCTATGGAGAAGCATTACCTGAAGTCCCCTGAATCTCATGCCGAAGCCCTAGCCTCTCATTACTCTGAAGCCGGCGACAAGGAGCGAACCCTCAGGTACTCAATCATGGCGGGGGACAGAAATATGTCTGTTCATGCGTACGCCCCTGCTATCCAAGACTTCAAGCGTGCATCTGATCTAATGGATCTTGAAGAAGGTAAGAACGAGAATAGGGCGGCGGTTCTCGAGAAACTGGCTGGATGCTACTTTTATGCTGGCAAGCCCAAAGAAAGCGCGCGGTCCTATGAGGAAGCACGCTCAATCTTTAGTGGACTGAACGACTTCACGGCGTGCGCACGAATATCTGTTGGACTATCCGATGCGATCTCTCGTGGAGGAGGTAACGAATCGGTAGCCTACCATGAAGCGATCTCGGTGCTGGAACGAGGCCTCAAGTATATTGAATCAGGTCAGGAAAGCTTTGAGGCCGCCGCGATTTATTCGAGGTTAGCTTGGTTTCATGGTTTATGCGAGGAACGTAGCGAAGTCGCCAGTTGGACCGAACGGGGTTTGGAGGCGGGAGAGAAAAGCGGTAACTTCGAGGCCATCTCAATGGCAATTGGCAATAAGGGTGCCCTCCTAACTGACACAGGCAGGATCGATGAAGGCCTTACGCTCTGGGAAAGAGCTCTCGAATTATCACTGCAACACGAACAATACCTTCAAGCCTTTCGGGCTTCTCTTAACTTGGGTGTATACTGGTATCCCAGAGACCTCACTAAGGCTCGCGAATTCATGCTGAAACGCTTAGAGTTAGCAATTAGATTGAACGACATTGTGATGCAGGCTACCTCTTTGGGATGGTTGTCGTATGTTGACATGCTAAAAGGAGACTGGGCGAACGCACGTAATGAAGGCGACAAGGCCTTCGAAATCTTCGACCGGCTCGGATCGGCTCCAGCAGACTACTACAAGCTCAGAAGAGCGAAGCTTCAGTATGCATTAGAAGGAAGTTCAGATGAATTTGAAAGATTTCTTCAATCGTTGATCAAGCGAGATTCAACTATGAGTTCCCTTGTTGAGGTTAATTTGGAATTAGGTCAACTCCGAATGGAACAAGAAAGAGACGAGGAAGCTAGGGTTTATTTCGAATCAAATGTTGATGCCTTCAAAGGTGCTGAATTCAGCACTCAGCCGCTAAATCACATCGAAACACTGCTCTACTTGACCCTAATCTACGCTAGGCAAGGAGAAATTGACAAGGCGCGGAACAGTTCTCAATGGGCCAAGCGACTTGCGGTGCAACTGAATAGTACGGCATGCATGGCATTGGGGCTGCAAGCTGAAGCAAGCCTTCTACTTGCTGTTGACGATCGAAAGGGCGCGGAGGCAGCTTATCTCGAGTGCCTAGCTTTGTGGGAGAAAGCTGGTTGGCCCTACTACCATGCGAAGGCTCTCGTAGCCTACTCTGAAGCCATAGCAGAAACGAACATTGAGGGCTCAAGGAAATATCTCCAGCAGGCGACGGAAATCTTCAGAAAATTGGGAGCAAAGCGAGACCTCGAGAAGGCGCAATCCAAGATCGTGACCTGACGTCGCTTCCTTTCACCACTTGAAAGCTAGATCGGCAACTGGTTAGCCCTTAGCCGAGCTTAATCTGCAATGGATTCGAAGTGCAGAGAATTGTTCAGCTACAGGAAAAGGAAACTGTCAAAAGAAATCCTTACTATCTAATACATGGTTCCAATCTGCGATATCTCAATGACCACACTTTCCGATTCAAAATGCGTTCCCTGTCGAGGAGGAGAGCCGACGGCTACGGATGACGAAATCAAGCAATTACGCAGTCAAGTTTCTGATTGGCAGATTGGGGAAAAGGATTCCATCAAACGTTTGGAACACGTTTTCAAATTCAAGAACTTCGCTGAAGCCTTGAGCTTCACAGTTCGTGTGGGTGAGCTGGCTGAGCGTGAGGGGCACCATCCCATGATTGTGACTGAATGGGGAAGCGTCGGCGTCTCATGGTGGACGCACAAGATCAAAGGGCTGCATAGAAACGACTTCATCATGGCCGCGAAGACAGATCAACTGTACCGGCAGACAAATCATCCCGAAACTTAGTTGAAATGTAGCCCGGGTGGGCAAGGTAGTCCTTCATGCTACTACACGCATAGTAAGTTTAAATAGTTTAAGACAGCTTCCCCCGACGAACAGGTAAGTCCCATGAAATTCTCCGCAATCAACGTCACAATTCTAGTGGTTGCTTTAGTCGATGCGATTTCGCATGCTTTCTACGTGCAATTCATATCCTTTTCACTCTCCATTGGAGGGTACTTCCTGGTTGCGACAATTCTCTTCGCTGTCGGCGGTATTGCGGCTTTGACAACAGGCAAGCTGTTCAAACCTGCCGTCATCGGCCTTTTCGTCTTGTCACTCATCGACAACCTTCTGATCCTGGTAACGGCCACGACTCCGACTCCCTTGTCGGGCGGCCAGGCATTTGGTTTCTCAATGGATTGGATGCCACCCGGAAATGTTCAGGTCTTCGTCGCTCAGGTTGTCCTCATGGTTCTTACCGCCTACGTATTGGTAGCAAAGAGAAAAGTAACTTAGCCTCACTCAACCTCACGAGCGCTACATCTCAACTAGTAATGAGCCGTTACCAGCTGACCAGCCGTCGTCCTTGAATATTGAACCGATAGGCTAAGTTCTAAGCCGAGGCTGGATTACGAATCCTGCCTTTTCAGTGATGTTGGATTGAAGAAGCTCATCAACGATCCCTTTAACGTGACCATAGAAAGTATCGAAGGGTTCACCAACGCATACAGCCAATTTGTCAAACTTGTCAACCCACACGTCGTCGCACGGCAACACGCACCTATTTCCGGTAAAGTAGGTGTCGTCGTCGGAGGAGGCAGCGGACATGAACCACTCTTCATCGGTTGGGTAGGGTACGGAATGGCTGATGCAGCCGTGCTTGGCGAGGTGTTCTCAGCCCCTTCACCACCAATGATTCTTGATGGTACGAGGGCGGCAAACGGTGGGAAGGGCATATTGTATGTTTACGGAAATTACGCAGGGGATACCATGAACTTCGATATTGCAGCGGAAAGTGCGAAAGGGGAAGGAATCGAAACCGCTACGGTGCGCAGTCTGGGATGATGTAGCCTCGGCCCCTCCTAACAAGGTTCAAGAAAGGCGTGGATTAGCTGCGGATCTCTTCGTAATCAAAGTGGCAGGAGCAAAAGCCGAGGAAGGAGCGAGCCTCTCGGAAGTGAAGAAGATAGCCGACAGAGCTAGAGATAACTCCCGCACATTCGCAGTCGCGCTATCCCCTGCAACAGTCCCTACCAGCGGCCAACCAACTTTCACGATCGGGCCAGAGGAGATGTATTTCGGAATCGGAGCGCACGGAGAGAAAGGAACCCAGAAAGACCGGGTTGCTATCTGCAGATGAGACTGCTCAGGTTCTCGTAAATGGGGTCGTCAACGATTTACCCTTCAAGGAGGGAGATGAGGTGAACGTTATCGTCAACGGCTATGGTTCAACGACGCTGATGGAGCTCTTCATTGTAAACCGGAAAGCGCATCAGCTGTTGAAGCAGCTGGGGATCCGGATTCATCGAACGGAAGTCGGCAACTTCCTAACGTCACAGGAAATGGGGGGATGTTCAGTGACATTGATGCGTCTCGACCCAGAGTTGAAGAATTGTTTCGATGCACCGGCGATCACCCCGGCCTATCGATCGTGCGGAGCGATTCCGGAATCCTGAAAGGGTGTTTCGTTGGGCGAGTCCCTCTCCTACCCACAACTCAGAAACTTTCTTCTGAACTTTACTCAGCGGATTCTTCGATCGAAAGATGAATTGAACAGGATGGACGCGGCTTGCGGGGACGGAGACCTCGGGACAACCTTGTACGTGGCGTTCAGTAATGTCCTGAAAGTTCTCGAATCTTCCAGAAACGGCGACGCTGGCGCCCTCTTGTCGGAGGTTGGGAAATCAATACTGGCGTCGGCGGGAGGTGCGGCAGGCCCGATATTCGGTACGCTCTTCGCATCGAGCAGGAAATGCTGCCAAATCAAGAACTGAATTAGGTGTAACGGAGTTAGCGGTCATGTTTGAGTCCTCCTTGGGAGAGGTGGAAGCTCGCGGGCGTGCGCACGTCGGCGACAAGACACTTATCGACGTGCTTGATCCGGCGGTGGCATCCCTCAAGAATTCAGCTGCCAAAGGGACGTCTCTTCTGTTAGCACTGGGAGACGCGGCCAATGCTGCTGAGACCGGCTATGAACAAACCAAGAGCGTTGTGGCAAAGCAAGGAAAGGCTAGGTATCTCGGAGAGCAGACGCTCGGAAGGCCCGACCCAGGAGCCTACGTTACCATGCTACTCTTCGACTGCCTCCGTAACGAAACAAAACAACACGCCGAATGAATCATTGTGCGACTGCTATTGTTTTGCGAGCGCATTCTTACTCATGTAAGTAATTGCAATAGGAACAAAACCGCGAATCCTACGCCAATTGTCAACAACACGTTTTTCGTGCGCCAGGCTACTATTACTGCAATTATTCCCGCAATGAGGCGGGCATCCATGTGAAGGGATAACGGAGCTATCATGGTGTATCGGAGGAGGTCGGGAAAGATCAATGCGGCGAAGACGGCTGGAGGCACAAAATCCAACCCACGCTTTACGGACGGGGGAGACTAATTCGTCCCAGGAACACGATAAACGACAGTCTTAGCGCGAACGTGATCGCGCCCATCGCGAAGATGGTTAACCAAACCGTTTGAGGATTTAGCAAAACTACTTCATTGCCTAATTCGTTCCAATGCGAGACCGATTGTTACGGCGATGATCACCGCCAGTACGAGGTTCAAGCTAAGTGGAAGATCGATAGAAAGGACCGCGATCACCCCCGCGGTCAAGCATACTACAACGCTGAGTTTGTCTCTGAGCATCGGGACGAGGAGGGCGATGAATGTCAAGGTGATGGCGAAGTCTAGGGGCAGATCTTTTGGAATGACCTCTCCTAGGAAAATACCTACAGCCGTGCTTGCCTGCCACGTAATCCACATTGTTAGTCCTGCTCCAAGGAAGAACCAATGTGCGTTCGGTGAAGTCCCAACTTGATCGTAGTGTGTGATGGTTACGGCGTAGGCTTCATCGGTGAGAAGGTAACTGAGAATCCACTTCCAGAGTGAACGAAGATGTTTGAGATGAGGAGAGAGGGACTGCGCTGTAGAGGGCGTGGCGTAAGTTCACCATAAAAGTGGTAACGACAATGACCACCACAGGTGCAGCGATAGTGAAGAGGTGTACAGCCACGAACTGTGCTGAGCCGGCAAAAACTATGGACGACATGCCAAGAGCCGCTAGAACACCGAACCCACCCGCAAAAGCCAACACACCGTAAGTTACCGCAAACGGGATCGCTCCGAGAAGAATGGGCAACATGGCTCTAATCCCGGCGAGAAATTCCGTCCTAGCACTCGCTGTAGTTTCGCTTCGGACCAAAAGAAAGTTCACGCCGTTGGGCGGTTCTATGTGATTGTGGGGAGGAGAATATGGGACGGATGCTCCTCATCATGGTATATTCTTTGACTAGCAGTTTTCAGAATCACGTCCGTGCCAAATTCATTACCAGTATTAGGGTTGCGATCGTATTTTGGAAAAGAACTGCTCGAAACATCAAGCCTGACAACGTGGCCTCTTTGAAAGACGTTGCTTGTGACCCATAAATCGATATCAAATTCATAGACTCGATCGGGCTCCATGAGTTCCTGTTTTTCGAGCGAGTTCCGATACCTTGCCCTGATTATTCCCTCAGTCAAATGCATTGAATACCCATTCGGAAACACATCAACAAGCTGCGCCCAAAAATCAGTATCACGGGCAGAAGTGGAAGCGAATAGTTTGACTCTCACCGGGCCGGTAACGTCTAAGTCATCATCGAGGATGGAAGTGGAGTATACGAGAACATCATTGCGTCTCTCGATAGGTCGCTGGTCATAGGGGCCTTCGGCGGGCATTGTAGACGTGTCGAATATGTTAGGACTCGGGTCGGCTGGGTCGTAATTATAGGAATCATAGGGTTCTGCTTTGTTGGGTTTAGTTGTAGAGAGCTTTCCGTCTCCCGTTGAAGTGTTCGACTTACCGTTGCTATGAAGAAAGTATTTCACGTACTCAGTCTTTTCGAGAGGCCACGAATCCATCCTTTTCCATGCGTTCTTGCCCATTGTGAAAATATCGACTTTGGGCTGTTTCATTATCCCGGTTTCCATTCCTTTAAGCCAGTAGTCAAACCAGTCCAGTTCTATCTTTCGCAAATCAATTAGTGCTGACTGCCCGAAATCGATCGCCCCTAATTGTCTCGTTACGTTAACATGGTGTTGCCACGGGCCAATTATCAACTTCTGATTATTTCTAGCGTGTTCTGACTTGGCAGATTTTCTCATGCCCGTATAGTTGATGTGTGTGCCTATGACGTCGTCGTCATACCAGCCCGAAACATGTAAGGCTGGGACATCGATTTGACTAAACTTGTCCTGATAGAATGAGGCCTTCCAGTAGTCGTCTGCAGAAGGATGGCGCATCCAGTTTTGCCAAATTAGCGATTGCTTTCTTCCAAATTCCTCGTCCATTGTCTTGAGGGGTAAGTGATTGTAGAGCTTCAACGAATCGTAGATTGATGGATCAGTGTTCTTCCTTCCGTCAACCATCGCCATCCATTCAGCCATCCACAAGACCAACGCCCCATTCTGAAACGGAACATTCAGGACCGGATCTGGTAACGCACTATCGAAACCATAGCCCGGAGCTTCGGAGGACTGAGGGTTGCTGCGGCCCATTGATTCCAGGCCTGATACGAAGCTCCGATCGTGCCCAACTCGCCATTGGACCACTCCTGTCTTGCGCACCAATTCAGAGTGTCGAATCCGTCGGATGGATCATCAAAGAATGGGTGGAACGACCCTTCAGAATCGTTCTTCCCACGACAGTCTTGTACAACGAATGCGTAACCGTGTCTTGCAAAGAATTTTGCCTCTTCGGAGAAGTGCTTTTGAAATCCTTCCACGGTCATGTA
>CAWHWX010000031.1:0-9723 GCA_963833125.1 Candidatus Bathyarchaeota archaeon | reverse complement strand
CGAGCCCGCGATTACATTCTCGAGGATCCAGATCGCTTGGGTCAGAGACCGAAACGAAACTGGCCTGGATGGATCGACGCTTTTCCATTGTTGAATAAATCAAAAGGGAAGACCGAGAGAGGTAACCGTGGCTTACCTTCTTCTCGGCAACTAGTCAACAACCTCAAACGAAATCTGAGAGGCTAGTTGGATTTGTTGCGAGCTTAATGTTCATGGGGTCGAGGGCCTGCGAGAGTGAGGCGTAGAGGCTGAGGGCGTAGTCGTCGACGTCAATCTCTTTCGGGTTTACTTGTGAGGTGGGTTTGACGGTGAACTGCCGTCCCTGTAACCTGAACGGAAGTACCTTCACAAACTCAATCGTCTCCCAACGGGCTGGCTCCTTTCCTTGCTTCATGAGCAGCCAGGCCGCTTGGTAGGGTTGCGGAAGCCTCTTCCACATGAACTTCTCATGTGGATCCTCCCTGAGCGCAACACGATACTCCAAGTCCGCCAGGGGTACGGCCCTTTCACGGAGGTTACGAACCGCCTCCTTGACTATTTCGGGTACTTGCTGTTTGGCGGTTTCAAAGTCTGATGGGGAACGGCGTCCTTCCGATAGCTGAGTGAGGCAGCGTTGGAAGGTTTGTTGGAAGAATCGTGGTGAGTTGGATTTAGCGATGGCTAAACCTTTGATTTCTGGTTCACCGTTTGGCAGGATGCCGAAGTACGCTTTGATGGTGCTGAGAACGAGACCGAATAGATGCGGTCGTAAGCCAATTGGAGCCTAAACTTACCGCTTACTTCTTGAATGAGTTTCCCCGTCTCCCCCACGGTTGGGTTGTCTAGGAAGACGGAGTCAGTGTCGCCATACTTCGGCCTGAGACCCATGCTCTTCGCCAAATCCCAAGTTGATTGGAGGACATGCCTTCCGTAGGCGGTGATCGCCTCGCCGAGGAGTGGGCTTGCTAGTCCGTGGATCCTAATCGTAACCCCGTAGCATGAGACTAGGAACAATTTCAGAACTTCCGATGCAGCCAACACATTACCGTCGCTCGCTCGCTTCCTCGTCTGGGGCTTGTAGTGCTGCAAACGTAAATCACGGAGGGCACCTACTAATGCGGAATAGATGCCACGCCGCTTCGTACACACGTGAATTCTCGGTTGGCCGGGTACCAGATTTCTCTGACATTCGGGATGGGAGCATTGGATTGTCTCGTATGAGAGGTTGAAGACATCTATGCAACCCGGGTAGAGGGATTCGAAGTCCAGGACGTGCATGTTGAAGTAAGTGCCAGCCTCAGGGCCGAGGGCTAAGGCGCCTGTCACCATTTTCCTCGTATCCCCGAGTTTCAATTCCTCAGGGTTGGGGATCAGAATGTTATGGGTACGGTAGTAGCTGTTGAGCATTGAACGGATCCAGTCTGAGACGGAATAGTTTCTGGTAGGTTCGGTTTAGGGGCAGGTTCGCGATGCGACTGAGTAGAAAGGCGTTGAGGTAGTCCTCCTCCGAACCGACTTCAGCAGAGGTGAAGTTTTTCGTTCGAAATTCTTGGTACGGGTTGGCTGATGTATGTGTACAGTTCCTTCAGAGATGCGTACTTGAGTGGATCCCTTCGCCGGATGCTCCGAATAATTTCTCAAATCGAGAACTCAGCTCCTCGTTTAGTTGAGTATCCGGTGCCCAACCATCGCCGCTGAAACGGTGAAGTGTACCGAACCGAAGTCCCTTATCGTACGCGTAGCTCATAGCGGGATCTATATCCAGCTCCCAGGCGTTGGCGTCCTTAGCAGGTTTCCCTCTGAGGTTAACTTCTCTAGTATCAATTCGTTTCCGGTAAAGAGGTCTAACTTCTTGACCGGTTCACCCTGCTGATGCGTGGTGAGGTAATACGGTTGAAAATCTCTGTCAACCCATTCAATTGGTTCCAAGTCGGGCGAGGTAATTAGTCTGAGAGTGACCTGGCCTGCCTTGTAAGAGGCGCCAACAAGCCACGCAGACTGACCCTCGGAGTCCAAAGGACCAAGTCTACCTCAGCGCTTTGATGGAAGAATTGATTCTCTTTAGGCTTGACTGCTTTCACGGAAGGCGACATGAATGCACACTGAACTCTATGTTCTCCCCTAACCTGTCAGCGCGAGGGCCTTGCGTCCGCAGCGAATGCCCTCTGCCTCTCCTTCTTCCGAAGCGTCTCCAGTCGCAGGGTTGAGGTTTAGGAGGGATGGCTGTGGGTTGTCTGTATCCGGCTCTTTGCACCTTGATGAGTTCGTCGACGGTTATGAAGCCGGTCTCCTGCTGCTTGTACTGAATGGCCCGCAACTCGCCCATATCGAAGTCGGGCAATCGGATCTTTATTGAGATCACATTCGCTTCCGAGCTCAGGGTGAACCCCAGCACCTCGTAGTCTTCCGGAAGGCTGAGCAGCCGTTTCACGACATCGTTTTCTCTGTGGGCTGAACGGTCTCTTTGACTTCTTCCTCGTTAGTTACCGCACCAATCGCATAACCATTCGATTCGTTTGATTAGGATGGGAGGAACTTTAGGTATTTCTGGAGCGTTGAGCGGTAACTTGTCGCCGTCTGGTCCGTTATCTCATGGCATTGAGCGCAGGGCCGTTTTGCGCGGAGAGTATAATGGTTACCGCTGCGGGTTAAGGGCATAAAACTCCCTCATCTCAGGCTTAGGCTGCTCGAGGAGGTTGTCTTCGATTCTAGGTACAAGTTCTCCGTTCTCCACCGAGTAACTTTCATGGCACCACTCGCAGGTCAGGAAATCATCCAGTGGCCCGCCACAACGAGGACAACGTCGGCTCCGGACAGTGTCTACTTCGGCCTTTTGCATGGCCACGCGTTCAGCGACTGGGTCTCGTTCAATCTTCAGCTCCTTTAGCCTGCCCTCTCTGAATCGATACTCACGTTTGCATGAGTCGCAGCGAAAGCCTAACTCATCAACATCCCGACCCTGAAGTAACCGCTTACTTCGACTTATCCAAACTAATGGCTTGCGGCAATCGTGACATTCGGTCGAATTATTGTCAGTTTCCAAAACGCTGCAACTCAGCGCTGCAAATACAGTGGGTCGGCCCGTAAGGGCACAAGCTTATCGTTCTGTACTTCAAACCAGAGGCTGCATTGGTCACAACGTTTCAAGGGATAGTTCTCTTGACCTAGAAGTTCAATTAGACAGAACGGACATTTCAAGCCAATCACCAAATTTGCCGTAAACAATGCTACCGGATAAAGCTCAGAAGTCACCGCAAGGCGAGGAGTCAGTGATCGATGAAAATGACTCTCAGCCTTAGCCAGTTAGTTGGACCACGATGGCCTCACACATGTAAAAGCGATTCCACTCCGGAAACTAGAAATTCCTAGAGTCGGAAGCTCTCCCAACCGACCTGAATGACCATCAGGTCGATGCCAAGCCCATTTCGCGTTTGACGGGTGGTCTAAATCGTACGCACAAAAGAGATCGGAATGCCTTCGATCTACAGGGATAAGTATCTTTAAGTTTTACAATCCCGCGTAGCAGTATTTGTCGTCGCAAATGGCCAATTATGATTTAGAGAGATTAGGCCATGAGGAATTCGAACATCTGGCTCAAGCTCTTCTGAAAAAGATTATTGGCTTTGGCACAATTACGTTTGGAGACGGACCTGATGGTGGTCGAGAGGCAACTTTCCACGGAAAGGCGCCATATCCATCAATAGCCGATCAGTGGGACGGCGCGTGGGTCTTCCAAGCCAAGTTTCACCAGATAAGTCGAATCGGACCTGATACTGCACGAAGGGAAATCATGAAGGATTTGAAAAATGAACTGGAAAAAATCGTGTTCAAATATAAGCGTCAATGTCAGAACTATATACTCATCACTAATGTACCCCTTTCGTCAGTAGCCGCTTTGGGAACTCACGACAAAATTTCTGAGGAGATTATTCCAGATTTTTCGGAGAAGATTCCACACATCCATGTGTGGGGCTATGATGATCTCGCTAGGTTCATAGATAATTATGCCGATGTTCGACGAGCTTACCTCCACCTGATTACTCCAGGTGATTTGATAGCAGAGCTGATGGACAGAGGAAAACCGAGCAAGAGTCAACTTGCTGAAACGGTTCTACTTTACGTTCGTGGATGCTTCGAAAATGAACAATATGCTCTACTGGACCAAGCCGGGGAAATCAATGAGAAACCACTGCAACTTCGACGAGTCTTCATCGACCTTTTCGTCCGAACACAAGGCGATAGGGATTATTCTCCGTTGGCGGAACGAAGACTATCTCTGGCAGAGAGAATTCACGAAAGAACAGTACTCGCGACAGAATTGCTAATGAGGCGCAGCGTGCCTAGGGCCCTCCTAATAGGGGGTCCTGGACAAGGAAAGTCAACACTGGGACAATTTGTCGCGCAAATCCATAGAGCCTACCTCCTTGACAAGACATCTGACTTGGGGGAGAGCCAGGGGAGGTGGACACCTTTTGTCGTGCGAGTCCCATTTCGCGTAATTTTGAGAGACTTTGTACAATGGATTGTAGACTCCAAGGGACCATACACCATGGAGAGTTTTCTGGCAGGACTCATGCAGGAGCGGGCTGGTCGTCAGATTTCGGCCGACCAAGTTCAAGAGGTTCTGAAAGCTAATCCATCTTTGCTTGTCCTAGATGGTTTGGACGAGGTCACGGATAGGGCCTTGCGTGCCCGGATGCTCGGGCTCCTCATGGAGTTCTTGGGGCGCTGTGACGACGTTCTTAAGGCTGATCTTCAAGTCTTGGCGACTTCCCGTCCCACTGAATTCGGTGAGGAATTTGATCCATCACATTTCATGCATCTTAGTCTCGTTGATTTAGATAAGGAAAAAGTCGCAGAGTACACTGAAAAGTGGATTCGGGCACGGGGCCTTGACACTGCCAAAGGTAACTCCCTGCGTTTATCCATGCAAGATTGCCTAACCGATCAGCATTTTTCACAATTGATGACGACGATTCTGCAGGTAACAATTTTCATTCTGATTATTCTTAACGGGGGAACCCCGCCGCGGCAGAGGGAAGAACTTTTTGATGAATACTTAGAAATCATCTACAAAAACGCGAGAGATCGAAATCCAAGACGATCATTCAGACTGAGAAGAGATTGCTCTTCGGCCTTCACTATTATTTGGGATACATACTCCAGAGCAAAGCAGCTGGAACCTCTGATCCGAGATCTGCGCATGAAAGAAGACGAGTTTGCTGTTGAAGTATTACGATATCTACGCCACAAGGATCCGTACTCAGACGTAAAGGTTCTCCAGAATAAGGCGTCACAAATGATTCAGGAGGCCAGAGAAAGACTGGTTCTCATCGTCGGTTTGGGCGAAGGGTTTTTCGGATTTGAGCTGCGATCTATTCAAGAATTCTTCGCTGCTGGATATCTTGCAGACGCTCGCGACGACAAGCAGCGGTTTGACAGGTTTACGGCGATAGCCCTCCTCCCGCATTGGCGAAATGTCGCTCTATTCTTTGCTGGACGAATTGGACGAAGTTTCTCGGAAGAATCTGCTCACATACTTGAGGCTTGCCGGGAAATTGATAGGCATAAACCAGACTTATTTATCAGACGTGGTGCTTGGCTGGCTCTAGAGATCGCTGGCTGACCGATCATTTGGGCATGATCGGGTCCTTCAAAGAAGTGCCATCGAGTATGGGCTTACATTACTCGACGACGATTTGGATTTTGCCAAGACATATGACCTAATCAGAAAACTGCGTGAGCTCCCACCAGAGGATCTGGGATCACATGTGATACCTATACTCCGGCAACGACTTTACAGGATTCACCTCCCTGACGGATTCAATGTAATGGAAGTCTATCATGGAGTTTGCGATGACTTAACTCCGTTGAAGGAAGTAATTATCAAGAATATCCCAGAAAACGACATCAGTCCTGAGTACCTTCTGGAGAGATCTCTCAGGTACACCCTTGACCCTCGGTTTGTGGCCCAAAGATTTGGAAAGATGTGCCTGAGTTTGTCACAAGATGAGACTCGTCAACTCTTCCTATTCCCATTCCTAAACCACCCTGAATATGTAACTAGGGTGTGGCGGGAGGTTGGACTATCAAAAGAAGTTGCACACGAGCTACTTGGCGATGCCATTGCAACGTTACCTTCTCTCGTACACAAGGAACTATCCGAACGCTTGTTTCCCATTTCTTCCGATGCTATAGGTCAAATTGCGCAGGCGTGGGAGATAATTGGCTTCTTAGGATCGTCCGACTTTACCAGAGGCCCGACAGGTGGTGACATACACAATCAACTCGTGGAAGACGCCCAAAAAATAGTTCTTGATGCGTCAGCAGTTCTGGAGCTACGTGCGGCAGCTCTTGCGCTAGTAATAAAGGGAGGGGGCTTTCTCTATTTTTCTGAGGATGTACTATCTAAGATTCTGCCTGCATGGCTGACATCTCTAGATGCTATAGACGTGGAATTATTCGATCAAGTGCTTTATGCCACCAACGCCCCACCGCTTGAGACCATACTCGAGGTGAAAGAATCAATAGATCGGCATAAACTAAGAACCCACCTGCAGGGTGTTAGCCCCATTGACTTGCTAAAGATCCAAGCACTTAATCCACTAACGACCCAACAGGTTACTGAAGTCTTCGGCGCTGTCGTGCTCACGAAGAACGGGCGCTCAACTGGGACAACTACTGTGAGCCACGTGAAAGCAGGACAGCGAATACTCACCGGATATCACCACCAATTGGAAAATATCACTCTTCCTTGCGCATTTGTGGTTGCAGCTTTTGCAGCGTTGACTGGCGTCATCGCTTCCAATGTTTCGCAGCAATGGCGTGCCTTGGAAACACTGAAGCATTTGTGTTCATTGAGCTGGGCAGATGACGGAAATTCCGACCTAGTGCGTGAAATCTCCATCTTCTGTGATACTGTTCAAAAGAGGCTCGCCCACACGCCAAGGAAATTTGCGCTAATAGCTCTAATGACCAAGCTTGCACAAAATGACCAGAATAATTGGAATACATGTAAACTCTTAGAAATCTTCAATTTAATTCCGAAGAACATGGGCGACTATGCGTTCATGACCTCGGTTGCTCGTTCGCGCGCTGCGAACCACTCGTACGAAGATACGGTTGCGAAGCTTTTGGCCATTGCGACGAAGTCCAACGAAGCGTTATTTGGTTTTCTCAAGATACTGAGCCCTCTGGAATACCTGTTGCGACGCACACACCACGGACCTGTTAGGCTCGCCCTCGATAATCAAAAAGTCATGTCGATTCTTGGAAACGCTGAATATTCCCAGGATTTGCGTGAGGGTGCGCTTCTTCTACTGGCTCAGAGTTCCGTCAGTCTTCAGGCCATCAAGGATATTGTCAAGGTGGCGGCGACCACGCATGGGACACGAGTATGGACAGAACTACTGATGGAGAGGTTTCTAGAGCCGGATAGCCAACAAGGCGCAGATTTCCTGGAAACTGTTCTTTCGGGAGCCCAATCCGCCCCTTACTTGCGACAAGCTTCGCTTGAAGAGTATCGGCGCATCATGGTCGGGGCGACACCTGACATTATGCAAAGAGAAAAGGAACTTGCGCTTTCTTGAAAGTTCCTCTTAGCTAAATTAGATATTTGCGAAATTACGTGCCTTCGTTAGCTCAGAAAACGTCCGCGATCTATCCGTAGGGGACGTGATTCAGATCGGCCCAACGCAATACTTGGTTCGGCAAAAGGGTTCCAGGCAATTAGAGACTCCCAAAGTCGGAAGCTCTCAACGAAGCTGAACGCTCCTGGGGTTTATCTGAACTTAATGAATAAAGCAACCGGCAAAACTCGAAGATATTGTGGGCATTAAAGTCGAAGGACAGAATAGTAGGCTAACACGCATACAGAACTCGGAGGCACTCCCAATTGGTGGATCTAAACGAACTAGAAGTGACTACGAAAGATGCCATTAAACGAATCAAAGATGACTTGCGCAAGGGAGACTACATTTCCGCGCTTTTGCTATCTGCAATCTATATGGACATTAGATCGAGAACATTGCTCACAAACAGGCTTCAACCTGACGAGGCCAAGTGGAAGAAGATACATTCGGAACTGGATGACATTCGAGGACCAAAGACCAGACTCAGCATTTGCGAGAATCTCAACTTAGTGTCTCATCAAGTAGCAAAGGATCTGAAAGACCTATGGGACACAAGGGGAGATGTCGCTCACACCTCACGAATATGGCGAAACCCTACTGAGGAAGACATTACGAAAATAGACCGTCTCTGCAAGGTCGCTCTGCAATTCTTTGAAGATACTGGGCATTAGCTCCTCACTAGACGAAGAAGTAGAACCCGAATGATGAAAGCAATTTAATGCTGGCATAAAGAAAAAGACCGCGGGTGTGATGAGTCAATTGACCACTGTACCACCAAAGTACTCTGTCTTTATAGCGTACGAAGATGCCACGGGGATTGATCTCGCGATTCATCTTAGGCATGCCCTAGTGAAGCGGAACATCAGCGCATTTGTTGCGAGCGAAGATATTCCAAAATCGATTAAGAATCTAAGCGATGAATGGAGAACGCAGATAAATGAAGCAATTGCCTCTTGCAATATCTTCATCCTAGTTCTCAGTGACGCTCAACTAACCACCGAAATGACGTGGGAGGTAGGTCTGGCTCTTGAGCGAAAGAAAACTGATGCTACTATGGCATTAATGATTTGCCGGTATCAAAAAATCCCGAGAACATCAGCGGATATTCTATCTAAGACTGGATTCGATACAGCCAACTTTCAACAAATCGATTTTGCGGACAAGGTCGATCTTGCCAGGAACGTGAATCTGGAAATAGATGACAGTGGATCACCAATGAAAACGGTAGAACATTCTGGAACTGCCTCGATAGATTTTGAACGGAAACTGAGTCAGATCTTAACCCCCCGGAGAGAGGAGATAGGCCCTAATGCTCAGATTCTAGTGGGCCCGATCACGAAAGTTGATGATTATTTGAAAGTAACCAAGGAGAATGCTGTGATGTTTACGTCTTTCACTCCATCGTTTTTGTTAATTGATTATACCAAGACTACCCCAAGACGAGATAGATATCAGTTCGAATCATACGAGAAACCGATTCATTTTGAGGTTTATGTCGACGGATATTTCCATTCGACTTTCCCGATACCGTTAGAGAACAACAACACTGTTTGGGTAGGGAACATAGTATTTCGCATTTGCAGCTTTCTGTTCTATACGGTTAGAGTCCTAAAGTTCAGGAATGTAACGGCTCAGCAAAGGATTCATATAGAGCTCAGTGGGTTCAAAAACATCGAAGTGCTTCCTTCTCGATCACCATTGAGATTAGGAAGGGGACTTCTTTCCCCCTGATAGAGGCAAAAGCATCTTCGAAAGCGATTTCGACCCTTCCGCTGACTGGAAGACAATTTTCGAGGTTGCATGTGCAATTTACCGCGAAATACTTTTGGAGTTGGGAATACCGGATGTGTCTGAAGGAATGCGGAACGCCTTAAAGGCCCTAGTAATGGATGACGTGGATCTGAGAACAGAGCACCAGCTACCTTCGGAAAGAGTCCCAAGAGTTGATCTGAAAGCTATGTTGGTGTAGCAGGTGCGTACCTTCTGGGGAGGGTGGCCGGGTAGAAACCCCAAATGTAGGGAGCTTGAACCTTTAGTTCAAATCCCTCTCCCGGCGCCATACCTTAAGTTCAGAATCCCTACATGAGGCATCAATCCACCAGCGGCGGAAAAT
>CAWHWX010000030.1:0-53211 GCA_963833125.1 Candidatus Bathyarchaeota archaeon | reverse complement strand
GAGGCCACCTCAATTAGGCATCCGTCAATCATCAGAATCAAAGACGGGGTGAAGTCAGACGGACGTATTGTTGCGAGGGAGATAGAAGCCATTTACAATGGCGGAGCATACTCACTCGCAGGCAATGTCGCAGTCCGAGACTGCGTCTACGCAGCTGTCTGCGTCTATGATATCCCGAACTTCAAACTAGACGTTTTCCGAGTCTATACGAACCAGGTTCAGGGAGGAGCGTTCAGAGGTTTCGGCACACCGCAAACACATTTCGCAATCGAATCTCAAATGGATGTGATCGCCTCCAAACTCAACATTGACCCAATCGAGCTTCGACTCAAGAACATGTTGAAAACCGACGCCAAGAACGCCATGGGAGAAAGAATGCGAAAATTCACGTTACAAGAATGCATAGAGACCGCACAACAAGAAGCGAAAAAGGTTCCAATTCCAAAACTCGAAAACAACTGGGCGTTCGGACGTGGCATCGCCGTAGCTCAGGAAATGTGTGACGTAAGCTTTCCAAGCATGGCCTACGCAAAATACCAGGAAGACAACACGGTAGAGATATCGACCGTTGTAGCCGACCCCGGAGAGGGAATCAGAATGGGGTTGGCACAGATCGCCGCCGAAGAATTCAAGCTTCCCGTGGAGAACATTGTCATCCGGGAATCAGATTCCTCATCCTCCCCCGTCGGTCCAGGTGCCAGCGGCAGCAGGCAAACATCACAACTCGGAAAGGCGGTTAGTCTGGCGTGCCGGAGGTCAAGGCGCAGATTCTCAATGTCGCGTCTCGCAAACTCAACTCTCCCGCCGACAATCTGGACCTAGCAGACGGTAAGGTCCGCAGCAAAGTGTCTACTGACAAAGAGGTTAGCGTTCAGGACTTATTCAGACCGGGCCCCATGGGCGGTGGCTTCGTTGAAGGAATTGGGGAGTTCGCGTCAAGGGCTGTTTGGTACCCTGAAACTGGCGAAATTGATCCCGAGACAGGGCAGTGTGCCACTGACCGCGCCGTGGCTTACTACACCCCGGCCGTACAGGTCGTGGATCTAGCTGTTAACATAGGAAACCGGGCAGATCAAACTACTCAACATTATCGGTGTCTTGGATGTGGGCCAAATCATCAACCCAATGAACGTCCTAGGCCAGAACGAGGGCGGAATCATCATGGGAGTTAGTACAACCATTCCGGAGGAACTGGTCATTCAGGATGGGCTTGTGATCAACGGCGACCTCAAAGACTACAAGATCTTGACATCTATGGACTACGTACCAATCCAATCGAAAATTCTTGAGAACCACTTCGACGAGGGGCCATTTGGTGCGAAAGGATGTGGAGAAGCATCAATCACACCGACTGCACCCGCAGTAACCAACGCTATCTACAACGCGACAGGTATCAGATTCCGATCGCTTCCCGTTACTGGTGAACGGATTCTAAAGGCGCTCAAGAAGAAAAGTGCTGAGAAAGAGATTCTAGTAGACTAAGCGGTTGCTCTAGCTATGCGCTTCAGCTGCTTCCAGTATGGATTTGAAAATACTTGTGTAGCCAGTGCACCTGCAGAGGTTTCCGGCCAAAGCCTCACGGATATCATCCTCCGATGGGTGCGGATTCCGTTTCAGTAGGGCTGTAGCGGACATGATTATGCCTGGGGTGCAGTATCCACACTGAAATCCCATGTTCTTGACAAACGACTTTTGGACCGCAGAGAGTTTTCCACCATCAGCAAGTCCCTCAACTGTCGTAATCTCATGGCCTTCGGTGTTACGAGCGGGCATCATGCACGAATAAATCGGCTGACCATCCATTAGAACAGTACATGCTCCGCAACCGCCGAAATCGCATCCTCGTTTCGTTCCTTTCATCCCAAGGTCTTCGCGGATCACGTCAGATAACAAGGCGTAGGGCGCCAGTTTCAACTCATGTATTCTACCGTTCACTCGTAACGAAACAATATCCTTCATGGATTGGCTACCACCGTCGCGCGTTCTACAACCCGTTTGAGGCATTCTCGGACGAGAACGAGAGCTACGTCTCGTTTGTACTCTGAATCCCCATGAATTTGCGGAATCGCCCTGAACCTTTCCAACGAATCAACAGCGCTGGAAATGGCCTTCTCGTCAACTCGTTCACCCTTCAACTTTTCTTCGGAGGCCACCGCGCGTAGGGGGACTCTGCCCACGCCCCCAAGGAAGATCCTTGCATCCGAACAGGTTCCGTTCGAAGCGAAAGCAATGCGACAAGCGACATTGACCAAGTTGAAGTCGTAAGCTGTCCGTCCGAACTTCAGAAAAGCTAGAGCTGGAACGTTCGGGCTGCTTTGGAATCAACGCTTCAACCATAAGTTCCCCCCTGCCAAGCGAGTTGAGGAAGAAATCCACTAAGAATTCGCTCAAGGGGAAGTGTTCTTCGGCCCTTCTTCCCTTGAATAACAACGGCTGTGTCGACGGCCAGCAAAGCCGGTGGCAAATCCAATAGTGGGAGGGAGGTGCAGATTTCCCCTCCTACAGTTGCAACCGTTTGGACCTGCATAGGTCTAATTTCGTGAAGCGCCTCGAACACCGCCCGCAAGGAAGCATCAGCAACGACTTCTGGAGCTGTCATGAACTCCGCTAAAGTCGTCGTAGCACCAACATGTACGCCTAGTTCATCTCGCCGCACATACTTCAGAGGAATATTTCTAAGACTGATGAGTTGTTTGACCTCGTCGGCCAAGCCTCTTTTCGCTAACTCATAGATCGCCGTACCTCCCGCAAGAACCCTCGCATGCTTACCGTATTCTGAGAGAAGGTCGCATGCTTCGTCAAGAGTTGTTGGCTCTAAGAAGGCGGTAGGTTTGAAGACCATTTCTCAATCCACTATCTTAGATTCCATAGACGATGGTTTTTGTTTCTTGGTATTGGCCCATGCCTTCGATACCGTATTCGCGGCCGACGCCGCTTTGTTTGTAGCCCCCCATTGGAACCTCGATCTCCCAGCCACCCGCACCGTAAGCCGTGTTTACGAGTATTGTGCCCGCCTTTAGCTTCTTAGACGCCTTGAGAGCTTTCTGAATGTCTCTCGTCCAAATGTGTGCGCCTAAGCCATAGATCGAATCGTTTCCAAGCCTCACCGCCTCATCCATGTCCTTTACCCGCGCAATTGGGAGAGCGGGCCCGAACACTTCTTCTGTGAGAACTTTCGAGTCTGAATCGGCGTTCTCAAGTAGGGTAGGTAAGTAGAAGAAACCTTTGCCATACTCTGGACCATCTGGTCGTTTGCCTCCGGTGAGAATCTTCGCCCCTTTGCTGATTCCGTCATTGACTTGTGCTTCGAATCCTTCCCGTTGCGATGCGGAGTGTATTGGGCCCATGCTGACTCCCTGAACAAGCCCGTTACCCACTCTGATCCCGTTGACCTTCTCGACTAAGCGTTTTATGAACTGGTCCGCGACTTTCTCGAACACGTAGGCGCGTTTGATGCACATGCATCCTTGGCCGCAGTTGCGGAAGCGGCCGAACAGGGTGTTGTCGACTGCTGCTTCAAGGTCTGCATCATCCGCTACAATCACTGGGTTACTTCCACCCAGTTCTAACGTGACACGTTTCAGGTCCCTTGCGGCAACCTCCATGACATGCTTCCCGGTTTCGCTCTCACCCGTAAAGGAGACCTTTCTTACCTTTGGGTTTCGGAGGATTTCCTCTCCAACGACGCCCCCAGGTCCTGGAACCACGTTGAACACTCCGTTGGGAACGCCGGCCTCTAGAAGTATCTGGGCACATCTGATCGTGGTGAGGGGTGTCGTGCTGGCGGGTTTAATTACTATAGCATCGCCCGATTTGATTGACGATACGACCTTTGCACCCATCAACATAACTGGGTTATTCCACGGGACAATGCCGCCAACAACGCCTACCGGTTCTTTCACAATTTCAGCCGATACTTTGTCGGTTAATGCGACATATGAGCCGGTTATCTTTGCTCCGGAATAGTACTCTAGGGTTTTCGCGAAGAACCTAATCTCTCCAAGAGATTCCGCTAACGTCTTACCTTGTTCTTTCGTCAGGAGGGTTGCGAGTTCTTGTTCTTTCGCCCTGATTAATTGCGCCGCCTTACTGAGGACTCCCGGCGCTTGTGTGGGTGCTGCATCCGCCCATTTTTCGAAAGCATCTTGCGCAGCGTCGATGGCTTTCCTAGCGTCGTCAACATTGCCCTTTGCAACCGTATCGACGAGCTCAGAAGTCGCTGGGTTGCGAATCTCGTAGGAGTCTCCGTTGGCGGAGTCCACGTTTTCTCCGTTAATGAATAACTTATACAATCGGCGTTCGAAGTGTTCAAGACGTTCGGACCGTAATTAAGCGTTAGTCCGGGTTTCTCAGCGCTGGAAAAAGGTTTGTTTGCTATACTTTTTCTTCATTCAGAATCTTCAGAAGGTGCTCGTCCCGTTTCTTGATTGTGGAGGCGATGCTGTCTGGGGTCCAGTTGTAGAATCCTTTCCCGCTCTTGATTCCCGTTCTACCTTCGGCTACCATGGTTTCAAGAAACGTAGATGGTTGAGGATCATTGTCCAAATCCTTGAACAACCGTTTTGATACCATGAGAACGAGGTCAACCCCTGAGAGGTCTGCTAGTTCCAACACTCCGACGACGGGGAGGCGCGTTCCCAGCGCTTCTTTCACAACCGTGTCTATATCCTCAGGGGACGCTACCCCATTCTCTACCAGCGACATGGCTTCCCTCAGCATCGCGTAGAGAATCCGAATCCCTATCTGTCCCGGAACATCCTTGTTAACAACGACCGGCTTCTTCCCCACCTTTGAGAGCAGAGCACGGGTCACGTTGACCGTCTCATCAGTCGTTCCTGCTCCTTTGACAACTTCCACCGCACGCAGGAGGTATGGGGGGTTCCAGAAGTGTGTCCCAACGACTTTCCCAGGGCGGCTGGTCGCCGCGGCGACCTCGGCTATTGGCAACCCGGAGGTATTCGTGGCGAGGATAGTTCGCTCAGGGCTGAGCTTGTCAGCTTCTCTGAAAATCTGCTTCTTGAGTTCAATGTTCTCGGTCGCTGCTTCTATTACAAAATCAGAATTTCCTACGGCGTCCTTCATGTCCACCGTTGTCTTCAATCTGGAGAATAGCCCAACAATCTGGTCTTCGCGAACGAGACCCGCTGTTGACATCTTCTGAAGGTTATCCTTGACTCTCACAAGAGCGTTATCCAATATTCCCTGACTAATGTCTCTGAGCATGACTTCGTATCCGGCTAGAGCAAACACTTGGGCGATTCCATGTCCCATCAGACCCGCACCAATCACCGAAACCGTCCTGATGTCCTCGAGCTTCACTGGGTTCACCAAGTAGGAGACCGCTCACACTTTGATATAGTAAAGGGTGGCGGGCTGATGGATAATTTCTAAGATTACGGAGACTCTCATTCAGGGGCTAGTCTAGCGTGATTACGCCTTTCTCGACTATGGTCCTGCCGTCGGCTTCGATTGTTGGAAATCGAATCGTCACGTCTAAGTGCACTTTGCTGTGGCTCTTTCCGCCCGGGTATGGTCCAGCATTCTCGCCTAGGGCTAAATGCATGGTTCCTAGAGCACCTTTCTCCGAAACAGTGTTCCAACGTTCTCTCCGGCCGGTGCCAACTGCGAACTCGCAAAGGATGTTCGCGTTTTCGTCTGCAGATTTTATGATCGCTTCCCACCGTTTTGCTTCGTCTCCTCCTTGGTAGTCGAAGGCGCGTCCGTCTTTCACCTTGTATTTGATTGGTTCCTTGAGTCCGTTGTTCGCGACTGCATTCGCAATACCGTCTGCGACTACTGTCCCATTGCCTGTATCTTCGATTATTGAATGCGCAACCTCACCCCAGAGTGGGAGGGGGGACATTACGTCTCCAGGTGCGCGTTGCGGCACGATTACGAGAGCTGGGCGGTTCTTTATCGAGAAAGTCACATCAGTGCCCTTCGCCGAAGTGACCCGTATCTTGTCCGCTTTGCCAGTAACCGCTCCCAATTTCGCGGTTCGTTCCTTCGTTTCAAGTAAGTAATCGTAGTCGATTCCCCACGTACCCATGTCTTCCTCGACGGAAGCGATTCTTCCCTTGTTACGTTCGATAATTCGTGCGGATTCGGTGTGAGCGAACCTGTGTGCGAAATCCATGTCGGTTTTGATTATGAACACCTGGGTTTTCTCCATTAGCGAGGAGATGTGGGTTGGAGGTTCTGGAATTCCTGCGATGAGCATTCCGGCTTGAACATAGGCAGACGCGTCGAGTAGTACTACGTTAGCGCCCACCTGCCCAGCTACAGAGGCCAAGGCTTTTGCCTCAACCATATGATCCTGGTCGGTCAGAATCGCTACGTTCTCTCCTTTCTTGACCGAGTAGCAGTGATCGATTGCGAGTTTAGCTTCCTTAATTGCAGCTTCGAATGAAACCATAAAGACCCACAGAGTCCGCGTTAACTGAGATTATTTAAGCCCACCGCATATGATGCGCTCATAGAAACGATTACCGCGAAAACCTAAGTTATTGAACACTGATACGGTATCGATCTGCTTTGAACGAGGAGACGAAGAAGTATATTCTCGAAAAATTCGGGCGGATGCATCCCGTCTTCGAACACATGGATAAGTATAGCCCAGAAATCGTTGAAGGTTTTATCAAGATTCGAAAGGCAACTCTACCGCCAAAGGGCGTAGAGGGTGCTGTACCCGAAAAATACAAGGAGCTAATCATTACCGCTATTGAGGTGGCAACTGGCCGCGGTGAGAAGGGCCGAAGCCATGCACGAAAGGCCGTTCGTCTCGGAGCCACCCCCAAAGAGGTCCAGGAAGCCGTTTCGCTGTGCATCTGGCTTGCGGGTTGGTCAACTTGGGTAGATGGTGGAAGCGAGGCAGTTAAGGCGGCTGAGGAGGAGCAGGAGAAGGTCAATCGCGGTGAGGAATTCCACTGGACCGCCGAGGTCAAGGGTTCGGATAGCATAAACAAGTTCGGTTAACTCGCGAGGCGGGAAGTTTTATGGAAGTTAAAGTAGTACGGCAGGACCAGGGAGTTCGGTCCACACTCCCCGACGGAAGCTGGCTCGTCGAATTACTTTCTAAGAATACCATCGGCACAAAGAAAATGATGCTGGGCTTCTCAACGTTCAAGCCTGGAGCGAATACTGAGAAGAAGGTTCACACCGAAGAGGAGTGTGCTTTCATAATTTCGGGGAAGGGAAAGATCACGTTGACCGACGGTGAGGTCGAGTTCGGACCAAACTCGGCAGTGTACATTCCGCCGGGTACCGCGCACGGTGTGAAAAATGATGGGCTCGAGGACGTCGTTATGGTGTACACGTTCTCACACCCGGCATATCCTCCCACAAGAAACGCGTAGAACGATAGCTCCTCGACTTTTCGAGTAGTCGGTCTTCCGCCCTGTAGGATTGTATGGATGCGCTCCTGCTCTGGTTTGTAGAAAAAACATGGCATAAGTTATATAGAGTGGTTTTGATTTCCGTGCTACGCGGTACCTTTGACTGATTACAAGGGCTACGTGGGCAAGCTTCTTCGCGTCGACCTCACCACCGGGGAGACGTCAGAGAAGGTAATTGACAATGATTTCGCCGAGACGTGGATGGGCGGCAGAGGTTTCATCGCAAAAATTCTGTACGACGAACTCCCGCCACATGCAGACCCACTTGGACCTGATAACCGGTTAATCTTCATGACTGGCCCTCTCGCGGGCACTAATGTCCCACTGACTGGAAAATATACTGTTGGAATGAAATCTCCTTCGACGGGGACGATCTCGGTTGGTTTCTGTGGTGGGCACCTTGGGCCGAACATCAAATTTGCGGGTTATGATGGAGTAATAATTCAGGGGAAGTCGGAGAAGAAAGTCTATGCGTACCTCCACGACGGTCAAGTGGAGATCAAGGACGCGTCCCACCTCTGGGGCAAGACCACTCATGAGACTGAAGCAGCAGTCATGACTGAGCTGGGTTCGAAACCCACGATTCGCGTAGCTTCAATCGGCCCTGCAGGCGAGCACCTGGTCAAAATCGCCGCAATAATGAGCGACAAACACGCGGCTGCAGCCAGATGCGGGCCGGGAGCTGTAATGGGGTCAAAGAACCTGAAAGCTTTCGCAGTTCAAGGCACCGGAAAGGCGGAGACATTCCTGGACAGAGATCATTGGCGGGAGACATTGCTTTGGATAGGAAAGATCGTGGATAACAATGAGGTTGTGAAGGCGTTTAGAGAGGATGGGACTACTGGGTCGGTCTCATTCGTCAACGAGATGGGCCTCATGCCCACCCGAAACTTCCAGAGCGGATATTTCGATTTAGTAGACAAGATAGACGCCACTTACATCAAGGCACACTACCCGAACCGAGGCTTTGTTCACTGCTGGGGATGCAGAGTCCTATGCTCAAAATGGATCGACATTAAAGATGGCCCACACGCCGGCGTCAGAACCGACAGGCCGGAACATGAGAACATATTCGCGCTAGGAGCAAACTGCGGCATACCTTCTTTCGAAACTATAGCGCATGCCAACCTTCTTTGTGACCAGTATGGGATGGACACCATTTCAACCGGAGTGGTCACGGGCTTCGCCATGGAATGTTACGAGCGGGGCATCATAACTGATCAACAAACTGAGGGTATGAAGTTGAACTTTGGAAACGATGAAGCTCTCTTATGGCTCGTTGAGAAAATCGCGCGAAGGGAGGGAATAGGAAATACACTCGCCGACGGGGTCAAGGTTGCCGCAGAGAAATTGGGTAGCGACGCTTGGAAGTTCGCGATGCACGTTAAGGGGCTTGAGATGCCAGGCTACGACCCGAGGGGCGCGAAGGGAATTGGATTGAACTATGCAACTGCATCTCGCGGCGCCGATCACAACGACGGCTGGACCATAGCCGTGGAACTCTTCGGGATGCCGGAGAAAGTTGATCGTTTCTCGGAGGATCTAAGCAAGGTGAAATGGGTCATAGATTTCCAGGATTCAACTGCGGCGCCCATTGATTCTGCTGTATTCTGCGATTTCTGCTTAGACTTCGGATTCAGCCCCCCAGTTATTGAGCGGTGTATCCGTGATGCTACGGGCATGAAGCAGACCTACGCGGAGATGGTTAAGGTGGGTGAGCGGATCGTGAACCTTGAGAGATTGTTCAACCTCAGGGAAGGTTACACGAGAAAGGATGACACGATTCCGGACCGGTTCCTAGAACCGATGCCGGAAGGAACCTCAAAAGGACAAACATGCGACGTCGGTAAAATGCTGGGGCCATACTACGAAATGAGAGGATGGGACGAGCAAGGAGTCCCAACCAAAGAAAAACTCAGCTACCTCAACCTCCTCTAAGCAAAGCCGTTACACCGATTCTTTCAGGAATGCAAATCTTCCACAACTATATCCGTCCGCACATGGCCTTGGAGGAAAGACTCCTGCGGAAGTTGCGTGAATCAAAGTTGATGGAGAGAATAAGTGGTTGACTCTGATTCAGAGCAAGTGACGTTGTGGCTGGAGTTATCAAAACCAACTCAAGTTAGAGTCTTCGTCAGCGGGACACTGTTGTACCGTCAAATTTTGAATCGAGATTCAGAACAAGGGTAATATAGTCAGAACCTACTCGCCGTCCACTAGGAGCCGATTTTGATGGGACATAAGGCGCTTGGGTTAACGTTAGTTGGGGTTACGATGATGCTTGTACTTGTTGCGAGTCCGTTACCTGTTCACGCCGCAGCAACCCTAGTTCAGCAGACTACCGGTGGCTGTAGTCCCGCCTGTTCTGTGGTGGGAGCGATTTTTGGTTCGTCTGTTACAAGCGGAAATGTTGTAGTAGTGGGCGTCTACATGAACGACGTCACTACTGTTCCTACCCGTGTCTACGATACTTTGGGTTCAGGGCCAGGGGGATCATACACTCAAGTTGCGTTTTCAGAAGACGGTACTGAGAGTGTCACTATTTTCATCGCGACTCTTACGACGAGTGGAGCTGACACGGTCAACGTAAACCCAAGCGGTAGTCCACTAGAGACGAATGTGTACGCCTATGAAGTTTCAGGCGTAATGACGACTGTAGCGGGTTCAGGACATGATGCCGGTAGTAGTGCTTCGGTTGACGCAGGCTCCGTCTCCTTCCAGGCTGGAGCTTTTCTCCTTGGAATCATAGGGCAAAATGCTGGGGGGACTGTTACGCATGGAAGTGGGTTTACTCTTTCACCCAACACAAACACGATTGGCACTCGTTCTGCTGCACAGTATTCCGACCCAGTCTCTTCTCCGTCCACTTTTCCCGCGACGTTAAGCGGCGGATCTACTTGGGCTGAGGCTGCCGTGGCCATCAACCCCGCACCGACCCCCCCAATCCCAGAGTATCCCTTCGGTTTGACGGTGCTCGCAATCTTCATAGTAATCGGGTACGGGTTAGTTAGACGCAGAACCCGAAACTAAGCCCAGTCCATCACCGAAAGGTAACAGTTGGAATTCTAATCGGATTTCACCGTGAAGGTAACGTTACCCTCAATTGGGTAACGTAACGTCCTCGTTTGGTATGAAAGGCTGTAACATTTCGTTTGGTAAATCAATTAGCTTGAGGCGTGCCGAACTTAGTTTCTGCTTCAGATACGATTTGGTCAAGAAGAGTTAGAGTATCTTCTATCACCTTATCAACCGGCTTATCAGGATAGCCGCTGAAGTGTCCAATTCGTTTTACAGTCGTCATTGATGATGGAATGGGAATTACGGGGGGCACATTCGGTATTGGTCCTATTTCGATTGGTTTAGCCATCCAAGGTTCGCCGGAGTAAGCGCCCATTGTAATTGCCCCTGAGGCCGTAACTGCGTCGTGCAGACTTACCGTAAAATCATTGATGAAATAATATTGAGTTTGTGCGCGGTGGGCTTCAACTTTCCGCACTTTGATTATCGTGTTTGCATCCTTGTTTTCCTGAATCCTTCCCCGCACTTTATCATACCACTTTAGAAATTCCTGTCCTTCTTTGTTTTCTGTTGCTTTTGCGACCAATTTCAAATTGTCACGGGTGAGAAAATCGTCCGTACCTAACTTGGGCCAAAACTTCCTCGCGTAGTCGTAGAGCAAATGGTCATACGAACCGTAGAGAGCCCAAACACAAGCAGAACTATAATACTTGAAGTCATCCTGCGGAATTTCACCTTGTGAGTCAAATTCGGAAAACTGACGCAACTTACTAAGAAAGAACTTAGCTTCATCCAGTTTTTCGCGGGCAGTCATGAGGTCTAAACTTGGCTCTGTCCAATTTAGGTGCTTGCGTAGAGAAAGATACTGCTAGAGGTTGACTTTGGCCCAAGCTCTACAGTTATCGCATTCAACTAGGTTTCCTGTAGCTTTGATTTGTGCACCATGAGGTTTTACTATCGCACCGTTAGGATGGAACCAAAGTTCCCAAGATGCTTTACATTAAGTGAACTTGATGATGAAAGCTTGCAAAATGCCCTGAAAGGCTTGTATTCTCGAATTCACGAGAAGAACGAACTTATCACGATGTGGAGGGCTAACTTACCGACAGGAATACCTCTCTCCATAACGGACGGAAAAGGCTCGAACCCGATTGAAATAACGACAACGATAGGGGAGCTTACAATAATGATTCGCGACTTGACGGAGAAAGTACTGCCTGATCTAGAGAAGCAGTACTTGCGACTAAGCGACCCATAGCACCAAACGGTTTGTTACAGCTCATCGAACCAAACGACAAGTTGACGTTACCTCAATTGCTTATTTTATTACCGTCTGTTACCACGGGTAATTCGAACTCCTACGACATTCTCGAAATCGAATTAGGACATCAATCTCTTGAACTCTTGGCCGCTAAAAGAATCGAAGTCGGTTCAAGACTCTGTGTGGGGGGGGCGGTTTCTTGCCAAGTTGCATTATTTGAATGACGGAAGTATGTCCTCTCCAAATTTTGTCATCAGATCGTGGAACTGTTGAATGGTCGAGTACATGAACTTCAATTCAACAAAATCCAGTCCAACTCTCTCGTACGCCTCAAGTCTTTTTGCAATAATGCTCGACGAACCTACGAGGCTTCGCTTCATGCCTTCTTCCACAGAAACGAAGTTCTTCATGAGCGTGGCTGAGTAGGTTTTCTCGGCTGCGTCTTCTGACTGGCCGATGCCCGTAAACATTTCAAGTCCAACCATCAACTCCTCACCCCCCCTTCCAACCTCCTTCATCCTTAGCTCAAGTTGTATTGTCCCTTGCTCCAGCTCGCTCTCGGTCAGATATGCAGGGATCCATCCATTACCGAGCTCCGCCACTCGCTTTATCGCGATCTCGCTCAGTCCTCGTTCTCCTCCGGCAATCAGGAGGGGTGGATGTGGTTTCTGGAAGGGTTTCGGAAACATTTGTACGTCCCTGAATGAAACGAATTTGCCATCGTGCGTCGCTAGCGGTTCAGTCCAGAGTTTCTTCACAGCTCTAATGTAATCGTCTGTGATTTTTCCACGCTTATGGTAGTCAACCCCGACTGTCTCGAACTCTTTCTCAGTAATTTTCGGCGCGCCGGGTGCAACCCCTACGATTAGTCTCCCGCCAGAGAGCACGTCTATGACCGACGTTTGTTTCGCGAAGACCACTGGATTGCGTAGTGGAAGAATGACTACTGCTACTCCAAGCTTTACTCGATCAGTTCTTCCTGCGATTGTGGATAACGTGGTAAGCGATTCATAGAAGTTTGGCAATTGCGACGGGCCTAACGCTTCAGCTGAGCCAGATGACAGGTGACCCCTGTGTTGTTCCGTCCCCCAGACTATGTGGTCGTGAACCCACACGGAGTCATAGTTGAGTTTCTCGGCAAGCTCAGCACTGTGCAGGATCGATTCTGCCTGAGCCAGCGGGCCGGAATTCGGCAATCTGACTCCCACTTTCAAAGCCATTCCTCCCCGCTGCCTGGGTCACCCTAACTGATCGTCAGTTGTTAGTCAACTATGAGAAACATTCGGTGAACCATCACTTCCAACCCCATTTGATGGCGAAGGGAGACGTGAGCGGTTTACTTGGCGGGGACCGTTATCAGCTTCTCTTTTCTGAGGTCTGCCAAAGTTCCTTCTAGTGCCGCGACTGTCGTGATAATGTTCGTGAGGGTTGCTTGGTATCCCATGTGGCCGATTCGCAGGAGTTCGCCCTTTGTTTCCTTGTAACCTCCACCAATCAGAATCCCATATTTCTCGACCATGTGCTTGACGATTGCAGCATCGGTGACGCCTGTGGGTATCTGTAGTGCCGTAACGGTATCCGATGCGTCCGCTCGTCCCTTGGCCCACAACTTGAACCCAGCCTTCTCCGCCCCATCTCTGCACGCATTCGCAACTGTGTGGTGTCGCTGGAAGCAATTCTGCAGGCCCTCCTCCAGGACTTCGTCAGCGGCCTCGTTGAGGGCGTATACCTCTGAAACCATAGGTGTGAAAGGAAACCGTCTCTCCTTCAACCAAGTATCGCGATAATCAGATATGCTGAGGTACGAATTCTTGACGGGCTTGGTCTTTCCATCGATGGCCTGCCAAGCGTCCTTGCTAACGGACAGCATTGTCAATCCCGGTGACGACGAGATCGCCTTCTGGGAAGCGCTGCAGCAAAGGTCAATTCCCCATTGGTCCGGCTGCACATTGACACCGCCGAGCGATGCGACGGCATCGACGATCGTTAGAATTCCCTTTCTCTTCGCGATCGGACAAAGGTCCTGTACAGGGTTCAGAATCCCTGCGGGAGTTTCACAATGGACCACGGTCATAGCCTTGATGTCCTTCTCGACGTCAAGTTTCTCCTTGAGCTTCTCGGGGTGGAACGCCTCGTTGTTGGGGGACGTGAGATAGACGGGCTTGCCGCCCGCATTTTCGACGTAGAGTCCAAACCATTTTCCGAATGGGCCATTATCCAGCACTAACACCTTGTCTCCAGGGTTCACGGTGTTGACCACTGCAGCCTCGAGGCCGAGCACGCCTTCTCCTTGCATTATGAGCACATCATTTTTCGTTTGATAGATCTGCCTGATCTTCTCAGTCGTTTCAGCGAAGAAATCGACGAAACCCTTGTAGTAGTGGTAAATCTGGGGCCTTGCTAAGGCTGATAGTACGCGGGGAGATACTTCGACGGGGCCGGGAGTCATTAGAAGTCGGATCGGATCTCTAGCTTTGTTCCACAATGGAACTACGCCTGACAAGGAAGATGGCGCTAAATTGCTTATTAAATGATAGTTCTAAGAATTATATTCGGCCGAAAGAATCGATGTGTGGCAGTGTCTAGTTTGGCTTTCACCCGCATTCTCTTCGCCTCCGATGTCCATGGCAGCGACAGCGTCTGGAAGAAGTTCATTCAAGGAGGGAAGTTCTACAAGGCGAACGTGATTGTGATGGGAGGAGATCTTACCGGCAAGGCTGTCGTTACGGTTATCGCTTACCCTGATGGATCATACCACGCGGAATTTCAAAAACAGATGCACGACATGAAGAGCAAGGAGGAGTTGGCGCGGTTCGAGGAAGTTGTGCGAAGAACCGGTTCTTACCTCTACGTGGCTTCAAAAAGCGAGGTGGAAAATCTTGCTCAGAACAAGCAAGAATCCGATAGAATATTTGAGGAGATTACCCGAACGAGACTCAGGGAATGGGTTGAGTACGCTGATTCGAACACGACCTGCCCCGTCTACGTCAATACGGGCAATGATGACGAAATGTTCGTCGATGAAGAACTGGGGAAGAGTAAGAAGATCGTTCAGCCCGAGGACAAGGTTGTCATGCTTGATCCTAGACACGAGATGATTTCCGCAGGGTTTGCGAACATCACACCATGGAATTGCCCTAGAGACTTGACTGAAGAGGAAATCGCGAAAAGAGTTGAGAAGAAGATTTCGATGCTCACCGACCCAGCCAACTCAGTCTTCAACTTCCATTGCCCACCCGTCGACTCCGGTTTGGACACATGTGTGAAATTGGACGCTTCCGTTTTCCCTCCAAAGCCAATGATGGACGGGGGCGGACTGGTTTTCTTCGGGGCGGGCTCTACCGCAATTCGAGCAGCCATTGAAAAAGCGCAACCCGTGTTGGGATTGCACGGGCATATTCATGAATCGAAGAATGTAGCGAAGATCGGTCGCACGGTCTGCGTAAACCCGGGAAGTGAGTACGGAGAAGGAATACTTCGCGGCGCCCTCGTCAACCTGGATGAGAAGGGTTGTAAATCCTATCAATTCATCTCCGCATGAGTTTCGTTTCCAAAAAACGGTCAGTTTTAAATACAAACCGAGTCACTACCATCATTTCGTTGCGTGTGCTTCCAAATGGCATCGTCAAAACAGATTTTCGTTAGAAAGACCTCCGGGTTAGTCCGTGAGATGGCGCCTCATCAGGCGTTCATTTACAACTTCATGGCCATCGGCCTCTGCACCTTCACATGGGTGACCCTTTACTCCCTAGCCTACTCATCCAGTTTCTTGGGCGCAAACGTTGGCTTGGCCATCCTGCTCATGGCGGTCATCGCCATTCCGTTCTATTTGTCGACATCCATGCTCTCATCAGCGATGCCTCGTTCAGGAGGAGATTATGTCTGGCAGAGTCGGGTACTTCATCCAATCATAGGGTTCGGATCAACCTTTTCAGCGTGGACAATCTGGCAGTGGTATTTTGCAAGTTTCTTGGGCATGCTCATAGCCTCGGTCGGCTTTCAACCATACTTTGCCCTCCTCGGAACGTCTAACCCCTACTTCGCGAATCTTAGCGGTCACTCTTGCCGCAAACTTTGGATACAATACTGCGAACTTTGCCATAACGACCGTCGTCATTCTACTTGGCCTTGTTATTGCTGCACTGGGTATGCGGTTCTACGTCCGTCTACAATACATCCTGTTCGCTGGATCTGTTGTCTCTGCCGCGACGATTCTTTTGGTTTTAGCGACTACGACCCACGCTGCGTTTGTTCAGAACTTCAACTCATTCACGATGCCATTGGTACAGGCGCAGGGCAACCAAACTGTAACGAACGCGGTCCAAAGTGCCGGCGGTTACTACCAATACATTATCCAAACAGCCAACCTTACCACTCCCGCATTCAGTTGGCCGGGAACGTTGGCTCTCTTAGGCGTAATCTGGGTGTCATTTGGATACGCGTTTTGGAGCATCTACAATCTATCGGAAATAAAGAGCGCAGAGAGCCTCAAGGTACAGGTGTGGATACAGGTTGGGTCAAGCCTTCTGTTCGCACTTTTCCTTCTCGCCTTGTGGTATCTGCTTGAAGCTGTTGTGAGCTTGCAATTTCTGGAATCATTTTATACGCTATACTACAACTTCGACCCTTCAACCAACCCCCTCGCGTTCTTCTACAATCCCTACTACCCGGCCCTCGTGGCATCACTGAGTAGTAGCCCGGTAGTGTGGACGCTAATCTTGGTAGGCCTCACGTTCGGACTGTTCCAAGTCATCCTGATTGTTTACTTTGCATCGACAAGAATCATGTTTGCGGCTGCAATGGATAGAGTATTGCCGGAAAAGATCGCCTACGTAACCCAGAAAACACGTACACCGCTTGTAGCATTGGTAATTTCCGCAATAGGTTGCGAGGTATTCCTCTACCTCATAATCTACTACACCGCGCTAACAAGCTACTTCTCCACCGCAGGCCTCGCTACTCAAATCGCATACGTACTCATCAGCGTAACAGCCATTGTGTTCCCCTACCGAAACAAGCAAATCTTCGAAGCTTCGCCAGCCGCAAAGTACAAGGTTGGAGGTGTCTCGGTTCTCGCGATCATGGGCGTTCTCTCCCTAATCGTGAACCTATACATAGGATGGATATTCGTCGCAGGCCCGGCGTTGGGATACGTCTCTGTCCCGACTGGAAGTTCGATAGAATTCGTCTTCGGAATATTCCTCGCCTGCATCCTAGTCTACTTAGTCGCATGGGGCATACGAAAGAAACAGGGTATCGACCTATCCCTAAGCTTCGCCGAAATGCCGCCCGTCTAAATTCGGCATTTCGCGATCCTCTTCGTCGTCCAACGGCAAATCGGAGATTTTATGGCAGTGGTAACAGGTCTCTTACAATGCGGATTTACTTTTTGAAACCTAGACTTTTCAAAGACTTTGAAAGTGCACTCATGGCGATCCGAGCCTTCTTCTCTTGGGCATTGTAGCCGGTGTGACCGAGAAGAACAACTTTCCCCGCGGTCTTCCCCCAGGAGTGGGATATTATGACCCCGTGACGCTTTGCCATCACTCTTCTCAACTGTTTCTCATCTATACCCGCGGGCACCTTTACCGCCGTCACAGTGTTGGAAGAGATTTCTCTGCGTTTTGCAAAGATTTCAAGTCCGAAATCCCGGCATAAATCGCGCACGTAATCGGCGATTTTCCTGTGCCTCGTATATACCCGGCTTAATCCTTCCTTAAGTATGAGATCCAAAGCCGCGTTGAGGGCGAATATGTCGGAGACTGACTGTGTGTAAGGAAACTCCCGTTTCTTAAGCCACATATTCTTCCATGGCAGAAGGTCGAGATAGAACGAGGGGACTTTCTCTTTTCTTCTCTCAATTTTCTCCCATGCCCTCGGGCTGACCGAAATCATTGCTAGGCCGGGTGGCGCACTGAAGCACTTTTGGCTGGCCCCAAGGACAACGTCGACGTGGTTCCGATCTGCGTTCACTGGGACGCCACCCACGGATGTTATGGTGTCGGCAATCAAGATCACGCCATGGTCATCACAAATCTTACCAACCTCGGGCAATGGGCCGAGTGTTCCGCAAGGTGTCTCGACATGAACAAAGGTTGCAACCTTGATCTGGGGATCCTTTTCGAGTTGTCTCTCGATCTCGGCTGGCTCGACAACATCGCCATCGTCGCTGCGCAATAGAGTCGCGTCGCCCCCATAGTTCATCGCAAATTCTCTTAGTCCATCGCCATAGAATCCCGAAGAGATCGAAAGAACTCGGTCTCCCTTCTCGACTAGGTTGGCGACTGCTGCGTCAAGTGCGACCATTCCTTCTCCCGGAATAACGAATAAGTCATTTCGCGTTCCGTAAATCTTACTGGTCTTACGCATTACGCTGTCATAGAGGTCAAAGAATTTCTCATCCAGGTCAGGATGGATGACCTGCTTCGCCATGGCTTGGCGGACCTTGAGAGGAAGTTCAACTACGAAGGGAGCAAAAAGGAGCAGTTATCTCACCCAAATTTGAAGGAAGGTCATCGAAAACCAACCTCCCAATGAGCTCGTGAGCAGCGTATTTATGACTTGTCAGATCGAGAAAGAATCTTATCCAGAGATTCCCAACGCTGTCCGTACTATTTTGTTGAGCACGGGATGAGCTTCAAATGTGAGCTCCGCGACGCCCATTAATCGAACGGCATCAGTAATTGATCCATGTATCGTGTAGGCTCCATTCGAGAAGCCTTGATCGAACCTTGCTTTTCCAGTTATCACGTCAAAAAAATCCTTCGACGTAGAAACGAACTCGAGGTCGGTAGCTGCTGCTGTGCCTGTGTGATAACCCATCCCTTTGTCAATGAATGTCACGTAGAATGGGTCTTCCCCGGCTAACGTAAACTGAATGGTCTTGTTCCAATTCGCCACTTGATTCTTTGCAGATGGTGTCCTATTTACCAGCCAAACCAGAAATCTGATGATCGTCGAACAACGCACCATCGCGGTCGCTCGCAATGGTCAGATGCGTCTTATGGCCTTTCTTCCGATATGCTACAATGGACTGATACTCTGACGAAAGGAATTAAGGTCGAAAAGTCTAGCTCTACGTGAACAGAGAGGCTCGAGAGTTGTCGCGTTGCGCTCATTGCGATAAAGAAATCAAGAAAAGTGAACGCCCGGACTACTCGGCGACTAAGGGCCTGGTGCATCACGATTGTGATGTGAAATACTACCAAAGTCAAGTGTCAACAAGTAAAGCGGCCGAGGTTGCCGTCGGAGCCGGTTGGTTAGATGAGGTGAAATCGATCGTTGGGGCAGAGAACGTGAAGATAACGTACTCTGAGCGTGCATACTATTTCCAGGACCATTCCTCGGATTTTATTGACCTTGAACACGGATTTCCACCCGATGTCGTAGTCCTTCCGCGTACGGAGGACGAAGTATCGAGGCTTGTGAGGCTGGCGGCGCGCGAAAAAATAGCGATTACTCCTAGGGGTGCGGGGACCGGGTTCGTTGGTGGAGCCGTGGCGCTGAAGGGAGGCATGATCATCGATCTCACTGCAATGAACAAAATCGTGAATATTGATGATCGGAACTATCATGTTACCGCAGAAGCGGGAACGAATATTCTGGCAATTGAGGATAAACTCAACGAGAAAGGGCTGACTCTTGGATTTGATCCTGGAAGTGGACCGGTCGTTTCGCTTGGTGGCTCAATCTCAACAGACCAGATAGGCGGGGATGGATGGTACAGTAATCTGGGGTCGATGAGGCAGAGAGTTCTTTGCCTTCGTGTGGTGTTGCCTGACGGAACAATTGTTGGTACGGGGCGTCCTTTAGACCGACCCACATCAACCTTCAACCTAACCCATCTATTTATCGCGGCTGAAGGTGCCCTGGGGATAATTACTCAGGCAACCGTGAAAACGTTCCCGATGCCAGAAGTCACGGAAACACGAATTTTGGTTTTCGATGATTTTAGGCAGGCGTCGAAGGCATCGATTGAGCTTGGACGCTTAGGGCTGCGCCTTGGCATTCATCATTGCGTGGATGTCGTCAAAGTGGCGCCGGAGGCGTCAGAATCGGAGGTCACTTCCTTCGGCATGCTCATACTTGGTTTCGCGGGGGTGAAGGAGGTGGTTGCTGCACAGAGGGATAGAGCGCTTGCGGTTTGTGAGTCGAACGGAGGAGTCGACGCGGGCAAGCAGGCTGTCGCAGATTTCTGGGAGAGACATCACGAAGCCTTTCCGGCAAACTTACCGAATAATCAGGTCTACGGAATGGAGAGCGTCACATTACCGCTCGACAAGATCCTGTCAGTCTACTATGAATGGCGCTCAATTGCACTCAAGCATGGAATGAAATGGCATGGGGGCGGATTCAATCTAATTCCAACCCAACTTTGGGCGATGTACGCATTCGACAATGATGAGGCAGGGTTGAAAGTGAAGAATGCCGCCACGGATGAGATGCTGAAATTCGCCGCCGAAGCAGGTGCCACGGTCTCAGCAGTCCATGGAATTGGCTTCTTGAAAAAAGAATATTGCCGCTATGAGTTCAACGACCCGAACCTACTCGCGCTAATGAGAAGAGTAAAGCATACGCTTGACCCTGACAATATAATGAATCCCGGGAAGATTGTTTTCGATTAGAGCAATCGTCGCCGCACCAAACGCTGAGCTGCATCGCAGAATACATTTTGGGCCTTAGATTGCCAAGCCCAGTTTCTCTACTGCATTATCATGCAGTAGCCTTCTCAGCTGACTCTCTTTCAACTCCGCCATCTTGACCCGCTGCAGTTCAACTGAGGGATGATGAAAGGGCATGTCGGATCCGTAAATCACTCTATCATCCCCAACGGTATCCATCGCCTCCTTGATTTTGGTGTGCATTGGCATGCCTGACGTTTCTAACACAATGTTCGCGTATCTCTTGGCGGTATGAATTGCGGCTCGTATGTACAGTCCGTGGCCATGTCCCATGTGGAGCATCACAATAGTGACGTCCGGGTAGACTTCCGCTAATTCTCCGATGCTCCAGGGCAATGAGAAAGGTGGGTGGCCTGAGTGAATTGCCACAGGCACTTTGAGCTTCCTAGCTTCATCCATAATCGGGTAAACAATAGGGTCGTCGGCAATGAACGCTTGAAACAAGGGGTGTAACTTTACACCTTTGCAACCGTGTTCCTTCACTGATGTGCGCAGTTCGTTTACGGCCTTCTCTCCGTCAAACGGATTAAGCCAAACGTAGCTGGAAAGATCTTTCGGGTATTTCTCAGAAGCCTCAATCGAAAGGCTGTTTGGTAACGTGAAAACTATGGAGTGAATCACATTACATTTCTTATTTACCGATACCAATTCCTCGGCTGTAATTCCTACATTCGCCCATCCCCCAAAATAGCCAACGTGGCAATGAGCGTCCACGATGGGGATGCCTTCAAAGATCATGCTTACTCCACCCGTCTGATTCAGGGTTATGGTAGGTCTTATATCTGTTACAGCGGCAGCTAAACGTCTAGGTTAATGGCTTGGCAAAGGCACACCCTACGCTGTTTGTTCGTGAAGCTACCGGATTGGTAAGGCAGCTTTCTTCATTTGACGTATTTGTTTGGAGTCTCATCTACTTTCCTTGGCTGACAAGCTGGGCCGGGATCTTCTGGCTCACGCCCGACTACTATCAGAACGTTAACTATTACGCGGCGTTGGGAGTGTGGGCAGTCATCGCGATCGTGATCGTCCTGCTCTATTGGCAGGTGACCGTGGTTATGCCTCGATCGGGAGGAGACTACGTCTTCATCTCTCGATCAATTGCTGGACCACTTGGTTTTGTGGCAAGCTTCCTATTCTTCATCGCATCTCTAACCTCCGCTGGTTCCAACTCCTACTGGGCGTTCGCAGAGTCGGGAACCCAATTGCAGTTTGCGGGACAGGTTCTGAACGACCCAAACATTACAAACTTGGGCAACTTCATTACCCCATGGACCACTTCCTCTCCACTGACCCTTTTTGCAATCAGCGTGGTCATTCTGATCATTGGAACAGCAGCCATCATAACGGGTGGGAAAGTTTTCAGGACAATTGTATATGCGTTTTTCGCATACGGAGCAGTCATACTACTTCTAACCGTCGTAGTATTCCTAATTCATACGCCCGCTGACTTCAGCGCAGCCTACGCCCAATATTTCCCCGGCGGCGTTGCTAAGGTGTTCTCCGATGCGGCGGCAAAAGGTTACACTCCAGGCCCATCGCTCGTCGCTCTAGGAGCTGTGGTTCCACTGCTCTTCGTTAGCATCGGACCCTACCCTGTGATGCAAATGGTGGGAAGCGAGATCAAGAACCCGCGCCGATCTCTTCTATATGGATTGGTTCTTGCAGAGATCGTATCAATCCTGATCTGGTTCGGTCTTACCTACCTTTTTGACAACTTGGTTGGGATCTCGTTCCTTGAAGCCTGGACGTTAACGGCAGGCGGGGGCGCATCAACTGTTCCCACAGTCTTCGTCACGTTATTCAACCCAAGTAGCTTGCTGCTCTGGATAATCGTGGGAGGCTTATTTGTCGGAAACATCGGTTGGGGCTGGCTAGGGATTGTGTTCATAAGCCGACTTTTCATGTCTTGGGCTTTCGACAGAACGCTACCCTCCGGTCTAGCTAATGTGAGCGACAGGTTCCACACGCCTTATGTTGCAATAGTCGTTGCCGCAGCTTGCACCCTTGTTCCGATGTATCTGTACTTCTTCGTCTCGTTCATCACGACTCAAGTGAACGGGATCTTTCTGTTCGCAGTCGTTTGGTTCCTAACAGCCGTTAGCGCGATTATTCTTCCGTTCCGCAGGAAAGCCATTTTCGAAGCCGCGTCGTGGAAAGCGCGAATAGGCGGATTTCCGATCATATCCCTTCTTGGGGTAATAGGCGCTGATCCTCTTTGGCTATTTGGGATTTAACGCGGTGACGAACCCAGCAGTAGCCTCATTCAGCTCTCAAGCGCAAGTGATCATCGTAATCGTAGTACTCATACCCGTAGCAATTTTCGCAGCCTCTTACTTCTACAACAAAGCTCACGGAATAGACCTAACAAAAGTGTGGGCGCAAATTCCACCAGAATAAACTCCCACATCATAGATTCACTGACTGTTTGTTGTGAGAAGCTTTGTTCAAGCGAAAAGGTATCACGTTATTCTTCGCCTTGCTAATTATCGTCAGCATTATTCCTCTCATGGCATCGAGAGCGAGCGCTCAGGGTGGTACGACGTTTAGGCTGACGCTCATTCGAGCACCCAGCAGCATCAACCCGAACACTCTGGTCTCCGGTACGTCTGGCGGTCTACTCATAGGAATGCAATACTACGGCTCCCCCGTCGCAGCTCCCGATGGGACTCTGGACAATTCACTCGCTGTAACAGATTGGATCGCCCATAACGACAATTATACTCAGTGGACGTTCAACATCAAACCGGGCCTGAAGTGGTCTGACGGCACTGACATAACCTCGAAGGATATTCTGGATACTTTCGGGCCGAAATTCGGATTCAACGCGACATACGACTACCTCGCCATGGGGCCTGAAGTGAAGTCGCAATCTGCGCTTAACAGTAGCGCAGCGGTTTACGAATTGAATACGCCCGATGCACATTGGCCGGACAAGTTCAACTGGGACCTGTACACCCCCGTCTATCCATCCTCATTCATCCAGAGTCAGGGCGCCACCTCAAACAACTTCGGAACAGATGTGGTATCCGGGCCGTTCTACGTCAGTAACTATCAATCCGGGCAGACCCAAATGGTGATGCTCAGGAACCCATACTTCACGACCCAACCTCACATCAACGAGATCGACGTCAACTTCGTCGAATCCCTCTCACTCACGACCGGTATCCTACAGTCGGGTTCGACGGATTTGGCTCTGGTTGAGCCATCAAACGTACAGGCCGTACTCCAGAATCCGAACATGCACATTCTGGACGAGAAAGGTCTCTACGGCAGTTCATTGGAGTATAACGATTCCATGTACCCCTACAATATGACAAACTTCAGGCAAGCGCTAGCTTTCGGCATCGACCAGAACGCCTTCGTCAACCAAGCGTTAAACGGTTACGGATTAACTGGATACTCAGGGGAGGGAGTAGTCTCCCCGTCTGCAACGTTTTGGTATAACCCAAGCATTGCCCAGTATTCATTTGATCAAACGAAATCGTTGGCGCTGCTAAATCAGATCGGAATTACAAAGGCGTCAGATGGCTTTCTGCATTACGCGAACGGAACAACAGTCTCATTGAGCCTGTGGACCGACACTGACAATACAATCGATAGCGTCGGTGCGAGTGTTATTCAAGGTAACTTGCAGGCTTTGGGATTCAAGGTCAACCTTCAGACAACCTCCGCCTCAAGCATCGTGGGCAATTATGCAAATAACGCCAATGGAATACGAAGCGCAATGATTCTCTTCACCGCCAACGCGCCCGTGTGGGGCAACCCATACCTTGACAGCCTCCAAGGATGGAACGTATATTGGCTCCCTTCAACTGCGAATCACTACTGGGAATTCCCTCCAAACATCGACGCTCAATATCAGAGCAACTTCACCGCCTTCCAAAGAACCGCTGACCCAACCATGGAGCAACAATACCTACACAACATACAAGCCCTAAACGCCCAGTACCTCCCAACGATTATCATGGCATACCCAGACGCCGTCTGGGCCTACAACACCCAATACTGGACAAACTGGCCAACCGGCTACATCGAATACGGCGCCCAAATCATGAATGGCACAGCCTTCGTAAACCTGCAGCCCGTAGGGGCCGCCACGAGCACGAGCTCAACGACCACAACATCCGCAGCTGCTGCTGGGCCCGATTATGTTACCCTCAGCGCCGTAGGAGTCGTTATCGTGGCAGCCGTGGCCGGCGCAACTTATTTCCTGCGTCGCAAATCAAAAACCAAGAGCACATAAAAACTGCGAATAGCGACTCGCTAACCCATTAAAGACCTCTCGCCGTAAACGAGAGGCAAAGGTAGTTTGAATGGACTTTCTAAAACGCAGAGTGCTGATCTCCGTCGCAGTATTCATCATCGCCCTGAACTTAGACTTCATACTGCCAAGGCTTGTTCCCGGAAATGCTGCGGAGATTTTTGCGTCGGGAACCAAACTGCCTCAAAATGAAATTCTGCTTCTGGAGGCAAGGTTCGGCCTTAATCAGCCGGAATACGTTCAGTATTACTTGTTCCTGAAAGGAGTCTTCTCGTGGCCACCGTACTTTGGCGTATCGTTCAACTACTACCCGATTACCGTAACCGACCTTATCCTAGCCCGGCTACCCTGGACGATACTGCTCGTTATGACCAGCTTTTTTCTCTCCTTTCAAATCAGCTACATTCTCGCAGGCATAAGCTCCCTACGTCGCGGAGGTAAGTTCGAGATCGCTTCCCTCTACACTTCAATTTTGTTCTGGTCCACACCTGCCTTTTGGATCGCGATGATTCTCATATGGATATTCGCGGTCACTGCAAGATGGCTGCCCGTTTTCGGAAACATCGATTTCAATCCGGGAACCGGCCTAGACTACGCTAGGTCCGTGATTACCCACGCCATTCTTCCCATTGCTACGCTTACCGCCGTCGTATTTGGACAGAACTACTTTGTTCTAAGAGGAGCGGCCCAAGAGGCGCTGAAGAGCGATTATGTCTTAGCCGCAAAATCACGTGGGCTCAAAGAGAGGACGATTGCGTTCGGGTATGTTCTTCGAAATTCCCTATTGCCAGTTGTATCACTCCTAGGGTATTCGCTCGCCAGCCTCATGAGCGCCGTCGTGTTGGTTGAAGTAGTTTTCGGGTACACCGGGGTTGGCGACCTGATTGTGGACGCGATCCTCAACAGGGACTATCCAGTTTTGGAGGGGGCTTTCTTCTACATGACTCTCATAGTCATCATAGGGGGGCTCATTGGTGACTTCATTATGCTGAAACTCGATCCGAGGCTAAGGAGGTAGGCAACACGAAGACATCACTCGCCGGAAAGCACCGCTACCTACATTCTCTTTCATCCTCTCTGTTGAGGACAAGAGCAGCAAGACTAGGAGCGATCATAATCGCCGCCGCTTTCGCAGTCATGATCATCGGGCCGTACCTTACGCCATACGGTCCAACTCAAACGAGTGCGAGCATAAACACCGGCCCAAGTTACTCCCATCCACTCGGAACCGATTATCTTGGGCACGACGTGCTTACCCAAGTCATATACGGAGCGTACCCTTCCATGCTGGTTGGAATTCTCGCCGCCTCAGGCGCCGTCACGATCGGGCTCCTCGTGGGTGTGACGGCGGGTTATTTCGTTCGATTAGAGGGTCTACTCACGGGCACAGCGGACGTCGTACTCACCTTTCCCCCGTTACCCTTGATGGTGCTTCTCGGCTCGCTGTACCCGGCTACAACAACTCTCATCACTTTGATCCTCATCGTTGTGTTGTGGCCCGTGAGCGCCCGAGCTATCCGTTCTCAGATTTTGTCGTTGAGGGAAAGGCCGTACGTGGACGCGGCGAGAACAAGCGGAATGAGCGACCTTGAGATTATCCGCCGAATCATAATCCCCGAAATAGCCTCCCTAGCCATAGCCTACTTCGTTCTCACCGTCGCGGCGGCGATCGTACTCGTCACGGCTTTGCAATTTCTCGGCGTCGGAAACCCAAACGTCGTGAGCTGGGGAAGCATGTTGTACTGGGCACAACAGTTTGCGTTTTATGCGGGCGACTGGTGGTGGATTCTGGCCCCAGGGTTGTCCATTACGGTTGTAGCTACTGCATTCGCACTCTTGGGATTCTCCGTTGAGGAGACGATGAACCCGAGGTTGAGAACTGAGGTTTAGAAATGTCCAACGACCTACTCTCCATGTCCAACGTGACGGTTCAGTATACGCCGGGAGCGGGAGCGCGAAGGGCGGCCGACAACGTGTCTCTTGTGATCCCCTCGACAGGATACACGCTCGGCATCGTTGGCGAGTCAGGGAGCGGAAAGACCACGTTAGGTTTGAGTATAATGAACCTAATCGAACGGCCAGGAAGAATATCCGGGGAAATCAGGTTCGAGGGTAAGGATGTTCTTGGGATGAGCAAGAATCAGCTCAGGGCGTATAGGTGGCAGGAAGTGTCGATGGTGTATCAGTCCGCTATGAATGCACTAAACCCCGTCAAGACAATCTCTAATCACATAATCGAAGTGCTCAGAACCCACAGTGATCTTTCAAGATCCGAAGCGAGGAGTAAAGCGCTGAAGCTGCTGAGTGATGTTGGAATAAAAGAGGAGCGAGCAGACGCTTTCGCCCATGAGCTTAGCGGAGGAATGCGTCAGAGAGCGATCATTGCTCTTGCGCTCTCCCTATCACCCAAACTTCTAATCGCTGATGAACCGACATCGGCGTTGGACGTTGTCGTTCAAAGACAAATTCTCGGATTACTGACTAGGGGAGTCTCCGAATTCGGGCTTTCCCTTCTATACATCACGCATGAGATCGCTATCTTAGGTGGGCTTGTTGACCACATCGCCGTAATGTTCGCCGGGGAAATAGTTGAACGAGGGCCGATGCGAAAAGTTCTCTTCGAACCCCTGCATCCCTACACTCAAACGTTGCTCGATTCCTTGCTGACGATGGACTCGAACCGAAGTTCGCTCACATCCTCGGCCAAAACCGCAAAGGATACCTTAGCTATTCCCGAAGAGGGGTGCAAGTTCGCGTACCGGTGCAAGTATGCATTCAACAGGTGCAGGACGGAAAGACCTGTTCTGAAGGAAACAGACCAAGGTAGGGTCGTTGCTTGTCACAAATACAACGATTAGAAGAAACAAACGAAATCACTCGATACGATTCAACAAAGGATTCATCAAGGGTGCTTTTGGAAGTTTCTAATCTCCGAGTCCAGTTCACAAAGCTACTCAGCGCTCTGAGGAGGACAAAGTCCACAGTTCATGCAGTCGACGACGTTTCATTCCAGCTCTATGAGTCTGAAGTATTATCCGTCGTGGGCGAGAGCGGATCTGGAAAGACGACGGTCGCGAAGTGCATATTGGGTCTGATTGCCCCGACATCGGGCTCAATAAAATATAACGGGACCGAAGTAACCAGGCTCAAAGGAAAAGAACTCAAAGATTACCGACGCTCCGTCCAAGTTATTTATCAAGATCCATTCGAATCGCTCAGCCCTCGCTTGGATGCTTATACCACTCTGTCAATTCCCATACGGCGGTTAACAGACGAAACCGATGAAGCAAGAATCCTGGAGAGAGTAAATCGATTACTTTCCGAAGTAGGACTCGACCCCAAAGAGACGATTCACAAGCTACCCCATCAGTTAAGTGGCGGGGAGAGGCAGAGGATTAACATCGCAAGGGCATTGGCACCGAACCCGAAACTTCTCGTAGCAGACGAGCCGATCACGATGCTCGACGCCTCGCAGCGATTGAATATTCTCTCACTGCTAACCGAAGTGAAAACTAAGAGAGATTTTACGATGATACTTATCACACACGATCTCGCGAGTGCGAAGATAATGAGTGACAGAACGGCGGTGATGTACTCAGGGAAATTAGTAGAAATAGGCCCTACCCATCCCCTCCTCTCAAGACCGCACCACCCCTACACCGAACTGATCTTGAACGCCACACCTCGATTGACTGAGACGACGCAGGCGGCAAGAGACGCCCTTCAAGCCGCTGGATATACCTCAGGAATTGAAGAAAACATCGGAAAGCGTGCGGGATGCGTCTTCGCTCCAAGATGCAAATATGTGACTAACATATGCAAGGAAACTGAACCTCCGCTCCTCGCTAAATCGCCATCACACTTTGCTGCATGCCATAACGCTCTCAACTTCGAAAAAACCACGTGATCGGCAATCGCTCAGGTATTGCACTATCGAAACAAGGCTGCTAAAGCCAGGGCCGACGGAAAGGAACAATAAAGCAACGACTACACTAAGAGTCACTACAGTGAGAGAGATGAAGAGACACAAACCCCTTCTACATTATGACTTCAGGTTATACCTCAACAGGGACGGAGGAAGGGTTCTAGGGAAAGGAGGAGCGCAAATCCTGGAGTCCATCGACGAGCACGGATCGATAGCAATGGCTGCAGAAGAGCTTGACATGTCCTACAAGTTCGTCTGGGATTACCTTGGCAGAATGAAGCAGAGACTTAGGCAACCACTGATTACGACCCACCGCGGCGGAACTCGCCACACGAGTAGAAAGGGGGGAGGCGGAACCACCCTAACTCCAGTCGCAAAAATGCTACTCAAAGATTTCAAGTCCACCGAAGCACTCGTCCATCTAACCCTCTCACAAAGGAAACTAAGGCCCATCGAAAACAGAATCAACAAAAAAAAGTGAGGAGCAATCGTATCTCAGATACTTCCCCACCTCGGGGTACCGGCTGGAATCGGCAATTGAAATGTAGGGTAATACATATCAATGGCAGCATAAGGTATGCGCCCCAGTGTCGAAGCAACTCGAAGGAATGCAATAGCTATGAGTTTGATTGTGAAATACGGCAAAGTCGCTCTCGTACTCGCGCTGGCTGTAGGGTTAGGAGTGGGATATGCAATGGGGTACTACTCGGGACTGAGTGCTACCCAACCATCTACGACTCTTCTAATTGATGCAGCAGGAACGCTCCAGGTACCGTTCAATGGAATCGTTAACAATGTCGTACGCCCACAATACCCAACGCTCAGTTACAACTACATTTTCGAAGGCAGCCGACTAGCGGCAAACGAAATCACGCAAGCAAACAAGTCGTTCGACATATACGCATCAGCAGATTACAAAATCATTCCAGAGCAGCTGATTCCTTCACATGCGTCATGGTACATAGTTTTCGCTTCGAACGCGATGACTGTCCTTTACACCAACCATAGCAGATTTGCAAACGAAATAACGCCCAACAACTGGTATCAGGTAATAACACGTCCGGGGGTTGTTGTCGGCGTCTCCAACAAGGATACCGACCCTAGTGGCGCTCAGGCAATAATCATGCTTCAACTTGCAAGCTTGCTGTACTACCAAAACTCAAGTTACTTGTACGACCAGTTGTACGTTACGAAGGCCGCGAAAAATGAACTCGTCATCGTCCCAACGGAAACCACCCTAGACGCGCAATTAGAGACAGGGGCGGTTGACTACGTGCTGAGCTATTCCTCTGAAGCTGTTTCACACAAGCTTCAGTACCTAACCTTAGACTCGAGGGTAGACTTATCGAACTTGACCCTGGCGGACTGGTATGCGAAGGCAAATGTCACGGTTAGCGGCAAACTAATGACGGGTGCACCGGTCCTTTACGACCTGACAATTCCGAGCAACAGTCCTGATTCGACCATGGCGATAGCCTTCATCAAAGCGGTATTCAGTTCTCAGGGGCAAGAAATTCTCAGCGCAAGCGGCCTACGGCCCTTGAACCCTGTCTGGGTTTACAACCAGAGTTCAGTACCCTCGGACATTATCCAAGCGATAACACAAGCAGGCATTTCCATCAAAGACGTCAGCTGAACCTTAACGCCCTTTGCATAATCCCGCTCAGGGCGGCAATGGCGCTGGGCGCGGGCTACATTGAAATGCTCAGTCTCTGCTAATGCACCCTTGAGGATATTTCGTTGCGTCTATCACCCGGTTTTCCGATCAGATTCGTCTTTGTTTTGTCTCTTCTAAGCGGGATCTTGTTCTTCCTGCTCTTCTCGCCCGTTCTCAGCCTAATTGGAACGAGTAGCGTCCCTGGATTACTGCTCGCTCTCAATAACAGCGAGGCTCTGTCCGCGATTGCATTAACGGTCTACACGTCTGGACTTACAGCACTGGTGGCCGTGTTGTTAGGAGTACCTTTGGGCTATCTTCTCGGCAAGTACCAGTTCCCAGGGAGATCTCTCATTGACTCGATAATTGAGATTCCTCTGATGATCCCTCACACAGTTGCGGGAATAGCACTCATCACGATCTTTGGTTCAGCAGAGCTTGTGGGAGCAGTCTTCAATGGATATGGAATCAAGCTGACGAATAATGTCGTCGCAATCGTTCTAACCCTCATCTTCGTCAGCGCCACGTATACGGTCAAGCAGGTGGAAGAGGCCATTAAATCCCTAGACCCAAAGCTAGAACTCGTTTCCCGAAGCCTCGGTGCATCATCAACATTCACCTTCGTTAAGGTCACGTTGCCAAATATTTGGCGCTCAGTAGTTACAGGCGCAATCTTGACTTGGGCCAGAGCTTCAAGCGAGGTGGGCGCCTTATTCATAATGGCCTACTACCCAGCAGTCGCTTCAATTCTGATTTGGAACCTGTACGCAGGTTATGGCTTGCATGAGTCCATCTCAAACGGTGTAGTTCTCAGTCCGGGATCTGTGAACGTCGCGGCCCTCATGATCTTCATCAACCTGGCGATTTTCATCATGTTTAAGCTAGTTCAGAGGAAGAGGGAGAAATGATGAGCGACGGAGTCGTAGTCCAGAGTCTCTCGCACAAATGGGAGCAGTTCGCCCTAAAGAACATCAATCTATCAGTCCCTCAGGGAAGCTACTTCGTATTACTCGGCCCCACAGGCTCAGGAAAGACTTTGCTTCTTGAAGCAATAGCCGGGGCCTACTCACCCCATGAAGGGCGCATAATTGTTAGCGGGGAAGACGTTTCCAAACTCCCGCCAGAAAAGCGCAGGATAAGCTACGCACCACAAAACCAACTGCTCTTTGACAACATGACGGTACGGAAGAATATTGAATTTGGTTTACACGCCAAAGGGATTCCTGAGCAAGACCGCAAATCGCGATCGAACCATCTGATGGATCTGCTCGGGATCTCACACCTCATCAACCGGTTTCCGAGAAACCTTAGTGGAGGCGAGAGGCAAAGAGTTTCGCTTGCTCGGGCTCTCGCCGTCGAGCCCGTGCCGTGTTGCTCGATGAACCGCTATCAGCCGTCGACGCTGAAACCAAAAGTTCAATTCTAGATTACCTACGGCGTGTTCACAAAGAGACTGGAGTGACAGTCATTCATGTAACCCATGACCAACTAGAAGCCGCATCGGTGGCAGAAAGAATTGGGGTGATGAGAAACGGTAGAATGCTTGAGGTTGGAACGCCTGCCGACTTTGCAGAGAATTCATCGCCTGAAACGGAGTCTATCTTCAAATCAGACAATTTGATTCGAGGTAACATAATCGGAAAAGAGGCAGAGCTCGCCCTGATCGATACTGGTGCTGGCAAGATAATTGAAGCGATAACTGACCGGACTGGTCAGGTTATGGTGCACGTTAAGCCTGAGAACGTTATCGTTTCCAAACAGAGTGTGGACACTAGTGCGCGGAACAGATTCTCTGGAAGAGTGATCGAAGTTACGGATCTTGGCCCGACAATCAGGCTTAGGATCTCAGGAGACACGCGGATAACTGCAATTGTTACGAGGCGGTCATTCTTTGAGATGCAGCTCAACATTGGAACTGAGGTACACGCCTTGTTCAAAGCTACGTCAGTAGAAGTTCTCTGAATGCGTGAATTATGGCTGAAATAATATTGTCCCAGATTGCTGATTACTACTCAGTCCTGGAGCGCGAGTTTGAAGGGCTGTAGAGAATTCCTTAGATCCCAATAACTTAACGAAAGCCTGCACCTGTTTCTTACTCATACGGTCCTTTCCAATTAGAAAGTCATATTTTTCGTCGTCTAACTTGATGAAATCCAGACCGGGCACCTCGGCAACAGTTCTGATACCGAAGCCAACGTCTGCACGGTCGTTTTTTACCGCGGCAGCTACGGCAGAATGCGACTTTACCTCATAGCCGTATCCATGAATCTTCATCGAAAGGCTGTCCAGGTCAGTCCCAGTGGAAGAGGCGAGCGCAGTCAAGTGGCGGTCGATAAGAAGTCTCGTACCAGATCCTTTGTTGCGGTTTATGAAGCGAACGTCTTCTCGAAGCAGGTCTCGAACTTCCTGTAGCTTCTTCGGATTGCCTTGCTTTACGATTAACCCTTGTTCACGGTCGTAACCTCGCACTAAAATTGCCGATTCTTTGAGGCCGTAGGACGAGAGGAACGGCAGATTGTATTCTCCGCTCGCCTCGTCTTGAAGGTGAACTCCAGCCATATCCGCCTCACCCCGCTTAATGGCGTGGAATCCGCCGACGGAGCCAACGTTAATGGTTCTTCCAAGAAAATCTGGATCTCGTTCCTTGAGCATACTGAAAGCGATATCTAGCCCGACGCAGTGGCTACCTATCACGACAAGCGACGCAGGAGTTAGCTCTCTCCCAAACAGTTGGATTTCCAATCTCTCTCCTTCGTCAACGAACTCTTGAGTTTCCGGAAGGTCCGCAAAGCCATCCGCCATCGAGAATGAGCTTACGGCCCCTGATCCGCTTTGCATCGGATACGCGATCAACTCACCGCTCGGTTGTGTTATCAGCTGCACCGGGAGCAACTCACGGCGGCCGCGGGCCTTGAAGAATTTCATAGGTGAGATGGCGCTGACCTTGATTGGGGCGATCTCAGGTGCATTGGCGAGCCTGCGAATTATCGGGGCAACCAACATGTGGAAGATCATTAGGGCGGAAGTGGGGTAGCCAGGCAATCCGAAAATCGGTTTCCCCCTGACTATACCGAGCAACGCCGGTTTCCCAGGTTTAAGCGTCAACCCGTGTACGATCACGCCTGGATCTCCAAGATCGTCTACGGCCCTGTAGAATAGGTCGCCTGGGCCTGAGGATGTGCTCCCTGAAGAGATGACTATGTCAGCGTCTCTCAGGGCTGAATCAAGGCTGTCTTTAACAGCAGAGTAATTATCGGGTAGAATCCCCAGAAATTCAGGTTCACCACCACACTCAGCTACGGCCGCTGAAACTGCGGGACCGTTGATGTCATAGATCTTCGCGAACCGGAGCGACTCGCCCGGTTTAATGAGTTCGTTTCCGCTTGAGAATATAGCGACGCGTGGTTTTCGAAACACTGAAACTTGGGGCAGCCCGATCGCTGCAATTAGCCCTATTTCTCGGGGAGTTATTCGTTCCGATTTGCGAAGCAAGAGCTCCCCGGTCATAATATCGCTCCCGGCCCCCGTCACGTTTTCGCCAGGGGAAACCGGTCTGTAAGCGAGAACCTCAGATCCGTTCCTCTTCGTATACTCTACCATTACAACTGCGTCAGTACCTTTCGGCATCGGAGCACCAGTAGCTATCTCTAACGCCTCACCCGGTAGGGCGGAATATCCGGCAGAATCCCCTGCCTCTACTTCGGCTGTTACCTTCAACTGACGGGGTTTTGCTCGTCCGCGCCAAATGTGCTTGCAGCCGTAACGGCGAAACCGTCCATGGCTGCCCGGTCAAAACCGGGCACGTCTATTCCGGAGAAAATATCTTCGGCAAGTACCCTGCCGAGTGCCCTCTCAAGAGGAATTTTCTCGACAGCCTGAATTGTTGCCTGGTATGCAGCCCAGAAGCTGGAAGTTGCTTTCTCCAAACTTTGGAGATCCCGAAAGATCTTCCTCTCACTTGCCAGCTTGCTCGCGCTCCACGGGTCGAAATAGTTCGACCTCGACCATTTGGCCCTCCTCATACCCTTCCACTTGTTCAGGCACTATGAGGAATCCATTAGCTTGCACTAAGCTGCTGAGGATCCCAGCGCCAGAAGTTCTAACAGGATCGGCGAAGAGGTTCCCTCCGCTTTCCGCAACTTGAACTCGCACGTAAGTCCGTGAACCCAAGACTCCAGCTACGCCGCCTTCGCAGCTTCACTTTGACAATAGGCCGAGGCAACGAATTCGTTCCGAGCAGGTGATTGACTATTGATGGGATAAATTCGAGGAAGGCGATATAAGCAGAAGCGGGATAGCCCGGCAACGAGACTATAGGTTTTCCATTCACTACCCCTAGACCGGTAGGCATCGAAGGGACGCATCGCAACTCCATGAACCAACATGCCCGGTTTGCCTAAAGAGTCAATCACCCTGGGCACCATGTCGCCAGGTCCGACCGACGTACCTGCAGTAACTAGAACAAGGTCGCTCGCCTCAAGTGCACTCCTCAACTTGTCCTGTATCTCGCTGAACTCGTCTCGTGCAATGCCCATGTCGATAGGTTCGCAACCAAGTTCCCGTACAGCACTTAACAAGGTGGGACGGTTAACGTCAGGAACCTTTCCAGATTTCGGCTCTGGTTCTTCTTGAATCTCATTCCCTGTCGAGAGTACGGCGATCTTGAGCCTACGTTTTACGGAGATTTCCTTGATTCCTAGGTATGAGAGCATGCCAATGTCTTGTGGGAGTAAACGAGCACCCTCTCTCAAAACCACGGTTCCCTTTCTAACATCTTCCCCGATTCTTGAAACGTTCTCAGCCGGATGCACTTCCCCCGAAACCTCAACGCTCCCGCTCTCGGATTGTTTGGTGTATTCGACCATGACAACCGCGTTTGCACCTTGAGGCATCTGACCGCCCGTAACAACGAAAGCAGCATCACCTTTTCTGATGCCCGTACTCGGAAGGACGCCGATACCAACGCCACCAACAGAATTCAGCAATATCGGCGAGCTGGCTGAGGCGCCGTAGGTATCCTCGGCTCTAACGGCGAAACCGTCCATCGCGGCGCGATCAAAAGAAGGAATAGCTGATGGCGAGATTAAATCGTGGCTTAGAATTCTGCCGAGAGCAGATAACGCTGGAACGTTCTCTACCGCTATTTCCTTCATTGGAACTTGTTCCATCACTGCTTCAAGAGCCTCGTCTGTGCGCGTTAAATGCTTGAACCCCTTCCCAGTTACGTTATGATCGTTGTGTGAATGGGCGGGTTCTGGGGTCAAGTAAGGCACGTCTCAGCGTCAGGATTTTTCTGGATAATTGAAGGTTAAAGGTTCTTCTTTCATCCACCCTCGGGACTTACTAGGAAAGATTGTTCGATGGCGGGTTGAAACGCTTAATAGCTTGACAAAATGTCCTCGTCTAAATCGAATTTTGCGCGGTTGCCTTACTTGAACTCAGAACAGATTGCTGAACACGAGAAGATGATGAAGGCCGAGGGCGAGCGAATCGTAGCTGAAGGAACGAAACGAGACCTTCATCTGCGATTACTGGGTGCCATTGCATTCCAAGCGCATTGCCCGAAATTCAACTTCCTCACAGCCCGGCTTAATCGAGTCCTATCCGACGTCGATTTCGCGGCCTACCATTCTGAATCCTCCCGTATCAACGGGATGATGAGGGAGCTTGGGTACGAAGACCAACCCATGGTCACTGCTCTTTGGGGAAACAGGAGAACCATATGGGACAACAAAACAAACGGCCTGCACGTCGATATTTTCATCGATAAATTGGAAATGAATCATGACATCCTCTTCCAAGACCGACTAGAGATCGACCCGCTCACGATCTCCCTCGCAGATATGCTGTTAGAGAAAATGCAGATCGTTCACCTTGAGGAAAAAGATATGGTAGACACAACGATGCTCCTGCGAGAACATGACATTGGCAAAGCTGGTCCCGAAACGATAGACGCGGACTACATAGCGAAGTTGCTATCGAACGACTGGGGCTTCTACTATACCTGTACGACCAACTTGAAGAACCTCGCCTCCAAACTTGCGTCCTACCAAGAGCTAACGCAGGAAGATCGAAATGATGTGGAAGGAAAAATCGCAAAGCTCTTGAAATTCATCGAAGATGAGCCGAAGAATATGCGCTGGAAGATTCGAGCGAAGGTCGGTCCCGGCAAGAAATGGTATAGAGAAGTCGAAGAGGTCCGAAGATAGCTTAACGTATGCCAGGCGCTTTTTGCTCCGAACGAGCGAGATTCCTGATGGTCAGCCGTCTCTTTGCATATCTCGTGGACCGCAGTAGAGGGGTCAGGAAGAAACGAAAAACAGCTGTTCCGACTAGGTGACCTAGAGTATTACTCTGGAATTACTGAAACCCTTCTTCGGGGTTGGCTCCTTTGAATTCTCGTCTTCGAGTTGTCTCTTCTGCGTACTTGATTCTCCTCTTCTATAGTATAGCGTCAACGGTTTCGTTCAGCGGTCCGGTAATGCCTCTCTACGTGGATTCTCTTGGAATCACCGTAATTGGCTGGAGTATACTGGTGGCAGTGCAAGCGGCTGGGATGTTTCTTTCCGAATGGATTTGGGGAAACCTTAGCGACAGAACCGATCGGCGACTACTGATGCTCGTGTCAATACTCGCAATGAGCGTACTATCTCCACTCTACACTCTTCGGTCGCTCGTCCCCGTTTTCATTGGCCTCCAATTTCTTACGGGGGTGCTGTTTGTTGCTATTGGGCCACTGACAAGGTCATACGTCACCGAGGCCGCTCCTGAGAAGTCGATTGGGTTGTATGCGAGCCTTTGGTGGCTGTTCTTAGTCCTCGGCGCGTAATTGGGCCTTTGCTTGGCAGCTATATTGCTCAGACCTGGGCGTTTGAGTACTCTTTCTGGGCTACCTCGGTGATATCGCTCTTGATGGCGGTGTTCGTTCTGATCTCGTTTCCAAGCGAAAGGTCTCGTCGCCAAGAGCAAAAGGGGAACATGGTTGTGGCTCTGAAGCGTGTTCTCAGCAGGCGGTCAGCAAAACTTCTCTTTCTGTCGGCCGCTCTAATCTTCATGGGGCGTACAGTAGCCTCTTCGTTTCTGCCTCTCTACGCCTCGCAGCAAATCAAGATGTCCACCGTTGATGTGGGCGTTCTTTTTGCGTCAGTTTCAGCGGCTCAACTGGTGGCAATGCCGGTCGTCGGATGGCTCTCGGACAAATTCGGAATAAGACGCACAGCAGTTCTTGGGCTCCTTGCAAGCTCTGCCTTATTCCTCTTGTATCTTTTCGCCGACACTTCTTACCTACTTCTGGTTGTTTCGATCGCTGTGGGTGTAGGATTTTCCGGGTCATCCTTGTTGTTAGCTATGATCCCTGATGTGACTCCGGCAGCGATGCAGGGAGCCACGATCGGGATTTATGGTTCCTTTGAAGATCTAGGAATGATAGTCGGTCCGCTGCTGCTTGGTTTCGTTTGGAGCATATTTGGACCTGTATACATCTTCGCAGCGGCTGCCATAACCCAGCTTCTAGGAGCAGTCTTAGTCTACGGGATCAAACAAAACAAAGATGGTCTGACAGGATCAGGTTGAAGCGGGTTAGGATGGAGTACGATAGAGAAATCTCTAAACTCAAAGTATCGGTCCTACCGGACTTTTACCTCGACAGGATAGTCTCCGTCCCATCTCTGAAACAACTCTTCAGGCAGGTACAACTGAAAGCAGCATCCGGAGGCGGGAACCTGCGGGGCTTTTCGCAGATTGAACGCGCAGGAGGAAATGCTGCAAATTTGGCATATGCCTTAGCGTTATTGTCAGTGAAGACGAGACTCTACTGTGTCGGGGATGAACACACGCAAACCGCAGCTTGCAAACCCTCCACGCAACTGCCAGGTGCGAGTCATTCCCGGTCAACCTGGCTATACGACCGCTCTCGAATTCGGTTTCCGAAACAAACAAGTGAACGTGATGATCAGCGATGTCGGTGATTTGAGGGAGTTTGATGGGCGAAGACTCGAACACAAGGACGTTGTAGATCTTGAGCGGTCCGACTGTGTAGCCCTCGTGAACTGGTCATCCAACACAAAAGGAAACGAACTCGCAAGGAAAGTTTTCGGCTTGAGGGGTCGGAAGGGTAGACTCAACTTCCTTGACCCTGCGGACCTTACCGGCGGCGGAAGGACGCCTCAAAGTGCTTGTGAAGGATATTGTCGGAAAAGGTTTGGTCGACGTCGTTAGCGTGAATGAGAACGAAACTAGGATTATGGCTCGGCGTCTTTCAACTGGAACGTTACCGCGGAACTACAATAGAAAAGACTTGGTCAGGGTTTCTGGATTACTGCAGGATGTTCTTAGAGTCAAATTGGACGTGCATACTCCAATTGGTAGCGTGTCCTCGACGGGGGAGGGACAAACTTGGGTTTCGGCGATTGGTAAGATTGCGGGTTTCGTTACGGGGGCCGGAGACGTGTGGGATGCAGGAGACATAGTCGGACATCTTGTCGGTTTCCAAGCACAAGATAGGTTGCTCTTTGCAAATGTTTGTGCCTACCTCTATCTCAGAAGCAAATCTAGAAGAATGCCGACGCTCAGGCAAACGACAGATTTTCTGGCGGGAAGAAATTGGTAGTTTGGAAGAGGAGAGGCAGGCTGGGGATTCAGGACACATCCCTAGCCTAGACGAACCTGTTCAGCAGTGCTAGTATGAGTCCTATCAGGGAGGGGATTTCGTCGCCGAAGTCCATAGGATCGTTGCTCTCAACCATGAATGCGAAGAGTTTGAATCCCAATGCAATTATGAAGAGGACCAGAATGATGTTGTTCTGCTTTTTCAGCTGTGAAAGTGTCTTGTTGTTTCTCCAAACAAGGATTATGATTAGTGCTAGGACCGAGAGGGAAACAATCGCATATTCGTCTAGTGCATGAAGGAAGATGTCTGCTTCCCCAGGAATGTCGCCTGCAAGAGCAATAGCGAAGAAGATGGAAAGAAAGACGAACACCCGCCTTCGGGCAAGTTCACGCTGCACCGCCTTCTGCTCAGAGTCACTCAATTCTTATTCTCACCTCATGAAAAGTAAATGTCCGGAAACCTAGCCGTCGATCATCCACACTGCCTAATCATGGACGCATTTGTGCTTTCGTAGGAAACTAGATTCTTTCTGTGAATAGAAACAAAAGACTAGGGAAGTTAGAGATGTATTCAGTTCGTGCGTTGTTGAAAATTACTTGTAGTTCTTCAGATTGCGCTGTCCTCGTTAAAGACTAGTTCAAACATCCCGAGAGCTGCTTTCTTGAGTGATGCGTCATCCATGCCTTGAGCTACGAATTCACCCTCAACAACCACTTTAGTCTTGTTTCCCATCGGGGTGTATGTGTGGGTGTGTTTTGTGCCCTTCATTGGTCCGCTGGTAATTTCCAGGTCAAACCCCTTCGGGGGATTGAACCCAAATTTCCAGATTTCCTTGCGCCATGAGCCGTCAGGGTTCTTCACTTCAACCTCTGAGGTCATGCCCTTGTCATTTGTTCTAGTACTTTTGAAAATTTGACCGAGCTGTGTTGGTGGGTTGTGGGCTGTCGTCGTTGAGAAAGCGCCAAATCTTCTCTAGGGTGCATCGAACATGCCTTCATCTGATACGTGTACCATTTTTCATCAACCAAAAACATCTGTTTTCGTGGGATTTAAGCGCACTTCCCTCTGCACGGCTCGGAGCGAACATTGGGTGTTTTGCTATGGTTGGCTCCATCTGCTGATGATGACCTTTCGATCCGTGAAAAAATCGACGGATTTCATCTGGCCATGCATACTCCGAAGAATCCTCGATTTGTCTACCCATTTCATCCGCCCAGGCGATAAATCAGGCGTTCTTAGGTAGCTAAGTCATCCTCTGCGGGGATTTTTGGTGGATTTTGCAAAAAATTCATCTGGGGTTACCTTATAGCTGATACATTGCAGTCAGAGGCCGGGCTAAACTTGAGTGCACTCGAAGACAAAGAATCCCGAATGTTCGAGAAGCGAACACCCAAATCGAAATGCAATCTACGAGAAAGCGAAGAACGACGTGCCTTTCGGGGTCCATAGCAATTATCGTTTTTCCGATCCCTACCCGCTCTATTTCTCTCATGCCAAAGGAACCAGGTTATGGGACGTAGATAGAAATGAGTACACAGATTACAACATGGGCTTCGGTGTCCTAGTCGCGGGCCACGCCCATCCACTCGTTGTCAAAGCGATCAAGGAACAAGCGGCGAAGGGTACGGATTTTGGATTTGAATGGGAAGAGACTCCGAAGTTTGCCCGAATGATTTGTGAGCGGTTTGGGGTTGACCAGCTCAAATTGGCGAACACTGGTGCCGAAGCTACCATGTATGCAACGAGGTTCGCGAGAAGTTATACGAAGAGGGATAAGATCATCAAGTTTGAAGGTTGCTACCACGGCGGAAACGAGACACTCATAGTAAGCGTGAAACCATCCCAAGCCAGAGAGGGAGATCCTCAAGCGCCGAACGCAGTCCCCTCTTCAACCGGCCTGCCTGAAGGCGTCTACAACAATACCCTGGTTGCACCGTTCAATAATTTGGCCGCCGTCGAAGAAATAGTCCGAAACAATAGCGCAGACGTTGCAGGGATGATTCTTGAGCCCATCCCTATGAACATGGGCTTCATTCTTCCGAAACCAGGCTTCCTCGAAGGCTTGAGGAAACTTGCCGACGATTATGGATTCGTGCTAATCTTTGATGAAATCAAAACTTGCGGAAAGTTCTATGGCGGAATGCGAGACTTCGTCAACGTCAAGCCTGACCTGATTACCCTAGGCAAGGCGATTGGTGGCGGAGTTCCAATCGCCGGAGTGGCTGGGAAGAGGAAGATAATGGAAACGATAGTCCCAGGGGTAGTTAGTCATGCTGGAACATTCAACGCGAACCCGTTGTGCGTCGCCGCCGGGATTGCGACCCTATCGAAGGTTCTAACGAAGAGTGCGATGCAGAGGGCTACCAAACTGAGCGAGACGCTAAACAAAGGATATCAAGACATTATCGACGACAAGCGACCTTACCGCCCAAATGTCACATGCCGGGCTGAGCGGTGCAATTGCCTTCTCTACGAAACCAGTCACAGACTGGAGGAGTTTCCAAGCCTGTGACACCGGGAAATGGTTTGCCTATTGCTTTGCGATGATGAATCGTGGGATAATTCCCGCCGGGCCATCACCGGATGAGCAGTGGACGGTCTCAGTTGTCCATACTAAGGAAGATATCGAGGATCACCTTGAGAAGTTCAAAGAAGTTGTGGGTTACGTCAAGGGATACGAGAAGCAGGCAGTAGTAGTGGAAGCCATCTAGCTTTCACCCAGGAAAATTCGTGTAGTTCAAGTTTCGTGCAACCGAAGATCGGTCTTGGGTTAAAATGAAACTTACACCGTTGTACAACACCCACCTTTCGTTGGGTGCAAAAATGTTCACGAGCGCCGCTGGGTATGAGATGCCTGCCTACTACACCTCTGTCGAGAGAGAGCACAGGGCGGTTAGAGAGAGGGTGGGCATGATTGATCTTTCGTTGATGGGCAGAATCGACGTCAAGGGGCCCCAGTCAATGCAGTTAGTGCAGAAGCTGGCTGTCAACGAGGCCAGCAAGCTCGCCGACGGACAGGTAATGTATACAACATTTTGCAACAACGAGGGTAACATGGTTGATGATGTTACGGTCTGGCGGATCGGGGAAAATCATTTCCGGGTAGTCACTTCGTCGGTGATGCGCTACAAGACACTAGCATGGATTGGTGAACATCTCGAAGCAGGAATGAACTGCGTTCGTCACTGACATAAGCTCAAGCCTAGGAATGATTGCAGTTCAAGGGCCACAATCGCGACGAACTCTACAGAGAATCGCGGACATCGATCTGAGTGAGCTTAGATTCTTCCATTTTCTTAACGCCAAACTTGGTGGCGTTCCGGCGGTCGTTGCGAGGCTTGGGTTTAGCGGCGAGCTGGGATACGAATGTTACATCTCAACGGAGGATACGGTTCAAGCGTGGATCAATATTCAGGACGCGGGAAAGGAGGATGGAATAACTCCGTACGGGTTGGATGCACTAGATTCGTTGAGGTTCGAGAAGGGGTTCATCTTCTTTGGGTATGAGGTGACCGAGAAGAATAACCCGTATGAGGTCGGCCTTGAAAAATGGATTAAGCTGGATAAACCTAAATTCTTGGGTAAAGAAGCGTTGTCCCGACTCAACTCGAGAGGACCTGAACGCAGGCTAGTCGGCCTTGAATTCTCAGACAACGAGATCACGCCGGTCTCCCAACCTGTAGTGGTAAATGGACAGATGATTGGGGAAACCGTTGCCGGCTTCCAGGGGCTAACGGTAGGAAAGAATCTCGCCTGGGCGTTTGTCAAGGCTGACAAGTCCAAACTGGGAACCACCGTTACGATTGGAATGAATGGGAGGAATCGACCCGCCAGAATCGTGGATATGCGATACTACGATCCGAAAGGGGAAAGAATGCGCTTATGAAATTGGCCGATCTGCTCCCGCATCACGATGCGCAAAACCCAATTACGGAATGAACCCACCCCGGAAAGCTCCGAATCATTAGTCGGCGGAGCGGTCGGTTTTGGGGTTCCCTTATTCTACTTTGGTGGAAATCCGGGTTTGGAAGTGGAAATGGTGTAGTCAGGAATAATTCAGTTCGTGATACTATGGTGTACGTTGATTGAGATGTCGAAACTCGAATACGTTAAACCAGCCTTAACGACCGTAGCCTTACTTCTAATTGTAGCGTCAATGTTTCTGACTGTGTTCACTGTGAATGCAGCCACACTCCCTGCCGCCGACCAGCAATGTTCCTCTATCGGCGGTTCCTACCTTGACGGTATCGGAGTACACTCACCAGCCGGCCAAACGTTCATTCCCACACAATCCTCGATAGTAGGATTCGCGATTCACATACGATCCGACAATACTGCCCCGACACTGATGACTGCGAACATAATCTCCAACGGAGTAGCGGGCGTGAATGGAATCGAAGGGAACCTAGTGGGTTCCGCTCAGTTCACCGTTCCAAGCCAATTCGGCCAACCTACAGGTGACTGGCTACAAGTGCAATTTCCGAGCGGCATACCTGTCACACCAGGCGCCGTTTACGCACTTGACCTAAAGGACAATTCTGGATCCTCTGGAATCAAGTGGGATACCTGTTCAACGCCCTACACCAATGGATGCGGTTACGCAGCAGGCCAGTGCCAGGCTAACTCATGGGGATTCATCGAATACAACGGTGACTTCTCGATAGCCTTCTCAACGACGGGCATTGGGATCACACAAGGTGCATCTGGCAGTCTGAATGTATTCGTGACTTCGCTGAACAACTTCGCTTCCCCAGTTTCACTCACCTTCTCTGCTCCACCGGGTGTGACAGCTTCGTTCAATGGGCCGAGCAAGATTGAAACTTCAGCGGGAGGAATGTCCTCGCCCACGCTCACGATCTTCGTCTCGGGAACCGTAGCGCCGGGAACGTATCCGTTCACGGTGACGGCGTCCAGTGGTGCGATATCACACGCAGCCACGCTCCAAGTGATTGTCTCGCCTAGCGGCACTCTGATAACGACCGGAGTCGCTGCCGACTTCGGATTCCAGCCGACCCCCACCACAATCGGCCTAACGCCAGACGGAACGAAGTACTCGACCGTAACAATCTCATCCATAAACGGATTCAATGGCCAAGTCAGCTTGACTACCGCCTGGGTTGCAACAGCTCCGGGTGGCATAAGCTTCAGTCTACCTAGCCCCGTAACCGTTCCGACAGGAGGCACAGCCACTTCAACGCTGACCATAAGCGCCGACAACTCACCCTCAACCGGCAGCTACACTCTCGCAGTGACCGCCACGGGCGGTGCAGTGTCACACACAACCGACATCAACGTCGCAATACTAGGAACCCCATCCGTCCTAGCCCCAGTCGCAGCCGCCGGTCCAGGCTTCAACATCGCACCAAGCTCAGCAACCGTCTCAGTGATTCAAGGCCTCAGCGGATCAACAAACGTCATCGTTGACTCGGTTGGAGGGTTCAGCTCACCCGTAACCTTCTCGGCCTCCTGGGTCGGGAACGCTCCCACAGGCATTGGAATCACTATCCCACAGACCGTAACGCCGCCACCAAGTGGTGAGAGCAGTTCATCGGTCAGCTTTACAACAACCCCCACAGGGTCCACAGGAAGCTTCGTACTCCAAGTTACAGGAACCAGCGGACCCGTAAGCCATAGCGCCGACGTAACTCTACAAGTAAACAGCCCCGGGCCATCATGTATCATCGCCACCGCAACTTACGGTTCGGCAGTCGCCCCACAAGTCCAAGTGCTCCGCAACTTCCGCGACAACTCCATCATGAGAACCAACGCAGGATCGAACTTCATGCTCGCATTCAACGCATGGTACTACTCCTTCAGCCCACCAGTCGCAAACTACATCGCAAACCACTGGGTAGAACGCATATTCATGCAAGCCATACTATACCCACTCGTCGGAATACTAACCATATCAGCCGGCACCTTCCAAGCCACCAGCGCCTCACCAGAACTAGCCATCATCCTAGCAGGCGCTTTGGCGAGCGCAATGATCGGGGTCTTCTACCTAGGCCTCCCACTCAGCGTAATCAGAGGAAAAGTCAAACGTCTAGCAGGAACGAGTGTTGGTAAGGCACTTGAGCGAGTGCTCGTGTTGGCAGCACTTACGAGTGTCTCGGCACTAGCACTCGGTGAACTAACAAACTCTGCGCCGGTACTGATGATTGCGTCCGCAACTACGGTGCTATCGACAATGCTGCTTGCAGCCACAGCCACCTCAAACAGACTCAGCCCCGTGTTGGCCTGTGACAAGATTCGCTGAAAAGGTAGAATACCATTTCGGCGATCTAAACCGGTGCTTTCCGTAGCACAAACAAGGACGCAGCCGCAGTCTCTACACTCACGTTGATTGCGAGCTGTGACGCAACAAAAGATGTCGGTGAGGTCGTGGCACTTGGGGGGGCCACAACTACCTTTCCCGTGGCCTCGCTCAAACATCCGGACGAATCTAGGACACGGACCAAGGGCGTGTAGTTTCCCGGAGTTCGATAGGTGACCGTTTGGCTAGAGTTACCGTGCAGATATGATCCGTCTCCGAACCACCAATCCGTACTCATCACCCCGCTCGACGCCGAGACAGATTCAGTCAACGTGACATTCAATGGAGCAGTACCCGTGGCGGCGGCATCGGTTAAGGTCGTACTCAGGGAACATGGCGATTGACGAAGCCAAAGCGGTTGATTAACCGACGGTGTCGTTACGTTAGATCCGGCGACTATGTCGTTAGCTCCAACCGACACAACCCCATAGGGAATAGTGAAGTTACAAGGCAAGCTGTCCCCATAACCACACCCATCGATGGGCGTTAACGACGATGTGCCGTGCCAGAGAGTATCGTTGCCAAGGTAAGCAAGGTTACGGAATTCCACAGGGCCCAACGGGGCCAGATACGAGCCCGACGCCTTCTCCGCTACGACATGGGCGGGAGAGGTTGATGTTGCAGACGGGAAGTTCGTGGAGTAGACTGTTACCCCATCCATCTGAAAACTCCAGTCACCCGACGCGCTCGGTTGAATCGAATAGAGATTCCAAGTGTTATTCAACCCAGCAGAGTTTCCTGGCCCGAACTCATAGTACCAGTCACTAACCACCTGCATGTTAGGGAAATACGCCCAGAACCAGCGCACATCCGAGAAGCCGATTGTATCAGCGCTTCCGGAGCAGCTCGTTCCGTTCGTCATTACATGGGCGGATAAACAGTAGTAACCTGGCGAGAGAATCAAGTAGCCGAACTGAATGAATGCGTCATTATTGAGAACGTCTCCCACCCAAAAAGCGTCCTGACCCTGATTCGACACGTTGTACGATTTTGTCTGAATCTCAGCCTGCACTCCCTCGTTTCCCACTGAGTCTACGTTTCCCCACGCGCCAACCTGAACGTGATGCCCGGTGGTTTGCGAATCATTTACGGAATCAAGCGGCTGGAGGAATGCGGCAGGGTGGGTGTATTCGTTCGGGCGACTTAACGAGGTGGGGGAGGTAAATGTGCTGGCAGAGAGGAAGAGGGCCACCAGAGCGACGCACAGTGAGAGTCGGGCAGCACGCAAGCGGTATTTACACTCGGTGAGTTTTCCACCTAAGTCTAAATAGTCCTATGAAAAGCTAGTGCTCCATTATCCGTACGACGGTGTACCATGGAATCTACGTTGCCCGGTTTGACTGGATGACATGGGCCCACCCATGTCATGGGTGGACACCACCCTCAATGTGTTCCTGGGGGAAAGATGATTTGCCGAGCATTCCAGTAGGCTGGCGTTAGGTAGTGTATGTAGTCGGGATTCTTCCCGCGTTGCAGGGCCATGTAGTAGGCGAATAGATAAAGTGGGATTATGCTGAGGAACGGTGCAATTTGCTCGTCAACCGTTGGTACCTCAACGACATGCTTGCAGACGGAGGCAATTTCCGAGTCATCTTCGTACACTATGGGTATGACGGTCGCTCCTAGGCTTGTTGCGGCCTTAGCCAAATCCAAACTTCTCCCATATGTCCGTCCCTCCGTAGCCATCAGGAATACTACGCTTTCTGCGTCTAAGGAGACCCAGGGGCCGTGTAGAAGTTGTTCGGTCTCAAACCCTTGAGCAGGAACGTAGCTCGACTCCATGACCTTTAACGCGGCTTCAAGGGCGTTTGGATGAGCTCGCGCCCGTCCCAGCGAAATAAATCGTCTGTTTCCCTGCATGCTCCTCCGCTAACTCCTTCATGCTTTGCTCGGTCGAGCTGAGAACCTTCGAACCTAATTGCGGTAACTCTGAAAGGCTATTCCGTATTCCTTGCAGATCTGCAGACCGCGCAGCGCTTCGTTGTTCGAGAAGTTCAAGGCCGATGTGGGTTAGTGCGGTTGCGCCGGCTACGTAGCATTTGGTGTGGCATCGAGATTTATCCGGTCCATTTCCAACGACGAGTGTCTCATCTGCCACTGAGGCGATTGGGCGGTTTGGGAAATGCGTGATACCTACGCAGTATGCGCCCTGCGCCTTTGCTGAGGCTAAAGCGTCGATTGTGGTTTTCGTGATTCCGCTATGTGATACCCCAAACGTCGCACTGGTCCTGCTGACTGGAGGGCGATAGTGGGACAGCTCAAGGGCTTGAACACACTCGTACCTGAACCTGTCACCTTCCATTAATGATAATATGCTTGAGCCCAGCATGGCTGAGAAGTACGCAGTTCCGCAACCAGTATAGTAGAAATCAATTCTTTCCTTCGGAATCGGAGAGGCCCGACTGGAAATCTCCAATGTCTTTCGAACGCTATCGGGTATTTCTTGGATCATGTCGTAGGTTAGGAACGGATGTCGTGTACGTTCCGGAGTCGGAGGCGGCACATAACCACTCGAGATTGCCATGGGAATCCTGAGAACTACACCAGATTATAAGCCCGTCAGTTCGTTCGGGCGCAGGCTTAGTTCTGTCTGCGCCTTAAGGGCGCAAGTCTTTGTTTGTACTCAAGCATCACGATTTTCAAACCTGGTGTGGGGCACGTGGTTCGCGTGAACTCGGGATTGGCCTCTCTGCTTCAATTTGAGTCCGCGTAAGTTGAACTCCAGAGTCGTGCTATCGATGTTCTCGCCTTCATAGTTTGGTATGCTCTCTCGGTGCCCTCTGCAGTAGTGTCGTTTTAGCCTGGATTTAGTGCTGAAAATCTGGTCGCAAAGGAGGCACGAATAAACTCCGATGATTGGTCGAAAATCCACTGGCTTCCCATCGTGAGGCTCTTGATGCGTTTGCATCGCTTCACACATCGTGTGAACTACAGCATGTAGTTAGGCGCCTTATAATCCTGATTCATCTTCGGTGTACACCGAAAACAGTAAAGGTGCCTCACCGAGAGATAGACCACCTCGTCTGGAATCGAGGGGAATAGTCGCGTGCAGGGTCGAAGCCATTGAGTGCTGTGAAACCAACGCGACCAGGCAGGAAATCACCTGTACAGATACGGTTCGAGATTCTAGAATTCTTATTCTATAATGTTGGTGCGCACTCTAAGACTTCACTTTGGCGGCATGCAACTCAACTTTCATACGACGACTTTCAGAAGTATTTGGATTACTTTAGAGGAAAAGGGTTCATCGAAGAGTCAGACGAAGGCATTCGCTTATCGACCGAAGGAAGAAACGTTTACCTCAAACTCAGAGAGACACTCCCATCAATACTATAGAGACCGATACACCATTGGTGAACTACCCCTATACCAAAGCGCGTGACCTCAATCTAGTGGTATGATAAATGGCCGTGTCTGACAAGGAAGATGAATACCCTGTAGCAACCCTTCATCGGTTCTTGCAGGAGGCTTCGACTGAGTTCAATCGTTTTCGCACTCAGGCCAAAGTCAACCTGATCGGTTCGATTATACTGTTGCTTTTCCTTTCACGGTTCTTTATCTTTGTCTTCGTAAACCTTGGCCCCCCTCCGTTCAACCTACGGCCCTTTCATCACGAGGAAGGTTTTGACTTCGAGTACGCAGATTGGTTCCTTCTGTTCGCCTCGCTAGTAGCAGTGTTGTGGTCTCTGAGCGTCTGGATCAGGCAACGGAAGTTTGTCTCAAAGTGGGGAGAGAGGTTTGAGAAACTCGATTCCTTGGAAAGGCAACTACTCCCCGATGACAAAGAGTAGCTTACGGAGCCCGATTCATCTTCGGTGTACACCGGAAGTGCCGTTCACTTAAATGTCGACTTCGGGTTGAGGGTTGTTCTGTGAAATTTCAATGGACACACCGGGACCGTCAAAAATCTCAGCCAACCCGATGTATCCATCGAGTCTGCTTTGGCCATTGCGCATATTCATGGGGTTCACGTTCCTTTACGCAGGATTACAACACCTAACTGATCCTTCATACTTCGCCCCGTCCATGGCGGGGTACATTGGAAAACTCGTGATAGGGTACTCAACCGGATCACCGATTCACGCCTTCCTGATCGGGGTAGTTGAGCCAAACGCAGTTGCGTTCGGCTACTCAGTTGCCATCGGAGAGTGTCTGATTGGGATCGCCGTTCTAACAGGTTTCCTCTTCAGGATCGCAGCGTTCGCCGGATTGCTGCTCAACTTTACCTTCTATCTATCCGCTACGTGGAATGCGTTTCCATTCTACTTCGGTTCCGACATCGTCTTCGTCATGTGCTGGTTAACCCTGTTGCTGACGGGCCCGCAACTGGGAAAAAGCGTCGATGGTGTATTGGCAGCGCGTTATGGATCTTTGAGTTGGTTAGTGTCCAAGCCTCCTCAGCAAAGCCTTCAGACTATAAAGGCGGAACCGATCAAGACCGAAACGCCTGAAGTTCAGGTTCCAATTTCTGGTAACGCAATACTATACCCGAAGCAAGTGCACGAAATAGACCGTGCGTTCGACCGAATCAAGCAGCAATTCATTTTGCATCGAGAAACTCAGACTATGCTCGAATTCGTGCGTAGCGTTTGTCATAAGCCTGGGTGTGGACCGACACGACGCTGTAAGGATCCTTACGCGCGCTTCAGAATATCCTTACCAGGACGCCCGACCGAAGGAGCAACGACAAAACTAGGAGATGCCCTTACACAATGACAAACGCTGGGGAAAGTGAACAAATTGCAAAAAGGTTGGCTACGGTATATGAGTTGCAAGTTCCTAATGACGTGATCTCCTCATGCCTCTCGGGTCGACCCAAACTCCCGATATTGCTCTCACGTGCATCCTTTCGGCATGACGTCGATGTTCGAACCCAGCAACGGTCTCGCGTACAACGAGAACGTCGGAATTTCCTTAAAACAATGCTTGGACTTGCAGCACTATCTTTTTCCGCCCTAGCATTGTTCGAGATCGCTTCTGCTCTAAACCAACCAACGCCGACTCAATCATACAATCCTAACGCTAACCCTGCAGCGCAGCAGTCGAATTACTTTCCAAGTAATGCCCAGATCGCCCAGACTCAGAGCGTCGCAACAAATTCCGCACCTCAGGGGACAAGACTGCTAGCCAACGCATCGAACATTCCTGTAAACCAGTCATTGGCCCTCAACGACCCCACTTATGGGCCGGTAATTCTGATCCACTTGGGTAATGGAAAATTTGTGGCCTACAGTTCAATCTGCACACACGCGGGCTGCCAAGTTCAGTTCGACCCATCCATGGGGGACATTGTCTGTCCTTGCCATGGTGCAGTATATGACCCGAACAACAACGCCCAAGTTTTGGGCGGCCCAGCACCTTACCCGCTTCAGAGTATACCTATACAATACAACGCCTCAACGGGCGGCATCTATGTGACTGGTTGACCCTGGAGGAACCACTCTAGGATTTTATGATTGTAGGTATATGTTTCCGTTAGTCTGATCGTATCTGATCGGGATCTGGGTCAGCGGGACTGGTGCGGGTCCTGCTAGGACTTGGGCGGCGTGGTATGGATCGTAGACTGCTCCGTGGCATGGGCATTCGATGAGTTTGTCGGATGGGTTGAAATTCACCTGGCAGCCTGCATGAGTGCAAATGTCGCTGTACGCAACAAATTGCCCGTTATCCAGATGAATTAGCAGCATAGGCCCCCATGTGGGGTCGTTGAGTAGTAACGATGAATCCGAGGGAACACTCTGTGCTGTTGCAAGCACCTGACCGCCTGCTGAGCCTGATGAGCCTGGATTTGAAACGTAGGTGGGCGCTTGAGGCTGCGGTTGCGATAAGGCGCTCCACGAGATCAAGCCCAGCACACCCGCCAACCCTAAGACCATGAGGCTACGTAGAAAACTACGTCTACCCCGCTGCACGCTGACCCGTTTGGCCTGCTCATGGCTCATGAAAGCTCCAGTCGGTCGGAAAGCAGCCCGTGTCATCGGTACAGCGAACGCTCGGCTTATCGGAATATAATGAAACGAAGGTTTCCTTTGAAAGCGTCAAACCACATTGACTACGCAATCGTTCGTATAATTCCTCTGACTCAAGCAATTATTCAGACCGCCCCGCAGTATCCTGCTGCCATGCATCTCTTCTCAGAGTATTCGCAATCCCGTCAAGCACTTTGACCGAATCTTTCCTATCAACCCCTAGGCTGATCACAAAAACGCGGAGCATCTCGAGAACCGTCTGTGTCTCCTCATTGCCCAGAAATTGTTCCTTAATTCTGTTAAAGGAGCTGTTTACTTCCCTGACCTGTTTAGGATACAAGCCTGCCTTTGACGGAGTCTGCAGAAGTCTCCATTGGCGCCGGAGGTTTTTTCAGGTTGCGTTGTTTCCGCTCTCGGAATCGCAGACGATCCGGATACGAGCCAGCCCAACGAGTTAAATCGTCGCGAGAGCGCGCCATCTATACTCATATTTGCTTGAGGCCCAGTCAGGAGTAAAGTCAACCAACCCACCGCGAAAACTATGTCTGATCCGAAATAAAATGGGAAGACGGTCCAAGTGGCTGAAAGAAAGAAGGTAAGGTTAAGCGCCAAGCCCGCGATACAAGCAACCCGAAATAGTAACCCCACAAGAACTGCCAAACCAATGAGAATCTCTCCAGTTGCGACAAGATACCCGAAGCTGACCGCGTGCGGTTCTACGACGCCCATGAGAAAGTCATGGAGAGGCGAACCGACTGCGTACTGAGTTACAAGACGACCGATGAAACCCGGCCTGGACGGGTCGAAGTAAGAAGGGTCTGTCAGATGTTGAACTCCTGCATAAACAAACGTGGCACCCAAGAAAACCCTGAGAGGAAGGAGGAGCGTCGAGGGAAGCCATTGATAACCACGAGCATTCGGCATTCTAGATACAACATCCCTTTGAAGATTCTCTGCGTTGATTGGCAGAGCATTGATGTCACAGACTATTGAATCAATTATGTTGCAAATTAACATAATAGATTAATGACCGATTCCGCTCGCTGTCGCCGCCTCGTCCTCCTGATGTAAACCGAAATTGACAAGAATTCTTTTTTCTTAGTGAGAATCTAACCGGGAAGTGGAGTGCCAGATGAAGCGGGCTACCGCCCTCCTATTCTCGTTCGTCCTAGCATATTCGCTGCTCTTTGTGCTCTCAGTTCTCTTCATCGTGCCCCGGTATCTTTCGGGGGGACTGGTAATTTCCTCCTCGCAGAACTCACGGACACGGAACCAGAGGGCAAATTCATTATCTCATTCTCCTCTGCGCTAATTTGGACTGTCGTTCCTCTCACCGCCATCGGCCTCTGCATAACCTCAATGGTTACTTACAGCACGTCAGCAAGATTTTCTGAATCGTTTAGGAGCCTGGGTCAGCTTGGAAGCGCCCTGTTCTTCGCCGCGAGTTTCGTTCCAGCAGTGCTGGTTGTGAGGGAGCTACTCTTTTACAATGTGTTCGGAGTGGCGGTACCGGGCTCTCTGAATGTTCTGAATAGTTTTGTTCTCGTTATGAAAGACATCATCAACCCTGCATCCCTGTTGGGACGTAGAGGAGTATGGGTTGTCCCCATTGTCATATTCGTGGAGACTGGCCTCTTCTTCGGTTTCTTTCTTCCTGGGGATTCACTTTTGTTGACGGTTGGGGTTCTTGCGGCTGTTGGATATGTAGATCTGACGGCATTGATCCTCTCCTCAATTCTGGGGGCCATCTTGGGCGATCAATTAGGGTATGCGATCGGGCGGTGGTCTGGTGACGCCTGGCGTAGATTCCGTTTCGTGAACGAGAATTTGGAGCGGGCGAGAGGGTTCTTCCATAGGTATGGGGGTAAGGCGGTTCTGTTGGCGCAATTTGTGCCTGTGGTGCGGACGTTTGCGCCGGTTGTGGCTGGGGCGGCGGGAATGAGTTATTCTCGATTCACATTCTCCAATATTATGGGCGGGGCATTATGGGTGTCGAGTATTACGTTGGTCGGCTATTTTGTGGGGCGACAAGTTCCAGCTGTGGCTGCTTACTTGGATCTCATAATTCTAATGGTCGTCATATCATCGCCGCTGGTTTGGCTGTTGGCGTTGGTCTGGGGGCGA
>CAWHWX010000029.1:0-12920 GCA_963833125.1 Candidatus Bathyarchaeota archaeon | reverse complement strand
AGACTTCCCGATTTCCTAGAATGACGTGAGGGTTTGTTCGTTTAGAGGCGCAACTTTCGTGGAGCTTACAAAGGCACATATTCACGAATCTCGTATAATCTTGTAAAGTTTGGCGTATTTACATGTCTAAACCGCGGGCCGAGCCGCTCTTCATCTTACTTCTAATCGCTCTAGTGGCGTTGGGTGTGGCCGGGCAAGTATGGATTCCCAACATTAGCGCCGCTCCACTTTGTCAGGTGGAGATTACGGGAATCGATTATCCTGCGACCGTGCAATTGAATCAAACCCTCCTCATCTCAACGCATCTCATGCTAACATGCAATCCTGTCAATCAGAACGTGATTGCGAGAGTTGACGTCATATCAAACGAAACGGGCGGAATTATCACAAGCAATAGTACCGGGATAGGCGCTATTCAGGTCGCCAACCCACCTTACATTAAGATTGTAAACGTTACAATCCTGAATGCCGTTAGAGCACCATCGCGAGTCATCAATTGGAAACTGCAAATCTTAGCATGGGTGTTCGCTGGCCCCAGCGCCATCGCGAACGGTAGCCAGTTCATAAATGTGCAAGTAGGTGAACCACAAGTTGCATCGACGACAGCAACTGAACTAAATCAAACTTCGACCGGAAACACTACAGCTTCCTCAAACTCGTCTAACCTTGGAGTCGTCGGCGCCGTTGGGCTAGTCGTCGCCTTGGCCATATTTGCCGCGTTGATGGTTATGATGAGGCGTAGAAAGCGGGAACGAGCAACCGCTAAGGTTGTCGGCAGCTCACAACTTGAGTCCGCCGAGGTCGTTGCAAATGCATCAACCGCGAACAACTTCTCTACGGGATATCTAGAATTAGACAACCTTCTAGGAGGAGGTCTGTCATATGGTTACGCAATCCTGATACTGTCGCCTCCATGCGACGAAAGAGATCTACTCTTCAGAAAGATTATTGAGTCCAGCTTGTCGTCAGGGAACTCCGTTTTCTTCATGTCTCGTGACTTGGCGAGGAGTCAAGATCTGGCTAAGATGTATACGAGCAACTTCTATGTCCTGACCACCCAGGCGGACAACATCGTTCCTCGTCCAAACAACCTTTACAAAATATCGAATGTTATGAACCTCAACGATCTGAACATATCTTCCAGCGATGCCCTCGGCGCGACCCCTAATCCTAGCAAGCGAAAAATACTCATCATAGACTTGCTCTCAGACGTACTACTCGAACACAAAGCGCTCACAACCCGCAAATGGCTAGATGACTTCATTGCTAGGCGTAAATCGGAAGGCTTCACGATTCTCGCAACTCTGAACCCTTTAATCTCATCCTCCCAAGAGAGCCAAACGATAATCGACCTTTTCGATGGTGTCATTGACATTTACGAGAAAGAGTCGCAGGGAAGATCCCGACGCTTCCTTATCGTCAAGAAAATGCATGGAAGGAAATACGAGGAAACCGAATTAATACTGGACAAGGACAAGCTCTTCTAGAAACCCAACAAATACGCACCAAGAATCTAGCGCTCAAAGATTCTCAGTTAAACTAAACGCCACTGGAGTGCATCCTTTGTTATCTTGGCTCGTGTGATCGGTCGGGGACTTCGGAATAGGCCTTCCGCCGCTACTTGAATACCACAAGAATGCTTTAATTGGATTCAGCCAATTAACGGTAGGGGCACTAAGTTGACATCCGAAATCACCGTACGCCAAATCATGCGAACGATCATTTCGATAGATTCCAAAGCCAAGGCACGAGAGGCCGCACGATTAATGGTGGAAAAACGGATCGGCTCCTTGATAGCTAATAGAGATGGTTTACCCTTCGGAATAGTCACCGAAAGGGACTTGGTTGACAAGATAGTGGCCGGAGCCGCTGATCCATCGAAAGTCACCGTTGCAGAGATGATGACTGCGCCCTTGGTCACGATTGATGCTACGGCTCCGCTAATTGACGGGCTCGCCGGATGGTAGAAAAGCAGGTGAAAAGGCTGGTCGTAACCGAACACGATAAGATAATTGGAATAGTCAGTCAAACAGATCTTGTTCAGAGTATGACTGATTTCCAGAAATTGGCTAAGATGGGTATGGCATAGTAGAAGCTGCTCGGCCAGTCCGCGCACTTGCGTTGCTTGTCGGTTATGCTTAGCGAGAGCTTAATCACAATGGGCACGCATCGAAGGGAGTGAAATCAGATCAGGTCCAACCCACGTTTGACGAGACCTCTCGCTTTGCAAGGTTTCGGAGCGCCAGTGTCTCAGTGGGAGGACTTTGCTACGAAGAAATGGGAAGTAGTTGAGAAAATCCTCAAAATTGGAGATGTCGGGTTTGGTCTCGATTGCGTGGAATATGAGCCGCAGCCAGAATTGAGTAAGCGTCTCGTGGTATTTCTTGAAAGCTCCCTTTGACGTCGCGAAACGCTTGATTCCTTCTGAAATATTGCGGGTACCCTCACTGAAACCGTCGCGCCGAAGAATTAGCCAGGATAAGCGTAAGTGACCTTGGTGGTTGAATTCAGCAGCGGGAAGTGTCCCCTTTTGAAAAGCGTCAAGGAAGTGCTCGTCATCCAACAATCATTTCACCATCCATCTTGGGCGAGTTCGGCATATATTGACTGGTTCCATAGTCGCTGTAAGTCACTCGGTCCGCAACGACCCATCTGGGATGATTATGCTCTGGTATAAGTGGCCCTTGTGGCTGCCATCCTGCAAAACACCCTGGTCGGATTCTACATTGAAACGGTCTAATTTTGACGGGTCGTAAGTTACACGGACGCAGTTGTGAGATTTGCTTCTCCTCTTTGTAACCAGAATAAACTGCCGACTGAGAATAGAATGATTATCGCCCCTAACCATTCCGTTGCTGTTAACCGTTCACCGAGGAAAAAGTAAGCTCCCGTAACCCCAAAGATCGGGATTAGATTGAAGTAGAATCCAGCAAAGCTCGGGGAGTCCTCTTCAAACCGCTAACGTAGAACCAGTAGGCAACCGCGTAGTACAATATGCCTGACAGCGCAGCCCAGCCCCATCCGATCACGCTGATGGTTGAGAGGTTCTGAATGACTCCGTGAAGTAGTTCTGTCGGCCATATCGCCAACGCCCAAATCCATGCGACAGTCTGTTGCAAAGCCACTAGCGGCAGTATGTCCAGAGTAATCACAACTCGACGGGTTAACACCGCGTAGAGGGAGCAACAGAAGACACCTGCAAGAACAAGCGAATTGCCTATGAGAACACTGTTCCCCTGCATGTTCGTATTAACGTCAGCCACCAATACGACGCCCGAAATGGCGATAACTGAAAATGTCAAGAGAGGCAAGGTCACGTGCTCGCGAAGAATAACTAATGCCAGAGCTATGATGATAATTGGTTCGACATCCCAAATCAGCGTAGACATGCTTGCAGTAGTCCAAGTCAAACCAATCAGGCTTAACGTATGATCAAGGCCAGGTTCGAGCAGACCAAATAATGCGGGCCAAAGAATCCGTCTGTCAAGATGAATCCTTACCTTCCCCACAAAGATGACAATCCAGAGAGAGGCAATACTCGCGGTCAGTTGAACTACGAGCAAAGTCAACGGTGGGATATATGCCAAAACTCCTTTGCTCATGACTGTTGCGAAACCCCAGCAGGCCGCGGCGAGCACCATAAAAAGTGCAGAACGCCTTAGCAAAGCATTCACCTACCCAAAATTGGAAACAGAGGGGTGTCCATGGCAGCTACAGCACATGGGGTCGGACTCTGGCGATCCTGACTAGCGCTTCAATAGTTCCAAGACTTTCCTTTCGATCTCCGAGGAGATCTTTCTAACCTGATCGATTCCTTTTCCTTTCGGATCTTCGATTTGCCAATCTACAAGTTTCTTCTGCATTTCCCGAACTAATGGTGCGGGACAGACCTCTTGAACAGAACATCCCATCGTCACAACCAGGTCAGACTCGGTGATCATTTGTTCCGTCAGAACCTTCGGCTTTCCAGGAACAGATATGCCTCTCTCCATCATCGCTTGAACCACAACCGGGTTCACTTTCTCTGCCGGTACGGTGCCTGCGCTGGACGCATCCAAGCCGTATGCTCTTGCGAAGCCTTCAGCCATTTTGCTTCTACCCGCATTCTCGATGCAGACGAAGAGAACAGCGTTTCGTCAAACCAGATCCTCCATCAAATCGAAACTCTTGGTGAGCCACGCCTTGATCTTTGGGTTGGATATTCGGTAGAATACCCATTTTCCGTTGCGCCTGGAACTCAGAACACCTGCTCTCTCCAGTATTCCGAGATGGTGCGAGGTAGTTGGTTGTGTTAAATCCAGCGCAGCCATAACTTCACATGAACATAATTCCTCGTCGCCTATGATTTTCAGAATCTTCAATCTTGTTACGTCACCTAGTGATGAGAAGCATGTTTCATATTCTCGGAATTTGGGATCATCAAAGTCAAGTTTGGCTTTCAGTTCGTTAATGCGTTCGGTTGGCGTGCAGGTAGTATCCACTAAGCCTAATGTTACTAGGCGTTTGACTCGAGCTTGGGCGATAACGGAACTCAAGTTGATCAGGAGTAAAGATTATATTAACATTCTTAAATATGTTACTTCGTATTCTAAGAGCTGAAGAAGCATGACGCTGAACGAGGAACAAATCAAGAATGCCGTTAGAGAAAGATACCGCAAACTAGCCGTACTGAATGAATCCTGCTGCGGAGACGAGAGTGCAACCTGTTGCAGCACATCGGCAACTGAAACCGATCTCCCCGAAGAGGCGGCTCAAGTTGTCGCCAGCTGTGGAAGCCCCCTAACGCACGTACAGGTCCGCGAAGGCGAAACCGTGCTAGATTTGGGCAGCGGCGGGGGTGTTGACGTGTTTCGTGCTTCGAAACTTGTTGGGGCGAAGGGGAGAGTTATTGGCCTTGATGCAACGCCCGAGATGATTTTCAGAGCCCGTGAAACCTCCAAGAAGTATGATTACCCGAACGTTGAGTTTCGATTAGGTGAGATCGAGCACATGCCCATTGAAGGCAATTCGGTGGATCTAGTCATAAGCAACTGCGTCCTGAACTTGGTCCCGGACAAGCAGTCAGCATTCCGTGAGATTTACCGTGTTCTCAAATCCGGTGGCAGAATCTCTGTGTCGGACATGGTGGCAACACAGGAAAGTCGAAAGGAGGTTAACCCGGAAGAGTGGGCGGGATGCATTGCGGGCGCCGTCACCTTTAACGAGTATAGAGGTCTACTGGAAAAGTCAGGATTCATAGGCATCGAAGGGTCGGATGAGTCACACCCCATAAACGACGAAATGACCTCGAAAGGGCTCCAAGTGAAAAGCGTGGCATGGACGGCTACGAAGCCTACCTAACCAACTCCACTCGAATACTACCGCACGAATCGGTGATCCGGGGCGGCCCTAGATGACGCAGCGGCTTTCGGTTTTAGATAGATTCCTTACCTTGTGGATTTTTCTAGCGATGGCTATCGGGGTGGGCGCAGGTAGTGTTTTTCCACAGCTCCCGAAGCTTCTCGAGACGTTGAGTGTAGGCACAATTTCGCTTCCAATCGCAGTCGGCCTGCTTTGGATGATGTACCCGCCTTTAGCTCGTGTGAAGTACGATGAACTCTCGAAGGTGGGAAAGGCTTGGAAGATGTTCGGGGTCTCCTTGTTCCAGAACTGGTTGGTTGGCCCTTTCCTGATGTTCGGTCTGGCATGGCTGTTCCTACCCGACATGCCCGAATATCGGATTGGAATAATCATCGTAGGGCTGGCCAGGTGTATCGCCATGGTCTTAGTATGGAATATGCTCGCAGAAGGCGACAACGAGTACGCCGCCGTTCTAGTCGCTCTAAACTCAATCTTCCAAGTCGCACTTTATTCCGTTTACGCGTGGTTCTTCATAACACTCCTGTCCTCCTGGGTGGCACATGGCTCCGGGGTAACCGTGGCCATTTCCGTTTGGGACATTGCCCGAACCGTCTTCATCTATCTCGGCATACCGTTCATCGCGGGAATTGTGACTAGATTTGTGCTAGTACAGAAGAAGGGAAAGGATTGGTACGATGGAACATTCGTTGAAAAATTGAGCCCAACAGCATTGATCGGGTTGCTATTCACAATCGTGGTAATGTTCTCTCTGAAAGGAGGATACATCCTGGCGTTACCGTGGGATGTTGTTAGAATCGCAATACCCCTCGTAAGCTATTTTCTCATCATGTTCACGCTATCCTTCATCATATCTAAGGCATGGAAATTCAATTACCCAGAAACAGCCACGTTATCCTTCACGGCAGCCAGTAACAACTTTGAACTCGCCATAGCGGTCGCAGTCGGCGTTTTCGGCATCAATTCTGGGGAAGCATTCGCCGCAGTCATTGGACCCCTCTTCGAAGTCCCCGTACTCATAGGCTTAGTCAACGTGGCGCTTTGGGCAAGGAAGCGCTTCTTTATCGAAGAACAGACCGCAACAGCCACAACACAAGTAGCGAGTCTAAAACAACGATAACAACCTACGACAAGTTCACAGAATTTTCGAGCCTCGGGATGCAGGATATCCAGAAAGCACTTTATGTTCCTATAGCCTACGATTGCTTCGGTTGCGGCCGTAGTCTAGAAGACCGATCATAACTCGGTTTGGACAACCCGGTTTACCTGAAGCCTAATGGTAGTCTAGAAGGTGAGAGGAGTGTTCATGAGACGTGTAACGGCTGGATTTGGATTACTAGTAGTCTTGGTTACGTTTTTCTTGGTTTTGGAGCCGTTGCCTGTTCATGCGCCGCCAACCCTTACCCTAGACGGTGTAGCCTCAAGCGAAGATGCCTCGAGCCAGCTTCCTGCTCGGCGACGCTGACAACCTCAAACCCTAACGATGTCATAATCGTCTTCGCAGGAGGGAATGGTGGTAGCATTGGTACGCCAACCGCCAGCGGTCTAACCTTCAATACCAGAAAAACAACCTCGATCCTTAGATCGAGCTTTCTTACTTCAACAGCCTCTGATCCCGAAAGCTTTGGCAAGCATATTGGCGCGGTTTCTTGGACAAGAAGACAATATATGCTTGGGTTCACCGCAGATTATTTGGGCCGAAACCCGAGCTGCGCATTGAATGCTGAAAAAGATGATTCCGGTAGGACTCCTCCTTGTGACATTAATGAGCACCTCGGCTACAATTGTTCACGCATTTGAGGGATGCAACGTCTGTGTATTCGAACTCAAATGGGGCTCAAGCGGGTCTGGTGATGGCGAATTCCTCTTTCCCTGGGGCGTCGCCGTTGATTCCTCGGGAAACGTCTACGTAGCCGACACTAGCAATAACCGCATCCAAGAATTCACTAGCACCGGGCTCTTCGTTACGAAGTGGGGTTCCTCTGGCTCCAGCGACGGCCAGTTCAACAGTCCAGAAGGCGTTGCCGTAGATCCGACTTCGGGCAACGTCTACGTCGCCGACCAAGTCAATCAACGTATACAGAAGTTCACGAGTTCCGGCGTTTTCATTACCAAGTGGGGTCATTTTGAATCTTCTAACGGCTGTTCCACCGGCAATCCAGGCTTCAATGACCCTGCAGCTCTGGCCGTAGACGCGAGTACAGGGAACGTTTACGTTGCGGATACTTTCAACAATCGTATCCTATACTTCACAAGCACCGGCACTTTCATAGGTTGTTGGGGGTTCACTGGTAGCGGGGACGGTGCCTTCAACAACCCACTAGGCATCACCATCGATTCCAGCGCGGGCTTCGTCTACGTAGCCGACACAAACAATGACCGCGTAAGCAAGTTTACGCGTACCGGCGCAATTGATGGGTTTGGGATCGTGAAGGGGTGGGGATCGACCGGCAGTGGTGACGGGGAATTCAACAGACCCAGTGGTATTGCTGTTGATTCTTCGGGGAACGTCTACGTTTCCGATTTTGGCAACGCTCGCGTTCAGAAATTCACCAGCCAAGGCGGGTTCCTATTGAAGTGGGGTTCGTCTGGTTCTGGCGACGGCCAATTCAATGGTCCACTTGGGGTAGCCGTGGGGGGTTCTGTGTACGTAGTCGACAAGAACAATAACCGGATTCAGAAGTTCGGCGACCCCGCAATTACGACCACAACTACTACCGCTCCTCCGATTCCTGAGTATCCTCTTGGATTAGCAATGCTCGCCATCTTCATGATGATCGCCTACGGATTAATCAAACGTAAAGCTTTGAACCCGGAAAACATCTAACGTCTCACGTCGAAAACTGTCGTGGTTGTATTTGTGCCCACCATGGAGCGCCACCCCGCCTTTCTTATCCGATAGGCTTATGGTTTTATACGGCGTTGCAACGCTCTTGTTTTATGGTTGCGGCCGTAGTCTAGAAGGCCAATCGTAAAGGCCTGGATACCCTGGTCTAGGACGGGAACAGCAGAGAATATCTGCTGGCGCAAGCCTGCCACGCTTCTGATCGCCCGGCACAGAAAACGGGCGAGAAGACGCCCGGGTTCAAATCCCGGCGGCCGCACCACCAGACCCACACACACAAAACCAAGGGCGACCGTTGGCTACTTCTGCAGGGTAATGTTCAGGTTCTCGTCGATCCTGAGTCGATGCCATCGTGAGTCGAATTCAACATCCCGCATGTTTCTGACTCGGATTAGGTTGCTGACTTCCTCGTCAACTTCTTCAACTTTCAAGTCGATAACGCCGTCTGCCGCGGCTTCGAGTTGCTCATACACCCAATTACTATGAATACCCCGAAGAATGCCATGAAGCGTCGTTGTTCTTCCCCTTAATGAAACACTTGGGAAACCTCTAGTTAGGAAAAATTCAGTCCAAATCTTCTCATCGTTGAACCTTCCAAGCGTAGCAATGTTATCAGCAATTCTAATCCAGCCGGTGATTTGGTACGTGGCTGCGCCCATGTCTTCACGTGCAAATCGGATGCTAAGATCGGCGACCTTCAGGGAGTCGTACGCGTATTTTTCGGTGGATTTCTTCCCGAGTGTGGCTGTGTACCAGTCCCAGATTCTGAGTTTGTCCTCCGCTTCAAGCGATTCGACATTCAGTTTCGCTCGCTTTAGTTTGGAACGAACATCGTCTGGGAAACGAACGTGCGGCGTTGTAGCTTACGCTTCCGCCTTGCCTAAGCCATCCTGCCGCTATGGCTAGGCAGGCATTATACCATTGTGACGCACCTGCAAACTCCAGTAAGATATTGGATCCTGAAGGGACCGTTCCGGTAGTCAAGTCGTCAACTAAGGGAATCCGGGGCACTACAGAAACACATGTCTATGATGCATAGAACTTCAAGTTGTGGATTTCGGTGAAACCGTCGTTGTAGTGTGTGCGGGTCTTTTGGTGCGCACACACATTTGGAAACATTGACCACGATTTGCTTCTGTTGTGTCTGACGGCTACCTGTTTCTATTGAAGGCAGAACTCGTTTCCCTCTGGATCGCACATAACTATCCAGAACTCGTCGTGCTCTTGAACGACATCCAGCTTCGTGGCCTTCAGACCGATCAAGCGTTCGGCTTCAGCGTAAATTTTCTTCTTGCGCTCCTCCTCAGGAACTGCCCTTCCGCCACTGACATTAAGATCTAAGTGCACGCGGTTCTTGACCGTCTTCGGCTCACTCACCTTCTGGAAGTACACCCGTGAACCCTTTCCTTCAGGGTCAACAATTGCAGAGGCAGAGTTCCATTCACTCTCCGGAATCCCCTGCGCTCTCAGAAACTCCTCCCATGACCCAAAACCCGCTGGTGGATCTTGCACATTGTAATGCAATACCTGCGCCCAAAAATTCGCCAGCCCGTCAGGGTCCAAGCAGTCAAACGTTACCTGAAAAGAAGCTCCCACTATTAACCACTCGAACCACAAATATCTAGAGGAGATTATGGATTTTTCGTGTGTGTGTGCGCACCAAAAGACCCACACACACTTCTGACGACTAACAACGACGGTTCAATTTGCGATGCGCGCACCGTCAGAACCAATATTAGAGTTTGCGAATCAGATGAGCTTCTTTATTCTCCGTTTCTTCTTGCGGGCGAAGTAAATCGCTGGGGCTACTTCGTCAGCAAGTTCCTGTAACATCGATTGATCTTCGTTAGAGTAGCCCATGCCTGATTCTCTGGGGCCAAGAGCAAAGAGGCCAACCAACCGAGAACTCTCCGATTCCCCACTGACTGACGAAGGCAAAGTCAATGGTAGAATCAAAGGAAGAACTTTATCATCTGACCTGAAGACTGGGGTTCCATCCATGAGATGGCCTAAGCTGGTTTTGTCCTTTGGAAGATGGGTGGGTTTCGATGGTAGGTTCAGCGCCTTGGCCAGTTTTAGTTGTCCACTCGGGTCACTAAGATATACTGCGCCACATCGGATCTTCAAGAGTTCACAGGTTCTTTCAACTACTTCGTTCAATATTTGAGAGAGGTTCTTCAGGTTGCGAATTTCGTGAGCGAATTCCGAAAGTTGGCGGCGAAGATGTATCTTGTCTTTGTAGAACATTCGGTTGATGAAATCCTCGCTTCGTTTGTGTATCGGAGAAACAGATTTGCCGACGATCAACGCGGAGCCAACGCCTGAAAACTGTGAAGAGTACCGTGAGAGGCTCGAGAACTCAGTAAGCGCGACTAGAACGGATCCGACGAGTTCCTCAAGCACCTTGTCACCGACCCAAAACAGCAGAAACAAACAACCGCTTAACAGCGTATAAATCAGCGTGCGGTTGATAATCACATCAATGTCCCACAAACGACGTCGAAGAATTGAAAGGCCTATGCATATTGGGACTACTGATTGGGAGACTAGGAATGCTGCGGAGAAAATTTCGGTAAACGAATAGGTAACCAGAGACGGAAAGAAAGACGCTATCGAGATGACTAAGGCAACGAGTATACTGAAACAGATACCTGCTGCCGCGAATCCAAATGCTACCCATTTAGTCTGTTGTCGCTGTTCCTGCGTCGAAACGGTACGGTACCGCACGACCTGGGCGTAGATCCCGGTAGAAAGCCCGAAGACATAGAGCAACGCCAGGTATTGGAACGGCCAATTGTAAGGGTTGAGATGTGGGATGAATAATGATAGAAACCCCCATGCGACCCAAAGCCCAGCAACCCAGCGTGTCCAATGAGGAATGAAATTCCCATCTGGGAATAGGTAAGCGAGAATTGGGACAGAAACCGTACTTGCGGAGAGTAGAAAGTTGATCGTCAAACTCCAGTAGTCTAGTGGCCCGACACAGAGAATCCCCGGGCCTGAGCATGCCGTTGGAAGCACGGAGGAGATTCGAGCGAACCCCGTGGTAACGGTGGTCCCGTACAAAACCAAAGCTGCAGACACCGCAAGTACCATGTAATTGTCAGACTTGCGCGTGATGATGATCAAGGCTACCGTTGAAAACACGACAAAATAGATCAGATCGATGGCGACGTAGAAAATTTGCCCGAATTCCATTATGACGCCATCCGCGAAGATAACAGTCGATAAAAGTATCAGAATTACAGCTGCAATTCTAGCAGCAATGAGCCGCAAGTATTGCGTCCGAAGTTCGCGCTTCGAGGCAGACATGGGAGGATAATATCAAGCCCCGAGAAGAAAAGCTCTTGCAACGCAACTTCTCCTCCCTACACGAGGATTCGCTGTAGCTTACAAGAATGAGGCGTTGCGCCGTTACGACGTTTGATTCAGAGCTAACGTTGAACGTTGGTTTAACGGAGAATCTGAGCTCATCTGTCCTATGGTTGTTGCGAAAGCCTTGTAGGTTCACAGTACCATAAGCCGTGCCTGGTCAGAGAGATGCCCAAAGAAGAGGACGCCGTATTAGCGGTCGTTGATCGATTTCATCGCGGAATGGAAAACAGTGACGTGAGCGCTGTTGGAGATGCCACGGACCGTGACAAGTCACTCGTCTGGATTGGTACCGGTGAAATTGAATTTCACACGAGCTGGGAAGCCCAGATGGGCTGGATCGAAAGTCAACTCAAAGAATCGTTCCGGGAGAAGAAACGGCAGCCTACGGCCAGGTACGTGCGAGTGCACGACGACTTTGCTTGGGTTGCCGAGAGAGGTAGCTGGAGATACGTCCGCTCTAATGGAGAAGTGATCGAAACCGCGTACCGATACACATTCGTCCTAACCAAGAAGAAGGGAAAATGGCGGATTGTTCACGGTCATGCCTCCAAGGGTGCACCTTTACCTGTCTACGCCTTCAGAGTTAGGCTGCCCTTTGGATTGAAGCAACTGGACGCAGCATTATTCGGAGGGCTGCCCGAGGGATCTGTAGTGAGTCTGGAATCTCCGCCGCTTGATGAAAGAGATGCCCTAGCTAAGGCGTTCCTTCAGACCGGGCTGCGTCATGCATCGGCAGGCGTCCTAATCACACGAAAGTACGCCCAAGTAGCCGAGCTTAACAATGAGTTTCCAACGAGATTTTTCGGGGTTGTCTGCGGCCCTGAAGCAGATTTGGCGAAAGAAGCTTTTTCGAACTTAGCATTGGTGAAGAACTTTGAGAATCTAACAGAACTCAATCTTGACCTGACCCGGATTCTGGACTCGATTCCAGAAGAAGCGCGGAAAACGGCAAGATGTAGACTCGACATTCTGTCCGACATCATGATCCGACACGGGCCGGTAGTAACAAGAAAATGGTTTTCAGAATTAACTTCACGGCTCAAGGCTCGAGGTTTTACCACATTAGTCGTCTTCGAACCCAAGATGCATGAGGAGAAAGAACAAGCGCTCCTTGCAGAACTATTCGAAGGGCGAATCAACTGCTACGAGAAAACCCTACAGAAAAAGACTAACAGGTTTCTCCGAGTCGTAAAGATGACGGATCAAACCTATCATGAAGACGAGATACAACTGAACAAAGAAGACTTGAAAGGAATCAGACAAGAGTAAGAGTCGATGGTTGCAGACGTGCTGACCTAACAGAGGTGCGGGCAAATCTCATTTACTCGGTCTTCCTCTCCGA
>CAWHWX010000028.1:0-159500 GCA_963833125.1 Candidatus Bathyarchaeota archaeon | reverse complement strand
ACCAAAGCAACGTCAACCAAAACTGTTCAAGCTAGCCTGCTCGGTCCTGATATCCACATAAATCACCCGGTTCAAATTTGTGTGTTCGCACCAATAGACCCGCACCCCCCCTTACGAGAACTTGGCCTCCAACCGTGACTGCCTATCACATAATCAGGATTCTTTGATCGACCAATTTCGGATGCTTAGATTTGTGCCATTCCTCCATCGACGAACAGTTCGATACCAGTTACGAAGCTACTGTCGTCCGATGCTAGGAATACGGCGGCTTTCGCGATTTCGTCCGGCTCACCCATACGACCCAGAGGAACGCCAGCCACGAAACTCGCCTTCAGCTGTTTACGCTCATCTTCAGTATGTACGAGTCCGTCTAGGATTGGCGTGTTTATGGGACCAGGACTAATGGCGTTGACACGTACCTTCCGACTTTTCAGGTCAACAGTCCAGGAACGGGCGAAGGATCGTAGCGCGGCCTTAGTGGCACTGTAAACGCCGAGTCTCTCAAGCCCTTTCGATCCTGCAATCGCGGAAGTTAGCATGATCGATCCACCGTCCTGAAGCAGCGGGAGCGCCTTCTGTACCGTGAAGAGTGTTCCTTTCACGTTTACACCAAAGGTCTTGTCGAAATGCGCCTCCGAAATCGCACCCAATGGAGCCAATTCCACCATACCCGCGTTAGCGAAGACAATATCAATCCGGCCTTTCTGCTCCTTCACCTTCGCGTACAATCGGTCAAGGTCAGCGAGATTTGAAACGTCGCCTTGAACAGCCGTAACGTTTCTTCCAATCTTTTTCACTGCTGCGTCAAGCTCGCTTTGACGACGACCCGTTATGAATACGTAAGCACCTTCACTAACGAATCGTTGCGCTGTTGCCAAACCTATACCACTGCTGCCGCCAGTTATGACCGCAACTTTTCCTTCAAGTTTACGTGACATATCGAACCCTTTCCTGAGATACTATTGTAAATCAATAGCAAGTATACTAAAGTAACCTTATTAATCTCGCGTAACATTCGTGATACCAGCTTACAGAAGTGTAACCTGAACATGAGCGTAACAACAATAGAAGAACTGCATTCATTCTGCAAAGGGCTGACGAAGACCTGTCCCATAGAAGTTGCTTTCAAAATTTTAGGAAAACGTTGGACCGTTCAGATCCTTAGAGAGATGTTTGGAGGCGTAACTCAGTTTAGCCGCTTCCACGACAACATCAAGGGAATAAACCCGAGGATGCTCTCACTAAGGCTACGAGACCTACAACGATCTGGATTTGTCAAGAGGAGAATCGTGTCAGAGTATCCTCTCCGAGCCGAATACGAACTTACCGAACTCGGACGCAATGTCGAGAAGGTACTAGTCGAAGCGGCACTCTACTCGATGCGCTACGTCCCAAAGGCCGTATTCAAGGACGGAAAACCCAGAGCCCCAGAACAACTCGCAAAACTTCGATAAATCCGAAGATGCGCTGTGGGTGGGCTAATTTGACTTGCGGTCAGACTCGCTAACGAGCTTTCGCTGGCTTGCGTTCTGGATTAGGGTAAGCCACTTGTCTTTGCCTTTCACTTCTATTCCCGCTTTCTCAGCAGGAGTCTTACCTTCAAAACCATGTGTGGTCGTAAGTAAGTAGTTGTGGAAGATTTGCATCTAGTTTTCTGGGGGGGGCGCACCAATAGACCCACACACAGACTAAAAACGACGAACTACGATGCCAGTTCAATTTACGAATCTCACTGACAGACCACGGTGACGGTGGCGTTGTAGGCGAGAAAACCGCTTGTGGCAGCAATCATTATAGGATAACTCCCCGGCTGAGCGGAAGGGCCGATATTGACCTGCACGTTCCACGATGCGGTGGGAGAGCTCAGCGTGTACTGCGACGGGAAGTACAGGAATGTTACGCCGGGTGGAAGTGAGGAAGTCGTAAAGACAACGGGGTCGCTAGCCCTTGGCGGGCATCCCCTTCCGGTAATCCTCTTCCAGGGCAGCCACTAGATTATCCCAGTACTTGTTCGCGTTGCGGACCCACTGACTCCGAGTGGGATGCTTTCGTGTCATCCACCGTTCCGTGAGAGATAGGGTCACTCGCGTTCGTCCAGAACCGAGGCGTGCAAGCTTGTAATCCACCGCGTCAAGGTCCGTCTCGCCTATCTGATCCTTGTGCCAGGCGTCAGGTGGAATCAATCGGACGAGTTCCACTACGGCTACCGTGGGGCTCTCGATAGGAGTGACCCTCTCAATTATTCGGACCACGCGATCCGACCCCACATGAATCACCTTGTAACGCGGCTTCGAGCTCGAGAATTTCCCGTCGTCACTCCGAAAGTCGGTGCACCATTCGTACACGTATTTGATCGGCGCCTTGATGGTCTTCGTGACCTGGGCATGATGTGAAGCAAAAACGCGTCGGCTGGATTCCGGCATGTGACCCATTAGAGTGACGGATTCCTCGCTATCAAAGTTTTCCTCGTCCCTCTGTGTGTGTGCGCACCAGCGATACCATACACAAGAAAATAACGAACGGTTCAAAGCTCACGATTGTCGTTTGAACTCTACTTTTCTTTCACGACGGTCCAGAAGTCCACCCACTCGGTAATTGGAGGATCGATGTCGATTTGCCAGAGTAATGCGTTGAGTTCCCCTCTATGCTGGAGTTCCTCCCCCACCAGGGTCCAAAGCATGTCTCGCATGGTTATCCTAATCGTCCATCTCTTACCCTTGGGATCGACTTCGTGCCAGACAACGGCTCTTGCAAGGTCTTTCGTTGAGAGTTTCTGCAGGAATTTCTTGACAAAGGAGTCGATCTTGTGCTCTTCTTGTTTTATATCGTCGAGTCTGAGACCTGTGTCTCGAAGCCTCTTCCTTTCATGAACTTTGTCTGTGCAGACGTAGAGAAACCACCATCGATAAGCATCTAGTACGTGGGTGAAGATATCGAGGATTGAAGGGAATGATGCGCCTCGATCTTTTGTCAGCTGCGCCTCTGGTAGTTTAGAGATGACTTGGAGGTATCTCTTTCGTACGGTGGAGTTGTAATGGTACCATTCTCGTATGAGGTTGAGTTCGTTTCTGTTGGATGTTCGCGTCTTGCCCTCCTTCATTAGTTTCGTCTCCCTGTCTTCTTCGATATGGCAGGCCGAGGGGCAACCCAAGTAGAAAGAGCCGGTTATGGTCGTAGTCGCAAAGAACGAGTGACCGAACTAATCAGCGTTTCCGCCGTCTTGCTGCAATGCATGCTGCCACAAGCATTAGGGCAATGAGGAGGGCTGGCACATCCGGTTGAAATTCGGGGACAGAAGTACTAGTACTGCTGCTACTACTGCTCGTTGCAGTTGACGTAGCAATGGACGACGTCGTACTCGATACTATGAATGTCATTGGTATACTTGATATCGTCACGGTGGTTACGCCGGCAACTGTGACGGTTGTTGCTATGCTCGATATCGTCAAGGTGGTTACGCCGGGTATGGTGAGGGTTGTCGCAATGCTGGACATTGTGAAAGTCGATTGGGAGTAGGTTGCAGGCAGAGTTACCAGAGCGGCTACTGTTAGAATTACAATTGAAAGAGAAAACATGAAACTCCGCATTCTACACCGCATCCATAATCCTGCATTCATCCATTTTCAAGAGGGAGAGGATCTCGCATGGCTCCGTGACGCGGACTCTTCGCATCAAGTTGACAATTTTCAGCTGGACGTGAGCCGTTTGACGTGACCCTCGAGTGTAGAGATCCGTTCTAGGAGCTGCTGGATTTGTTTCTGCTGTTCCTTCATCGCTTCGATTGTAACAGCAGTGAGTCTACTGCAGTCCACGCCCAAGTAGCCTCCCCCGCTTTCGTCTCCCAATGCGGACACTACCTCAGGTAGGACCTCACGAACCTGCTGCGCAATGACGCCCACCTGCCTACGATTCGTGTTACTTCCCTTTAGCACCTCGCGGTAGCTTTGGTTCCACTTGAAGTAGACCCCCTGCAGTCGCATGACCTTATCCAACGCGTTGTCGATTGGAGCTACCTCTTCCTTGAAGCGCATGTCGGAGGTGGCTACAAAATCCGTAGCATGCGCCTCCCCCGCCACATCCAGAGCAACGCTGGGGGTAGAGGTGCCGATGCCTACGTTACCGGAATTATTGATGTGCATCAACTCCGTGAAGACAGATCCGTCAAATTTCCCGAACACAATACGGTTCGTGGTCAGGTCTGCACCGCAGTAAATTCGGAGTTCTCCGGTACTGATACCTAAGCCATACTTAGCTGAGCCTGCTCCTTCATAGAGGTAGATCAGATTCGTCGCACCTGATCCAGCTGTGTTGTAGGCGGATCCGAAGCTTAGGGCGGCATTTGGTTGTGATGGTACATACCCAAAGGGGCCAATCGCAAGATAACCGGGACTGGGCCAATATACGATGTTGCTGTTCTCTATGTCTGAGGATGATGTGAAGAAGGATAGATATCCTGAGGTGTTACTCCCACTACCCGCGCTAGTGGTAACGGAAGCCGCATGCACCTCCGGTAGGATACCTGTTTTTGCCTGAGATACCAAGGCTCCGGTTATACCTAACGCGGCTAGGCCTAGTAGCTTGCGAAATACCTTCCTTCGACCATCGTCGGGCAACTGATCCACGGAGTCAGATGCGGGACTCGGTTTTTCAGTGACCAAAACTCATCATAACTAGCTCCATTCAACCGCATTTAACACTTTACGCTCAGTAACGTCAACTTGTTGGTTGCTGCTGCAAACTGCTTCGTTTGGGGGGATTGAGGGGTAAAATGGGGCGATGGCTATCTTCGTTTGGCACCGTTTGGCTCCACCCTTCGAGGGGTGGATCCACCCTATTTAATTCCGAACAGAAAACCTCCTTACTCCTTGCTTCTATAGTGACGATCGCTATCGTTCTTAGCACCTTGAATCTGCAAAAAGAATTGCCTCGGGGGATCTATCGTAGAGCTCCCCAGTCTAACAATAATACGCTAGACCTAACGAGCGGACAAACGGGTTAGCTTGCCAGTGACGCTAGACGATGTGCGGGGTTCATCTAGTGTGTGTGCGCACCAGTAGTACCACATATACCAAAATGCATATCTGATGAATACAAAATGTAATGAAAGTAATGTAATGATAGTGATGACAACCTCATTGTGCAGTCTAGTGTGAATTCAATATGGGTGAAATCGTCGAGTTACATCCTGAGAATGTCCGAATCAGCGGCTATCTAAGCATGCCGAGGACTTCTCAAGGACCTGGAGTAATTGTGCTGCACGCGTGGTGGGGCCTAAACGAGTTTTTCAAAAGATTCTGCGACAGACTCGCGGGTGAAGGCTTCATAGTTTTCGCCCCGGACCTATACGAAGGAAAAGTCGCCAACACCAGAGAAGAAGCCAAGCAGCTTATGACTCAGCTGGATTCCAAGTATCTTGAAACATCGGTCCTCGCATCGTCCGACTACTTAGTGTCGCATCCAGCGGTCAAGGGGCGGAGAGTGGGCGTTGTTGGGTTTTCGATGGGCGCGAATTCGGCCCTGTGGCTTAGCTCAAAGAGACCTGACCTACACGCAGTCGTCGTCTTCTACGGAACGGGAGAAGAGGACTTTTCGAAGTCGAGTGCATCGTTCCTAGGGCATTTTGCTGAAGAGGATGAATTCGAGCCCAAGGAAGGCGTACTAAAGCTCGAAAAGCTGATCAGGTCTGCTGGGAAGGAGGTTGAGTTTTACTACTACCCTAAAGTGAGGCACTGGTTCTTCGAAAGAGACCGACCGGAATTTGACGATAAGGCTGCTAGCCTCGCTTGGAACAGGACATTCCAGTTCCTGGACTCAAAGTTGAAGTAAGATATTCTCTTCATCCTGATCGACTGTCGATCGAATTAGGCGAAAATTGACGTCTTCTGTGTGTGGGCCTAATGATGTGCTCACACTTCTTCAAACAACGAGTTAGTTCGCGGTGGCAGCGATTGGGTTTGGCTTTAGATTCTTGAATAGATGATGAAGAACATCGCGAGGCCGTATATTGCGATGGCTTCGATTAGCACTACGAAGAGCAGGGTTCTGCCTAACATCTCAGGTTTCTCAGCAATAGCTCCTATGGCGGCTGCACTAGCGGTGCCTAGGCCGATGCCGGCGCCGCATGAAGCCAAACCGGCAGCAATTCCGGCTCCAACTAGAAAGAATCCTTTGTCACTGACACCACTTGTCGTAGTGGCAGCTTGTGAAGGACTAGATGAGAATGCGACTGCGACCATTGAGGAAATCGTAATGACTCCAACTGCCATCAAGAGTATGCTCAAAGTCATTTGTCGGCTGCGCTTCATTTCTCGTCAGCACCTGTTGCGGTGAACAGCGAGCAATCCGTTATAACCCTTACTGGGGTCACGAGTTGCGAAGGATAAGCGATTCTAACACTCTTTCAGTTGGGAGATTGTTTGCTTTGGCGTTAATTAAACTGAAGAGGTCTCTCATTTCATAGTTCTTTAGAAATAGAAACGCCAGCGCGAGTCCAACATTGAACGGTGACCCCGCGAACATGTTCAAGCAAGCATTGGCGTGGCTTCGATTGAGCTCGCACTCTACCTTCCCGCCATCGAGCGTCGTCCCAGCTTCCAAGGACTGGGCATAACTGCGTCTTTTCGAGTATGCGCCCTAGGTTCTGAACATTGTTTGCTTCTGGTAGTTCATTGAACGCTTGGCCGAGACTATAGTTGATAGGAATCATCATTTCTGAAGCAGCCCTGGCGTCCAACCCCATTTGACGGGCCCTCAGCGCCAACAGTATGTTTAGCTGGTCTATCGCCTCGCCAATCAATCCCTTTGCTGATTGCGCGTCGAGTGGGTCAGGTAGATTTGACGCGGCCCACAATTTCGTGAAATAGTATTGGTCTATTGCGGAAACGGCTTGGAAGCTCCCTCTTTCGCCCGTAAGCTTAGGCGCCACAAACCGTCTGAGCGCTTCGTCCTCTACGCTTTCAATTACACGATTCGGATTATGCGATTCTATCAGATCCTTACATCGATCCGCCGTAAACTTACCAGCAGGTACGATGTGCCTCAGCGCTTCCTCTGGGTCAATTTGAGCTGAACTCGCCTTCAGAATCTCCTTAACGCACGCGTACTCGAACCCTCTTGAAAAGTGCTTAACCAAGGGTCTAGAATCCTGCGGAGCATAGGAGGCTAGTCTCTGAGCTAGCTCTATTGTTCTTTGTACAAGAAACGATTCTACGGGGCTTAAGTCAAAGGGGTCTGCTGAGGTTATTCGACCGCCTGTAATCGCGCTCACGATTTCAGCGAGGGAGCCGGTTTCGAGGAATCGTTCTAGTTGGGCCGGCTTGACAAGTTCGGCTTTGAATGAACGGACGGCTGCCGATAATTCCGCGTACCGTCCTGCCGAGGTCATTTGAAACTAGATCTCGTAACGTATTGATTTCATTGGCCAAAGAGAGACTTTCCGGCTTCGATGAGCAATTTTGACTCCAAGGCGTTGAATCTCTCATCCAGAGTATTCACAATTCTCGTCTTGCCGTTGGGACTTGAAACTATGGCGCCGCCTGCCGTTTCGATTGGTTCCTTCGACCATTCGATCTTGGTTGCTTTCTGTAAACCCTTGGTGACGTCCCGTTCTAGGCTAGTTCGGTTAATCTTGGTCATATCCGCTTTATTCAGGTGGACTGTGGGTGTTTCGTCTCCGAGTTCGCGGATGGCGCTCTCGACCAGTTTTGTTAGGTACGGCAGGTATTTGCTTTCGTCCTTAGGCGCATCCAATACGCGTCTCCTCGCGCCGTCGAGTACTTCGGTCATGACTTTGTCCTTCTCCTGCTCTTCACGGAGCTTCGACTTATGTCGAGCTTCGCTGATCTCTCGACGCTTAACTGCCTCCGCGTCAGCACGAGCGGTCCGAATGATGGCGTCCGCTTCTCTGGATATGGAGGTTTTTGCTTCATCTGATGCACGTTGAGATTCCGCTTCAGCCTCGCCGATGATCTTTCTGGCCCTTTCTGCCGCCACGGTCAATATGTCCTCTGTGAACTTGCTGGTCTCTGACATCATTTCTCCCCTTCCATAACTACGCTCACAAGCTTCTCAACCGTCACGTTCTTCTTAGAAGAAGCGCGCGTGATCAGGTCACGGGTCTTCACGATCGCTTCCTTCTCGTAACTTTCGGCTTCGCGCTTACCTTCCTCTTCGGCTTGTTGAACGAGGGCCGCTGCTTCTTTCTTCGCAGTAGCCAACATTTGTGTTCGCTGCTCTTGGATCAGAGAGTCGATCTTCTTTCGTATATTGGCTGCCGTAGCTTCAGCATCCTGTATGATTTTCGCGGCCTGCTTCTCCGCGTCCACAATGATCTTCACCGTTTCTAATCCAGACATCGCTCAATCACAATTTCTAGGCAGGTCAGTCTGACACCGAGAACCGGTAAGAAAAAGTTTGCTCTGCGAAACGTTATTTATGTATGATAATTGGAGTAGGGCGTTCTTGAACAGGCGAAAGCAATGCAGATGCCGCTGACGACTGTCGTATTGCTAGTTACTCTGCCTGTCTTCAGCATTCTCGTTCCTTTGATTCAAGGACTCGCAAACCGAATTCGATCACGTATGATGGTCGCTTACTGGTCGATTCTAGCGCTCTTCGTTATGCTTGGAGCAGTTGCGATAATCCTCAGCCAAGGAATTCCGAAGACTGAAGTCGTGCTTGGAGTGCTCTCCATTGATAGCTTCTCAGTTTATTTTACCGGAGTTTTTGTCCTAATCACTCTGCTCATTGCTATCGGTTCAATGTATTACATGCGTGAGAACAAGAATTTTGATACTTACTTCAGCCTGCTTCTTCTCGGAACGTTCGGTATGATCTTGGTCGCCTTCTCTGTCGACCTCGTTGCACTCTTTCTTGCGTGGGAGTTGATGAACGTCCCATCTTACGTTCTAACTGGAATTCAGAAGGATGATCCGACCTCGAACGAAGCGGCGATAAAATTCTTCATCTTGAGTGCACTCTCTTCTGCTCTGATTATCTACGCAATTTCGATCGTGTTTGGAATTACGGGCACAACGAACATGTACGGTGTCGCACAGGGCTTACAAACTGTTCTTCCTCAATTGAACCCATTAGCCCTGCTTGCAATGGTTCTTTTCATTGCGGGTTTCGGCATGAAGGTAGCTGCAGTTCCATTCCACATGTGGATACCAGACGCCTACGAGGGCGCGCCCATAACAATAGGCGCTTTTCTGGCTGCTGGAACCAAGAACGGTGGCTTCGCAGCCCTCTTTCGCGTGTTCGCGATAGCATTGATCGCTCTCCGTTTGGATTGGTCGGGGACATTCGCCGTGATCGCGATTCTGACAATGACTCTGGGGAACGTGGCCGCGCTCATGCAGAAGAGTTTCACTCGAATGCTCGCATATTCAAGCATCGCACAAGCAGGCTACATTTTGATCGGCTTCGCGGCGCCGAATCCGCTAGGAATAGCAGGGGCGCTATTCCACGTCCTCAACCATGGCGTTATGAAGACAGCCGCCTTCATGGCTGCGGCCGCAGTCTACAGTAGGCTGTCGACCACTTCGCTCGATTCATTTTCTGGGTTAGGAAAACGTATGCCCATAACCGCATTCACGCTCACAATCTCACTCTTTGCCCTAGCCGGAGTTCCCCCTCTGAGCGGGTTCATGAGCAAACTAATGTTGTTCACAGCTGCGGTCGATGGTAACCTCTGGTGGCTGGCACTCGCGGGCGTACTGAACAGCGCTTTCTCCATGGCGTATTACGGGTGGGTCGTGAAGCGAATGTACTTCGATGAATCTCCTGTGCTTGAGAGACTACAGGAGCCAAGAGCTCTCGTTGCGGTCCTCGTCGCATGTACGATCATAATAATCGTAGTAGGCCTATACCCTGGGCCGATCATCAGTTACCTCCTCCAAGTTGCCAACTCCTTGGTGCCCGCGGGCGCAAGCTTTAGCCATTAGGCAACCAAGTCATTATTCGAGCATTGTGCGCCTGCGCAATCGTTGCATGAGCGTCTTGTAGATTGATCAAGGAAGTGGATCTCGCAGTGGCTGGCGCCGGGCCTGGAGGGCTCTATGCGGCTCGGGAGGCGCTGAAGCGTGGGCTTAGCGTTTACGTCTTCGATAAGAAAACGGTCGTGGGCGCTCCGGTGAAGTGCGGAGAATACTTTCCGGTCCGCAGGGAGATGGAGAGTTTGCTTCCCAGCGCTGGGGAATACATGCATGTCTTCGATGTTCCACAAGATTCCGTCAACAACACTTGCAAGACGTTGCGAATGATCTCCCCCAAAGGGCGCGAATATGAATTTGATTTTGAGGCATACATACTCGACCGAACGATTTTGGAACAGCACGTGGCCAAGGAGGTCGAGAAGTTGGGCGGGACGATACAGTTGCGGACGGTCGTAGATTTGTTCACGGAGAACGGAGCCGTCTTTGTAGGCCCAAGCAAAGGTGAGGGGGTTAGGGCGAAGGTTGTAATTGCCGCCGATGGTTTCCCTTCAAAGGTTGCAAAGTCCGCCGGGTATCTTGACAGACGATTACATGACCGCCAATAATATCGCAATTAACTACGAATATTTGATGACCGACCTATCCGTTGACCAAAGCGTGACTGAGATGTATATGGGTACGGAAGTTGCGCCCGGCGGATATGGATGGATCATACCTAAAGGAAACAGATCCGCAAACGTAGGGATTGGCATCAGAACTTCATATTCGAAGAAGAACGACGGGCGAAGCTATCTCAAGTTCTTCCTTGACGAATGTCCGACTTTCCAAATCGAAACTTGAAGGCGGAAAACCTGGGCCAATGATTGCGGACGTTCTTCCAGTGGATGGCCCACTGTCCAGAACTTGTTCTGAGAAAGTGATTGCCGTCGGAGATGCTGCTGGCATGGTGATGCCTACCAACGGGGGCGGAATCTCAACTGCCATGATAAGTGGTGAAATTGCTGGGCAGGTTGCGGCTGATTATGTTCAACGCGGGGTTCCGCTTTCTCACTACGAGAGCAAATGGAAGGAGGTGATGGGAAAGGAAATGCGGGTCTCAACCCAATTGAGGCGGATGGCTGATCATTTCATGGGTAACGACTTCGTCTTCCATTTACTCCTTGGATTCCTCGGTACTCAGGGAATAAAGGACGTCATTACCTGTCGAACGCCAAGGGGACTGGGACCGTTCGTTTCCTAGGCCCCTAAAGGGCTGCCCGAACGAGGCTGTCTACAATCAACGCGAAGAAAAGGGCGAACAAGTATGGGCTTGATACTTTGAACGCTTTGTAAGCCATCTCATTGTTGGGCTGGAAGAACAGTTTCAGATTAATGTAGAGCACCCAAGCTCCGAAGAAGATGGCAACCGCTAAGTAGACGGGTCCGAAGTGTCCCGAAGTAAATCCAGAGCGAGAACGGAATCATCAAAACTACAGTTGATACGATGCATCGTAGGGCGGTCTTGAGTTTTGTTACTACAGGCAGCATCGGTATTTTGGCTCTTGTATAGTCATCTTTGGTGAATATTGCTAGGCTCCATATGTGTCCTGGAATCCAGAGTACAACTAACGCTGCTAGGAGAACTGGGAGGAGCGTGACTCCATTTGTTACGGCGCTCCATCCGAACATTACTGGTAAGCCTCCGCTTATCCCTCCGAGGATAATGTTCAGTGAACTTCGCCGTTTCAGCAGAAGACTGTACACCACTACATTGTCAAATACACCGAGAGCAATCCAAACGAAGGATAATGGATTAATCCAGTAGGCTACGGCAAGGCCGAAGGCAGCCAAGAATAATCCCCAAACCAGGGCCTTCGTTGGGGTTATGCGTCCACTGGGTATAGGGCGATTCTTGGTACGGTTCATTATTGCGTCGATGTCCCTGTCAACGTAGGATGTGAGCGTGTCGCACCCAGCGCTCGACGCTGTGATGGCCAGCTAATCCTGCAACGAGAAGCGTTGGAGTGAGGGGAAGAAGCGTCTGACTCCAAGCGATGATCATGGTTGCAAATGAAGTGAAGACAAGGAGGAAGACGATTGGGGGCTTCGTGACCTCAACGTAATTCCTAATGGTTTGGGTAGTAGTAACTTGCGAGGGCAAGACGCTCCTAAGGAAGCACATCAAGCAGGCCATGCATATTTGCGTGGCCTGCCCCGCAGAAAATTGTGCAGATTATAGTGTACTCCCCCGGCTGAGTCGGTACAATCGTAACTGTAAGGTCATGCCCCTTTTGCACGGTCCCGGGCGTGTCCATTATGCCTTCGATGAAGAAACCATGTTCGCTGAAGGATGGGTCCTGTTGCCAAATTCCATGTACGTGAAAGGTAACATTGTCGCCCACGTGCACAACTATTGGAGTGTCTTGGATGTTGATGGTTCCATTCTCCATGAACGCCCATTGCTGTGCTACAATGTTGATTGTAATATTTTGCGGAACATGTGGTGGCCCAACCTCAGCTGGCAGGATATAGAACTGGTAATAGAACATCCCTGTACCCATCAAGAGGAGGAGCAAAACCGGCGGCTGCTCCTACCCATGGTCCTTGAATTACCTTCGGTTGAGACATCGTATGCGCACTCTACTTCGATTCTGCTCCAATTCGATAAAGGTGGGCTATCACTCCGAATGCGATCAGTCCCACCCCGATCTGCAGAAGGACGACGTTCTTGAATCCAGCCAAGAAAGCTTGAGATGAATAGATATCGAAGAGTACTTGAAATCCGAGTAGTGAAAGAACAATCGCACGCCATTCATTCGACGTCATCTTGTAGATTGGAAATTGCTTGCGGGAATGGGTTGGGCGAGCTCCGGGAGGAGGTGCGGTGGCTCGGAACCATAAGTAAATTCCTGCATAGGCTACGGCGCCTATGAATACTAACGATCCGAAGAAGACGAAGGGGTCAATCTCGAGTTGAGGAATATCGTTCAGGGGGAAGAATATGTCATTCGCTCTAAATCCCCAGACGGTCGTTAGTGCGATTTGTGCTAAGCCAGCAACTCCCATAGCAGTATAGAACGGTCGATCCCGCACCGAAAGTTTCCTGCTAGTATCTATGAATGGGACGATCAGGAAGACTACTACAAAAATCATCGGTATGACCGCCCCCGCGATGAACTTGTCGATTCCAGTTCGTATGATCGCGTACATGCCAGTCAAGTACCATTCAGGCATCGTTATGCCCGCCTCAGCCGTTGGAATGAACTTCGTCCCTAACTCAACCGGAAAGAGGCCACCGATCACCATGATTGCGCCGGAAACCATAGACACGACTGGTATGTCAAGGACCATGTAACGCGGAAAGTGAACCATCATCACGAGGATCATTAGCATTGGAAAAATGAATACGTGGACGCTATAGAATCGGAGTATGAGATCACCAAGCCCCGTGCCGGCCATCAACCGAAAGGCTGTCGGACCCATAAACGGCGTACTTCGAGCTAACGCTCTCCCAATGTTAATCGCCAACATGCCTCGCACGTTCAGCAATAGATCATACCCAGTGTAAGCCTCAATGATCGTCAGGATACCGATGATGATGCCGGTTACCCAGAGAACTTCGTACCGTAATTTGTACCGCCCCGAGAAGTACTGATAGAACATGTGCGCAACAGCCAGAAGCACCATGGCATTTGAGGCGTAGTAGTGGATATTGCGTAACGCCGAACCAAACGGGATTACTTGATCAATGGTTTGCACGCTGTCAAATGGCGAAGTTACGGATCCGGTTACGGTATTGAAGATGACAGTGGGGCTGTAGTAGAGCATGAGAAGCGCGCCGGATATTCCGAGTAGCGCGAAGGTCGTGAAGGTTAAGAAGCCTAGAAAGCCTAGAGGGCTCACGAACCTCTTGGGGAGGGTGAACTTCAATCCCAAGAAGATGGTTCTTTCTAGCCGCTGGTTCAGCCAGTCGATCAAGAGCTGAACGGGGTTCTTCTCTTTACTGGCTTGGGGGCGTGGTGCTGCCATATCCAATCGCATTCAAATCTATGTTGTGGCGTAGATGTTATCGCCGTCGAACCGGAGTTGAACATTCGGCAAGTACCGTCCGATCTGGGCTGCGGGACCTCCGACAGGCCATCCATCGGTCGGTCTGTACATGCTTCCATGACACGGACATCCAATAATCTCCGAGGTTCCCAAATAGGATACTAAGCATTGCAGATGGATGCAGGTCCGATTATAGGAGACGAACTCGTTTCCGGCCTTTTTCGCCAAGTCTGGCGGCAAGTGAATCAACATATTGGTGTAGGTCGGGTCCGTCGTGAACGGAAACCAGTAGACAATGGAACCGTTCACTGGCACATCGCTTTTGGTACCGATCAGGGTATCTTTGAACGTTGTAGGGACTTGAGGAATTAGGAATTGGCCAGCCGCTGCGAAAGGAGCGGCCGCAAGAACCGCAGAAACTCCACCCATGATCTTCAAGAAATCTCGTCTCGATAAGCCCGGTTTTTTGGCGGGCGATGCACCGTCGAACTCCGTTGTCAGAGAACTGCCACAGCAATTGACGAAATCCTTGCACTCCAAGCAGGAACTAGAATAGCTTTGACCTCTATACTTGAACGTCCGGCCTTGAAGAGTGGCCTTGTTAGCATAAGGGGTCATACTTCACACCGTTTCATTACATGGGTGAAAGATTTTGTTCGTCTAACAAAATGCGTTCCAATTAAAGTTTTCAGGAAGAGAATTCACGGTTGCTAACCATGCAAATTCGATAATTGATCTCGGTGATCATCGTGGTTTGTCGTTACTGAAACTGTCAACGAATTGGCTGCGTCGGCCTAAGTAGCTCGCTGTTCAGGTTTTTTCCACAAGGACTCGCTTAATTGTTGTAGTCTTGAACTCAAACGCACCGGCACGGTCTGCGGATTCGTCAATTCTCTACACATCTTCGGTAATCTCGCAACGCCACTCAGAGTAGTTTCTCTGATCGCCTGAAGCTTTGGCAACGGGCAGACGACTTTGCCATTCTCCAGGACCTTAACTAAGAGAGGTTCTCCGCCTGTGACCTTCTCCTCGTCTTGCAACGCGAGTATATCTTCTTTGATTCTCCGTTACCTGAGTACTTCCTGTAGACTTGTTTAGCACCAGGCATGGTCCGTTTGCCTTCGCTTGTCTTTACGCGAAAGTTCAGTTCGCCAAGTCGATGCGTCTCAACAATCTTATAGATCCCTTGAAGTGCGGGGTCATCGTGAGGTGACGAGTTCCGTTCCGACGCCGAAAGCGTCGATAGGTGCGTCCCTAGCGGTGAGGTCGTCTATGATGATTTCGTTCAAGTCGCCACTCACGAATATTTTCGTCTCCTTAAGTCCAGCGTCGTCTAGGATCTTCCTCACTTTGGTGCTGAGTTCGTAGCGGTCGCCGCTGTCAAGCCTTACGAGTGAGGGTTTTAGTGGAATTGCCTTTTTCGCGGCTTGCAGAGTGTCATACGTGTCTAGGAGAAGGGCTGGGTTTGAGGGGAAGGTGTGACAGAATCTTTCGAATGCTTCCTCCTCGGTCTCATAATTCATTATGAATGAGTGAGCCATAGTGCCATAGATCGGTATCCCAAACCTGTATCCTGCCAATACGTTGGACGTCCCGACGCATCCACCGATAAAACTCGCTCTAGCTGCGAAGAGTGCAGCCTCGGGACCATGTGCGCGCCTGCCACCGAATTCCACAATATCGCGACCCGCGCGCTCTGAACAATTCTGGAGGCCTTTGTTGCAATCAACGTCTGGAAGTTGATGGTGGATAAGAGGAATGTTTCAACGATCTGAGCCTCGATTATTGGGGCTGTAACCCTCATTATTGGTTCGTTGGCGAAGAATACGGTTCCTTCAGGGAGCGCCCAAACATCGCCACTGAACCGAAGTTTAAGGAGATAGCTGAAGAAGTCGTTGCTTATTCCCTTGAAAACGGGGTGTTTCCGGAGGAAATCTATGTGTTCCTTCTCGAAATGTAGATTTTGAAGATACTCTACAGCTTGTTCCAGTCCGGCTGCTACGAGGTATGAGCGATTCTTCGGTAGGTTCCTGACGAAGAGTTCGAATGTCGCTTCTGCAGACTCCTTGTTCTCAAAATAGGCAGCCGCCATCGTCAACTCATAGAGGTCTGTCGCAAGCGCGTTATCCCTTGGAAACAACCCTGAACAAATCCTTATCTGATTGGTTTAGAGCGGAATAATAATGGTTCTTCCGCCGGACCTATCACTTTCTTATAGTTGAGGGTGAACCGTGAGGTTTGGTGTATTGCTGTGGGTATTGTGGTCGAGTATGGTTGCATCAGCCTTACGGAAGTTTCGAATTTTCTGCGGGGCCAAGTAAAATGAGAGTTTACAAGCAAGTGGAAAACTGCCCCGAGTACAAAGAACCCCACCAACACTTGATCGACGAGGAGAGAATTTTTTGTCATGCCGTCGGGAAATGGCTTAACGACCCCACAGGTATCTCCTATAAGGAATTGAAGGAACGCTGGAAAGAAAACAAATGAGAAACCGTGCAGAAATAACGTGAACTTCCCACCCGGTTGTTACCCGTATCGGTCACGTAGACATTCCCTCCAGAATCAAAGGCAACAGCGGAAGGTATGCTGAACTGGCCGGGACCTGTTCCATACGAGCCCCATTGACTCCACCTGGGCCCCGTTGACACTGAGGTTTGCGTTATCGTGGATATCGAGGTAGAAGGCGGCAACGTCTGTGTACTAGTTGTTGCTTCCTGATCATCTGATTTGCAGTTCAGAATACGCTTCAGAAGCCCTCGAAGAGGTTTATGCTACGATCGTGCGAGGTCGAACCGGTCAAGGTTCATTACCTTGTTCCACGCCGCTACAAAGTCGTGCACGAACTTCTCCATGGAGTCCTCACATGCGTAGACTTCCGCCAAGGCCCGGAGTTGGGAGTTCGAACCGAAGATGAGGTCGACACGGGTGCCAGTCCACTTGAGTTTGCCCGTTGCGCGATCACGACCCTCGAACACGTCTTTGTCTTCCGAGCTTGCATTCCAGGTCGTGCTCATGTCGAGCAGGTTCACGAAGAAGTCGTTCGTCAGCGTCCCGGGGCGCTTGGTGAAGACGCCGTGCTGGGACTGTCCGAAATTGGTATTCAGGACTCGCAGGCCGCCGATGAGAACCGTCATCTCAGGCGCCGTCAGCGTCAGCAATTGCGCCCGGTCGACCAGCAGTTCTTCGGCCGATACAGAGAATTTGGTCTTGAGGTAGTTGCGGAACCCATCCGCGATCGGCTCGAGCACGGCGAAGGAGGCCGCATCGGTTTGCTCCTGCGAGGCGTCCATGCGTCCCGGCGTGAAGGGAACCGTCACCTCGTGACCAGCACTCTTCGCAGCCTGCTCTACGCCGGCGCAACCGGCCAGAACGATCAGGTCAGCCAGTGATACCTTCTTGCCGCCGGACTGCGCGCTGTTGAACGCGCTCTGGATGCCCTCCAAGGTTTTGAGCACCTTCGCTAGCTGGGCAGGCTGGTTGACTTCCCAATCCTTCTGCGGCGCCAGACGAATGCGGGCACCGTTGGCACCACCGCGCTTGTCGGAGCCACGGAAGGTGGACGCTGACGCCCAGGCGGTCGAAATCAGCTCCGACACTGACAGGCCAGAAGCCAGGATCTTGCCCTTGAGGGAGGCGATGTCCGGCGCATCAATCAGTTTGTGATTGACGGCAGGGATGGGGTCTTGCCAGATGAGCTCTTCCGCTGGAACCTCCGGTCCGAGATAGCGCGTGCGCGGGCCCATGTCGCGGTGCGTCAGCTTGAACCACGCCCGGGCGAACGCGTCCGCAAACTGATCCGGATTTTCCATGAAGCGTCGTGAAATCTTTTCGTAGACAGGGTCGAACCGCAAAGCGAGGTCCGTGGTCAGCATGGATGGCGCGTGACGCTTTGACGGGTCGTGCGCATCCGGCACAGTACCGGCGCCTGCGCCACCCTTCGGCTTCCACTGGTGCGCACCGGCCGGGCTCTTCGTCAGTTCCCATTCGTAGTCGAACAGGTTCCGGAAGAAGTTGTTGCTCCACTTCGTTGGTGTCCGAGTCCAGATGACTTCCAGGCCGCTGGTGATCGCATCATCGCCTTTGCCCGTGCCAAACTTGCTCTTCCAGCCGAGACCTTGTTCCTCGATGGGGGCGGCTTCAGGCGCGGGGCCCACGAGCGACGCATCGCCAGCGCCATGGGTCTTGCCGAAGGTGTGACCGCCACCAATCAGCGCGACGGTTTCCTCGTCGTTCATCGCCATACGCGCGAATGTCTCGCGAATGTCCTTGGCAGCAGCAAGCGGATCCGGATTACGGTTCGGCCCTTCCGGGTTCACGTAAATCAAGCCCATCTGCACAGCAGCGAGAGGATTCTCTAGTTCCCGGTCACCAGAGTAGCGCTTGTCGCCAAGCCACTCCTTCTCGCTCCCCCAGTAAATGTCCTCTTCGGGCTCCCAGATGTCTTCGCGCCCTCCGCCAAAACCGAAGGTCTTGAAACCCATCGATTCCAAGGCGACGTTGCCGGCGAGGATCATCAGGTCGGCCCAGGAAATCTTCCGACCGTATTTCTGCTTGATCGGCCAGAGCAGCCGGCGCGCCTTGTCGAGGTTCGCATTGTCGGGCCAGCTGTTGAGGGGCGCAAAGCGCTGGCTGCCGGACCCTGCGCCCCCGCGGCCATCGCCTATGCGGTAGGTGCCCGCGCTGTGCCACGCCATTCGGATCAAGAGCGGTCCGTAGTGGCCGAAGTCCGCCGGCCACCAGTCCTGCGACTTCGTCATCAGTTCACGGAGGTCCTTCTTCACGGCCTCCAAGTCGAGACTCTTGAACTCCTTAGCATAGTTGAAACCCTCGCCCATCGGATTGGACTTGGAGGAATGCTGGTGCAGGATATCAAGCCTCAACTGGTTCGGCCACCAGTCTCGGTTCGTCGTGCCGCTTTTCTTATCCAAATAACAACCCCTACTTGCTTTGTATGATCTTCTAGAAGGAATCTTGATGCAGAGATGGCTTCAACGTTCATAAAGTGTGTGTGGTATCAATGGTGCGCCCCCCAAGCCGTTTTCTTGGACATCAAAGGAACAGAAACAGAAATTTGATTGATGAAGAATTTCCGAATTTGCGATAAGGCATACCCTTAACTAACATGCTGGAGAGGGCGTGGTCGCAATTCGCCTCGTCGGTACAGATCAGGAGGTGGAATAATTATGGCAAAATACATGATCGAGTTCAATCCTCCTGCAGATGCGAAGAATAGTTTCGAGAAAAGTCCGGATTTGCAGAAGAAGATGGGAGAGGCTATAGAGCGAATGAAGCCTCTCGCTGCTTGGTTCACCTTGAGGTACGGTTTCTTCGTAGTGGAAGCAAACTCAAACGACGAACTCACCAGGAAAGTCGCGCCGTTCTTCTATCTGTTCAAGACAGATGTGAAGATATCACCGGCCGTAGGTCTAGATGAGTTCCCCAAGGTTGTAGCCGCCCTCGGTGAAGAAGCAAAGAAATACGGATACTAGAGAAAGTCCGCCTACAATTTCCGCGAGGTTGGACTTGTCCCCTTTATTTTCACTAGCCTGTTCTTCCGTGCTGTGACACACCTTGCATTCTTCGATGTAGGCGAGCGGAGCAAATTGAACTCGATCCGTTGTTGGTTCATGTAATTGCGTGTGTGGATCTCCTGGTGCGGCCGTTCCAGGAGCGGTAAGAGCGGACCATCGTCTTTCGTTTTCGTGTGTGTGCGCACGCCAACCACCCACAAGCGCGATTACCCGGTCTATCTGGGACAAGGTATTACCAGAAACTGTGGAAATTTAATTAAGACTCGATTCAATGGCTCTCTGGATGGGCGTATGCAAAAAATCACGCCGTTCTTGTGGTTCGATGATAAAGCCGAAGAGGCTGTCAATTTTTACGTGTCGATTTTCAAAAATTCGAAAATTGGAACCGTTACCCGCTATGGAGAAGAAGGCTCAAAGGTCTCCGGAAGACCAAAGGGAACGGCAATGATCGTTACATTCTCGCTCGATGGACAAGAACTAATGGCATTAAACGGTGGCCCACAGTTCAAATTCTCAGAAGCCATATCGTTCTTAGTGAACTGTGAGACACAGGAGGAAGTGGATGAGTTGTGGGAGAAGCTTTCCGAGGGTGGAGAGGAAGGAAGATGCGGCTGGCTAAAAGACAAATATGGTCTATCATGGCAGATCGTTCCCACCGTTTTGGGCGAAATGTTACAAGACAAAGATGCTGAGAAATCAGAAAGAGTCATGAACGCGATGCTCAAAATGGACAAAATCGAGATAAAGACTCTGAAGCAGGCTTACGAGCAACAATAATCCAGTATTCGCCTCAAGAAATTGAACTCGTTTTCGTGTGTGTGTGCGCACCATTAGACTCACACACGGACCAATACCGGACCGTTGTCAGTCTGCGGGGTTGTCACGACAGAAACTATGCTCACGTCCTTCCATGATACGTGTCTTCACTAAATCCTTAGGTTGGCGCCCAACCCATCAAGAAACGGCGAGTGCTCGGAGCAAAGGTATAATTACGAGCTGGGTTCAACGCTACCGAAAATCCTGAGAAAGGTACGAGAAGTGACTCTTTGAAACGTACAGCAGCCGCTTTCACAATACTTGTCGGTTTGACTGCTGTGATGATTGGTCTCTACCTAAATGAATTCAAAACTATCGCCGACATACTTCATACATACGTGATTCTAAGCCCGTGAGAGATCGGAATTGGCAGAGACACAACCAGCAACTCAACCCCCCGCGAAAACGGAGGAGGATCTAAGACGGTTCAAGTTCAAGTGGACTCTACCAAGAATGATCGTACAGCTAGTCGCCCTGGTCGTGGTAAACGCACTCTTCTTGACCACTATCTTCCCAAACCTTAAGGTACAGCCCATTCCGTTTGGGCTTCCCATCCTCGTTAGCGTGAATTCGCATTTCTCCACGGTCTATAGTTCGTTTGATTTGATCCAGCTAGAACTATCCCAACCCGAATTTCCCTGGATTGTCCTTGGCACGGTGCTACTGATCGGAGCAGTAGTGGGTCGTGCGTTTTGCGGATGGATATGCCCCATCGGGTTCATTCAAGACATCATTACAACCCTCAAGGGCAAGTTGGATTTCGTTTCGCCTAGAACGCACAAGAGTTCAACGAGGATCAAGTATCTCCTGCTGTTCGGAACGCTACTGATTAGTGGAACTTTAGCTTTGGCCCTCGCGCTGGGTCATGGTTCGGCTTACAAGGCGGCGTTGGGAGTCCTTGCTTCTGGGCCATTCATTGCAATTTCCCCCGACGGAACCTTGTTCGGCACGATCCCCACTCTGATAGGAATGGCGGGCCAAAACCTCGCCTCGTTCCTAACCAAACCGCCAACAATCCAAGAAGTCTGGGGCGATCTGCTTACCACTCCCCCTCTGCTCGCACTGAGAATATTGATTCTGGTTGGTTTCTTCGGCGCGGCGTGGAGGGTTCCACGGTTTTGGTGTCGATATGTTTGCCCAACTGGAGCGCTGATGGCGGTGTTTCAGAAATATAGCTTCACAGGCATCAAACGAGATCCCGTAAAATGTACTAAGTGCCCACATTGCGAGGTCAAATGCCCCATGCAGATCAACATACTCGATTTGCCCTGGGAGAAGTTCAACGACCCCGAATGCATCATGTGCATGGAGTGCATCGACGCATGCCCGCACGGCTCACTCGGCGTTAAGTTCCCCTAATAGTAGAGCGCGGCGAAGCGTTCATTGTATTACGTTTGTAAATTCGACTGACGGACACAATCCTAGAATTTGGTAGTTGAGATCTAGACGTACGACCTGATTGTTGTTGGTGCGGGTCCAGCTGGTTCGTCCGCCGCCCGAAGGGCAGCCCAGCTTGGGTTGAGTACACTTCTGCTCGAGAAGGAGAAAATGCCACGGGACAAACTTTGCGGTGGCGGAGTCACACCGAAAGTCTTGGGACTGTTGGATTTTCAACTCCCCAACAATATTATCGAATGTGCGCCTAAATCAACCAGAATCCATGTTGGTCAAAACTGCTTCAAACTGCAAACTTCACGTCCGCTCGTCTACATGACTTCGCGTACGAAGTTTGACAATCTTCTATACGAAAAAGCAGCTGAGGCAGGGGCGGAGGTAAAAGATGGAACCCCCGTTCGAAGCGTCAAAGTACACTCAGACTACAACGAGGTAGGAACCCCGAATGAGCGATTCCAGGGAAAGATGGTGATCGGCGCTGACGGGATGGGCGGCCCAACAGCAAGGAGCACCCACTTGTATCAGAGTTGGGACTCGTATCAGGTTTCTTATGCAATTGAAGCTGAAGTCAAGGTCGGAGAGCAAGCAGTTCTCGACTTGATCGGAGACCAAGAATATTTCGATATTTACTTTGGCGTATCACAAGCAGGTTACGGCTGGATATTTCCCAAAGACGACCACTTAACCGTCGGAGTCGGGTGCAGATTAAGCGAGCTTCGAGACGCGCAAGAACTCTTCCACAACTTCGTGAAAGGAATTCCCGAACTGCAAGGGCGAGAAATACCTAAACCAAAAGCACACTTAATCCCACTCGGTGGCATCGCTCATGTCCACCTTGCAGGAGACAGAGTGCTACTCGCAGGTGACTCTGCAGGCTTTGTGGAACCGTTACTGGGTGAGGGTATCTACTTCGCTATCTTGGGTGGACAGATAGCCGCCGACGTTGCCCAGGAGGCATGCCGAGCAGATAGGTTTGATTCTGAATTTCTCGAGCGTTACGCATGACGTTGCCACAGGGAATTTGGAAGAGACTTCAACGTCGCGTACCAAGTAGCTTCCTCCAGCTACCTAGAGCAGTATGACATGGATCGTGTTGCGCGATTCTTCTTCTCGGAGAAGAAAATGAAGGAATGCATGATTGGTTTAATGGAGGGAACCATGCGCTACAGGGATGTGCCGACGAAGTTGGCGTGGCAATTCCTGAAATATCGTGTAGCCAAATTCGACCTACCGTTCTATTCATAACCCGTTTCCCATACCCTGAAAGCCTGCCTCACATATTCTAGACTCGAACACCTATGTCGGCCACATTTGATGCATCCAAGTTCTACAGCCGTCAAACAATACTCTCCGAGCTAGGCACTCGCGGGCAAGAAAAATTGAGGGTCGCGGAGGTAGCGGTTATTGGTTTGGGTGGTTTGGGAAGCGTGTCTGCCCTTTACCTTGCGCTCGCGGGAGTTGGGAAACTAATCCTCGTGGACCAGGACACGGTGGAGGTGAATAATCTTCACAGACAGGTTCTCTACTCGATGTCGGACCTCAGATATCCAAAGGTCGAGGCTGCGGCTCGCAGGATCCATCAAATCAATCCAGAAGTAAAAGTCAATCCAATCCCAGAGAATATCGGCGCAGAAAACGTTTCGTCTGCGCTCACAGGCGCGGATTGCGTCGTCGACGGATTGGACAATATGGCGACTCGGTATGCGATAAACAGGTTCTGTGCTGAGAAGCAGATTCCGCTAATTTTCGGTGGCGCGATTGGTATGGAAGGGAACGTGGCCACGTTGAAAGTTCCCGAAACCCCGTGCCTAGAATGCATCCTCCCGGACCTTGTCGACACAGACCTACCAACTTGTGACACGAGAGGAGTCTTGGGTGCGACAACGGGAATAATTGGCGCGATTCAAGCCATGGAAGCGATAAAAGTCCTCGCCGGAATTGAACCACAATCGAAAGGCAAGTTAATGGTCTTCGATTTTGCACAATCAGAATTTCGAACGATCCCAGTGGCAATAAGGAAAGACTGCAATGTCTGCCAAGTCAAAACGCCAAGCGTGGCCGCGTACCCATCAAAACTGGCTTGGCTATGCGGCTCAAACACAGCGAACGTAAACCCAGAATCACCACAGTCATTAGACTTGCCGAAGATTGCGGCTTCGATCGGCCGAAAACACACACTCCTATTGACCACTCCAATGGTGATAGTGTTCGATTACACCGGGCATGAAGTAAGCCTATTTAGGAAAGGCAGAATGCTCATCAAGAACGTAAAAGACGAGACAGAAGCACTCGAAATCTCACACAGAATCTTCGACATAGTTACTAACAGCTGAATTCGACATGGCCCTTCAAACCACTAGCAACCCTAACGAGCAACCCCAACCCCGACTCGCTGGAAAGGCTCTTTTTCTCGTCTCCGGAGGGATAGACTCTCCGGTCGCAGCCTGGCTGCTGATGCGGAAGGGCGTGGAGCCAGTGTTCGCTTATTTCGACAACTATCCGCTTTGCGACCAAGCAGCCGAAAGCATTGCCCTAGACGCCATAAGAACGGTATGCCGCGTAGTCGGATTGGAAGACGTCCGAATTTATGTCGTGGCGCATTCGCCAGACCTACAAGCCATTTTGTCAAATTGCCCGACGAAATATGCCTGCATACTCTCAAGGCGAATTATGTTCCGAGTTGCTGAAGAAATTGCTTCCCGACAGGGATGCCAAGCAATTGTGACTGGGGATGCTCTCGGCCAGAAGGCCAGCCAGACACTTCAGAACATAGTGGCGGCAGACAGCGTGCTGACCCGAGTGCCAGTGTTAAGGCCGCTCGTTGGAATGAACAAGTTGAAGATTGAACAATATGCGAAGAAGATTGGAACCTACCAGATTTCAATTCGGCCCGGAGTCGCAACCTGTGGTGTACCCACAGATAACCCGAGTACGTCGGCAAGGCGGGATCGGCTAACAGAGGTTGAAACGGCTCTAGATGTCGAAGCCATGGTGAAGAGGGATTTAGAGGAAGCGCGAATCCTCAACGTTCGGCTCTAATTCTCAGAAATCAAGCAAACTGCGTCCATAACTTGGGCGGCGGCACGCTTTGCAATAAGTTCCGATTCCGCTTTTCTGATTATCATTCTCCCGTCCTTTCTAAGAGTTATCTCCTGCCCCTCGTTGTTTCTCAGAACGACCAAGTGCGGCGTCCAGAGCATAAGTTCGAGTCCTGATATCGCTCGATGCTTCAATTCAGCAATGTCGACTCGGATCGCTTTCCTTGGTATCGCTTCTATGGAAAGGTGGTCGGAACAGAGCTTGAAGAACAAACTCCCCCTTTGATCCTCTGTCTCCACCTGAGCAACCTCACAATTACTAGGATCGTTCATGTGCAGGTTTATTAGAGCTACAGCGGCAACGGTTCGCTCGCCGGGGCGAACGCCGGGGTTGACCTTCGGATTCCGTCCTAGGGTCACTGAATGCCGAACGGTTCAGGCGGCGGGCTGCAGTAGGATACGCTTGCCGCGACCCGCAGTATAGAAGCCTACGATCGCTGAGGTGGGTTCGAATCCCATCCCCGGCTCCAAAATAGTAACTCGGAGCCGTGACTATTTTTATGGTAGGCCCGAACGGGCCGGAATTGAACGCGAAAGAAGTGCCATATCGGATTGAGAGAACGAATCGACGTCCACGGCGCAAAGAAAGATACGCTCGCGCCCTCGAGGCCGTGAAGAAAGACAAGGACCTCTCCGATTACAACCGAAAGAAGATCATCCGGTTTGTGTGGGATCTCCAGGCCGAGGGCATAACGCTTATTCGTCAAATCAAATACCTCTATCTCTTACCGAAACTTGCGAAGCTACTCAAGAAGGACTTCAACAAAGCCACGGTGACCGACGTTAAGCGATTGGTTGCGGAAGTCAACCAGTCCAAGTATGCTGACTGGACCAAGGCAGACTGCCGAATGGCCCTGAAACGGTTCTACCGCTGGCTGCGAGGTCTACCGAAAGGCGAAGACCCACCTGAAACTGAATGGATCAAGATAGGAGGGGCTAGCAAGCGAATTCTTCCCGAAGAGCTCCTAACGCCAGCGGACATAGAGGCGCTTGTGGATGTTTGCGAGAATTCGCGCGACCGCGCATTCACCCTCTGCGTGGCTGAGACCGGGGGGCGCATAGCGGAACTACTCAATCTCAGAAGGAAGCATGTTCAATTCGACCAATACGGAGCCTTGTTGATGTTCAGTGGAAAGACAGGGGACAGACGAGTTAGGATAGTTGCGAGCGCTCCCGCCCTGTCAGCATGGTTCAGCGATCATCCCATGCACGATGATCCTGAGGCCCCGATGTGGCTTGTGATAGGTGACAAGCACCATGGAGAGGCCCTACTCTATGACTCCGCCAGATTCCTTCTGCGTCGATTGGCAGATAGGGCAGGAATCAAGAAACGAGTAAACCCTCAAAGCTTCAGACATGCCGCTGCATCTCTCCTGGCCAGCTCTCTAACGGAAAGACAGATGGAACAATACTTGGGCTTGACCCCCGGCTCCAAGATGCCTAAGATTTATGTCCACTTGTCCGGACGGAAACTGAGGATGCGATTCTAGCGCTTCATGGACTCAAAAAGGAGGATGCCAAGAAGGCTCCCAAGCTTGAGGTTATCCTCTGTCCGCGATGCCGCGAGAAGAATATGCCAACCACAAGGTTCTGCGCAAAATGCGGGATGGTCTTGAAGATTGAGGCGGCAATGGAAGTGGAAGATGCACGGAGGGAAAGTGATGCAGACATGAACAAACTAATGGAGGATCCTGAGTTCAAACTCTTTCTGCTGAGAAAGTTGCGTGAAATGCAGACACGGTTGAAGACTCAACAGGAAGTTTACCCTGCGACGTTACTACCTGGTACCTAAGGTTCCCAATCGTCCACCTGTCCCGCCGAGACTCCCTTGTCGCAAAGAACGGTTACTATGTCGTAGTTTGTTGGGTTGATTCGCCGTTTTCATCAATCGCTTGGATCGATAAGCCGTTTTGATTAATCGCGTCAATTACAGATGTCGGGACCGCCTGCTGATTGTAAATGTAGAGTGGATTCAGCGGGCTTAGTCCACTGGTGCGAAGGATCTGTTGTCCCATAGGACTCAGTAGAGCTTTGAGGAAGGCTATGGCCATGTTCTGGTCTGGGCTGTTAGACGGGATCGTCACGTCGTAGAGGATTGGCGCCCCGGTTACCTGTTTGCCATTGACGGTCGCGTTTAACTTTCGCGTACGAGTTTGTTAGAGTGAGGTTTGAGAGGTTAACTTGAGGCCCCGGATTGATGTATTGGAGTTTATGTGAAATCGCTTCCGAGGAGTACGATAAGACGTAATCGACGGCTCCTGTCTCTAACTGTGCGTCAAGGTAAGTTTCCGTTGGAACTATCACCAGCTTCTTCGCCGCATTCTTTGTGTGGTAGATTTGATCGTAGAGGTAACTGGAGTTTTGATAGTATTGAAGTCCGGCTAGTTGTAGCATGAAAATTGCGTTGTAACCGCTCGGATCAGTATCTTTGTTCGAAACACCAACGATAACTCCTGGGCGAGTTATGATCTGATACCAGTTGTTTTGATTGATCTGACTCGCGTATCGGCTTTGGTTTGTGTAGATTATCGCCATCGAGTTTGAAGCGAACACGATGTACCATGAAGCGTGATTTGGAATTAGTTGTTTGGGGATTATGCGGTAGTCAGCCGAAGCGAAGATATCGAACGATTTGTTCGCCTGAGTAATCTCATTGGCAGCCAAACTGCTCCCCTCGAAGAGGTAATTGTAACTAAGTGTGGGGTACTGCGGGCGAACCAGGTTGTTAGCAATCGCGTTGTAAAGGCACCTGAAGGGTAATCCGTGGCGTCAACCAGTAGAGTGGAAGATGTAGAAACCGAGTTGAGCCCTTGGAAATATCCGATCGCGAATCCGACTCCCAACCCCACAACTAACACTAGAATGAGAATAAGCCCACCATATTTTGCCATCAAACTCATATCGCGTTACCTCTGCATTGATCGTTCACCACATTGATGTAAGCCTTGGTAAGCGTCAGAACGATTGCGCTGGATGTGAATCTTGATAAGTTCAACAATATCGTTCTGCTCGTTATGGAGAGGTTGTGAACATTGAGACCTTACGGCACTATTTTGACACCAAGGCAATGGAAGGCCCTCCAACTCAGGGCAACAGGATTGACTCAGACTCAAGTGGCGAGGAGACTGCATACTTCACGTGAGAACATTAGCATCATGGAACACCGCGCTCACGCAAACGTAAGGGCAGCTAAGGCTACTATTGTCGCCATGAGACAACTTTCAGAATCTAAAGAGTTGATAATCCCAAGCGGTACCAGTATCTTCGAGGCGGTGTCCATGACAATCCTAGGGCCGACATTTTACGAATCAAACTGAGAATGAATGCGGACTTACTCCTAGCAGCGATCCGATCAAAATGTAAGGGAAGGATCCAGAGGACATCATCTAACCGCTGTCGTTAAGATTAGGATAGGGGAAGACGGTGCTGTTACGATAAAATGAAATTGAGAGTTAATCTACTCCCAGTATGACATTTGTTGCTTTGATTATGGCGTAGACCTCTTTTCCCTCCTCAGTCCTAGGCTCTCACTTGATGTCTTCGTTATGACTGAAACCATTTCAAGCCCACCCCCGAGTTGTATGACAACTTCGGAGTTGACGGCGCCGTGCTTAATGCTCTTGAGCTTTTCCTTTCAACACATTCCTAGCACTTAGCTTCATGTGTTCACCTCCATCATATGATGACACCATACTGAGCACGCGGAATTCAAGGTTGATGAATTAACCTTTTCGAGGTTTCTGCTACGCTCTTTAGAGAGAAATGTGTCTACGCGAGGAGCACTCCCTACCCTACACCCCGGGCACTGAGGCTACCCGGGATAAGAGATAAGTCAAGATGTCAAACCAAACCACTACTACATCTGATAATCATGTCTTTGGTTGGTCCCTCATACACAATCGCCAGTTTCGCAGATGTGCACCCCATCAAATGATGGAGCGACTACTGACCTAAATGAAAATGGCTGCAAGAGCAATGAAGCCAGACGCTACAACAAGCGCTAGGCTCACCCAGTACGCTGCACTCCACCCCAGACCAGACGTTAAGTTCCCCATAATCCGTTTCTTCCGCGCGATCAATCCAACCATTACGCCGGGTCCAATGAGAACAAACACGAACAAAACCATCATACCAATTGCCAATGGAATAAGTCCGGGAAGAGCATCGGAACAAAAAGAGCGGGAAGAGATTCAATCAAATAAATCCAAAAGAACTCTGCCTACCCCAACCTATTGTCTCAGCCACACCCCACGCGCTACCAAGAGAGACCACAACAAGGGCCAAGAACGAAGCTGCTATCAACCTACGCCAAAAAGATAGGGAGCGTAGGATCCGGCAAGAGAAGAGAGCGCCTGCGAAAGCTTGCTTAGGTGAACTCGTTTCGATCAAAGCGCCGTTCAAACCAATCGTGGCCAACAATATACCACCATACCAACCTCACTCGCTACAGCGCCGATCAAAGTCTCAATGCGCACATTCCATAGGCTCTTAACCTTCTTCTCCGCTGAAGCGGAAGCTTCGTAGAAGAGCATGAAAGGCATGACCACTGCCCCCGCGGTCGCCGCCATCAGGTAAAGGAAATCAGGTTTCCAACTCCAGAAGAAGTACATGTATTCACGCACTGGAGGCAGTCCTTTCAGAAATAGGGATCCGGCGTACGAAACGATGAGCACAACAGAAAAGACGACCAGGACCCTTTCCACGTTCGCATACCCTCGCTTCCAAACAATAGCGAGGTAAACCAAGTAGACCACGGGTAAGGAGAGAATTGGTGCAACACCCAGAAGCTGAAAACCAATCGCGATTCCCGTAAACTCAGCAACATAACTCAGAATGTCTGTACACGCCATCGGGACACTCGTCAGCAGCGCAATTCTCCGAGAATAATTCTCTCTGATAATCTCACCCAACCCCTTACCAGTTGCAACCCCAATTCTTCCAGCAGCCTCCTGAATCACGAACAAAGGTACAATCAAAAGGAGTAGAAACCAGACAAGCGAGTACCCATACAGGGCGCCATCAGCTGCCGCAGTCAATATGCTTGCGGCATCCACGTCAGCAATCATAACCACCCAGGCAGGACCAAAAGAGTGAACGAACGTGAGCAACCTATCGAGCCCAGAAACCCGTCGCACCATAAAGTTACTCAGTCCTAAACCTAGTCCGATCAGCCGGTTACGAAATCCGCAATTTGAACTCTGTTCCCTCTAATCTTTGCTTTTGAGAACGACGATTGTATGCTTGCGCGGACAACGCAATTAACATTCGACCACATCGAGCGTGAAAGGTAAGTCACCCGCCGAAGTTGCGAAAATCAAAGTGGAATGAAAAGACAAGTGGTTGACTTTGATTCAAAATGCCTCCAAGAATCATGAGGATAAAAGCACTAAATCTTACTCGCCAAGATAGGTTGTTCCTAACATTCCTATGAGGTCTGAGGAGGCGCTAATGAACGGCGTCGTAACTTCTGGGTTGTAACTAAGGACTACAACAAGTTTCTTGACCCTAAAGAATACGAGGAGGACTTTCTCATATCGGATCGTCACAGACTCCAAGTTGCCAAGTATATGTTGCAGCTTTTCGGCTGCATCGACGATGATGGGAGGCATGAGTTGCACGAAACTTCGATCATCATCCGCAGTAGATATGCTCTCAACCCCCTCACGCATCTTTGAGAGGAGAAGATGAAACTGGCTGTCCACGACTCCCACATATCGAATCTTGCTGTCGCGCCTGAACGCTTCTTGAGCGAACTTCTCGACATCCAAGTCTCAAACCGCTAGCGTGGTAAGTGAACTCCTGTTTATCGAGCTTTTGCTTAGGCAAAAAGCATAATTGTGCTTACGGAAAGTAGTTTACGTTATCAATTGCCAGACGCTAAACCTGTACTTCTAAAGACGCTTGACAAAGATGCAGAAACAGGATTGATTGTCGAGAGCATTAGCGGCGAAAAGATGATTGCATTCCGAACGAGGAGGTAATCTGCATGGTCCCGACGAGTTTGTAGAGGTTAAATCAATTGATCTTCTTTCACAATTCTATTCGCGGCTTGTGGGTCACCTATCCCGGACTAAATGAGACATCGAAAAAGCAATCCGAATAAGAAGTTGCACATCCGGGTTCTCTCTCGGCGCACGTAGACCTCAGCTACGCAAGCATCAACCAATCCTGGGGTATTACTGGTTCTGTTAACAGAACCGTGTTACTTCGACAATTTATATTGTCAAGGAACCGAACTAGTAATATGATTCCCATCTCGGACTCCAAATATTATCTACACCAGGTTGCGACCTGACAAATATCTAAAAATTTCACGACGTTTCTATCCGTTCACGAACATATAGTTCCGCAGTTTTCCGTCAAGAGAAACAATAACTGCGTTCAGAGTGCCGTCGAAATGGGCACTTCCGGGGTTTATGCAAAAACGCCTCGTAACTACATATCAAGTGTAACCCAAAGCTTGACTTGAAGACTGGGGCAGCAAATTTGAGAGTAGTGGTGCGATTGCATACAAATTACACGTATTCTTTCCAGTACTGTATGCTCTTAGTCATATCTTCGATTACTTGATTATCGTCTTGTTCAAATGCTGGAATTGCTTCGAGATAAAGATACGTCCTGCCAGCGCCTCTCCTCAAGCGATGAAATGATCCTCTTTCCGTCAATTACTCCTAGCTTGTTGAATTCATCCGTGAAAGGCCAGTGTCTATCTCCCTTTCCGTCTGTCTGTTGAAGATGAACGCACGGAGATTCTGAACCTAATTCGCTTAGCCACGTGTACGGGTCTCTGTCACGAGGGTCCTTCACATTCGGATTGCACGCATGACCCACATCGATACATAACTTGACAGGGACAGATGAGTTTCTGTTGACTCGTTGTAGTAGGTTTCGTGCCTCATCAATTGTCGATGGTGGTTCTCTGGATACAGGCATGTGTTCCCATAATAGCGTCTCCAATCCTGCCTCCTTACATAATCGAGACAAAGATGTGACATGCTCCACTTGCTCCGAAAGCAGAGACTCCCGCCGCCGTGTATCGTTGAAATCCTTCAATGTTAGCGCTCCCATATGGCCTCCTACAGTTTCCACATGGAGCCTCCCGCTGATGCCGACGGCGCTTGAGTACCAGTCAAATGCGTGTTTTCTCATTTTCGAGGAGGGATGTAACAGAAGATTGTTGGTGTATCCGATAACGCCTGTAAAACAACTTTGCAGTTTTATTCCGTACTTCGTGCAAGAATCTAGCGTTCTTGGTATCATTTCGTTTAGGACAGTCTTCGCCAATCATTGGGTCGAGTAGATCGAATGAAAACTGTATGAGATCGACGTCCATTTTTGTCGCTGCAATTTCCGCCCAAACCTCAGGTTCAGCGAATCTCTTCACAGCCCATGTGTTGTTTAGACCCACGAAGAATTGACCCAAGTCCGAAGCTTCCTCGAGATCGGAGACCCTTGCTTTAATTTAAGCTTCAACGACATCTTCAAGATGCACGTTTCACATTATGCTCTTAATCAATATGAATTGAGTTCAGTTGATTTGTGTCATGCTTCCAAGTTTGGAAGACTTGTAGGCTGCTTCGATCACTCTTAGATCTTCGACTGCGTCCTGCCCTCGAACGCCTTTCATAAAATCCGTTTTATGAAGTACTTCCTTCGACGAAATGTTTGATCTCACCATCGAAGGTTTCACCATAGTCACCCGCCACGGGAATTGAAATCCTCCCCTTAACATCACCTTGTAGGTCCTTCTCAGAGGAGACAGAGAGAGTGAGGTTTGGAAGATCTAGTGAGAGGGTATCTTCCGATCCGTATAATTGAAGTCGCTGATCCCACCCATAAGGCCAAAACATTTCCCATCCTTCTAACCAGCAGTGGAATAACTCACTGTGAGTTCTCCAAGCGCCGAGTTCCTAAATCTGAAAATAAGAACAGCTGTATCTTCTCCTTCAGGTACGAAGTCAACGTGGTCGACACTCTTGTGAAGATCATTTAGCAGGTTGCCTGTGCAGCAAGCGACAGATTCCACGTCACCCACAAGGTTTCGCAGCAAATAGATGAAATGAGTTCCCGTGTCAATTAGGCTACCACCCCCCGTTTGCTCGACAGACTTTCGATACTTGGATATACCAACATTGTAAAGGAACCACCCTAATGACCATGCTTTCGAGGACAATTTTGCCCAGATATTTCTTTTCGATTAGCTCACGTGCTTTTTGGACACCCGGATGAAAGAGCAGATTGTTTCCGATCATCAGTCTTACGCCAGCACGGTCCGTTGCTTCGACGATTTTGGTTGCTTCGGCTGCAGTTCTGGCAAGTGGTTTCTCGATAAATATGTCCTTCCCTGCCGCCGCAGCGTCGACTGCTGCCTGAAGATGCAGGTTGTGTGGGAGCATAATATCGACAGCGTCAACCTTGTCGTCTTGAAGCAATTCCCGATAATCATAGTAACTCTCTGCAGCTACTTCTTTTGCAGTTCGCTGCACCAATTCTTTTCTTACGTCGGCAACGGCAACAATCTCAGCGATTTCACCTATCTTCTGGTAAGCACTTAAATGGTTCTTGGAAATCATACCCAGCCCGATAAGACCGACCCGGATCTTGCTCAATTTCGGTCGTACTGCAATCACACACGGGAGTTACTACATAATAAGGACTTTCGATTGTATGGCGTGAAGAAGATTTATTTTTCAAATCTTCCTCGACAACATACGGTCACACGACGCATCATATGTCAAGATTAGTATTATTTTTCAAATTTCCAAATTAGGAACAATTTCAGGTCGCACGACTGAAAAACACAACTATAATCAAGGGAGAGAAGATGACTTGATGAAGAAGGCAATAACATAAATACAGGTTGCTGGAAATTCTTTCACTGTGAAAGAATGTCTAAGCCCAAGGTCTTTGTCCGGGAAGCAACAGGTCTTGTAAGGGATCTGACAGCGCTAGACGCTTTCATAATCGCTGTGGGGATTTCGGATATTCCATTTGGTGGTGCCGCAGGGTATGGATTCTTTGGGTATCTATACCCCGTGCAGATCCAGCTTTTACATTCCTTGCAGCATTAATACCTGGACTGCTAATTGCGGCGGTATATGTTTACTTCGCGACGGCTATGCCTCGATCTGGGCGGGGGACTATGTCTTCCTGGGCAGGACCATAAGTCCAGGTTATGGTTTCATAATGAACTTCTCAATAACGCTGAGTGCTTTTTTGCGATAGGCTTAGACTCCTATTATCTTTCAACTCTCATGCTTGCTCCAGGATTTGCAGCAATGGGATTTTCATTGCAAAATCCGGCCATTTCTAGCCTTGCAGTTCAATTTACGGATGTGAATACTGCATTTGCGATAGGTGTTGTCGTGGTTCTCTTCATGACCGCTGTGTTGGCTCTACGCATAAAGATCATTTCGCAAGTGAACCGGGTTCTGTTCTTTGTAAGTATGATAGGAGTAGTCGTCGTGTTCGGTCTGCTTGCGCTAAATAGTAATGCGACTTTCATCGCCAACTTTAACCAGAAACCGAGACGGAGTTGCCACATATTCTGGGATTATTCAAACCGCCTCGCAAAATGGTTGGACATCGGTACGCCCCGCATTATTCGCGACCATGTTAGCGTCTGCGCCGGCCTTCGTATTCTTAGGACAGGGGCCAACATATCCGGTGTATGTGGCTGGCGAGGTGAGATCGGCGCGCGGAAGACAATCCCACTGGCATTGATGGGAGGATTCCTGTTCTGCGGCATAATGGACTGGATCGGAGGGGAACTGTTGATGAAAACTGCGGGTTATGACTTTCTCAGCGCTTCAGGCTATTTGTTCTTTGAACGTCCCATTATCCGCTGAGCGCTCCTCCTTGGATTAACTTCTACGCTGGTTTGCTCACTAATAATGTGGTCTTGTTATCGATTATCTCAGTCTATATGGCATTAGCTATGGTACTCAATATGCTCGCATTTCTTCTCACAGCTAGCCGGTCAATGTTCGCTTGGGCGTTTGACAGAGTTATGCCCGAAATATTTGCAAGAGTATCAGCCCGTACAGCCTCACCGATTTACGTGGCGATAGTGGCAGGAATCGGGTCTCTTATCGCGCTTTATTTTGCAGCCTATACTCCATATCTCTCATTCTTCCTCAACGGCACGATTTGGTTTGCCGCAGACCTACTGCTAGTTGCGATCGCTGGAATTGTCTACCCATATCGAAGGAAGGATTTGTATGAAAATAGCATTTGGAAGATAAACATCGCAAAGGTCCCCGTAGTTTCAATCCTATCCGCCTTATCGGCTGCATTTCTAGTCTTCCTAATCTACGCCGCATCAGTAACTCCAGCTATCGGACCAACTAGCCTGGGATCGTATGCGATTATCTTTGCCAGTTTCGCCATACCCCTAGTTATTTACGGGGTGGCAAAGTACTATAGGGCCAGAGAGGGAATCGACCTCTCCTTGCTGTATATGTCAATCCCACCAGAATAGGCTGCCGAATTCAACGAAGAGGAAAACTACACGAAGGCCATTTCATTCACGGGCCCGGAACAAGTCCGTTATATCGATTTTCCTGATCCTACTCCCTCTTATGGGGAGGATTGTGGTTAGAATAAAAGCAGCGGCACTATGCGCCGCGGACCTAGACCCGTACCACGGGAGACAGCATGCTGGGGTTGGAACAAAGGGCCATGGTTCTGTTATACCGGGCCACCAAGGATGCGGGTTAGTTGAGAAAGTGGGGCCAGGCGTTGATTCGGTAATCGTAGGCGATCGAGTGGCAGTTTACACATTCGTAAGTTGCAATCATTGCAACGGATGTCGTGCTGGTGAATGGATGTTCTGTAAGGAGGCGAAATGTTTTGGGTTTGACATGAATGGCGCCGATGCTGAGCTTCTGTTAACCCCGGCGAGAAACTGCTTGAAGATACCTGCTTGGATGGATTTCATTGACGGGAGCCTTACTACCGATCTCCTGGGAACAACCTACTCCGCTGCAAAAAAACTGGAAGTCGGTCCTTTCGACAATGTTGCGATTTTCGGCATGGGTCCAATTGGAGTTTGTGAGGCAATGGTTTGTAAATCCCTCGGCGCCGCGGTAATCGGCATAGATCCAGTGAAAGAGCGACTACAACACGTCAAGAAGCTAGGATGTGACTATACATTGCAGAACTTGGGAGATGTCAATGTAGTTGAGTCGATCAACTCAATGCTTGGTGACGAGGCTGTCAGTAAGTCAATCGACTGTTCGGGTAGTGCGATTGCGGAAAGTGAAGCGTTAGAATGTGTTGCCCCGCATGGAAAAGTAGCGTTCGTCGGATGGGGGCACAGAACAGAAATTAAGCCAGTAGAACAAGTCATCACGAAGGACTTGACCATCAGAGGTTCGTGGTACTTCAACATTGCCGATTTCGATGAGATGATTCGATTAGTTAACCGAAAGAAAATTCGGTTGGCTGAAACCGTCACACATCGATTTCCGCTAGCTAAAGCGTCTGAAGCGTTTCAACTATTCGATTCGAAGAAAACCCTTAAGACCGTACTTCTTCCGTAGCAGCCAGGATGAGGGACTTGAAACTCTGCTTAAGTTCGTTCGCTTACATTCGTTACCCAATTGAAATCGCCATAGACAGAACTGCGAAATTGGGTTATGACGCAATCGAAATAGTTGCCAACCGTCCGCACATGTTGCCAGAAGATTATGACAATTCGCAAAAAAAGAAGATACTATCAGAGGCCAAGTCGCTTGGATTGAAAGTCGCTGCGATTACCTCATTCAATGGCACACCCCAGTGGCACTTCACCCATCCAAATCCGAGAGTGAGATCAGCGACAGTTCGGCACGTGGAAGAATGTGTCGACCTAGCCGTAGACCTCGAAGCACCTCTGGTAGAAATTGTAACAGGAACCCCAATGATTGAAGGCACAAACGAAAGGGATCAATGGAACTGGCTCAAGGCTGAACTGGAAGAATGCGTGGGACTATGCGAAGAGCCACAAGAGAATAATCGGTCTGGAACCAGAACCAGGCAACTTGATCTCCACCTCAGACCTCGCTGACAAGATGCTGCGAGAGGTCAACAGTCCCGGTCTACAACTCCTACTGGACATAGGGCATCTCCACGTAGTGAAGGAAGACATACCGAAATCGGTGCTGAAGATGAGGGACAAGATAATACACGTACACATACACGACAATGACTCAACTAGAGATGCACATTTGGTACCGGGAGAGGGGAACATAGATTTCAAGTCAATCGTCAAGGCTTTGCGAGAGATCAATTACTCAGGATACCTTTCAGCCGAACTAGAACAAGGCGAAGGCGATACCTCGGCAGTGCGGACCAAAGAGTACCTACTGAAATTACTTAACTGAAAACTTTTGAGCAAAACTCCTCACGAGATTTGAGGTCACGAACGAATCGCCATTCGTTCGGATGCGAGTTGTTCCATGACTAAGCTGAATCTTATTCAGGTTGGAGTTGGTGGCTGGGGTGAGAGTTGGGCATCAATAGCTCGACAATCCGAAGATTTCGAAGTTGTTGCCTACGTTGATGTATCCAAGGCCAATTTGCAGAGAACCGCCGCTAAGAATGGAATTCCGAGTTCAAAGTGTTACACGGATCTTGGTCGTGTACTGAAAGAGGTTGACGCCGATGCGGTCTTAGGAGTTGTACCTGCAAACTACCATTCGGAAGTCGCAATTGCTGCTTTGAATGCTGGCATGCATGTCCTAATTGAAAAACCATTGGCGGATACGATGGAAAACTGCGAGGGAAATGAGACGGGCAGCAGAGAAGACGAAGTTGAAGTTAATGGTAAGCCAGAATTATAGGTATAGGAGTTCGCCAGCAAACAATAAGAAAACTTGTGCAGGATGAGTTTGTGGGTGAAGCGGGGTACGCTACGGTCAACTTCCACAAGGCACCACCTTTCACGGGAATATACTACCTCAAACTACCCGAACCAATTATCACTGAGATGGTGATTCACCATTTCGATCTCATGAGGTATCTGCTCGGAGTAGATCCCGTTAGCATCTACGCGAAGAGCTGGAGGCCGAAATGGAGTTGGTTTGATGGAAACCCTACAGTTGAAGTCTCGGTTGAAATGAAAAACGATATTCGAGTGAATTACTTTGGCAGCTGGGTTTCACGAGGATGGGAAACAACGTGGAATGGTGATTGGCGCATCGAAGGCTCGGAAGGAGAAATATGCTGGAACGAAACCGGACTTCACGTCACACTCCAAGAACCGACCCGCACATTCAAGAGCGTATACACGCGGGGAATGACCGAGAGAGCTTCCACCCTCGAACCAGAACTGATACCCATGCCACTAGAAGACAGATCTTACTCATTACATGAGTTTGCACGATCCATTGTCGAAGATAAGGAACCGGAGACCAGTGCCCAAGACAACATTAGAAGCTTGGCAATGATGTTCGGAGCGCTGGATTCTATCAAACGGGGCGAGCGGTGACAATGGACGCCTACTTCTAAGACAGAACAGTACCTGAAGATTAACTAGGCAAAGAGGGGGGCTCAGGTTATCGTCCCAGTGCATTCACACCACAACACTTCCGCCCTCTTGCGTTAAGGATTTTATGAACTTCAGATAGAAAGAGTGTCATGGATATTCTCGTTCGACCAGTCAGAGAAGAAGAGCTGGACGAAGCGGATCGCCTACTTCGACTAACCTTCGGGACTCAATATGGGCTCACTAACCCTCTTGAAACCTTTGGCGACAGAGACATGATAGCTTCCCGATGGAGAGGTAGCACTAGCGTTATCCTCGTCACGGAAGCCGAAGGAACCGTTCGTGGAACGGTTGTTGTGACGAGATGGGGTAGTGTGAGTTTTGTCGGTAGAATGGCTGTTCACCCCCACCTATGGGGTAAAGGTGTTGCTTCCCGTCTGGTTGAAAGAGCGGAGGATCTGTTTGAACAGTGGCACATATCGCAAGCTGGTCTTGTCACTCAACCTGAGAGCCCGAAGCACATTCATCTTTATCAGAAGTATGGTTTCTGGCCAAGATGCCTAACTGCAATTATGACAAAACCCGTTAAGCCAAGCGAAGACTTACTCGCGATCTCAACTTTCTCGGCTCTTGGGAAAGAAGAAAAGCGAGAATGTATTGAGCAAACGTTTCGTGTGAGCAATTCGATTTACGGCGGTTTGGATCTTTCAACGGAGATACGATCCGTTTACCATCAGGCTTTAGGCGATACAATTCTGCTTTGGGACGGCCCCGAACTTGCTGGTTTTGCTATCTGTCACTGCGGACCGCGTATACAGAAGCAGGGAGTGGAAACTGTTATGTGAAATTTGGGGCAGTTAAGCCATCATCTAATCAACACACAGATTTCGAAAGACTCCTGAAAACCTGCGAGGCCTTCGCTGTGAGTAAAGGATTGGTGAATATTACAGCTGGAATGAATATGGAACGCCACGAAGCCTATAAGACCATGATAGAGACAGGCTTCTTCACATCAACTCTTTACGTTACGATGCACAAACCAAATGAACCGGCGTACAACAGATCCGATGTATTCGTGATGGACTGGTGGAGTTAGAGCATCACCCGAGGATTTGACAGATCGTGCTTGGCTAGTTTTCATCCTTACGGAGCCGAATCTTTTAAACGGACTTGCCATCTCTGAATAACAAGAGGTCAGTCAAGTCTATGTCACAGAAGGTGAATGTTGGAATTGTGGGAACAGGTTTCGTACAGAACACTTTTCACATGCCTGCCTACTCGGAAATCAAACTTGCAAACGTGGTTGCTGTTGCTGGGATAGAAGACACCGTGGAGTTCGCGAAACGATGGAACATAAGTAAAGTCTACCACGGTGATGATGCCATAGAGAAGATGTGCAGAGATCCGGATGTCGATGTTGTAGACATCGGAATACCGAACAATTTCCATCTGCAAACGATCATAACGGCAGCTGAAAATCATAAGCACATTATATGCGAGAAGCCTCTCGCCCGCAATGGGGCCGAAGCGAAAAAGGCGCTTGACGCTGTGGAAAAACATGGAGTTCTCAATTGCTACGCGGAGAATCAGGTTTTCATTCCACAGATAACTCGTCGCTTTCGAATTCATCAGCAGCGGAGCCATCGGTAAGCTCACATGGATTAGAGCAAGGGAAGCACATTCTGGACCACACAGCAATTGGTTCTGGGATCCCAATCTCGCAGGTGGCGGAGTGCTATCGGACATGGGTTGCCACACTATAGAAGCCGTCCGATATCTCGTCAACAAGAAGAAACCGACGGAGGTTGCAGCTTGGACAGCAACTCTCGTTCATAAAATAAAGGGCGAGGACAATAGCCTTGTGCTCTTGAAATTCGAAGACGGGTCCCTTGGACAGTGTGAAAACAGTTGGTCGGCAAAAGGTGGATTTGATGTTCGAGTGGAAGTTTACGGGAGTGACGGTGCAATCTTCATTGACGCCACCCGTGAAACTGGCATTAGGCTCTTCACGGCTGCACCAGAGGGTCGTTCTGGTTACATCGTCGAGAAGGCTGATGTGGGTAGGGGTTGGATGTTTCCAACTTGGCGTGAGTTTGAAACCGGAGGCTACATGTACGAATTGCAACATTTTGTCGAATGCATTGCTAAAGGCCAAACACTGCGAGAAAGCTTCCGAGACGGCTACGTCGTGAACCGCCTCATGGATACAGCGTACGATGCTGCGCAACAGAAGAAGTGGATTGAAACTTCGGATTGACACACACACAAAAAGGTACAGCGGATGGAACTGAGATCAAATCACTGCAATTGGCAGATGGCATCGGTACGTATCTTGGAAGACTACTGGCTGCCTAAATGCTATGTACTAGACCAGGCGAGACTAGAGCTTTGGGGACGAGAAACTTTCTCCAAAGTTCAGGCTGATCTCCTTTGCCATTGGAAATTCAATAATCGTATTGCCTTATATTGTTACGGAACCGAACTAGTAATATGATTCCCATCCCCGGCTCCAACTAGTGTTGTTATATTCTTTGGTGGTTCGGTCTGATCACATATTTGAGGGCAGAGAACGCCTTGATCCAAACCCTTCAGCGAGTGGCCAAGCAACCTGAAAACCGCTAAGAAAGTCGCAAGAGTTGGTTTCTGACCATACAGTTGGTCGCCGGCGACCAGACACATGGTCAAGCAACGCCAAAAACGTGAATGTACCGCTAGGATCGTACATTCGCATTAGCTAAGGTACCCAGCGCCTTCAGGCGTGTAGTAGTGCGGAGCGTTCGCAACAAACTGACCCGCTCCAAATTTTCCGTTAAAGGAAGTCGGAGACTAAGCGGGGGCAGTGCGATGGGCAGACACGCCATCGAGTTCTTCAGCCAACGCAAGCGACTTATGGAACCAGAAAAGAAAATCAATTCCACGAGTCAAGGGGAGTCGGCGGATGAAGGTCAAAGTTTTCCTACTCAAGGGGAAACCGGATCCTTCGGAGATAGAAGCAACTTCAACGATCCAAAAGTGGATGCTTGAGAACCTCTACGATTTGGGTTGGGAGGCAGAATTCAAGAACCTCGTAACCCCTGACATGATCGCCTCCATGTTCCGCCTGGAGCCCACTCCTTTCGGGATTCCTTTCAAGAAGAAGGACCTTGCTCGGAATTTATCTGTCGGAGATGTGATTCAGATCGGCCCAATGCAATACTTGGTTCTGCAAAGTGGTTTCAGGCAACTCGAGGTTCCCAAAGTCGGAGGCTCCCAATGAAGTTGAATGCCAACGAGTCTCACAAGACCGCAATACTTTCTTCCAACACACTCCAAGCATATAACCCGACACACCTATTGCGGTTTGGTTTCACCCAATGAGTCACTATTGTAAGTTGTGTCAACCAGCTAAGATGTTTCCTTCAAACGACCAACTGCATGAACATCATTGGACGGCTCATCGAGAATCGTGCTGTGATGTTTGTCATCATTTGCTTCAATTTCACTCAAGATTTCAACGCTGTGCAGTCTGCGGTTGCCGATACACGAAGAAACATCCTGAACTAAACTAGCCTAACGTGTACCCAAACACAAGACAAACGCAGCAAAGTAACATGTTCTCCCCACAAATTACACCACCACCCCCCATCCCAGCTATGGACGTCCAACGTTGCGCTATTGCGTTCTATATAGCATATGTTTTGCGGGTCTGATGGTGCGGGCAATCAAATTGTCAAGTGTTCGCACGAAAAGATGGCGCTGATCGTTGACCCACCATCAGAAGCAAAGAGCCTAAACTTCAGACGCGGCAAAGTCCGCTTGATTACTTGGAAGCTCTTTTACCTAGTTCTCCGTCCAGAACGAAGAGTGCGCTGGTTTCGGTTCCGATGAGTTGGAGTTTTTGAAGAATTTCGTTCGCGCTTGCTTCTTCTTCCACTTGCTCTGTCACGAACCACTGGAGGAATATGATGGTGGCATAATCTTTCTCTAACGCAGCAAGGTCAACTATCTTGTGAATGGATTCGGTGACCTTTCTTTCATGATTGTAGGCATCCCCGAGGATGTCCTTAGGCGTCCTCCACTTCGCAGCGGGTGCCTCGATTGCCTCTAAGACCACTTTCCCTTGTCTTTCGATTATGTATTCGAAGAATTTCATCGCGTGTTCCATTTCCTCCTTCGCTTGAACACGCATCCAATGGGCGAACCCTCGCAGGTTGATTGATTCGAAATGCGCTGCCATTGAGAGGTAGAGATAATGGGAGTAGAATTCCTTTCTTGTTTGGTCGTTTAGCGCTTTCTGTACTGTTGCCTTAATCAACTTCTAACGATCCTACGCAAAGCATGGGTGAACCGGACATAAAACCTCTTGCAAAGTGACGCGCTTTGCCTGAGCGCCTTGGATGACTCCGTAACAGTTTTACCCCTGTAAACAAGTCAAGCTCGCATGAAACCCGACGAGACAAATGTGGTCCTGTTTAAGATTGAAGACAAGGCGAAGTACGACGACGCAATTAGCTATCTTTATGCCGGTACGGACCCAGCCGCCGTTCACAAACCCATAACCATCTACAAAGAGAAGAACGCAAGCGCCTACCTAGTCGCAGGCCGCTACGCCGGCGTCACTGAAACTCATCTCAAATACAAACCCCTGAACGCGGAGGAACAGAAGATAGTTACGGAGAAACTTGGCGCGGGAAAGATTATTCGATTCCTAACAACTGAGAATGCCGCACCGTAATTGAGCGACATTCTGATTCGATAAGTCGAATGCTGGAATCGTCGGGAGCCTTTAGCTCCGTCCACTAGCGTAAGCCGTTGAAGTAACGGTTACGCCGATGAGGAGGAGGATTATTCCCACAAGCGCCCACGCTAACCAAGTTGGCATTAGGGAGCTGAGCCACCTCACCGCCCCTACTGCAACGAATGCGATTCCAATCACAGCTATCACAATGCCGCCCAGAATCAAGGCAACAGAGCGGACCAGACGTTTGACAAAATGTTCCACAGGTTTAGCGACGCCGCCGAGGGCTTCGCGTAGGATTAACTTCACGAGTTTTTCGGACAGAGCGGGCTTCTCGGGTTCGGGCAATTCGAACGCCTAGTCCCCTGACTTTGCTAGGGCGATGCCGAATGCCATTCCAACCATGAACGCGATTCCAAGGGCGAGCATAGGCCGTTCCTTCATCGTCTTAGCCGCCCTCTTCTGGACATCATCCAACTCCGACTTCAAATCTGTCAGTCGGTAGTCCACATCTTTCCTAAGGCTCTTCATGTACCGTGGGATCTCGCTAGGTGGGTCTTTCTTTTTCGGCAAAATCTACACCACGCGTTAACTCAACGTACAATCAATAAAAGAATAGCTTTCAGCGCCTTCTACGACCGGATGAGAGCGAGACCCCTATGAGAATTCCAAATGCAAATACCAACCCCGTGACGAGGAGGGGGCTCTCTTTCACCATCGCCTCGAATTCCTTAATCAACGCCGTAGGGGCTTTCATGTCAATTATTTCTTCAAGCTCTTCGTCTGAGAATTCTTTTTCTTCGGTTTCGGGGGATTCCATATGGATCAATTCTATTATGAATTACACCAACAGATAGGTATTTGCGTACACTCCATCCATCCAATCAACATTGTAGCTACAATTATTGAAATCTAATCGCCCTCTCGAATGGATAGTGACCATTAGGGCTGAGAAGAGGGTCCGGCGTGAACTTACTCTAGTTGGGTCCGTACGTTCGGATGGAAATTTCACAGGCTCTTTCGAGCTCGGTCAGCAATGGCGTCCGACATTTCTGAAAGGCCTGCGCTCCCGCCTAGGTCATATGTAACCTTCTTTCCTTCCGCAATCACTTCCCGGGTTGCTTTGAAGATGACTTCAGATTTCTTCTTCTCCCCTAAGTAATCCAGCATCCAGGCTCCGGCTAGGACGGTGGCTGTTGGGTTCACTTTGTTCTTGCCTTTGTACTGAGGGGCGCTGCCGTGAGCAGGTTCGAACATTGCGTACTCATCGCCAAAGTTCGCGGAGTAGATGCAGCCTATGCTGGCGACTAGGGCGGAGACTTCCTCGGAGATAATGTCCATGAAGAGGTTAGTGCCGAAGATCACGCTTTGATTGAAGCGTTGAGGGTTCTTGATGAGTTGTTGGGCGAAATTATCAATGAAATATTCGTCCATGCTTATCTCGGGGTAGTTTGCGTGTGCGCCGTTAGCTGCCTCCATGAATAGCCCGTCGGTTTCTTTCAGGATGTTCTGTTTGGTGATTACGTAGGTGCGTTTCCAGCCGCGGCGTTTGGCTTCTTCAAAGGCGGTTCGGCACAGCTTCTCGCTTGGGGCTCGTGTAATTTTGCGAAAGGCTATCGCGACGTCATTTGACAGCCTATGCTCAATACCTGAGTATAGCCCCTCGGTGGCTTCACGAACGCACACCAACTCCACGTCGCCGAGCGGCCGTTTGGTTCCTTCGAATGTCTTAACCGGTCGAATGTTCGCGTAGAGATTCATCCTTTGACGTATGCTCACAGCAACGCTGCGTGGCGTTTTCGGGCCTGCGGGCGTAGTAGTGGGCCCTTTCAGGCACGCATCAGCTGATTCAATTATCTTCCAACTCGAATCGGGAATCAGAACGGATCCGCCGTGGGCTTGCCACCACTCGGCCCCCGCATCACATTCAATGAATTCGACGTCCGTATCGACAGCCTTGAGAACTTTCAGGGTTGCTTCGGTGAGCTCAGGTCCTGTGCCATCTCCACGGATTAGAGCGACTCGTTTTGGCAAAACATACCGAGCCGCAACCCAGCAAAAGGATAGTTAAGGGTTCTTTTTTACACGAAAACTAGCTTCTTCAACTTAGGAATATGATTGCGACACCTAACACTGCCACGGCCGCGCCCGCTATTCCTCGCAAACTTGTCCGCTGACGATACAAGATCCACACCACCGGGATTATCATTACAGGCATTAGAGAGAGAAGTGTCTGCGCTACCCCGGTCTCGGTAAATGTTACTGCAACCATTGAGAATGTAATGCCGAGGTACGGACCGACAAAAGAGGCGGCAGCTGTATTCAACATGCCATCCCGATCTCTCATCGACTTGAGGAGTTGAGGCATTCTTCCCGCGGCTAGAGCTATGATCCAAATAAACAACCCCCCGAAGAGGAGGCGCATTAGTGTCGCGGACAAGGGGTTCAAAGGGACGCTACTGGTCAGGTCAATTCCTTTCTTCGCCAGTACCAATCCAATTCCTTGCCCTATGGCTGCAACCAACCCAAACAATACACCCGAAACCCTTCGCTTGCTCGATATCCTGGCCTCACCCGAGTGTTCCTCAGACTCAAGTATCACTATGACAACGCCAAACAAAGTGATTACCATGCCAACGATCGCCAATGAGCGAATGGTTTCTCCGAGCATTAGATAGGCCCCGACCGCGGCAAATATCGGGGCCAAAGCCATCAGCAGAAGCGATCGCCTGGGACCAATAGCGAGGTAGGCGGCAAATAGCCCTGAATCCCCTATACTCAACCCAACGATTCCGCTCAATCCCATCCAAAACCACTGCGCTGTATTGGCAGGTGGCACCAAGGTTCCTAGAAGGATCACGTGTGTGACCGCGAGGAAGGCGATCGCCATTACTGTTCGATACGCGTTGACGGTGAGCCAACCCATTCTCTTGCCAGCTGATGTGAAGAAGATCGAGCTCACTGTCCAGAGGAACGAGGTAGCTACAGCCGCGCTTTCCCCGATTAAGACTGGATCCAAACTCTTCACGATCTTCAGGCGACTATTCCCGTCACAGGTATTAGGATTCCATTTGTCGCATCAGTAGCGGTCCTATCACTGGCCTGAAGTTGATATGGTAGAAACGAGTTGCTGACGGTATGCATCATCTCACTGTCGGAGTATTTCACGATGAAGCTCTAAACCGCGAATTAGGAAAGAAGGCGACCGAGAGTGATATTGTCATGTCCAACAGGAAGATGGATGATTACATCTTCACCTTGATGTCGCCCGTAGCCGACAAACTTTCAGCAAAGAGCCAAATCATCTCAACGATCGACATCGCCGTAGTCGTTTTCTCCCAAATGACACGAGAATTAGGTGAAACGATTCTAATGCTCGACCTAATGGGAGTCAAGGAAGGAATCTCCATCACCACCACCTACGCAACACCTGACCAAATAACTGCCATAACAAAAAGCACGGCAATGAATGCGTTCAAGGTAGAGCAGAACAACCCAGGCCGACTCCTCGACCTCCTGAAAGCATTTACTCCCAAACGGGATAATGTTGCGCCGCCAGTAGTCGTCGTGGATCATTCATTCAGCGTCAAAGGCGTCGGGGAGGTTGTACTTGGCTTCGTAAAGCAGGGGACCGTTAGAAAGTATGACAAACTCAATCTCCTCCCGGCCAACAAAGAGGTGATCGTTCGGTCTATACAGATTCAGGATGAGGACTGGGAAACAGCTGAGGCAGGGACAAGAGTTGGCCTAGCGATAAAAGGTGCAACGATAGATGAATTGGGAAGAGGTTCAGTCCTCACAACCTCTCGTGACGTAAAAGTCGATCCGAAACTGAAAGTCAAGTTCCAGAAAAGCGCCTTCTACGCTGAAGGAGTCAGAGAAGGCAGCTTTCACGCAACTATTGGCATGCAAACAACTCCCATAACCATCTCCGAAATAACTGACAATTCGCTGGTCATTGACTCACCTAATCCAATCGTTCACGCCCCTCAAGAGACACTGCTTTTCCTGGACCTTAACGCAAAAAAACACGCGTCATGGGTAAAGCAACGGTCTGAACCCGGTGAGAACGTTAATTCATGAATAATAGCCAGAAAGTCATCGTTGTCGGCGTGCTGATTGCCATTTTAGGCGGCTATGGGTGGGGTTGGACGGTAAGACCACAACTCAGGTATGAATTGCTGACCCAGGCTAACTACGATTATTGTGGTGTCGTTGGACCGACGCCACCGTTGATGGTCCAAGTGTCAGTTGACAACGTGGGGAGTACAACGCTCGTAACAGACATAACATTGTCAGCAATTAATGCAACACTCGCGAGCAGTCAACAGGGGACATTCGGTACCTCCGCCACAGCACGCCTGCTAATACATCCAAAGGATTCGTCCGCATGGGCATTCTATGTTATCCCAGACAATCACACTAACTCATTCGAAGTGACAATCAGCAACGTCCAAAGCGTCTATGGTTTAGACCCGTTGTCTGACGTGTTCTACATCGTATATTCGACGTCAATCTATCAACCTCTAAATCTTCAATCGTTGTCGTACACAGGATCTGTTTGCAATTTCAATCTCGCTCGCATGGACGGGAATTCTGCAAACGCTTAAGTGCCTTTGAAAGGGGTTATGTCCGGTTTAGTTGGTTTTGCGGAGCAGTCATGTTTTTGTTTTGTTTCTTCTGGTTTTAACCCTGATCTTGGTTGGCTTAAAGCCAGCACGCGCCCAAGCCCCTACGGATACTCTGATTACACGTGTCGATGCGGGATCGGGTTCTGTATCGCCGAACTGCCCAAGCCCTAGCGGTTGCATGGAGGCGGGTGGGGATATAATTACGGTGACTGCCATACCTAGCGTTGGTTGGCAGTTTTCATCGTGGTCAATGGCGGGGGACGTCGTCGTTCCCTGTATCGGAGGTCCCACGAGCAATCCGTGTAATCTTGTGATGCCAGCTCTCGGTGGGTTTACGATTATTATCGGAGCCACTTTCACTCAATTACCTACAACCACAACAACCAGTGCGCCACCTATACCCGAATACCCCTACGGCCTACCGTTGCTAGCAACCTTATTGGTTATAGGATATGGAGTAGTTAGGCGTAGAATTAATTACTAAATTATAATTGGGCCATTCGGCCCAAACGGAGTTAGGAGTAGTCGTATCGAGTCTTGCGTCTTATCACGCCGTATGCAATTATCACGAAAATTGCTAGTACCGCTAGGCCGAAGGGGTATTCAGGAATAGCCAACGGCACTCCAAGAATAATCACTGTCGTAAGCCCAAAGACGACGAAAGTTGCAGGGACACTATTGGTATCCGTTGAGCACGTTGTAGTGCTCGACGTTACTTCAGTAGAACTGATTATGGAGACGGCGCTCAACCCAGGGACCTGCGTGGTCGTAGTTGTCACTGTGGTTCCCGAAGTCACAGCAAGTGTTGAGTAATTGACGGTAATTGTTGTTCCAGGGATAGTAGCTGTTGTCGTTGTTGTTACAGTGAAAGTCTCTGTTATTGTTCCAGTGAAAGTCTCTGTTGTTCCAGGGACAGTTATGATGGTAATTGGAGGGCATGGGCTAGCGTTAACGATTATGGGTGTTGCTAAGGCTAAGACGGTTGCCACAAGCAAGGCATACTTTACCCAAGCCGTTCCAAATCTCATGAAAAGAACCCGACAGTAGGTCATGTTTTGGCAGGTAATAAGACCTCGTTCGACTCTCGATATCAGATTACAACTCGGAACAGTAAACGTGAGCATTGCGGAGTTATCGCTTACTAGAATGTTTCAATGGAAAAGATCTTCAGGCCGATTGGCTACCATGCTATCGGATAGTATCCTTGAGGTATCTCACAATCCTGCGGCCTTGTTAGCTTCCGGCACGGTGGGTGGTGACGTTCGAAGTGGCTTAACATTATTGCAGGTTCAGCCGGGGATTTTTGTTATGGTTGAACGTGTGGCGGGCGGGGAGGGATTCGAACCCCCGACCTCAGGCTCCGGAGGCCTGTGCCCTATCCAGGCTAGGCTACCCGCCCAACGAATGCTATCCAGACATGAATCTGAGATAATTAACTACGGGTTATGGCTACGAAGGAAGGGTACTTAATTCATACCGTCTATAACGACGTGAAGAGACTAAGACGCCTCGATAAACACGTTTCAATCCTAGAACCCGAATCAATCAAGCGATTCATTGGTAATGCTAGTTGGAATGTTGGCGGTAAGCAGCATATCTGCGAGGTTTTAGACCGGTTTTATCGGTTCAACGGAACACAGTGGAACCGGCCTTACTATCAACAGGTTGAAAGTTTACCTTGGATTCCTCACACTGATGAAGTAGACGCTTTAATCAACGGGCTAGGCAACCCGACGATTGGGACATTCGTTCACTTGCTCAAGGATTGTGGCGCCCGAAGTGGCGAAGCCTGGCAACTGCAATGGCATCAGGTAGATTTCGAGCAGAGAGTAGTAACACTGACGCCTGAGAAAGGTAGCCTCGGTAGGCAAGTTAAGGTTAGCCAGGCTCTAATCCAGAAACTAGGGGGCCTCGCCCATAAGGACAGGAAATTCGTCTTTCACCGAGACGACGTGGACTCGATTAGGGATCTAACCTACTTCACCCGCAACTTTCAACGAGGCAGAAGAATAGTAACCAAAAGGTTAGGGAATCCGAGAATCAATTTAATCAGCTTCCGCACCTTGAGACATTACAAGGGAAGCATGGAATACTATCGAACCCGAGACATCATTCACGTTAAACAGGTTCTCGGCCACAAGTCAATCAACAACACGATGCGGTACGTTTCCCTGATACTCCGAGAGGACGACGATTTCATTGTGAAGATAGCACCTGACAAAGCTACCAGGGTTAAGCTCCTCGAAGAGGGGTTCGAGTTGATGGGGCAAGACGGCGAGGAATGGTACCTCCGGAAGAGGAAATAGAACAACCGAGTTGATTGAGGCAGGGTTCGGAGTTCATTAACGGAACGTTGATGTTCCTACTCGTAGCTGTTGATGAACGGAAATAAGTCATATTAGGTTCAGGAATCAAGCTCTGCAGTAGGGTTTGTGCTCTTGAAACGTGTGACGGCTGGGCTTGGGCTACTAGTAGTTATCTTCATGTTTCTGTTGGTTTTGGAGCCGTTGCCTGTTCACGCCACGTCAACCCTAGTCCAACAGAACAATAATGAAGGCGCCTTCGCCACTAATCCTTTCACCATCTCGGTTTCTTTCTCAAGCAACGTTGTAAGCGGAGATGTGGTAGCCGTAGGCTTGCGATTATGCTGCCGGTGAGTTTGGTTTATCTGTTAGTGATTCGTTGGTTTCATCGTACTCTCAAGCAGTTGTGGAAACTAATGGACAGACAGGAAGTAGCAGTGCGGCGGCTATCTGGACAGCGACCCTCGCTTCTAGTGGAGCGGATATGGTATCTGCGACATTTAGTCTCTCATGTGCTCCCCAGTGCGGCGAAGCGGTTGCCATTTACATTTTTGAGGTTTCGGGAGTGACGACTGCGGGGGCAGGAACGGGCATCGGTACGGGTACCAATTCTACGGATACTGGTACTTCATTTTCTACGAGCTCGGTCGCATTCCAGACCGGAGCGTTTCTGCTTTGAATGATATCAACCGGTTGTCGATGACCTCGTTCGAAGTATGCACCTATTCGAATGGGGGCGGGTTTACGTTGGTTTCGGCCGGTGGTGGTATCTCTGCGGCTGAGTATGCTACTTCAGGCGTCTCTTCGCCTACTACTTTCCCTGCAACACTCAGTAGTCAGTAATGATCTCTTCGTCCTCTGGGCTGAGGCGGGTTTAGCACTCAACCCTCCAACGGTAACCACAACAACGACGGGTCTCACAACGACGACCTCTCCACCGAATCCCAGAATACCCACTCGGCCTACCAATCCTAGCAATCCTCATGATAATCGCATTCGGCGTAATCAGACGCAAAACCCGAAACGACCACAACTAAAACGGTTGGGCTGAAAGCCCAATCATAATTCAGTAATTAATTCTACGCCTAACTACTCCATATCCTATAACCAATAAGATTGCAAGCAATGTTAGACCGTAAGGGTATTCGGGGATAAGCGGCGCACTAGTGGTTGTTGTTGTGGCTGCGGGGTCAACCGTCAGAGTTACCACTTGAGTAATCGCTGGATTAGCAGTATCCGTAACCGAGATATCATATCCTCCCACCGTTAAACTCCCAGTCGGTCATCGTGACGGAACCGAAGTTTCCACTTCCATCAGAAGAGGCAGAGAGATTTGGGCCACCAATCACGTCGATGATAACACCGCTCGGCCACCCAGTTCCCGAAATCTGTACATCCACGCCTTCGTTTACGGGATTTGGTTCAGTTAAGAGTTACAGCGTAGACGTTTCCAATATTCAACGAGACAACTAAAATAACGACTGCGATTGCTGCCACCGATTAATGTGGGTTTCTTCTGCATGCCAACCGAAACTCGAAAGAGAACTCATTCATTCCTCTTAAGCGTTCCACCGATGTACACGATTAACCTAATCGTTGGGCCGATTCCAAGTGATAGAACCGTGAGAACCATATTCGCGATTTCTCGTTCTACGTCGATTCATCCAAAACCCTATAACCATAAAAAATACTAGTAGTAATCCTCAACTAATATTCATATCACGGGTTGCCCCACAATCAAGTTGAACACTGGATACCACCGACCGAACTTGTGGAAAAGACAGTCATCAAAGTCCAAAAAGTCAGCAAGTTGACCTAGCGCATGAAGTAGAACCTGTACTCATCCACCGATGTTATAGGATAAATTACAACAGAGTAGATGCTGAAGTCATAGTCATTAATGTCCACGACATGTGCTCGGAACTCCTGATCAAAGATGCACTTTGAGCGGGGGGAACACAGTTACGCCAGTAGAAGAGTCCCGCACTATAAGTACAATGTCCAACAGCCTCCCGTAAGTGTAAATCGAGTTAACCGTGTAAACCTACCCACCCCAGAAGTACATTACATCATTGTGCGGAGATTGTCACACCCGATGCAGTACAACTAGCTGCTCTCACACCTCTGCCTACTTGGTATGCTAATTTGCTTGCGTCAGATTCGTTATGGTCGAAACCCAACTAAACCTATAACTTTCCATTAAAATTTCTTAGAAACCTTACCTAACCCATACAACCTCTACAATTTTTTAATCCAAAGCAACCACAGCTTCACGTGCAGAGCTGTGAGGATGCAATGACTGAAAGAATTCAGTTCCGACCTCGCCCGAGCTACAGGATTAAAACGAGATGTAGCTGCTGGCCTGTGCCCTATCCAGGCTAGGCTACCCGCCCTCTGATGAAAGACGGTTTCAGACTGTATAAGAGTGGGGATTTAGAACCATCTCAAACCTAATCTCAACTGGATATTTCACAAATAATCCGAGGACAAGAAAATCGTCCGGTGCGTACTCAGACTTCGTCAGCGAACGAATTTTAAGCAAATAAACGTACGCTGTTGGGTCAGCAGATTAACTCGGAAAGTTGGTCGCTTTGCCTATCGTCTTACAGCAGTTCAGAGCGGAGTGTATGGAAGCTCTGGACGCCGCGTTGTCGACTACCTACCCGGAAGCATCTGGGGGACAGCGGCGGCTCACGGTCCCGGGGTCGCTGGAGTTCGGGGAATTGGCCTCATCGGTTGCGCACGAGATCGCGCGTAAGGAGGGGCTTGCACCTCAAGATGTTGCTCGCAAAATTCGTGGCGCGATCAAACTGAATGAGAGGTCTTTGATCGCAGCGGTGGAGGATGCTTCGGGTTACATCAACTTCCGGCTAAACTATGCCAAGGCGGGACCGTTGATCCTCGACCCTGTCTCCGTCGAGAACGAAACCTACGGATTAGTGAAAATTGCTGAACCGCGAAGAGTCTCGGTTGAACACACAAGCTCAAACCCTGCTGGGCCTGTAACGATGGCGACGGCACGAAACTCAATCCTCGGCGACGCATTGGCACGCTTATGCAAGGCTAGAGGGCACTCTGTGATCAGACGGTTCTATGTGGATGATGTTGGAAGACAGGTCTCGATTCTAGCCTACGGCTACCACCTCATAAACCGACCCGAACCCCAAGGGAAGGCGGACCACTGGTTCGGACGCCTCTACGCATGCACAAACTGCGCCGTCCAAATCGAAACCACCAAACGCAAACTGAAAACACTTAGACCAGACCAAACCGACGAAAGGGCGAAGCTTCAGACTAATCTCGACGAATGGGTCGGCATCGCAGCCGAACTCGAATCCATAAACAAAGAACTGTTGGGGAAGGTTGTGAAGGCGGTTCAGGTCGAGGCTGACCCGGAGAAGGCAATTCAGGAGTTGGGCCGCAAGTATGAGGAAAATGACAAAGAAACTACCAACCTTATTCGAACAATGGTCGAACGATGCCTCGAAGGAATCAAGACGTCTCTGCACGAGATCGACATAGACTTCGACAAATGGGACTGGGAGAGCCAGCTCCTCTGGGACGGTTTGGTGAAGAAGACATTGAGCAAACTGACACAACTGCCCTTCACCAAGCCAGAGGGTGCTTCACTGGTTTTGGATCCAAACGCGATTGTGGAGGCTTATGATCTCAGGGAACAGTTTGGGCTCTCCCCCAACTACGAGGTTCCACACCTAACCCTAGTAAGAAGCGACGGAACAACCCTCTACCCCACACGCGACATAGCCTACTCCCTAGTCAAATTCAAGGACTCTGACCGAGTCATCAACGTCATTGCGAGTGAGCAGACCCTACCCCAACTTCAGATTCGCCTTGCCCTCTACGCACTCGGAGAGAAGGAGGCAGCATTCAACATGATTCACTTTGCTTACGGCCTCGTCGAATTGCCAGGTGTGAAAATGTCCAAGAGAAGAGCACATTTCATCACTCTCGACGAAGTGGTCGATCAAGCCAAGGTCAGAGTTGATCAAACCCTAGCGGAAAGAAAACAAGAAATGGGTTCTGAGGAGACTCAGCTCATAATACGCAACATAGCTTACGGTGCGATTAAGTTTGCAATGCTCAGTGTCAATAGCGTGAAGAACCTGACTTTCACATGGGATCGGGTTCTCAGCCTAGAGCGGAACAGTGCACCGTTCATAAACTACGCATATACAAGAGCAGGGAGCATTCTGAGAAAGCTAGGGAAGGCACCAAACAATCCCGATTGTTCCCTTCTCACTCACCCACTCGAACACATTCTACTTTTCAAGATAGCCCAACTCCCGGAAGCCTTCTGTGAAGCAGCAGACCAGTTGAAACCAGAAGAGTTGGCTACGTACGCCAGTGCCGTCGCTGAAAAGTTTCATGAATACTACGAAAAGGTAGATGTTATACACGCAGACGAGCAAGTTAAGAATGCGAGAGCCGCCCTAGTCGCCTCAATCCAAGTCGTGCTTCGGAACTCAATGGAGCTGCTCGGAATCAAGCTAAGCGAAAGGATGTAGACGATTGTCCATTAAATCCTCTCCAAAAATCACTTGGCCCGACATCAGAAGCTATCTCCACCTAGACCTGAGCCTAGGCAACTTCTACGACCGTCTCTTCCTAATTCTCTTCATCGTCGATATCATCTTACGTGTCATATGGTTGGATAGACCACCAGGATCCTTGGTCTTCGATGAATGGTACTACGTAAACGTCGCCCGAGTCATTTTGCACATCCCTCAAAGTGTAGGGGCAAACGGACAGCCACCCTACGTCAACGTTCCACAAGGCCTCGACCCTAACCACGAACATATGCCATTGGCCAAGTTGTTGATTGCTCTCTCAATGTCGATTATAGGCAACAATGGATTTGGGTGGCGGATTCCCAGCGTAATCTTCGGCTCGATATCGATTCTGGCACTCTACCTTCTAATGAAGAAGGTATCGAAGCAAGAGGCCATCCCAATAATTTCCGTATTCCTCTTCTCCTTCGATAACTTGGCTTTCGTTCACAGCAGAATCGCGGTCTTGGATATCTTTGCCGTAGGATTCATGCTGCTGGGCATCTACTGGTATTTTGCGGGTCACCCGTACCTCAGCGCAGTAGGAATGGTACTAAGCGCGTTGAGCAAGGAAACAGGACTCGCGGGGTTTGCGCTGATTATCGGCATCCACTTGGTCAGATTCGTGAATGATCCGACGAAGAGAAAGAAGTGGGGAGATTTCTTCTCCTGGTTTGAGAAATACACCGCGACATACGCTATCGTCTTCATCATTCTACTGACAATAATGGACCGATACTTCGTCGGTTTCTCCAATCCCCTCGATCACATCAAATACATACTCGATTACTCAGCAGCACTCACCTCATCCTGCCCAAGCGGAATCGTGAGTTGCCCGTGGCAGTGGCTATTGAATCAACTTACCATTCCATACCTGAGGGTAAGCGTTCAACAAAGCTCTGGAGGAACGAGCAGCAGTTACGTTTCAGTGAGCTTCCTCGGCGCCATGAACCCAGCAATCTCGTTCTTGACGATTCCTGCTCTACTGTATTGCTCCTACAACTACTATCAAAGACGCGACGACCTTAGCCTTGTCGCAATAGCATTGTTTTCCTTAACCTACCTTCCCTTCTACCCCGCAGTAATCTTTGGACAACGAGTTACATACCTATTCTACTTCCTCCCCGCCGTGCCGGCCATCTGCGCTGCGATCGCGTATATGATAGCCGATACCAAGCTCCCAAAGATCGTAGTGATTTTCTACTTGGCTGTGGTAGTCTACATTTTCATCTTCATGTTTCCGTTTCAGAGAATACCGTCATAAGTTCGGTACCCGAAAAATAATAGAAAAGGGCGAAAGGGAGGAGTTTCTGAAGTAAAGTTAGACGCGTGCTTCGCTGGTAGGTATTGGCGGGAGCTCCGGGAATCTCTCCTTCATCTTTTGCTCGGCAACGAAATTTGCTTCCTGAAGTATTTTCTGCGATTCTCCACTTGAAGCCGACATGTCGAAGGTGTTTTCAGTTGCCTCGCCGACTTCCACTGTTAGCCCTTCTAATGTTTCGTTTACCTGTGATAGTTCCATTGAAACTTCAGGTAGTACTCCTTCCAATTGTGTTTTCAAAGTCCTCACGACACCGACGACTGGTAGCATGGTGTATGCGACCTGGCCGAATTCGTTCACGGTTTCCAGTCTAAGAGTTACTTGCTCTAATGCGAGTTCGCTGTGTAATACTACCTTAGCCATCTTCCTTAGCTCTGCGCATTCGTTGGCGTACATGGATGCGAGTTCGGTGTTCTTGCCCTGGACTGCAAGGACGCACTTGCCGTAGAGTGCTTGGTCGTGTTGTTGCATGTGGTATGAGGTTCTCTCAAGTTTTCGTTCTTGCATCTTCAGTTTGAAGAGGCATTCGCTTATGCGTCTCTTCATTGGTGTGGGTCGTATAGCCTCCCTAATCTTCTTGGATAATGGTGTTCTTTCTTTGAACATTCTATCTATCACCCCTTCATAATGTTCTGTTCTGAATTTCCGCTGTCTCGTGTTCACGAGCGAGAATTTTGAGGAAGTTCCCCAGTCTGCCTTCCTCAAAGGTTCGTATTATCGAACCCGTGTACTGAATTTTAATGTCCAAGGACCTGAGTTTGGTCATCAATTTCTCTATCTCGGTCTTGTTCTTTCCGACTAGGAAAACAAGGCTTTCAGGTTCACCGAGAGAGCTCACAACTTTGACTGTTTGCGGGATGGCTGCGATCTTGTCGATTATGTCGTCGCGGCCAGCCTCGCGTGGAAAGCTTGCCCCTACGAGAATCTGTTCGGCGACTCCTAGTTTCTCAAGATCTAAGCCAGCGGTGTAATCCTTGATTACGCCACTTCTTTCGAGCTTGTTCACTCTGTAGGCTACTACGTTTGGGTGAAGGCTCAACTTGCGGCCAATCTCAGCGAACGACGACTTCGAATTGTCGACCAGTTCCGCCAAGATCTTGTAGTCTATTGCATCTAACATTCTTTATTTTCTCCTCAAAGCGCTTTGTAAGTTTCAAACCACTTATCATACAAACCGAGCATTTGCGGTGAGACACTTGGCTTGCGTCTCATTAGGATCTCCCTAAAGTCGTCCATCGTTATGTGACGGGCCTGACCTTTAGTTCCGAGAGCATCATTTTCGAAAAACTCTCGGACGACCCGAGTCTGAGCTCCCTGGAATATATCACGCAAATCGCTCCCTGAATACCCGTTCGTCTTCTCGACGACAAGTTCCCGATCAACATCTCTGGCAAGCTTCAGGTTCTTAGCGTAAATGTCGAACATTTCCCGCCTCGCTTCTGGACCTGGCAAAGGAACGTAGATTCGTTTCTGGAATCTGCGAATGAACGGATCGTCTAGAGCCCAGGGCTTGTTTGTTGCACCTATAATGTAGACATGGCTCGGGTTCTTTTTGTCGAGGATGCTATCCATTTCCTGAAGGAACTGGTTTCGGGTTCTAACTTCGCCCCCTACCTCGTCGCCTCTGATTCCCACGAGCGAATCTACTTCGTCAATGAATATGATTACTGGGTGACCATCAGCGGCGCTTCTATGAGCGGACGCGAAAAGACCCGACACGTTCTTTTCAGATTCACCCAACCACTTTGACATTATTGCCGGGGCGTCTACACTGTAGAATACAGCGTCAATCTCGGTAGCTATCGCTGCGGCTAGTAGTGTCTTGCCACAACCCGGCGGTCCGAAGAACAGAATTCCTCTTGGCCAACCGAGTGGAAAGAGGTCGGCGCGTCGTAACGGGAAGACTATTGATTCTTCTATTGCTTTCTTAGCGTCGTGTAAGTTCGCTATTTCGCTCCACTTTACATCCGGCTTCTCAGTAAGTATCAATTGTTCTAGCTTTGGTTGAATCTTAGCTTGGGAGCTATCTCTCTCGTCTAGCGGAACGTCTCCGTTTTTGAGCTCCTTCACTCTACGCTTGCAGTTCTCAACTTGTTGCATGTAGAGCTTATTTTGGGGGGCCTCGGGATACAGGCTGCATAGTTTCAGCAGAATCTCAGTAGTGCGTTCGTAACGTGAGATGGCATTAGACCGCACGCCTTGCCTATCAAACTGTACAGCTTCGTTCGCAAACTTAGCTGCCATTAGTTCGAGTTCTTGAGATGCCGAGACCTGCATGAGACGATCACTTCGCTCGGCTATTCGAGTGCGACCTTCCCTGTGTCCCTCAGCCTTTGAATAGCGGTTTTCACTTCTTCAGGAGATTTACCAATATCTTGTGCACAAGAATGTATGCTCAGCTCACCGTTGTGTTTCCGTGCATAATCGTAGACTCTATCTTCGATTCCAGCCTCCATATCGGGAATCGTTGTTGCGAATTCCGGAATGGCATCCATCTTTGCTGGTGGACTGGATTCGATTGCTGATAGGTCGGGGAAATGGTCACGAACTTTTTGCTCCGCAATTAGGCCGGTTTCCTCAAGGACCTTCCTCGCTTCGTCATCGTTAGTCTCTATCGTGAAATTATTAGTCGAGACGTCGCCAGCCTCATCCGTCAAATCTCCGAGCAGGTTGTTCACTTCGTCGAGCTCTGTCGCAACCTGCGGAACTATGCCAGAGATCTTCGATTTTGTTTCCTTCACAATGGACATGAGTGGACTTATTTCCACCATGACCTCACTGAATTCCCCAACCGTTTCCAGTCGGAGGATTACTCTCTCAAGCGCAAGTTGGCTTGAGAGTACCACTTTTGCAATCTTCCGGATTTCCGCACACTCGTTAGCGTAAATTTTCGCGTGTCCGGGGTCGTTTGAAGCCTGGGCCCCAACGCACCGTTGAAAAAGGTCAGTATCTCGTTGGTGGAGTTTAGCGTACATGTGGTCTAGTTTCTCTAGCTGTGCGTGAAGCCTGAATGAAGCGTGTACGATTCGCTCCTTCAAGGGCACAGGGTGCAGTTTGTCTTCAACTCTCCTGAAGATAGAGAAGGCAGTCACATCCCCGTTGCTTAAGCTGATTCGCGCATTTTGATTACGACGACGTCAGGGATGTAATTCGGGGCCGAGGATTGATTCGGTATCTGTGGAGTTTCTAGCGAGCCTATGTCGTGCAGAGATTCGCGGGTGTTATCTAGGTCCTTTCTTTCTTTCCTTGAAATTTCTAGGCCTGCTCGTACGGATTCCGTTACTGTCTGATATGTGCTTGCGTCGATTTCGGCAACTGTGTAGAGCATTTTGTTATTGGTTAATGCGGTTTCTAGGTCCTTGATCTGTTGGTCCAGTTTCGTTTCAGTGTTTGTCAATGTCTCTACAAGGCTGTCACGTTTTGTAATGATGTCTTTGTGGATGTCCTCGTAGCCACTGCGTAACTGATTGTACTCGGATTGGTCGATGTCTCCGTCCTTGAGTAGTAAGTCAATTGCTTGTCGTCTGCGTTTTATGATGTCATGTTCTTTCTTCAGATCCTCGGCCTCGATGCGCCACGCTTGTAGGAGAATAGGATGTCCGTCAATGATCCTAACGAAGTTGATTGCGTGTTCAGTGACGTCGCCCTCAGTTCGGGCTATTTGAATAGATTGGACGTCATTCTTGACGTCGGCTGTAAGACCGACCAGTTTTCCTGTAGGTCGGCCCATCATATCTTGAACCGATTGCCCGAGGTACTTGCCGATTTCTTCTACAGTGATACTCATCCTAACCCTATCCTATTGTGAGATTCCGTGTTCACCTATTCTCTGGGTTGGCAGTTCCGGGAATTTGTCTCTGATGTGTTGGTCAGCGATCGTGCTGGCCTCTCCTAGAATTCTGTTGGCTTCCTCGGTGGGAGCGGCGGTATCATATGCAGATCCTGTGACTTCACCTGTGTCGTCTACTACGCCGCTGAGTACTTCGCCAATTTGGCCAAGTTCAAAGCCAACTTCAGGCATTACGCCTGAGATCTGGTTCTTGATCGAGTGCACCACGTTGGCTACGGGAAGCATCATTCGAGCGACGTCGCCGAACTCTTCGATCGTTTCTAGTCGAAGTGATACCTGTTCAAGCGCCATTTGGCATTGTAAAGTCACTTTCGCCATCTTTCGCACTTCTGCGCACTCGTTCGCGTACATTGCTGCTCGTGCAGTATCATGGGTGAGTTGGGAACTGACACATTTATTGAAAATTTCCTTGTCATGTTGCTGCATTCTAACAGCTGCTGATTCCAGTTTGTTTTGTTGAGTTTTGAGCCTGTAGAGCGCCGAAGAAACTTGTTCTTTCGTTGATACCTTATGGTGGAAATGAGCTCCAACTTTCGAGATTACTGGCTCTCTTGACTCTGTATCCCAGTCGTTTAGGAAACTGTGGTCCATTCGTTCATTCTCCACTTTTGTGCTTGCAACAATTCCCGGTGTTTGTTCTGCGTACTCGAACGAATACTATTCAAATTTCATTAAAGAAAACTGTCAAGAATAGGTGAGTCATCGAAACCGATTTCTCACAATCATCATTGACGATCTCGAAGAGCTCGCTATTCTGATTCCACGCAGTGTAGGGAAGAATACGCTCGTTGGAAACACTAATCCTAAGTGTTGAGTTCGTTGATTACCAAAAACCCTTCAGCGAACCGACTAACCTTCGGAATTCGACCTGAGAATACCCAGATGTAAACAAAAGCTGGGGGGGTTACGCCAATCGGAGTGCCGCGCGATGCGGTTTAACCGGTCTTCTCCAGTTTGATTTCGATTGTCGAAACGTTCCTTGAGTCTCCGGCTTCACCTATTACCTGAGTGCCGATGCTGATCTCCCTGATTGCCAGTTTTCCAGCGAAGAATCTTCTGCGGGTGACTTCAACAACATCGACTGCCGTGCTAATGGCTCGTCCTCTCGCCTTTACTGTAAGTGTCTTCGCTCCGGTCTGCAAATGCATCATTATCGCTGTCGCGTAAGCCATAATCGGTTTCTTACCGATCAAAATTGTATCTGGTGGGATAGGTTCCCTTGCGTGCATCGGCTCCTTCGCGCCGGAAGAGCTCTCATCCTGTGCCAAGCATCTGTCACCTCCTAGTCGAGCAATGTTTTCTTACGTAGAGTTACCTGTCGGGTCGTTTGCCTAACCCTTCCATTCTCATGCTGCGTATTTGTCGATTTCGGTATGATTATCGCTGACTTAGTCGTCTTGGTGCCGAGGGATGTGTGATGGGTTGGTGGTTGTAAACAAAGTGCTGACTCTGAAATCCTCGGGAAGAAGGCAGTTAATCGATCTTACGTCTGATGTGGAATTATTTGTACGCGAGTCGGGTGTAAGAGATGGAATTTGCATGGTCAGCGTCCCTCATGCAACAGCTGCGATAATCGCGAATGAACATGAGACAGGGTTACTTGATGATTTGCTGCACAAAATTGAAACGTTGTTCCCAAAATCTGCGGCGTACTCCCATAACGCAATAGATGATAATGCTGATTCGCATCTCGCATCAGCGTTCCTAGGACATGCGAAGACCTTTCCGATCATGAACCACAAAATCATCCGAGGGACTTGGCAAAATATTTTCTTCGTCGAGTTGGACGGACCCAGGTCACGACGAGATGTTGTCCTACAGGCTATAGGCGATGTCTAACCGGCAGTTGATGTATGTCATATCAGAGCCAAATGAACCGTTACCCAGAAGTATTCGAGGTAGTGGTTTTAGGTCTCGTAAACCTAATAGCGGGGTCGGATGGAGCAACGCTAACGGAAGGTATGAGAATTGCCTGAAGAAAACAATCTAACTTGGGTTATCGGTGGTCCGCAAGGCGGCGGCATTAACTCTGTTGCCGAAACATTTGCAAAAGCTTGCGCGCGTGGAGGACTGCATGTATTCGCCAATATTGAGTACCATTCAAACATTAAGGGCGAACACAGCTACTACCGAGTGCGTACGTCCGAGCGGGATATTCGATCTCACGTTGATTGGATTGACCTTTTGGTAGCGCTGGATAAGGAAACGTTGTTCGGTGACATTCACAAAGAATTCCCAACTCACAGTGGACATAAGAATGAGGTAAGCCCAGGCGGCGGAATAGTATACGACGCAGCCTTGAGGTTGAAACCTGAGGATATCGGGCGACCGGACGTAAACCTCTATCCAGTTCCATACCTGGATGTTCTAATTAGTTCTTTGAAGGAGACGGGTCACGAACATGAACTCAGCAAATATCAGGTAATGACGAACACCGTGGCTTTCGGAGCCTCAACAGCGTTGATCGATTACGACTTCAACATTGTCTCGGAAGCCATCAAAGAGGGTTTCAAGGGCCGAAAGGCGGCCTTGGGCGACCTTAACGTAAGTGCAGCGAAGCGCGGCTACGATTACATCAAGAGCAACTTTCACGACGGATTCGCATACAAGCTTCACCCTGTACCATCGAACGAAAAACGAATGGTCATTCGAGGAGTCCAAGCGATCGGCATCGGGAAATTCAAAGCCGGATGTGCATTCCAGACCTATTACCCAATCACACCCGCTACTGATGAGAGCGAATACCTGGAGAATCATCAGAAGGAGTTCAATATTGTAGTAGTCCAAACTGAGGACGAAATCTCCGCAATCCTCATGGCGACCGGCGCAGCGCACGCCGGCGTTCGCGCATCCACATCCACATCAGGACCGGGCTTCTCGCTAATGGCTGAAGGGCTGGGTTGGGCGGGGCACACGGAAGCGCCTGGGCCCGTGGTGATTCTCTGGCAAAGGACAGGACCATCAACAGGCCTTCCCACTCGAACTGAGCAAGGAGACCTACAATTTGTCTTGCACGCAGGCCACGGTGAGTTTCCGCGATTGGCCGTTGCTCCGGGCGATGTCATGGAATGCTTCTATGACACCTTTGACGCATTCAACTATTCCGAAAGATTCCAAATGCCGGTGATAGTAATTGCAGACAAGTTTCTCGCGTCCAGTTACAGAACCGTCCCTATTCCAGATTCGAATGATTTGAAAATAGACCGTGGACAAATCGTGAGTGAAACTGATCTAGTTGGCAAGAGCCCCTACAAACGGTACGAATTTACTCCACTCGGTGTCTCGCCCCGAAGCTTACCAGGAACAAAGGGCGGGATCTTCCACACAACTGGGGACGAACACGACGAGCTAGGTGGCATTACTGAAAATTCCGAAAATCGAATCAAGATGATGCAAAAACGAATGCACAAACTCCAACTGGCAGCCGAACTTATCCCTGACGACAAGAAAGTCGGCTTCTTCGGCCCTCAGAAAGCAGATGTGACACTAGTAGGGTGGGGTTCAACAAAAGGAGCCATCCTTGACGGGATGGAGGACCTTGAGGCGGACGCGATCAGATGTAACTTCCTCCAGGTCCGATACATGAGTCCCTTCCCTACAGAGCTTGTTACAAAGTACCTCTCCAACTCAAATCGGAAAGTTCTCGTGGAAGGTAACTATTCAGGTCAGCTCGGAGCAATAATACGCGAACAAACGGGAATAGTTATGGACTACAAGGTCTTGAAGTATAACGGCCGGGCGTTTTCGCAGAATGAAGTATACGAAGGAGTTAAAGAAGCGATTAAGAATGGTTCAAAGGAGGTTGTAATGGCCCATGCTTGAGCTCAAGGACTATAGAACCAAGGTACACAACGACTGGTGCCCCGGATGCGGAGACTTTGGTATCCTTAACGCAGTCCAAATGGCTCTATTTGAGCTGAAACTAGAACCGCACAATGTAGCCATATTCTCAGGAATAGGATGCTCAGGTAAGACGCCGCACTTTGTCAATACCTATGGCTTTCATACCCTGCATGGGAGAGTCCTCCCGATCGCAACAGGAGCCAAACTTGCTGACGCAGCACTCACCGTTATTGCTGTCGGTGGAGACGGCGACGGGTTTGGAATCGGAATGGGTCACTACGTACACACCGGTCGACGGAATCTCGACTTCACATACGTAGTACACGATAACCAAGTATACGGTCTAACCAAAGGACAATCGTCACCAACTCTGCCGAAAGGGTTGCGAACAAAGTCGATGCCTTTCCCCGCGATTGTTGAAGGCATCAATCCCATCGCGACCGCGATAACTTCGGGCTACACTTTCGTTGCCAGAAGCTACGCACTGGACGTTAGGCACCTGAAAGAGATCTTGAAGGCTGCGGTTCTACATAGAGGTAGTGCCCTAGTCGACGTATTGCAAACCTGCCCGACGTACAATGACATCAACACAAAGGAATGGTATCAGGGAGCCGACCTACCTACAAAGGCGCCCAGGCTATTCAAACTCGAGGATACTGGCTACGACGGCGTCGTAAAGGATCCAGCAGATCCCAACGAAGTTACGCAAAAGAAAGTGCAGGCCATTGCTCGATCCTTCGAATGGGGCGACAAAATACCAATCGGCTTGTTCTACAGAATTGAGGAACCCACCTTTGAAGACATGATCGCTATCAGAATGCCCTCCTACAAGGAAGTCCCACTCACCAAACAGGACCTGTACAACCGAGACGTAAGCGGCCTCTTCCAAGAACTGAGCTGAAATCCCCTACTTTCCTTTTCCCTTTTCTTTACCGTGAACTCCCGGCGTTGTCATAGAGCGTGGATCCAAAATTTCCTCTAACTGCGCCTCTGAAAGAAGGCCCTTCTCCAAAACCACCTGCCGCAGAGAGACATTCCTCTTAAGGGCCTCCTTAGCCACCTCCGCTGCTTTCTCGTAACCGATGAACGGGTTTAGCGCTAAGGCGATGCCCGCGCTTTTCTCGAACAATTCCCTGCATCTCTTCTCGTTGGCCTCTATGCCTTTGACAAGTCGGTTGGTGAACACGTTGATTCCATTTGTTAGTATGAGGAGTGATTGAGTTAGATCGTGGGCTATCACAGGCATCATCACGTTGAGTTCGAGTTGCCCAGCCTGTGCAGCCATCATTGCTGTGAAGTCGTTCCCGATCACTTCGAAGCACACCATGTTCAGCATCTCAGCAATGGACGGATTCACCTTTCCGGGCATAATCGATGATCCAGGTTGAACTGCAGGTAAGGTGATCTCACCAATGCCCGTTGTCGGTCCTGAACTCAGCAAGCGAATATCGTTCGCAATTTTCGTAAGGTCCAAGCTCAATGTCCGTAACGCACCGGATAAGTTGATGAAGTCAGCCATCGATTGCATCAGTGCCGCGAAATTACGCGCAACTCTGAACTTGAATCCCGTATACTTGCTAAGGTTCTCAACTGCTAACTGAACATAGCGAGGATCAGCGTTCAGACCCGTCCCGACAGCAGTGCCGCCTAAATTGAGTTCTAAAATCTTGTCTAACGATGCCTCGATAGTTTTGAGGTCATCTCCGACTATAGCTGCCCAAGCGTCGAACTCTTGACCGAGGCGAATCGCAGACGCATCCTGCAGATGAGTTCGGCCCGATTTTACCACGTGGTCAAATTGCTTCGCCTTTTCAGCTAAGGAATCTTTTAACGCCGTTATGGCATCGATCAACGGCTTAGCGAGTAATATGCTCGCAACTCGTATGAATGTTGGGTATGCGTCATTTGTCGACTGCCCTATGTTCACGTGGTCATGCGGGCTCACGAGCTTGTAGTCTCCCCTGCGGCCTCCTAGGAGTTCGATTGCTCGATTGGCCAGAACCTCGTTCGCGTTCATGTTGTGTGATGTGCCAGCTCCCGCCTGGAATACATCGAGAACAAACTGATCCATGAATTTCCCCTGAAAAACCTCGTCCGCCGCAGAGACGATCGCCCTTCCAATCCTATCGTTCAATAATCCAAGCGAAACGTGTGCTTCAACAGCAGCCTTTTTGACGAGAACTGTGGCACGGACGAGGTCTGGAAGGGGTCTCATGCCACTGATAGGAAAGTTCTGAATCGCCCTGGCGGTTTCTGGGCCATAATACGCCTCAACCGGGACTTCGACTGCGCCGAGTGAATCATGCTCGGTCCGAGTATCCTTCGACATAGAACGACCGAAACGACCTTGCCAGTTGAACAATAAAGGCCTTAGTTCTAACACACACGACCTGGAGTGTGGTTACAAGGATCGAGGAGTGAGGTCCACGTCTCGCACGAGGCATAACCGCAATTTGTAGATAGTTCACTCTCGACTCAGAAGTTTGATATATCGTCGATTCAGGTAAACACTAAATATCAACCACCATATTTGGGAAGATAACTGAGAGTTAGTGGCTGACATGGAAGTTTCCGGTGTTTTAGTTCCACAACAGTAAGCAAAGTCAACTAGAAAGGCAATTGCGCAAATTCTCGAAGGAGGCCGTGTATTGAGCAAAGAAATTGGCATTACTGCAAAGAAAGCCGCCGACCTATCCGAATGGTATACCCAGGCAGTAACCAAAGCTGAGCTGGCAGACTACGGCCCTGTAAAAGGCTTCATAATCCTTCGACCGTACGGCTATTCGATCTGGGACAAGATCAAGGATCATCTCGACCGAAAGCTGAAGGAAACCGGTCATTCGAACGCCTACTTCCCGTTGCTGGTCCCGGAGAGTTATCTGCAGAAGGAAGCAACTCACTTCAAAGGTTTCACCCCGGAGGTCTTCTGGGTGACGCAATCCGGAGAGAACACACTTTCGGAACGACTTGCTGTTCGACCCACATCCGAGACTATAGTGAACGATGCGTATTCAAAGTGGGTTCGAAGCTGGCGGGACCTTCCAGTACTGATCAACCTCTGGAACTCGGTATTGCGTTCGGAGATTACTGCAACTAGACCGTTCATCAGAACCTCGGAATTTCTATGGCAGGAAGGCCACACGGTTCATGCAACGAAAGAGGACGCCGACAAGGAGGTCATGCTGATTCTTGAATTCTACCGTCAACTCATCGAGGACGCCATGGCTATACCTGTTCTGTTAGGGTACAAGAGCGAGAAGGAAAAGTTTCGGGGAGCACTCTACACGACTACTCTAGAAGCAATGATGCCTGATGGGAAGGCGATCCAGATGGGTACCTCACACAACCTAGGCCAAAACTTCTCCAAGCCGTTCGAAATTAAGTACCTCGGGAAGGATGAGCAGGTACATTACGCGTGGACCGCTTCATGGGGAGTTTCCTGGAGGCTAATCAGCGCCATGATAATGCTCCATGGCGACGACAAAGGGCTAGTAATACCGCCCCAAATCGCGCCAATCCAAGTGGTTCTGGTGCCCATCTACTTCAAAGCAGAACAAAGCGATGCGATCACGGCGAAGGCTCGAACGATTGCTGAAACACTAAAGAAAGAAGGTATCGAAGTGCACACAGATTTCCGCGAATCAATACACGCCTGGATGGAAGTTCAACGAGTGGGAAATGAAAGGCGTACCGCTTCGCAGTCGAAGTCGGTCCACGTGACGTTCAGAACCAACAGTCAGTACTCGTGAGACGGGATAATGCCCAGAAGCTGACGGTAAAGGACAGCGACTTAGTTGACCAGGTCAAGAAATGCCTCCTGGAAATCCAAACCAACCTCTTCGCTAAGGCGAAGAAATCCCTTGAGGAATCAGTAATCACGGTATCCAGCTACGAAGAATTGAAGAAGACAGTAGAGGGTCGGGGTGGGTTCATTCGTGCGTGCTGGTGTGGGTCAACTGAATGTGAAGAAACCATCCAAACTGACACTGGCGCAACCATACGAACGCTCCCACTAAAAGATGAAGAGCCCTTCTCCAAGTGCGTACATTGCGGAAAGCCTGCCACAAAGGTTGCTTACTTCGCCAGGTCCTACTAGTAACTTCGGTTTCCACAACAACGTTTAAGCACGCCCCATCGCGCTATCACAAGTAGATGGCGTTTGACTAAGAAGCGGAAATCGCGCGGCCGCAGTAAGGGCGGCAAGGGACGAGGAGTAATGATACAGTGCACAAACTGTGGCAGACCAGTCCCCCGAGATAAGGCGAAGCGTTCCACGCAATGGGTTTCCCTAGTGGAACCATCCTTGGCACGTGAACTTAGAGCACACGGAACCTACATACAACGCCAAAAAGTCATCAAATTTTACTGCGTCTCCTGCGCAGTTCACTTTGGGCTTTCCAAGGTAAGATCCGAGGACGAGCGACACTATTCCTATTAAGACAAAGTCTCCGTGACTAACCGGTCACGGATTGCGTCTCTCCGTTCTTCAACGTCTTTCCTTACCAACCGAAAGTCCGGCCCTACTTGTTCCACCATAAATGAGGCGGCGGCGGACGCGAAGAGAGCGGCTTCAACTAGGTCACCGCATCGCTGGTACTCTGTTATGAATGATCCCCCGTAGACGTCCCCCGCCCCAGTTGGGTCCACGGCCTCGGTAGGATAGGCCGGTATCCGATGCAACCTAGTACCATCAAGCAGCAACGAACCTCGTTCCGCAAGCGTAACTATCGGAACACGCACGCCCATCTGTGAGAGTCGCTGTATAGCTACGAGCGGGTCGGCCTCTTTGGTTATTGTTTCGCTCTCTCGCTCATTGGGTTTGACGAAATCAACTAGGTTTGCGATCTTCCTGAAATCTTCATCATTGCATTCGTGGATCACACGCTTGTCTGATCCAATACGCCGCACTAGTCCTTGGGGGTCTAGGAAGAGGCGGCTCGATGTTGAGGATCTAAGGAATTCGATTAGTCGAAGGTCGACCTCGCCCAGTATAGGTCCAATCAGAGTGAACTTACTTTGAAGAAATTCTTCGTTGAAGCTCTTCTTGGTGATCGGTGCGGCAACTCCCAACACGTCAAGGGTTCTGTCTCCACGCGAGTCGTATACGAGATGGAATCCTCCAGTTTCCTTGCTAGTCTCGTCTACTCGTGCCTCAATGCCATACTTTCGCATGTCCTCTCGGAATTTATTCCCATAATCGTGGCCTACTGATCCGATCAACCCAACTTTGGCCAAACCTAGTCGCTTCGAGGCGAGGCATGCGTTCGTGCTGCATCCTGAGAGAACTCTTCCGTTGGTTTTGGAGAGTGGCGTGATTATGCTATCGTAGACCGGATTTCCAATTCCTACCAAATCAAACATTTACTTTTCTTCCTTCTGTTTGCTTGAACGTAAAATGGAGTCTTTGTGCTGCTGTTACGTGTGATAGGATTCCAACTATTATGACCGATATTGTCAAGGCTAAATTAAAGAATGGTTGAACTAACGAGCCGATCAAAAGCAGAATGAGCTTCTCCTGGCGTTCAGCTATTCCTACACTGCACTTCTCCAGTCCCCCCGCTGACTCAGCCCTCGCCCTGACGTAACTGGCCATAACCATTCCAAATAGACTGAAGATAATCCAAACCCAACTCACCAATCCACCATAACCCATCCCGAACAGAATGGCGAACTCCGCATACCTATCGAGCACCGGATCATAGACTGCTCCAAACCTAGTTACCAACCCTGTTGCCCTAGCTACCGATCCGTCCAGCATGTCGACGATGCCTGAAACCAACAGACTTACGGCTCCCAACACTGGCGACTTGGAAGCGTATTCGATGGCAGCTACGACGGCAATGAGCAGGCTCAGTGTAGATATTGCGTTCGGTGTTACGCCGAGCTTTCCTAGTTTTCTTCCAATCGGTAGCATTACCGCTTCGTACTTAGCGCGGAATTTGCCTAGCAATCTTACCAGCAAACGCTGAATGGTATACATCGTTTAAGGGCATTTCGTGACATGGGTGTCGAATCGATCAGCCGCCGATTCGGGCAACCATCGCTCATTGCATGAATATGGCCGGTCGGGTTGTAGCGTAATACATATACCCGAATGCAGAAAAATAGCGGAAGGGTTGTACAATGCCCACTCGGCGCATTTCATACGCGGTCTTGCTGCTGCTTGTAGCTTTGACCCTCTTCCTTTCCAACACTAGTGTATTCGCTGCTCGTTGCCAGGTCAGCAACGTATCGTACGAATATCCTCAGCAAGCAGCGACAAATCAGCGGATTCTCGTAACTACGATGGTAACTGGCTCGTGCGTGTCGAATGGCGAGGACTATTATTCGGTTAGGGTAGACCTGGTTGACACTCCTTCGGGATCGATCGTATCGTCAAACAGCACCCCAATTGGTTACAACGCGACGAATTTCACAGTTACTGCTGAGAACATGCCCACGACACCTGGAAACAACGGCACTTGGCATGTGGGCATTGATGTCTATGTTATCCGGGCCGGTGGTACTGGAGGCTCCTATTTACTCGACTACCAGACCGTAGGTAATGCATCGATCCAAGTGGGTCCCCCCGCCGCCATCCCAGAATTCCCATCCGGATTAGTTGTTGGCATCGTCGTTGTCTTCTGTTCCACAGCACTAATCATGAACAGACACAAGCGGCGGCAGAGCAACTAACAAGCCCTAGCATTCACTTTACTCACCTCACAGGCTTCGAAACGAAGTTTTTCAGGCACCTCCAGCTTCCTAAGCGCGGTTTCCATGGGCAAAATCGCAAAGGGCCAACACTGTAGCGTTGTAGGTTGCACCGCTGCCGCGATTCGGTCGATCTCTCCAGATAAGGTAGCTCACAGTGGACTCAATACCGGTAATGCTCGCAGAGCATACCTCTGTAAGCCACACTACCGTGAATTCAAGAAGTTAACTCGCAAAGACAGACAGCTTGACAAATGGAGATTCTCTGTTTAGTCGAGATTTGGAGCGACCCACGATATGCGTCTATTGCTGCTGCATTGTGACAGTTTCGAGTACGAGGTACGGAAGGAAGCGATCAAAAACCCTGAAACTCTTGGAGATAACAGAACGGGCAAGTTTCAGAATATCTTGGTCGCCTTCTGCACAGTCGAGAAGGAGGACGAATCTAATCCCGGCGAGGTTATTCAGAAGGCATGTGAGTCAATCGTCGAGGTTGCTCGCTCGGTTAAAGTGAATCAAGTCCTCCTGTATCCTTACGCCCACCTGTCCAGCAGCTTAGCACCACCAGCCCTTGCTGTTCGAGTTCTCCAAGAGTCATTGGAAGCTCTGAAGAGCCAAAATTTAGCGGTATACCGAAGCCCTTTCGGCTATTACAAGAGTTTCAGTCTCAGCTGCATCGGACATCCTCTTTCAGAATTATCCAGAACAATCCGACCTGGGGCAACAAAGGTTGAAGCGCCCCCCGTCAAAACCTACTACAAAGTGTTGGACCTCAATGGGCAATTGTACGAGCCTGAAGAATATTCGTTCAAAAAGGGAGAAGAGGACTTCAAGACCTTAGTCGAAAAAGAGGCATTAAAGAAAGGCCTGCCAGGTGGAACACCAAAGTATCTTGAATACTGCAAGAAATTTGGTATCGAGTGGGAGAACTTCTCAGACCACGGCCACATGCGCTATGGCCCTGAGGGCGTAATGATCTTCGACCTCATCAGTCAATATTCGTGGGATGCGGTAAATGCTGTTGGGCTCCCAATCCTACAGGTTAAGGGAACAAACATGTTCGACCTCTCCGTCCCCGCAGTTAAGGAGCATGCCGATCTTTTCGGGTCTAGACTCTACAGGCTTGAGGCTGAAAACAAGAGCCTGGTCATGCGCTACGCGGCGTGTCATCAGCAGTTCTCGGCAGTACGAAACTGGTCATTGAGTTATCGGCATCTTCCTTTCGGTACGTTCGAAGTCGCGGACGCTTACCGTCTCGAACAGAGCGGAGAGCTTCTCCTGTCATTCCGAGTAAGGAAATTGCATATGCCTGACTGCCACATCTACTGCAAGAACCTCAAAGAAGCCATGGACGTGACGCTCAAACTCCACGAAGTAATCTACCAAGAGATAGGGAAACTCGGGAGAGATTACGTATCCGTATACAATATTACATCGAGCTTTCTCGACGCGAACAAAGACTACGTTATGAAGCTAGTAAAACGAGAAGGAAAGCCTGCACTGCTCAACTTCGTACCGGAAGGGATCTACTATTGGGTACTGAACATTGAGTACCACATCATAGACGAGCTTGAACGGCCGAGGGAGATCGCTACTTTTCAAATTGACATTGGCAACGCCAAACGTTTCGGGATATCATACGTCAATGAACGAAGTGAGAAAGAGCTCCCGCCAATAATTCACACCGCCGTTATCGGCTCAGTAGAACGCTATCTATTCACTGTACTCGACCAATGCGCAAGAACGGAAGCTAGACATGAGAAGCCTAGCCTTCCATTGTGGTTGTCACCCAGCCAGGTACGAGTCATCCCACTACGACCAGAGTTTGTGGAGTTTGCGACCAAAACGGCAAGTCAACTAGCGGCTCAAAATGTTAGGGCCGATGTTGATGACCGTGACGAAAGCGTCGACAAACGCGTGAGGGACGCCGAATTGAACTGGATACCCTACATCGCGGTGGTCGGTAAGCGAGAGGTCGAAGGAAACGTCGTCGCTGTTCGGAGGCGGACGGACGGCAAACAATACAACTCTACAGTGCGTGAGCTAGCCGAGGACGTAGCCATAGCTACGAAAGGCTACCCTTCAATGCCGTTGAAGCTGCCCGTCCTGGTCAGCCAGAGGCCTGGTTACAAGCAGATTGGCTAATGCTTCGAAAAATCTCCCCTCATTTTCTGAAAGCTTATATTCGGTTCAGTAAGTATTCGCGATGAGATCGTGAACGCCTGATGAGCAAAGACCAAAGTTATGGCTTTGTAATCTTCTTAATCTCAATCGTCGTCGCTATCGTTTACTTGGTAGCCTTTTTCGCGCCGTTCATTGGTTTACCACAAGAGTGGCAGAATTTGGCCGTTGGAATTCCCGTCCTGCTCTTCGTACTCCTAGTTCTTGTAATTTCCGGGTGGATAGGTTGGACTATGCTTACTACTCCCCCACCAGCCCCTCTTGAACCCGAGCCCGCTCAGACTACCCCGTCTGAAATGTCAACCAATTCTGCTAGTACTCGCCGAGGCCGATCTACTAGCAGCAGAAGAAGATCGAAAAAGTGAATTTTCGGTAATCTTTCTAGGTAACGCCGCCTAGATCACGCTTTCTCTCGGGTATACTTCGATTCCTTTCTCAGTAATCCTGTAAGGTCTAGGCTGTCGATCAATCTGGGTCCCTCGCATCTTCTCGACTTGGATTGTGCGTTCCATGGTCCTCCCGGCGGCTATGGTCTGCATGAGGACCACGCCGTGCACTAGGTATTCTTCTGTTTGCAAGGTGCGGCCCTTCAAACCAACTCGGCGTAGTTCGGAGGATAGGATGCAAGTGGCGCCGGTTTCGGTCATAGCCTCAACTAGATCCAGTAGGGCTTTTCGGCGTTGGGTTTCGTCTGGGTATTGAAAGATTAACAGAGAGACTGGGTCAACTACGATCCTTTTCGCATCTATTGATTTCGCGTTGTTGCGTATGAGTTCGAGGAGGCTTAGTAATGAGAAATCTTGGCGCCCGATAGTTAACTTGCCAATTTTCACTTCGCCAGGGATTGCACGAATTGGGGAAGCATCAACGAAGGAGAACTTACTCTGTTTCTCAAGGGGACTAAAGTTCCAGCCGAACTGGTTCATCTCCCAATCCCAGTGGACTTTATTCTCTTCCATACTAACCAGCAGGCCATTTTCCCCGAACTTAGTTATTCCGTTATAGAGAAACTGCGCACAGAATATTGACTTCCCTGCCCCCGGTTCACCAAGTACTAACAAAACTCTACCCTGGGGAAAACCGCCTGCGAGGATCTCGTCAAGTCCAGTGACGCCGGTAGGAGTACGACCTCCGGATTTCTGCATTTTAGCTCAGAAACAACACTAACGGCGGTAGAATAAAGCATTTGAGCTGCCGTGGGAATCCAGATGTGCAGAACCATGCCAATACACTTACCATCAAACCTCGGCTTTTACGCCAACACATCTCAGGCCGGAGTACATAGCCGAAACCACGATTATTAGAGAACGAACCAATCTGGATCGGCTGAGAACCCATTTTGGCAGCCACACATGAAGCTCACAATTACGTTGATGAACGGATCATAAACCAGAACCTGCAAACTCGTCATCTGGGAAGAAAGCTTTCAATCACGAGCGAATGCACCTCTACGAACGATATAGTCAAGCGCTCTGCAGAGATGGGGGCGCCTCATGGTTTCGTGTCGATATCCGAAACGCAATCCGTTGGTCGGGGACGTTTGGGTAAATCTTGGGTTTCTCCAGTCGGAGGAATCTGGTTAAGCATCTTGCTTAGACCTGGAGGTCACCAATCCTTCCTAGATTCACTTCCCTTGTTAGGTGCACTCGCAATTGCGGAAGCGGTTGGGTCGCAGTTAAGACTCAAAGCGTGCGTCCGATGGCCGAATGATGTAGTGGTGGATAACCGAAAGGTCGCTGGTATCTTGGCCGAGGCAAAATCCAAGGGAAACGAATTAGCATACGTAATTCTAGGATTGGGCATAAACTGCGAATTTTAGCGAAGACGAGATCGGCGCGTCCATTAATGCAGCTACCCTTCAGTCCCTCCATGGGGCACCGATCGACCGAGAGGCCTTGATTTGCAAGGTCCTTTTGGAATTGGAGCATCTGTACGAAGCGTTATGCGCAGGCATGGTTGAGCAGATTGTCGCAATGGTCAGAGAGTTGGAGTGCTCGCGAGGGAGAAACGTTACGGTGAAGCTTGAGAATCGCGAGTTTGTAGGGGTGGTTGACGACTACGAGACTCTCGGGCGCGTGCGCATCCTTACCCCGCAGGGAGCACAGTCTATTGATACCATCGCACTCTTGTCTGTTGAATATCAAAGCAACTAAACCGAATATACAACCGCCTTGCCACAGGCTAATAAGCCATGACGTCGGGAGTACCAGATTTCACATCTACGGGTTTGGCTGAAAGACTTTGAAAACATTGGATTCAGGCACTCAGAAGAACGGTGACATGTTGCGCGAACTTGCCGAGAAAGCTCTGCTAGGGGGCGGAAAGGATCGGATCGATGAGCAACATAAGAGGGGAAAACTAACAGCACGCGAGAGGATTAACTTACTCCTGGACGAGGGGAGTTTCGTTGAACTAGATAGGTTCGCACTGTCGCAGAACCTTGAGTCGTATCCGGAGGACCGCAGGATTCTAGGAGACGGCGTCGTAACCGGACATGGCATGGTCGATGGTAGACCGGTATTCGTCTTCGCCCACGACTTCACAGTCTTTGGCGGATCTCTGGGAGAGACCTTTGCAATGAAAATGTGCAAGATAATGGATCTGGCAATGAAAACCGGTACACCGTTAATCGGACTGAACGATTCGGGGGGCGCTCGAATCCAAGAAGGAGTGGTTAGCCTTGGGGGTTTTGCTGAGGTATTCTATCGCAACGTTCTCGCTAGCGGAGTTGTTCCACAAATTTCAGCGATAATGGGTCCGTGCGCGGGCGGGGCTGTCTACTCACCTGCTCTAACAGATTTCGTAATCATGGTAGACAAAACGAGCTACATGTTCGTTACTGGACCAGACGTCGTCAAATCGGTGCTTGAGGAAGACGTTACATTCGAGACGCTTGGTGGAGCACATGTACATAGCCAAATTTCTGGCGTCGCACATTTCTTCGCATCCGATGAGCCGGCCGCGCTTCAACTCATCAAAGCAGTCCTTTCATATTTGCCGCAGAACAACTTAGAGGATCCACCGATTGTCAAGACTGGTGATGATCGAAACCGCATGGACAAAGAGCTTGGTTCAATCATCCCATCCGATCGAGACCGCGCCTATGACATGAAGGAGATAATCCAGCGAATCCTAGACTTGGGAAGTTTTCTTGAAGTCCAGCCTCAATGGGCTCCCAATATCATAATCGGATTTGGACGCCTAGACGGGCATAGTATTGGCGTAGTTGCAAATCAACCAAAGCATTATGCGGGCGCACTCGACAACAACTCATCGGTGAAAGCTGCGAGGTTCATCAGATTCTGTGATGCGTTCAACATTCCAGTCATAACCTTCGTTGACGTACCGGGATTCTTACCTGGCGTTGACCAGGAGCATTCAGGAATCATCAAGAATGGTTCGAAGCTCCTGTATGCATATTGTGAAGCAACGGTGCCAAAATTGACGGTAATAGTGCGAAAGGCGTATGGAGGCGCCTACGATGTGCTTGGAAGCAAACATATTCGAGCGGATTTCAACTTCGCTTGGCCCTCTGCTGAAATTGCAGTCATGGGTCCCGAGGGTGCGATTAAAATTATTTACAGAAAGCAGCTTGCCGACAAAAGCGATCCGAAAACGATGAGCGCCTTTGTGGAGGACTACCGTAAGAAGTTCGCTAATCCGTACGTTGCGGCTGGTAGGGGCTACGTCGACGACGTGATAGAACCACGAGAAACCCGGCCCCGGCTCATTCACGCACTTGAGGTTACTCTCGACAAACGAGAATCCCATCTACCTAGAAAACACGGCAACCCTCCCTTGTAATTTAATCTTCGATTGTCGCCGAAACTGCCCTTCATTCAACTGCCGTGAGGGATTGGTCGATATAATGTGAAGATGAAACTCTTCATCGCTAATAGGGGAGAGATCGCACTTCGCATTATCAGGACCTGCCGCAAGCTCGGCGTACCCACTGTCCTTGTCTATTCTGAGGCTGATCGCGAATCACTACCGCTACGATACGCCGACGAACGTTACCCTCTTCCCGGTTCGACCCCAACTGAAACATACCTCAACATTCCTAAACTTGTCAAAGCAGCCAAGGAAACCAATTGCGATGCAGTTCATCCAGGATACGGTTTCCTGTCTGAAGACTCGAATTTCGTGAAAGCCTGCGACGAAAACGGCCTAACTTTCATAGGGCCATCTAGCGCTGCGCTCGAAAAGCTCGATAACAAGTTGCAAGCCCGCTCGACCATGAAAGAATGCGGAGTTCCAGTTATCCCTGGCTCTGATGGAGTACTGGCGGATGAGCATGAAGCAGCGGAGGTTGCTCAGGAAATTGGGTATCCGGTAATCCTAAAGGCAGTCTATGGGGGCGGAGGACGGAATGCGTGTCGCCAGCGACCCGGAACAAGTCCGCAGATTCTTTCGGATCACTACATTAGAGTCAGCTTCAGCCTTCGGCAGGAAAGAAATCTACATTGAAAAACGACTCGAAAGCCCACGACACGTGGAGATCCAGGCGATCGCCGACCGGCATGGAAAGGTCGTTAGCCTTGGAGAGCGCGAATGCAGCATTCAACGTAGACATCAGAAGCTTTTGGAAGAAGCCCCATCTATGGCTTTAGATGGAGATCAGCGCGATAAGTTGAATGATGCAGCTGTGAAGGGGCTAAGCACAGCGGGTTACACAAACGCTGGAACGGTCGAGTTCCTTCTCGAAAAGACCGGAAAATTCTACTTCCTTGAAGTGAACAAACGACTCCAGGTAGAGCACCTCGTATCCGAACTCACAACGAGAATTGACCTTGTAGAAGAACAATTGAAAGTCGCCTCCAACGAATCATTGGAGCTATCACAGAATGAGATTCGAGTAAACGGTTGGGCCATAAACTGTCGTATTAACGCAGAGGACCCTCGAGCGAATTTCGTTCCCTCTCCAGGGACCGTCATCCGCTATCATGCCCCGCATGGGCCTGGGGTGCGTATGGACTCTGCCCTGTTCTCCGGTTGCAGCGTCCCCGAGTACTATGACTCTCTAATAGCAAAGCTGGCCACATGGGGCGTAAACAGGTCCGACGCCATACAGAGAATGAAAGTGGCTCTGGACGAAACGGAGATTATTGGGGTTCCAACTACGATATCTCTGCACAGGGAATTGATGCGAGATGAAATGTTCGAGCGCGGGAAGTTCGACACAACCTACCTCAGCGAGTTTCTGCCTCGTCTAAAGTCGACCATTCTCCAACATGAGAGATTCGCGGCCGTAGTCGCGGCTGTTCGAAAGTCGAAAGCTCCTTCGGAACGCAACGGCATGAAAGTGATCAGACCCTCAAGATGGAGGACGGCGGCGAGGACCGAGTTCATGGCTGGATCAAACGGAGGGAGGCGGTAACTTGCGTACCTTTAGGGTTGAAATCAATGGGGCGCTCTACACTGTCTCCGTGGAACAAATCGGTAGAGATAAGTTTCGAGCTGAGCTGGGTGACGCAGTTTTTGAAATAGAAACCTTATCGAATGGTGAGATCAGTACATGGCTTGTTCGTCATGCCGATGAAACCCTCTCGCGCCGAAACTATCACCCTACCAAACGATAGAGTGGATGTTTGGCTTACTGGTATGCCTTTTCCCGCGACGGTACAGGCAGTTGGAATCGGTGGCTATTCAATTTCGCCTGAAGAGCACAGGCAGAGGGGAATTGGTGGCCAAGTGCGTGCGCTTATGCCTGGACGCATCACAAGCGTACTAGTCAAGCAAGACGAATTGGTGAAGGAAGGCACTCCCTTGTTAATTCTTGAAGCGATGAAGATGCAGAACGAAATTGGATCACCGGTTACAGGTAAAGTGAAATCCATATCGGTTCAAGAAGGCGCGACGGTAAAGAAAGACTCTCTCCTGATTACCATTGAGTAGTCACGTGAACAGAAGGAACATCTGAACTCTCTAAAAATGCGAGGCTCAAGAGAGTCACAGTTATTCCTACGCTGTTAGTCTTCGAATGATTTCACGTGTCGCCCTAGACCGGTTCAGGGTGTAGAAGTGTAATCCAGGTACTCCGTGGTCCAAGAGCTCTCGGCATTGCCGAGTGGCATACTCGATCCCATAGGCGTGCACTGCGTCGGGATTATGTTGAATCGCATCGAGATCACGAACTACCTGTGGAGGAATTGACGCTCCGCAAATCTTCGTGAATCGCACGATCTGTTGGTAATTAGTTATCGGCATAATCCCTGGAACTATCGGTACGGAGATTCCTCTCTCACGCATTCTCTTCTCGAAATTGAAGAAATATCGGTTATCGAAAAATAATTGAGTTATAATGAAATCTGCTCCAGCCCTAACCTTCTCTTCCAGATGCCTCCAGTCCGTTTCTTTGTCGGATGACTCAATATGCCCCTCTGGGTAACCGGCAACCGCTATGCAGAGTGGGTAAGACTTGCGAATGAAGGCTGTCAGTTCGCTTGCGTATTGAAATCCATCGGGATGCGGAATGAACGTAGCAGTGCCTTTTGGTGGGTCGCCCCGGAGGGCGGCCACGTTTTCTATTCCCGAAAGAACGAGTTCGTCGAGTATGTTTTTCATTTGTTGTTTTGAGTTGGCGACGCACGTAAGATGCGCCATGCTTTCCAACCCTAGCTCATGCTTTGCTTTGGTTACGATCTCGATCGTCTTATCGCGCGTTCCCCCTCCCGCACCATAGGTAACAGAGATGTACCCTGGGTGCAAGCTTTTGAGGTCGCCGAGAGTTGCGTAGAGTTGAGACATTTCCTCCGCTGTTTTGGGGGGAAAAAATTCAAGGGAGAAAACTGGGTCGCCGCGCTTTATGATTTCGGTAATTCTCATGGACGGCTTGACGCTTTCCTAAGAGAGTGAATGTCTAGCCAGCTCGGCACCCTTCACAATGTTGGTAAGTTTTGCATATGCCACGTCCCACGAGCGTGTGCGCAGTCCGCAGTCTGGGTTTACGTAAATTCTCGCTGGATCCCCCAGAATCTTGGAAGCGTATTCTATCCTATCCTTAATGAGTTCGGGACTTTCGACGTCATCAACATGAACGTCTGCGACTCCAAGTCCAATTTCCCTCTTGTCGCCAAACTCGTTCAGCAGCTTCAATTCGTCATAGGCCGATCTTTTAGCATCGTCGCGATTTGCGAATTCGAGGACCAGTTGGCTGCAATTTTTGAGGCCTAAGATGTGTGGATACAGGAGGCGATAGTCGCTAAAGCATATGTGTACGCTCAACTTGGATGTGACTCCCGCTGTACACTCGTTGTAGGCATCGACGAAGAATTGCACTTCGTCGGGTTTCGTTGTCAGGGCGGGTTCATCGACTTGAATCCACTCCGCGCCTGCGTCAACGAGTGCCTTCAGGTTTGGTTTTATGATCTCCTTGGCGACGTCTAGCACGAAGTCCCTCTTCGCTTCAAATTTTAGTTTCCTAAAATCCTTGTATTCCTTGGCTCGTTGCTTCTGATAGTATTCGTTGAATGACCATTCGGCTATAGTGTACGGTCCCGTTATGGGTACCTTTACTCGCCGCTTCGCATGTTGTTTTACAAGGAGGAATTCGTTTAGGTGGTAGGCTTGGCGGAATGAGACTTTGTCGACGCATGCCGCTTTGCGATAGTACCGACTGTCGAAGGATCTCACGTGGCCATAGAATTCGAATCCACCCGAGTTCCTCACTGGGTGTTCGTACATCTCTATTCGATTTTCTTCTCCGTCGTATATCCAGTCTAACCCGGCAGACTCTAAGTACCGTATGGCAAATATGGATGCCAGTTCTCGAAGCTGCGCTTTATTTGTAGCATCTTTCGGTTCCGCTAAGATGGATCGTGTTTCTGATTCGTTTTCAAATCCTGAAGCCTTAGACCACTTTGAGAGGTGGTCAAGTCCAGACGTGCCGACGTCTTTACTTCTAAGATAGTTCACAAGCCAAGGTGCCTTTGGAAGACTCCCGATTTCCTGCACCGGGAACAGTTTGCTATTCATGTCTTTAGGTAACCAGCCTTTTCGTTTCTCCTAGAATTCGCACTTTCTTTTCCGCCACGGTCTCGGGAAGGAAATCTAGGTCACAGTTTGGTGTGAGGTGAATATCAACGGGTTCCAGATTCTCTCGTGCTTGAGAAACAAACGTTTTCAGGTCCTTTGGTGATTCCAGGAGAGAATTCCTCCCATCAACACATCCACACCCTAGGATTTTGGTGAAGTCGTATTCCTTCAGGCCGTCGAGGGAAGTGGCGTAGAAGTCTATTCCAATTGCATCTACGGGGTAATCAAGAAGGGTTTCGATCACCTGGCTTGCATCACCAAAGTAGGTCTGCAGAATACTTCTCCCACCAATTCCCTGGGCACAAGTTTGGTAGGCATGTTTGGTAATTTCCAACTCCTGTTGTGTCCGGTCGGGGGCGCAAATGGAAGGTTCGTTAAACTGGAAAGATTCATAACCGCTTTCTCGCAGAGACGCAATAACTCCCTTCAATGCCCGAGCTAGGTCGTTTACCAAATCTGAGAAGGATGAGTAGCCTTTGTTCTCGGATAGATGGGCGAACGTGAATGGACCGGGAAGTATCGCTTTCTTCGGAGAACCTTTGGGTAAAAGGTCGCTTCTGAAGAATTGTTTGAGGTCCTTGCTCTTGAGGGAGACCTTTTCGACGATTATTGGTTTTCGGTAGAAAGTGTTGTTGTCAAACCAGCGTGTAAGACTCCCGAGCTCGATCCCGGATAGTAGCTGACTGAACGGCCTAAACAAATCCTGCCAATTCAATTGGCCGTCAACTAGAGCATCCAGATTGGACTCTTCTTGTAATTCTACGAGTGAATCGACGTCTTGCCGGAGAACACTATCGACTTCAGCTTGAGGCAGGTTTCCGCGGACGGCCGCTCTGGTCGCGTCGATGAGTTTCTCTGAACGCGGAAAAACGCCCGAGAGATGCACTTCCACCATGTTGAGTAACCTAGCGAGTTTGCAAGACCCGTCAGCTCGGTATTCCCATATTAATATTCTAAGGCCGGATTAATTCCAATAGGAATAACCGTTTTTCGGGCGAGTGCACCCCCGGTTAATCAACAGGTTTGAAAAAGTAGCGAGGCCATCGAGGCCATTCCTTCGGTACTGAGCTTTCAAAGTCAACTTGTAGATTCAATCCAATCCTCAGGTCGTTCATCTTAACGTATCTAATCATTCCAGGCAATTGCGGCCCTTCCGTCAGTTTTACGATCCCAACAGCATAGGGAGCCAAAGCTTGGAATTGGGTTGGCGGAAAATGAATGATCGTATAGGTCATCAACGTGCCTTTGCCTTGAAACTCAACCCAATCGAACTTGTCTCCAAAACATTTGGGGCATATGCCTCTTGGAGGCCATAATAGGGTGTGGCATCGAGTACAATTCACACCCATCAGTTTTCTTTGACCGCAGAATCGATAGAAGTTCTCGATGGTTGGAAGGATTACCCCACTTTCATCCCGTATGTATGAATCCCTATCCGCGCTGGATTCGGTCGTCAATGACACTTAGTCTCCCCTCTTGTATATTTGGACGACACCAGTCGACGCCGATCCGCCGACATTCTCGGTCAAACCTATCTCGGCTCCAGCAACTTGCCTTCGACCCGCCTGATTGGTGAGCTGTAAGTAGATCTCGCACGCCTGGGCGGTGCCCGTTGCGCCGACCGGATGACCTTTGGCCTTGAGTCCGCCACTCGTGTTGGTTGGTAACCTTCCGCCGAGTTTGGTCACACCCTCATCGATTAGGTTCCCACCCTCGCCTTGTCCGCAGAACCCTAAGTCTTCATAGGCGATGAGTTCAGCGATCGTGAAGCAGTCATGCAGTTCCGCCACATCAATATCGGTTGGGCCTACTCCCGCTTTCTTGTAAGCCTGCTCCGCTGCAATTCTTGTTACTTTCATGCTACTGAAGTTCTCACGATCGAACAGGCTAAGGGTATCCTGTGCCTGGCCAGAGCCAATGATGTTTACAGGCGTGTCGGTGAACCGTTTCGCCATCTCCGGAGATGTCATCACGAGGCAGCTGGCACCATCTGATCTTGGGCAGCAATCATACAGCTTCAGAGGCCAAGCCACGGGCCGAGAGGTTAGAACGTCATTCACGGTTATACGCTTCTGAAAATGTGCTTTAGGATTTAGGGCCCCATTCTCATGATTCTTAACGGCTACTTTCGCCATCTGTTCCTCTGTAGTTCCGTAACGATGCATGTGATCCACCGCCATCATACCAAAGATACCCGGAAATGAGATCCCATGCCACTGTTCAAATGGAAAGTCGGATGCCATCGCGAGAATTTCAGTGACACCTGTAGTGCTCACATGCGTCATCTTCTCAACACCGCCTACCAAAACCACCTCATACATTCCGGACGCAATAGCAAACAAAGCCGTACGCATCGCTACGCTAGATGAGGCACAGGCCGCTTCCGTTCGAAAGGCAGGATTTGGCGTGAGCCCAATCCAATCTAAGAACAAGGGTGCCACGTGAGCCTGGTGCTCATACGAGTCACTCATCATCCCAACGAATAACGCCTGAACGTCTCTTCTAGGATTCAAGTTAGGACATTGATCGAAAGCGTCCTTCGCTGCCTCCGCGAAAAGCTCCCTAGTATACAAACCATCGCGAACCCCGAATTTCGTGATGCCTGCTGAAACGATGCTAGCGATTGGTTTCCCCATAGGGTGACATCTACTCTGATCGTTACTGTGATTGATGGAGCGAATGGCAATAATTGAAGATATTGCAAACCTTCACCCAGAGGTCGCGGTTTCTTCCAGGTTTTGTATCACCTTAAATTTCACATTAAATGTCTGCTTTGGCGGAGAGGTTGTCTTCTGAGAAACGTAGGCATTGTTGGTATCGGACTTACCCAGTTGAGGCCGACGACGCCAGAAGTTTCCTACAAAGAGTTAATTTTCGACGCCGCCCTCAAGGCTTATGCTGATGCGGGAGTCGACCCTCGTCGGGATGTTGAAAGTTTCGTCTGTTCTTCTGAGGACTTCTACGAAGGCACCAGTATTTTTGATGAATATGTCCCCGATCAGATCGGTGCTGCCCTGAAGCCTGTGTGCACGATTTCAGCCGATGGGATGTATAGTCTAGCGACGGCGTATATGCAGATCCTAACTGGACTATTCGACATCGTGGCCGTCGAAGCTCACAGCAAAGTATCCGACATTGTGAATATTTCTCCAATTTACGACCTAGCTCTCGATCCAATATACAATCGCCCTCTTGGATTGAACGCCAATTTCGTTGCGGGGTTGGAGATGAATCGGTATCTGTATCTTAGCGGTGCGACTACTCAAGATTGCAAGAGGGTTGTAGAGAAGAACAGGGAAAACGCCCTCTCAAACGAACTCGCCATGAACCCAGCCAACCTTGATCAGGGTAGTGATGGCTCCGACTCAATTTCATCCCCTCTGTCAAGAGATGACGTGGCGCCGCTTGTCGACGGAGCAGCAATCGTAGTTCTGGCTGCCGAGGATGCGGCTAGGAGCCTGCGCAAGGACCCAGTTTGGATAAAGGGAGCGGGATGGGCGTCGGATAGTCCGTCTCTGGAGACGCGTGATTGGGATAAAGCAACCTACGCTGAACTCGCGTCTTAAGCAGGCGTACCGCCAAGCGAAAATTCAAGACCCGGCTCGAGATATTCAAATCGCAGAGATAGACGACACGTACTCTTACAAAGAACTTCAGCATGCAGAAGCGCTTGGTTTGGCGGGCAAATCCAGAGCGCATGAGATGCTCGAACAAGGCGTTTTCGATTTAGCGGGTGAATTGCCAGTCAATCCATCCGGGGGAAGTATAGGGATGGGCCATACGCTGGAGATGAGCGGTTTAGTGCGGATAATAGAGCTCGTCAAGCAACTTCGAGAAGACGCTGGTAAACACCAGGTTCAAGGCGTTGAAACTGGAGTTGCTCTGGCATGGAGGGGCGTTCCGACGGCTAGCGGGGCAGTCGTTGTACTCAGCAAATAGGTGAAGATTATGCTCGTAAAGAAACGAGTCGCAGTCGTTGGAGCTGGGATGACTAAATTCGTACGGCGAGCACAGGAAACTGGGAAAGAGCTTGCTTTCGAAGCGGTAAGGCAAGCGTTGGACTCATGCAACATGCGGATACAGGATATTGAGTCGGTAGCGCTTGGCACTGCCCCTGACTGTGTTTGACGGGGTTCATATGAAAGGTGAGTACCTACTCGACGGCGCAGGTGCATGGGGAAAGCCTTACTCAAGAAACTTCGTCGGAGGCGGCACTGGGGTTTTCAGCCCAATCCATGGATGGTTCCATGTCGCGTCGGGCTTGTATGATACGTGCCTGGTTGTAGCGGAGGAGAAGATGTCCAGTTGCTTGCCGCATCCTCAGGCCGCATTCCTAACCATATTCGACAACATGATCGAACGTCCGCTGGGCCCAAATCTGATTTGGATATTCGCGCTGGAAATGCAACGATACATGCAGCGACACAAGATTCCCAAAGAACAAATCGCGCAGGTTGCTGTTAAGAACAAGAGAAACGCGCTTGATCATCCGTCGGCGCAGATCGCAAAGAGCGGTCACTCTTCAAGATGTTCTAGACTCTGAGGTTTTGGCTTGGCCCGTTCAAAGACTAGACATCAGTCCCGTGAGTGATGGGGCATGTGCGGTGATACTCGCATCGGAGGATGTGGCGAGACGAATTACTGATTCCCCCGTATGGATTGATGGAGTTGGGTGGAACCTCGATACGACCTATTGGACCAATCGTGACCTTTACTTCCCCAGATACGTCGCAAACGCCGCACGCATGGCCTACGGAATGGCCGGCATCAGCAACCCTCGTAAACAGATAGACTTCGCCGAACCATACGACCCGTTCGACTACAAAGAGCTGCATCACATGGAAGGCTTGCTTCTATGCAGGAAAGGGGAAGCGCCGAAACTGACGGCGGAAGGAGTAACCGAACGTGATGGTAAGCTTCCCATCTGCCCATCCGGAGGTCTCCTCGGAGTAGGCAACCCAATCGCCGCGGCTGGATTAATGAAGATCTGCGAATTGTTTTGGCAACTTCGGGGGAGGCTGGAAAACGGCAAGTCGCAGGGGATCCGAGAACTGCGGTCGCGCAAGCATGGGGAGACCTAATGCAGATCGGAACCGTAGTTGTGATGCGTGCATAGAGATGATTTGCGTTGAGTAAGAAACAAGTAACTCAGCCTTTGGGCACGGCATTGAAGGACGACGATTTCGAGCGCAAGAAAGTCCTCACCGTAGCGTATCAGCCTAAGGTCAAATACGCATGGGCAACGGGAATCGCCATAGGTCAATTTCTGAAAGGACTTAAGGCGGGCGAGATTCTGGGCACTAAATGCGAGCATTGTGGACGAATAGTAGTTCCACCTCGAATATTCTGTGAATGGTGCTTCAAGAAAACGGATTCTTGGATAAAGCTACCAGACACAGGAATAGTAAACACATTCTCTATCTCTTACATTACAGCAGACACTACACGTGTGAAGACACCCATCATTCCAGCGGTCATCGGAATAGACTCCACGACAAACGCTGGTTTCCTTCATCTCATAGGCGGAGTAAAACCTGAGAACGTTAGAATAGACATGCGCGTAAGAGCGGTCTGGCTTGAGCCATCCCAAAGAAAAGGCGCGATCACCGACATCAAATATTTCACACAACTAAAGTGATGTAGATGAGCTCTGAACTAAAAGTCGAAGGAGATTTCCCAATACATTTCCGTTACACTGTAGGATTGGCAGGCGAGAGGTTTCTGCGCGAGATCAAGGATAACGGCCGCCTGGTTGCGACAAGATGTCCTACGTGCGACTTGAACTACCTTCCTCCGAGAATCTACTGCGAACGTTGCATGTCAAGCCTCGAAGAGTATTTGACAATAGAGAACACTGGCACGGTTGATTCCTTCACTGTTTGCAGACAGGACTCGGAGGGAAAAGAATTACCTCAACCTACAACAGTGGCCTTTGTTAGGTTCCCATCAGCTCATGGCGGGTTAATCCACAAAGTGAAGGGTGAAGTTTCGGTCGGGGATAAGGTTCGTGTCGTCTTTAAAGAAAAATCGAAGCGCATTGGCTCTATTCTCGACATAGAATATTTTGAGAAAATAAACTGAACGACCTCAAACTGCTTGGATCTATTTCCAGCGTTCTTTCTGCACGCGGGAAACTATGTGATCCACGATCACTTTGAGAGATGTCCCCGGTCCGAAGTTTCCAGTAATGCCAAGCTTCTCCAGTTTCGGTTTATCCTCATCGGGGATAATTCCACCCCCCACTAGCAGAATGTCGCCCGCATGCTTCACCCTTAACGCTTTCGCGACCTTCGGAAATGCTGTCATGTGGGCTCCATTGAGAAGGCTTAGCGCGACGACGTCTACGTCTTCGTCTATAGCCATTTGTGCCACTTGTTCTGGGCTTGCTAGAAGCCCAGCGTATATCACCTCCATGCCGGCATCCCTAAGAGCTCTGCAGAGGACGAGGGCGCCACGGTCGTGCCCGTTTGGCCGTATCTTTACGCAAGCCCGGGCTTAGCGACTAGGATCCTAATCTTCCTCTCCTGAGTCTTGGTCATCATCTTCGCTCTGGATATGATTCCACCCCCGTCTATAGTATCGATGGCTCCTTCCATTCTCCGAATACCTCTCTGCCCACGTCAACGATCTCTCCAAGTGTTGCATAGGATTTGACTGCCTTGAGCATTGGGTAAATACAGTTCGATTCAGAATCGTCGAAAGATTTGCGAAGCTGTCCTAAGGCCTTTTGCACTGATACATTATCTCGCATTTTCTTTACTTCACGAAGTCGTTCAATCTGTTTGTTCCTCGAACTTTCGTTGATTCTTAGCGTCTTAATTGGAGACGCTTCTTTCATTGTGTAGGCATTTACCCCAACCATAATCCTTGATTTTTCCTCCATCTCTCTTTGATATCTGTATGAAGTATCGGCGATTTCCCTTTGAATGAACCCTTTCTTGATGGCTGCTAATACACCGCCGAGGTCTTCTATTCTTGCGAGATACTCGTATGTTCTCTGTTCCATTTCATCTGTAAGCCATTCAACGTAGTATGATCCGCCCAGAGGGTCAACTACATCACCGACTCCGGTCTCCTCGGCGATCATCTGCTGAGTTCTTAACGCTATCAACGCCGCTTGTTCCGTGGGCAGGGCCCACGCTTCATCGTAAGCGTTTGTGTGTAATGATTGAGTCCCGCCCAGAATTGCGGCTAAAGCTTCGACCGTCGTCCTAACTATGTTGTGTAAAGGCTGCTGCCAAGTTAGCGAGACGCCCGAAGTTTGGGTATGGAATCTCATCAGCATTGATCTCGGATTTCTCGCATGGTACTTGTCCTTAACCACTCTAGCCCAGATCCTCCGAGCCGCGTGGAATTTAGCTATCTCCTCAAAGAAGTCCATACCGCAATTGAAGAAGAATGAGAGCCGAGGAGCAAAGTCGTCCACTCTTAAGCCTGCTTTCAGTCCCAAATCCATGTAGGCGAAACCATCAGCCAGGGTGAAGGCAAGTTCCTGGAGAGCACTGGATCCTGCTTCGCGAATGTGGTAGCCGCTGATACTAACGTAATTCCATTGGGGCAAATGCTTGGTCGAATAGACCATCATATCCCGGATTATTCGAAGATGAGCTTCGGGTGGGTAAACCCATTCCTTCTGGGCGGCGTACTCCTTCAAAATATCAGTCTGAACTGTCCCACGAAGCTTCGAGAGCGACAGCCCACGCCTCTCAGCCGTTGCCAGGTACATACACGTTAGGACGGAAGCTGGGGCGTTGATAGTCATCGACGTGCTTACTTCGTCAAGAGGTATACCATCTAGAATAACTTCCATGTCTCTAAGCGAGGAAACCGAAACACCGCATTTCCCAACCTCGCCTTCAGATCTAGGATTGTCGGCATCAACACCATACAACGTGGGCATATCGAAAGCAATGCTCAGTCCGGTTTCACCCTCCTTGAGAAGGTACTTTAACCGTGAGTTAGTGTCCTCGGGCGTCCCGTAGCCAGAGAACATTCGCATCGTCCAAAGGCGGCCTCTGTACATGTTTGGATAGATTCCGCGAGTATATGGAAACTCGCCAGGCATCGCGGCTTCCTTCTCGTATTCATGATGCGCGACATCTAACGGTGTGTAAACGGGGTTTAACATGACTCCTGAGGGATTCTCAAAACGGTCTTTTCGTTGAGGTGATTTACTCGCCCATGGTTTGAGGGTGTCTCTTTCCCATTTTCGCTGTAGCAACGCGACTTTCCGTCTCGCCTTGTTTCCGAAAAGGGTTCCAGGCTTCTTCCGCTTGTCCGAGAGTTGCTCTGCCTTGGTTCTCCAGTAATTCTTTCCCTTTTGTGGCATCATATGTCACATTTAGAGCTGGAAAGGTTTCACCGAAGCGGCGTTTATCATCTTTTGGGTGGGTGAATGGTTATTTTGCTATCTAGCGATATGAGATCTCATAGTGGAAGTAACTCGAATTGAGTTCAGAACGAGCAACAAGTTCAGGTATCCCGGTTCGCACCGTTTATCACGCTTCGGACGCATTTCAGTCTGGTGTTGGGGACCGACTCGGTGAACCAGGCGAATTCCCTTTCACCCGGGGCATATACCCAACTATGTATCGTGGGCGGCTCTGGACGATGCGTCAGTACTCCGGATTCGGAAGCGCTGCAGCGACGAATGAACGGTTCAAGTATCTGATATCCCAGGGACAAACCGGTCTCAGCGTCGCGTTCGACCTCCCCACTCAGCTTGGATATGACTCAGACAGCACACGGGCCGAAGGTGAGGTGGGACGGGTTGGAGTACCGATCAGCACGATCGAGAATATGCGAGCCCTGGTTCACGGCATCGACCTCCGTACCGTCAGCACTTCAATGACCATCAACGCAACGGCAGCAATCATGCTGGCCATGTACGTAACCGTGGGGGAAATCCAAAGAGTGCCACTCGACCAGTTACGGGGAACTACACAAAATGATATTCTGAAAGAATACATTGCAAGAAACACCTACATCTTCCCACCCGAACAATCGCTTCGCCTCGCGATCGACCTAATCGAGTACTGCGCGCAGAAAATGCCATTATGGCACCCGATCAGCATAAGCGGATATCACATCAGGGAATCAGGGGCAACCGCAATTCAAGAGTTAGCATATGCTTTCGCGAATGCAAAAGAGTACCTCAAAGCAGGCTTGGAACACGGCCTAGACGTTGACTCGTTTGCACCGCACCTATCATTCTTCTTTGCCTCTCACAACGACTTCATCGAGGAGATCGCTAAGTTTCGAGCTGCCCGCCGCCTGTGGGCAAACATGATGAAAGAGCAATTTCACGCTAAGAATCCTGAGTCTTTGAAACTTCGCTTTCACACCCAAACCAGTGGCGAGACTCTGACTGCTCAACAACCACTCAACAACATCGTTCGCGTTACTCTACAGGCTCTAGCCGCAGTCCTCGGCGGAACACAATCGCTTCACACGAACTCCATGGATGAAGCACTATCACTGCCCACCGAGGAGGCCGTAAAAGTCGCACTTCGCACGCAACAAATCATAGCTTACGAGAGCGGGGTCACTCACACAGTTGACCCACTGGGTGGAAGCTACTATCTGGAAAGCCTCACTCGTGATATCGAGAAGGGTGTTCTCAACGAAATAGAGGCGGTGGACAAAATGGGGGGCTCCGTAAAGGCGATTCAGAAAGGATACATCCAAGCCCAGATTCGAGAAAGCGCCTTCAAGCAACAGATGGACATCGAAAATGGAATGAAGAAAACTGTGGGCGTCAATGTTCTCAAAGACCCCAAGCCTTATCGACTAAAAATCCACAGAATCGACGCGAAGTCGGTAAATAAACAAATTTCGACCACAAAGGCCTTCAAGAGAAGACGAAGCAAGCTTCGCGTCGATCGAAGACTGAGGAAGCTAGAAACGGCTCTATCCGGAACGGAAAATGTAATCCCCCTTATCATCGCTGCCGTAAAAGAACGCGCCACAACTGGCGAAATAAGCGACATCGTTAGAGAAGCATATGGCGAGTTTCATCCGAAGACCATCATCTAGAAGACAGAGGAGTTCCGTAGGAAAATGAGGAAAAGGCGAGAGAGAGTAAAACTAAACGCCTTGTTCCAGAAAGCCTTGAAACACGACCGGAGAGCAATTTCACAACTTATATCAGTGGCGGAGAATGATCCGCGCTCTCGGATTGCAATTCTCACGAAACTCTATTGGCTTGCGGGAAAGGCCGACGTCGTAGGCATTACGGGGCCTCCGGGCTGCGGAAAGAGTACCTTGATCGCCCAACTCACTAAACATTACCGCAACGCAGGCCAAACGGTGGGAATAGTCGCCATTGATCCTTCTAGTCAGATTTCAGGAGGAGCGTTACTCGGCGACCGAATACGAATGAGCGAAATTGCTGCAGATCCAAAGGTATTCATTCGAAGCATGGCGACACGAGGCCATTTTGGTGGAGTTGCACAGGCAACACAAGACGCCGTTCAAATTCTTGATGCGACGTCAATGGACCACGTGTTGGTAGAGACCGCTGGAGCAGGCCAATCCGATGTTAACGTGAAGGACTTAGTGGACACGACCGTTGTTGTTACGGCGCCAGGCTTGGGCGATGAGATTCAAGCGTTGAAGGCCGGGATCATGGAGATTGCAGACATCTTTGTGGTGAATAAATCGGATAGAGGGGATGCCGATCAGACTGCTCAGGAATTGTTCTCAACGATTACTATGACCGAAACCGTACATGGATGGCGCCCGCGAGTCATCAAAACCATCGCGACTACAGGTGATGGAATAACTGCCCTTGCTGAAGCAATAAATCAACACGCGCAAAATATTCGCAAGTTAGGCCATCTGAAGCTAGTAGATAGCGACATATTGCGTTCAGAAATTTTGAACGCAACTAAACGGTATTTTGAGGATATCATGTTGCAGGAGCTTGCATCATCAAAGGAATTCACTAAGCTATTCACTCGAGTGAAAGCACGAAAGCTAGACCCGTATACTGCAGGGCGGATGCTTGCACAAGGCAAGAAGCAAACTGGTGCAGCGTTCCATGTTGTTTAGAAAACCTCCTAATTTTCTCCTTATTCTGGAAATCTACTAACTAACTTCCCTCTCAGGATCACAGTCTTCGAAAAGCGTTAAGAGGCGTTCAACCTGAGACGGTCTCAGGAGCGTTTGCAAATGGAAGATAAAGACGAAATAGGATTCTGGGATCCTCCGCGTCCCTGGTAAGCGTCGAACTTGAGGCCCCGAACGGCCTCAGTCTCTTCTTTTTCTGTTAATTATTCCGCGAGCGCAAGGTAACGTTTCTCGTCAAAGATCCATTTCCCATCCTCGGCGCTTAGGTCCCATGGGTGTGCTTCAACAGGAAGCCATCGAGCGATCACCCATTCTCCAACAGCGTTCAAACATTCAGCTTCCGCGTAACCATTCCGAACGAGTCTGTCGTCCACAGCCTTGAAGAGCTGTTTCATCTCTCCGCTCGGAGACCATACCATTGCCAATATACCGTCGAAATCACCTCTAACGAGGCCGCCCCTCCAGGCAGGTAAATGGGATAGATATTGTGCCAAGATACCTGCCACATTTCTTGAGCATGAGAGGCTAATGATTCCCCAGTCTTCAGCCCCGATCTTCAATGGCCATACCGCGTATCGGAAAACGCCATTACGAATCATTCGTTCGATCTTCTTACCTACGTACGCTCCGGAGACACCCACCGCGCGCCCTACAGCAGAAAATGGCATCCGGCAATTATTCTGCAATACTGATAGAATCCTCAGATCCAATTTGTCAAATCGGAATCGTGCCTCGCTTTTATTCGAATCCATCACAACCGAATCGCCTTTCGCTAGGCTCTCTCGCAAAGCGACGCCCCAGGTATCCCAATGAACGTTCCAACGCCCAGCCTCTGCATCATATCGATCAAAATTCACCGACTGAAAGTCCCGCTCAAGTTCAAGAAGACGATATCTGGTGACGATATTGCGGTCGACCATCTTTTGAACGAAAGCCTTGACGAAATCCGGATGTTCAAAGGGAATGTCAAGAACTGTGAAGAGATCGTACGAACCGTATGTCCGAAACACTTGCCTACAATATGGAAAACGTGAAAAAATGTTGATCACCTTAGCCTGCTTTGATGTGCTCATCAGAAGCAGGTATTCGACAAAGCCGACCTTGTGCATGTCGGCGATCACGGTAAATCTGAGACCTGCCGCCGTTGTGAGGTCATGAATCGTCTTCATTATTGTAGGGATGCTGATGTGCAGTGTGCGGGCAACCTCTCCAGGTTTGATGTCTGGTTTCTTTGAAAGAAGGCTCAAAAGCCGCATTTCGCCAGGGCTGAACTTCGTTCGTGTCGGACGAGCTGCGAGAGTACTGAAGATTATGTAGTAATCAGCCACGCTTAGCCGAGCATTTCCGACTTCCTGTAGCCTTGACCACACCTCGTGGTATAGCGTCGGCCCAACCATCATTTCGTAGTACTCAAAAAAGTCGACAAGTTCACCTGCAGCCACTCTCGAACTCTGTCTAAGACCGTGTCGAGCCTGTGTCCAAAACTCCTTCTCAATTTTACGGTCCAACATCTTATATGCGAAATACTCAGACTGCTCGCAGAGTATGCGCGGAGCATACTCCATAGTGTCCAAGTTTCTCGGAGAAAGCAGCACAGCGGCCTCACGCGCCAGCACCCCTTTCCTGATCGTATCTATGAACAAAATTGGAGGAGAGATGTTCAAGACGCCGAGTTCTGGATACCATTGGGCACCCCACCGCCACGTATTCTCATTCTCAATCACGCCGGGTGGGAAAAAGGAAGTAACCGAGAGACGCTTTTGGAATCTCTCACTGTTTTCGAATGATACTCCAATTACTTCCTGAAGGTTTTCAAGATACGTCCTGAATTCATGACGCGCTACGTCCAGGTTGCTCTCATGCTCAGCAGCCAGATCCGCCTTCTCCGCGACAAGTCCCTCCATCTCCTTACGAACTCCTGTCAACACACGGTCAGGTTCAGCTGTTGCCTCTATTTCCTTAAGCCGGACGAACGTCTGGGAGAGGTGGCAACCCTCTATGATTTCGACCATCCTTGTGACGAATTGTTTTCGTGCGGCTTCATTGCGGTACTTGGGGGTCGACTTCTGAAACGCGGCGGCAACACTCTTGGCGAGGAGACACCGTATGTAGTCTTCCGAAGCTTTGGTCAATGTCCCCTTATCGGGTTCACGAGCACTCGGGAATGAAGTGCTTGTGTGTGTCGCAGAAAATTTCTCTTGGGTAAGAGCTGCGAGAATTTCTGGTATTCCTGACTCTGCAGCGCTATGCCGGAGTATGAGACTAGATTTGAGCCTTCCATTACTTAACCAAGTGATTGGAAGTGCACTCAGTGGTTGGAGTCGTGTTCCCGGTTTGGGCAATGAAAGCACCTCCTCTAGTCTGGACGATACTATTCTGAGGATTTCCACTTATTAGGATTGGAGCCTTGAAAGCGAAAACATGTTTCACTGGCACGTAAAATTCCGTGGGCGTGTAGCTATGGCTTGACCTGAAACCGTTAAGGGTTAAGCCGTATGGTCGAAAGTGCGCTTTCTATGGTTTTGATTTAGGTAAGGGACACCCTTTGGATAGTTTGGGTTGTATCCGAATGGGAGTAGGAGGTTAGTGGTTGAGGAGAGTAGGAGGTCAACGTAACGTTTAGAGTCGAAGCTAGAGTCTTCGTTTACTAACTCCGTTGGGAGAGCCCGGTTCTGAGTTATCCGCGACTTATCGTACGTTAGCATGTAGCTGATTGTCTGACCTGCATGAATTTTCATGCCTTCCCGAACGAGGTGTTGGGCAGCGATGCTTTGCGGAACCATGTTTCGGTATTCGCTGGGGTTTTTGCTGAGACGCTTCTCAATTGCCAAATCCTCCACGGGTACAGACCCCTGTTGGAGCAGGTTGGCGTAAGATTTGACGATGGTGAGAGCTTCGGGTATGAGTGCTTTGAACTCTTGGGAGTTCTCTGCTTTTGCGAGCAGGTCTAGCATATCGGATTGACAATGCTTTACGATTCCGGGCGTGTCATGTTTCCTGAGGTCGATGCCTCGAAGTTTGAGTTTTCCGTTTTGAAATACACCATAGTACCGGTTTAGGACTGGGATGCGTGAATCGGTTCGCGAGTTCAGAAAAACGATCCACTTGTAGAGCCCCTCAAACTCAATTGGGAAATGTAGTTGCAATTCGATTTGGCGACAGAGATCCTCGTACTCGACTGGAGTTGCTCCTGGTTTCTTAAGCCAGAGCGAGTCGACGATTCCACTCGCTCACGGAAAGTTATTGCCGGGCTTGTTGATGACATGAAGGACGCCTTTTCATTTACGCCTTCCTTTTCGATGTGCTCCCGCAGCTTTCGCCGGGCAAGACTGCGAGTGGGGCAATGCCCTAATGCAACCCGTGCGTCGTTTTCTGCATTCGGGCGTGTCAATCCAGAATCACCCATAGGCTGGGGCAACTGGATTCCACGCGGTTTGGTTTTGTTGCAACACGCTACCACTTTGTCCTGTTCGGCGGCTCAACGATGGTCCTCGTTTCCGCCTTATCGTTACCGTTGCTGGAACGAGAGTAGATTGCAGCGTGCTTGATTGCAACTCCGGGGTATCCAATCCGAACGCTCCCTAAAAGAGGGTTCGGGCCGTGGGGCGCTGCATTCCCGCGATATGGCGCGTGCGCCCCGCGTTTCCTTTGCAGGAACTCAAATTTTGGTGGATTCAGGAAACGGTTTTTGTGGCCCGGAAGCTTATCGGCTTCGGATTGGCAGGTGTGTGTTACGGCGCTTGCGGAAGTGGGTACTTGAATCTAAGCTCGTCGAGCACTGCCTCATATACTTTGTCTGAGAAGTGCCCAACGTCATTCGCCTTAACATCTTCCAACGTGAACGAGCGGTTAGGATTCTTGGAGAGTAGCAAGTCCAAGAATCTGTAGCAGGATGGTTTCCTTAAAGTAAATTCGTTTCTTCCGGGGAGGGCATGGCACGGTTGGATGCTGCCGTTCCCAACACTCCTGCTCTTGGGACGAGCGTTGCTCATACCAATTACATAGGGTTTCCGTGGCCGGGGCGCGGGAGACCGTAGAAGGAGATGCCGCGCCACAAGACGAAACTTTCTAAATATGTGTTGCATTTCCGGTGCGGGCTTGCGTGTGGGTGAAGCAAAATCACTTGCGTCAAGATGTGGGTTGTTCGGTAGCCCGAAGTACTTTCTGAATTTTTCCTGCTCCCTCATGGTTAGTTGCATATACGCTTCGTCAATTGCCTTCCCATCTGTCGGATTTAATTTTCGGCGAAGCAAGGTTTCACCCAAGGTTCTGTTTCTTTTACGCCCGCCCTGTTGGCCATTCTTGCGGGCAGCTTTCACTTGGCAGGCGACGTAGATTGCCCGCCCTTTTGGCCACGGAGAAATGCGTCGAATTGGTTCAGCCTGCCCACAACAGACATTGGTATCCTCCGTGGATGTCGGGCACGTTGTAGGCATCAAACCGCCTGCCGTTCGCGTTCTAATGATGAGACTTCACAAAGTTTGGGCACAGATGCAACGCCCGCCCAAGCCTCGCACAGAGAGACTTCTCAACTCTTGCCTTTTTGGACGAGTTCCACGGGCATGTGGCTCAGCTTGGCATAAATCCGGCTCCGTCGCAGCAGAGGCCACCAATCGTAAAGATAGATCTGCATGGGTCGCCACATGGCGACCCATCCGGCAATCGTGAGGCTCTCCCGCACGATGGCAGCCCAAGTGCCCGCCTCATGACCCAACAAGATCTTGCTGAGAATTAGACATGCAGCCAAGAACAGCAGCCCGATGAAAAGACTGGTGCGGCCTTGCCTTAGGAGGCGCTTGAACTCCAGGTCAGTGATTTTGGCACGGTGAGCAAAGTGATTGTGGACGGCCGTCCTGATCAGTTCTTTGGGGTCTTCGGCCGGCCACTGGTCCAAGTAGATGCGCAATTTGATCGGAGCTTTAGGGGAGAATTCTTGGGCCCAGCTCACGATGAATTCTTCTGCGTCGTCGTCGAGATCCTTTTCAATGAACGGAGAAGGGTCCATTGAATTGAAGAGTTGGTTCATGTCCCGCAGTTTCAAACTTATGGTGTGGGGATGCCCCCGGTCCGTAGCGACTAGTGTCTGGTAATGAAAAATGCATACGAAAATGCTCTGCCATCCTCGGTTCTACCAATATCGGCTGTGCATACGAAAGGGTGGTTCCGGTTTCCTCCGAGGCGATATTTCCCTCGCAGACTCGTTTCGCTATCGGATTGTGAGGCCCTCACTTTTCCCACGCGCTTTTAGCAAGCCATTGGACGCATCTTTGCTTCCATGATCGTGGGGGATCCGGAATTAAATCAAAGACAGTATCTCCGGTCTCCGCTTGGACAACCTGTCGTCTAAGGCGAATCCGTCAACCCTGCCGCGGTGCTGGTATAACTCATAGGCGCGTTGACGGATGACTTCCGATGTCCCTCGAAATCAGGCTTGGGTGAGCGAGGTTTCCAAGATTTTGACCTGGCGGTCATTGGAGTTCCTCCTCAATGGGCACGGTGCCCACATTAAGTATGCCCGCGGAGGGATCGGCTAGCAGTGATACCAGTCACTTGTTAGCCAGCTTACCTGAGAAGTGTTCGCTCAGAGTCGGAGTGCGGTGCTGCAATTGCTTTATCGAAGACGACCGCATTCTCATGCGGCTCGGGGCAGACTCGGGGGCATCTTCAGTTCCGCACGTGATCGCAGTACCTGCAACACATGAGCACGGGACACAATACCTTCAACTCAGCCGCCGATAATGTCGGACAGACTGATTGACGTCTTCGCGTCCCATGATCTCCAGCGCCTCCATCGCGGGCATGTCACGAGAAACAAAATGGACCTTATCCGCTGAACGCATTACGGTACGGACGGCTGTGAGCGGCCATGCTCGCTGCTCGACCGTGCGCACTTCGTTGGGTGTGATCAGACCGAGCAGACGCCCATCCTGGACCACCAGGAAGCAGCGTCGGCCGGTACGAAGCAAGTGCTCGTTAACGAACTCCTGTACTGAAAGCTCGGGATCCACCGCATAACTGTCTGTCGACATCACATCTTTAACGTGCAGGCCGCGGAGAAGTGTGCCCGTTTGGACCTGTATGAGCGTGGCGCCAGCTGCTTGCAAAAGGAACCAATAAAGGCAATCCAGAGTCCCCCCAGGCCTGCTCCCTGAAAGAACCGGAAAATTCCAAAGGTAATAAATAAAACGGCGATGACCTGCCCCACGAATGCCGCTGCCCGCGTTGCGGCTCAGCGTCCTCCATCGCCCACCACAGAATAGCGTGCAGCACGCGACCACCATCGAGCGGAAAGCCTGGAATCATGTTGAACGCGCCCAGGGCAAGATTGATGTAGCCCAGCCACACCAGCAGTGCTGTCCCAGGTGTTGTCGGCGAAGCCCACAGAGTCCAGCCAGAAAGCCTGGCTAAACCGAACATGGCCAGCCCAAGAAGTCCGCTGGTGATGGGCCCGACAATGGCCATCCAGAATTCCGTCTTCGGGTCGGATGCTTCTTCCTCGATTTGGGCGACGCCCCCAAGCAAGAACAGAGTAATTTTGTGGACTGGAATTCCGCGGGCCTTGGCGACGACGGCGTGAGATAACTCGTGCGCGAACAAGCAGGCAAAGAACAGCAAGCCCGTGATGATGGCTGTGCTCCACACCAAAGCATCACTCCAATCGCGATTCACGGCATGGAATTGTGCGACCGGCGAAAAAATGATCAGCAGCGCTATTACTAACCAGCTGTAGTGAAGCCCGAGTTCAACTCCGAACACCGTTCCCAGCTTGATCTGCGATTTCATGCTTTTTCCCCCGATCCACTCCGCCATACCCCGCACTCCGAGAGACCAGATGTTAGCCACAATTCTCGTGTCGCCGTGTGAACTCGGAGCGAGTTCTCGACGACCCGTTGGGATTTACCAACAGTCTACTCGCAATCACGAGGAGTGCATTGTGGCCGACATTTAGAACGCCGCGCGTTTGTTACCCGGTGGAGCGATCCAGTTCCCGAGCGGGTCTTTCATCCCGCTGTGGATCACCGTCTTTCGCGGCACAGGGTCACCGCCTGACTATCAAATAGTCCTTGCTTTCTAGCATGAGAACATGGTTCAAGAACTGTAGATTCCGGGACAGCGTCGACAAGGGATTCGTGGCGAATTATGTGACGTCTTTTGAGTGCGAGGCGCAAGTGCTGGACCGGGGATTCTGGCACATGTCCGTGGGTGTCGGTTTACGAAACCTTAGTCCACGAAACCTCGGTTTTTTCAGGCAGCTAGGGGAGTGACGGGGTGAGGGTCACGCCCACGAGAGAAATCGAGGCACCGATGTAATGCTGAGCAATTCCCTCCGGCGACTCTGGAAGACGGGACATTGATCCGCAACAACCGCCATAAGACGCGCGAGCGGTTCCGTGTTCGAATCTCGTCCTCGTTGGCAAAGCAGCTTGAGGCTCTGGGTTCCCCCGCGTTCCCAGGTACATATCGCGAATGGCGTGAACGACTCTACAAAGTCTTCCGTGAAGCTGGTGTGAAGATGACACCGCACGGCTTCCGTCACTTCCGCATCAGCGAGTGGTTGGCGCAAGGCGTGTCAGTGGCGCACGTGAGCAAGTGGGTCGGCACGTCAGAGAGGGAAATCCGAAAGACATACGAGCATTGGATTAAGGAAGCAGAAGACCGTCTGGACGAAGTGCAGAAGCAAGCGTGGCTGGCGCAAGGGCTAGACGAGAACGGGAACCAGAAGAAACAACACTTTCAGTAACACTCAGTTAGAAACTGCTGGTGCCGGGAGGGGGAATCTAATCACCCGCTTTCCAAGGGCGACTTCAAAATATTCCCTTATACGATCCTGAAGTATTTGCGCGTTATCCAGGCGGTCGCATCGCTTGACATTCCGGAAGTCCCAACCCAGCGCACAATTCGTTCGCAAATTGCTTGAGCAAGTTCGCGGTGGCAGGCTTTCGCTTGACGAGGCCGTAGAGCGGCTGCGGCATCTCCCCTTTGAAGATCTCGGCTTGTCTGCGCGGGCATGGAGGGCGCGCTGCCCAGCGTGGTCGGCGGCTTGGTCGGCGTGCCAGCCACCGCGGTGCCCACAAGCATCGGCTACGGTGCTGCGTTCAACGGACTCGCAGCCCTCCTGGGCATGATAAACTCCTGCGCGTCGAATGTGACCGTAGAGAATATTGATAATGGGTTTGGTGCTGGTTATGTGACGTCCCTGATCAACCGGTACATGAGTGCAAGCTATGTTCGCGTATCCGACATGGTGCATCCCGATGGATATCCAGTCAGCCCCAGCATTTTATGTGCGAATCTCAATTCTCAGTCCAAAACGATTGGGAACTTGTCCACGAATGGCATGGGCCTTGGTGAGATTCCAGGATCGGCGAGATCTTCCAAGCGCCAGGCGATTTTCATCAGTGCAAAGTTGTAGTAGGCTGGTTCGCCTATGCGCAATCTACCGGAACGCCAATCGCGCAAGCCCCCAAAGAAGCGTTACGCAGCGCCTGCCCTCGACAAAGGCCTCGATATTCTGGAACTATTCGCCTCCGAATCGGACGGATTAACCGCCAGTGAACTCGCGCGCCGTCTGGGCCGAACCGTGGGCGAGATTTTTCGCATGCTGGTTCGTCTCGAACAACGCGGGTATATTTGCCAGATTCCGCCGGATGACCGCTATTTTCTGACGCTCAAGCTGTTTGAAGTGGCGCAGCGCCACGCCCCGTTGCACCGCCTGGTTTCGGAGGCGCGTCCCCTGCTGGAACGCGTAGCCGACAAGACCCGCCAGTCGTGCCATCTTGCCATGCTCAGCAATGGCGAAGTAGTCGTCGTCGCCAAGGCCGATCCGCCAGGCCCCATGGGGTTTTCTGTACGCTTGGGCGCCAGAATCGATCTACTCAATACAACCTCGGGTCATACGATCCTTGCGTTTCAAAGCGAGGAAGCCTGCGCCCGTTCGCTGGCCATCTGGCAGAGTCAATCGGGCAAGAAAATTCCCCGGGATCTGCAAGAACATCTGGCACGCATTCGGCGGTTGGGAAATGAAGAACTGGCCAGCCACCAGATACAGGGAATTATTGACATCGGGTTCCCGGTTCTCGATCAACATGGCGAAGCAATCGCAGCCATGACGGTTCCCTTGTTGCCATGGGTGGATAACTCGATTGGCCCAGCCCAAGTAAAGGAAGCATTGCGAATGGCAAGCACCGAACTCTCATCGGTCATTGGCGGCAAAGTTCTTTTTGCCGTGTAAAACGGAGAAACCGCTGACCCCGCTCCAATTAGAAGTGGCGACGGAAACCAATATCTAAATCCCAAATTCCTGTTGAATTTTTCCGGTATGTTCGCCAACCTTGGGTGCGAAACGATTACTCGTCAGCATCTCGCCATCGAGGCGAACCGGACAACGGGTCGTGAGAATTCCGTCGCAATCGCCCTCGCTGCCACTGAGTTGTTGCACCATTTTGAGTTGTCGCATGGCTTCGCTCTCGAGGAGAGAGGGCCAGTCCAACACCTCCGCACACCACATGTCGGCGGCATCCAGTATTTTGAGCCAGTGTTGGGTCGTGTGCTCCCGCAGGCGAGCCGCGATAACATTCTTGATCTCATCCCGATTTTGAAAAGCGGCTGAGTCGCTAAACTTAGCGAGTTTGGGTAGCCCGAGCAACTCCGCCAAGGTGGGCAGATGATTCATAGCAAGCGCGAGGTGCCCATCCGCAGTATCGTAAACGCCGTAGGGAGCGGCTAGATACGCGTGGGCATTGCGAAAGGCTGCGCGCCGTGGAAGCTTGCGGCCATCGTTCAAATGAACGGTGAGAACCTCAAATTGAAAATCCAGTATTGACTCGATCAAGCTGGTCTCGACCAGCCCGCCGCGCCCCGTGATACCGCGGCGCACCAAACACGCCAGAATGCCCTCGCAAAGATTGTGACCTGCGAGCATATCGGCAGCAGCCAGCGCCATGGGAGTCGGCGGGTCGCCTTCATTCCCGCTCAGCCACATGATTCCCGAGCGAGCCTGCGCTAGCAGATCCTGTCCCGGGCGGTCCCGCCATGCCTCCGCCGTCCCGTAGCCGGTAACGGCAGCATAAACCAACTTGGGATTGAGCCCGGACACACGCTCATGGCCAAGTCCGAGACGTTCCATCACTCCCGGCCGAAAATTCTGCACCATGACATCGGCCCGCGCGATCAGCTTTTGCAACCTATCCATGTCCTGCGGGTTTTTCAGATCGGCGGCATAACTTTCTTTGTTGCGGTTGATCGCTTGAAAGAGCGTGTTCTCTCCGTGCGCAGCGCTACCGCTTATATATAAAGACCTGCCAAGATCTCCCTTCCCTGGCCGTTCAATCTTGATGACACGAGCCCCTAGGTCGGCAAGGCGTAACGTCGCCAGTGATCCAGAAAGGAATTGGCTGAAGTCGAGGACGAGAAAGTTCGTTAGCGGTTTATCGGTCGTTTGAATATGCCTACCCTATTGAAGATGATGTCGCTTGTTAGTATTGCACAAATGAATTGCCTTTTTCATTAGTTGTCCATAAGTCTACCGGGGCTAAGCGGGGAGTTACAGATTATCGAGCTTGGACTTCGGCACGGCAAACCATACTTTAAGATCAAAAAATGGCCTCTAAAACGAAAACCCGAAGAGACCGCGCGGCTCGCGGCGGATTGATAGGATAAATGGTAGGCACGACTGGACTCGAACCAGCGACCTCTACCGTGTCAAGGTAGCGCTCTAACCAACTGAGCTACGCGCCTGCATTGTGTTTTCACCGTTGGCGGCAGAAGGGGTTCCCAGCGTACGGCCATTCGGGCTAGTAAGAATTTTACCACGTGGCCTTGTGGCAAGCGGTTGATCGACATCAGGCTTTGCGCAATCACCCCTAATAAAGCACTTTTTCACGGCAGGTGCGCAAGAGATACCATCGCCCATCAGCAGCAGGCCAGATTGTTTACACCGTCCAGAGAATTACTTTCCAAGGAATAAAGCAAGCCGGCGTGAGTGGCACGCCGGCTCTCGTTTCTTTTACTCCGCCTCAGAGAATCTTAAAACTTCAAGTCACCTGAAATTTGCAGTACACGCGCGGAGTTGGCCTGACTATTAATATGCCCGTAGTCAGAATTGGTGCCTGGGTTGCCCCCGTCCGGACCGCCAAAGAGAGTTCGGTTGAAAATATTGAAGGCGCTACCCTGGAGGGTAAAGTTAAAGCGCTCCCCAATTTTGAACTCCTTGGCCAAACTGACATCTTCGTTGTACCAGGCGAATGTTCTGACACTTCCCAGGGTGCGAGGAACGTTCCCTAAGGTAAAGGGAGCGGGGATAGAAAATGCGGCTGGGTTCAAATAAACATCAGTATATGGATTAAACTTCCCTACCCACTGCGCCTTGATCGGTAAACCAGTGAAATCGGGACGAAATGCGTTGTTGAACAATGGACCTGGTTGCGTTGGAGTTTCGCCGAGGCCTATTGCAATCGGTGTTCCCGACTGGTAGCGCTGAATAGCTGAAACCCTCCAGCCTCCGAATACTGCGTTTGCGGCACCGGAGTGAGGACCGAATTTCTTGCCGCGACCGAAAGGCAGTTCATAAACGTACGCGACATTCAGCACTTGTGGAGGAAGAGAAGCAGACGGCGTCTCTTCCCCAGAGTAGTTATAACTGTTTTGTGAACCACCGGTCGCATCGAGGTATTGGTGCTGTGACTCGGAGGTCGTCAGGAGGCTGGCATACGTGTAGGTGACAAAGAGCGAGAATCCATTGCTAAACTGCCGCTGTGCTTTCATTTGCAGGGCATTGTAATGGGACCAACCGGAGGTTTGCATGGGCTGGCCAATACCTGTGTACTGCGGGAACGGACGCAAGGCTTGGGCCACGGTGCCGCTGAAGGTTGGCCACCAGGACCTGTTTTTCTAGAGCCCCGGTTGATTGTCCGCGATTCAAGCCGCCGTATTGCCATACGCGCTGGCCGCCCGGCCCAGACTCTCTGACCACGGAACACTGAACATAGTTCAACGCAAATTGACCAGACTCCGATGGCGACGAAGCGTCTGAATCTGTTCGTCATTTACAATAGTTCGCCTTCCGATTTGATGACTGGATCCAGATGAACGCGGTTCAAAAGGAGTGCGTCCGCCGCCATGCCAGTTCGACTCAAAGATGTGGCGCAGGCTCTGAATTTGTCCATCTCCACGGTGAGCGCTATCCTCCAAAATCGTGAAGATTTTAACGAGGCGACCCGAAAACGCGTTCTAAAAAAGGTTAAGGAACTGAATTATCGCCCCAACCGGCTGGCGCGCAGTTTGGCCCTGCAAGAATCTCATGTCATAGGGGTCGTGGTTCCCAACCTGTCTCGTTCTTTCTACCCCAGCGTCTTGGAAGGGATCAACCTGGTTGCGCGAAACGCGGGGTATCATCTTGCAATCGCTTATACGGATGACGTTCCGGCACAGGAAGATGAGGAGATTACGACGCTCGTGGACAGGCAGGTGGATGGACTGATCATCGCCTCCGCCCATCCCCCGGGTAAAAATGCGGTCAAGAAAATTATGGAAGCATCCGGCGTGCCCTTTGTGTTGTTTGACCGCTTCTATCAGTCGTCGCCATTCGTGGGTGCGGACGATGAACGTATTGGGTTCATGGCAACGAAACACTTGGTCGCACAAGGGTACCGCGAAATCGCGCATTTGTGCAGGCGCATCGTGCCCACCGGGCTAGGCCGCTATCAGGGATATGTGCGGGCGCTGCGGGAGGCGGGTATGCGTGTTCGCCGTAATTTCGTCGTGGACGCACTGGGAGAGGCTGGAGGATATGAGGCGACAAGACAACTCCTACAATTGCGCCCTCGGCCCGATGCAATATTCGCCGCCAGCGACCCGGTAGCAATTGGTGCAATGCGAGCGATCCAGGAACAGGGATTGCGGGTACCCCACGACCTCGGCATCATCGGGGTGGGCAGCGTACGCTATGGCGAGGACTTACGTGTTCCCTTGAGCACTGTGGATACGCATTCTATCGAGATTGGAAAGGCTGCGGCGTCCGTCCTTATCGGAATAATGACGGGAAAGCCTGCCCCCAAAGCGCCGATCTATATCGAACCAACGCTGATGGTTCGAGAGTCGAGTTGCCGCCTGCCCAAAAGGACAAGCACCCCGCACACTCTCACTGCGTGATCGTATCCAACGGTAGGAACGATCCTACCGATGCGCTAAGCATAATTGAGATCACCCTTCACCGAAGAGAGGCGCCGACAGCTACCGGTTGGTACCGTCGGATACCACTTCGAGACGCACCTCGTCGCCCAGAATTCTGGCCACGGAGCCCAAGTCGCGAGCCAAAGCGCGCCGCCAGCGGCCCACCGCGTGCCCTGCCAATTCGTCCATCGCCTGCTCGAAGGATCGTACCGTTTCCTCGGCGTGTGTCCGCAACGACTCAGAAACCGAGGTTTCGATCTCCTGCTGCATCATCTTCATGTGCCCGCAGGCTGCTTCGAGCTGGCTGCCAAGTTGGGCGGCATTGCGGGTTTCCATCTGCTTGAGAATTGCTCCCACATTGTTTTCAAGCTGCGTGCGGGTGCGGGAAATAATCTCGCTCGACATTTGTGCCAGGCGCATGTCCAGATCGGATTCCAGTCTGCGGGCAAATTCATCGAGTTTAGCCACCCGGCTGCCGAGCTCTCCGACCGCCTCCTGCTGGCGCGCGGATTCCGCAGTAATCGCGCCCTGAACCTGTCCGATTTCACGCAGGCGCGCGCTATGTTCCTCGTCCAGCCGCTGCTGCAAACTCTGGAAAAATTGTTCACTGCGCATAGCGAGATGAGTTCCCGCCTGCGAGGCGTGCTGCTGAAATTTCTCCAGGCCGGCATGGAATTGCTGACGGATGCCGTCTTCCATTTCTTCCGAAATCCGTTGCGACTTCGCCTCAACAGACTGCAGTTCCTGGGTTAGGTGCTGCCGAAATTCGTTTTGTGCTCCAGCAATTTTCTGCTCGATGTTTGCGTTGGCGGTTCCGAGCACTTGTTCTGCTTGCTGGCTGGCGTGCTGCAGGACTTGCGCGCCCAAATCCTGCCGCAAGCGCTGCCAGAGTTTCTCTTCCAGCTCCGGTGGAATGTAAGAGAGGGAGACCTCGAACTGGCTGCGTTTGGGTTCGGGCCGCGCCAGACGTTCCCGCAGGGTGGTCACTTCCGCATGCAGCGGCTGCACCATCTCCGCAATCAAAGTCCGCAGGCGTTCTTCGGAAAGCTGCTCGCTGAGATGGCTCTGGTGGGGGACAACCTTTAGGGAGGATTGCGAGCGAGGCGCAGTCTTCACATCCTTGCTGGATTTTGTTGAAAGCTGGGAGTCGCTGGCCGCCGGCATGACGGGTAATGCCGTCCAATCTTTCGGGCACGGATTCACTCCCCAAAAATTATCTGGCTGGTCGAGCCGTGCCCCGACTCTCCAGCTCTGGTGATCTGATTCCAGAGGTTCGCAGTCCACAACATGAGCCGTCGTTTGCTTCCCTTCCATACTGTGAAAATACACGGGGACCCCCGGTTCCAGCTTCGCAGGCGAACGCACCGCACAGCCATGCGCGTTGACGACCAGGGTTTCACAAACTTCGGAAAAGTCGATATTGGGCGCCATGCTGGTGACCAGAATGGGGAGGGCGAGCGGTACCCTCGAGCTGCGCCGTAGAGTGTCCGGTGAAATTGCAGTGTGCATAAGGTTGGCCCTCTTTTGCGACGGGATGCGGTGCGAGACCCAAAATGGGCTGGCGTCTCGTATTGGAATACGTTACCGCGTCTTCGCCAAAAAACCTCACCCCAGTGGTATCTCTACGAAATGTTCGATTGGCCATGGTGGTGCGCGTCTGCGGCACGTTACCCTGTGACCCGCGGGACAGGGTAATACTTGGCAAAAGCCATATCCAGTGGCGCTTTCGGACTGAACTCAGGGACGGTAATCAGACGGAATGCTGGCCAATCACTCGCCTGATATGAACCAATGTGCGCTCGCGATTCCGCGAATTTAGAGTAAGCTGAACTCGTCTAAGCAATCCCGTCCATTCTCATCACAGGAGCATTCATGTGGGGACCAGTGTGCCACTCCGATCACCCGAGCCAAAGGCCGAGACCAGCATGACCGTGCAATTGTTCAAACGGTTCTTGCAGATGTGTTGCCGGCATCGTTTTTCCTGGCCGCATACCGGCCTGCGCGGCCAGGACTATCAGGTGTGTCTGATTTGCGGAGCGGCCTACGAATTTGACTGCTCTACTATGACCAGGACAGGCCGGCTGGTCGAGCCGGAAGATCGGCAATCGCAGCCTGCGCCCGCCAGAGCACCCCGAAGCCCGCGCACCGACTAACAGTGTTGGATCCGCCCGAGTGGATGGTTCCAGATTTCGTCTCTCCAACGCAACGGTGAGCCTCCGCTTGAAGCAGCAGAAAAAGCGGAACAACCGCCTCGCTGACAGCGGAAGGTCAGACAGCATCCGCCATAATTGTGCAAAACTTTGCGTCTTTCCCCGCAAGTAGGATTGCAACCCAAGAAATTAACCCCGCAGATTTTGGTATTGGGATTGCTCCATTCGCTATGTAAGCGACGCTGGCGAACGAGTCAGTGATCGCGCATTGCCTCTCTGGGAAGGTGAAAACTATGAAGACCCTTGTAGTTATGTTCTGCTTTCTGGTCACTTCGGCGGCACTGGCGCAGAGTTCCGTGGGCAGCGGAGTGCTGAACAACGAACCGGTCGTGATTGAATTTACCAGCCATGCGGCTCATGCATCCCAACAAGCAATGAGCGAACCACAAAACGTAATGGAGAGGTCAAGCTCGCTCGTGGCCCAGGGCGAACGGCCGTTGTGGGAACTGGCGCCCAAGGTCAATGTAGTGCCCCTGGGTGACACGGCCCGCATGCTGAAAAAAGAACGCCTAACCGCCAAGAAGGCCAACACGGTTTGGGAAAATTAGGTTCCCGAACTTTCGATGCATTCGAATAGATAGGATCTTTGCGTCACTTTTTCGAAGTCGTAGCAGGCTTGACATCACTCGCCAGCTTCTGCAGTTCTGCGACGGCGCTCTCATCCAACAGATAGAGCGCCGGTTCGTTTTGGCGTATAGCGATGTCTTCCTTCCCGCTGGACGCCTTGGCAATTAAGACTTTCTCGATTCGTTTGCCATCGTTGGACGTAACTGTAATCTCGACCACCGGACTGGCAAAGCCAGAATCGGCAAATTTGCTCGCCTGGAGGTCGCGAAGCTTTCCGATCAATTGCTCGATGCTTTCCGCATCCAGCTTTTTCCCATCCGCCGACCACCAGTCATTCCTACTACGCGTGAAGAAATAGGACTTGGCGCCGTCGTGCATCTCGACTTTATTGGGCTCGGCGAAAGCGAAATCGAACAGCTTCTTATTGCGAAAGTCTTCTAGCTTCTTCTCGAGTTCCTGCCCTAGACTGCCAGAAACTTTGTACACACCATCTACCACGCTGGTCTTTGCGTAGTAGTCATCTTTGCTTTTGCGGACCTGAAGTTGTTGTGTGCCTGATTCCGTGGTGAGCTTCGCGGAAGCAACTGGCGTGCCGGAAGCAAATGCCGAGACGTTCTTTTTGGAATCAGAGTCGGAACTCAGATCCGTCTTGGCGTCCGTAAGGGCCCGCACCAGATCATCTACCTGCGAACTGTCGGCGCGCATCGGTTTAGGCTTCACAATCTGCCATTGATCCTTATCGCGTCCAAACTCGATGTCGCCCTGCTTGCGGGCCATCCCAACGCGGATGATCTTGTCCGGAAGGGCCGTTATCAGCCGCTTATCGCGCAGGTCGTTGAGGCCCTTGTCCAGACTGGTTTTATTAAAACTGGCGATAGTAAACACACGAGGATCGCCCTCGAGTTTCGCGTAGACGCCGTTACCCGTAGGCGTGTTGTCTCCGATTAGCAGCTGCTGAGTTTTGTTGTCTTTTTCGGTGACCTCGACGGCAAGCGGTGGTTCGGATAATCCATACGGACTTAAATCGCTGGTTTTCTGTTCCACCAGTCGTTGCGAGTCGAGTGCTGCCATCGTCGAAACCATTGCGGAGACCGCAGACTGATCCGCGGCGAAAGGAGCCGGCGCGACGATGCGCCAATCAGCACCGTCCTTTTTCAATTTGATTTCGGAGGCATCCTTCTTCTTGATCGTGAGGCCGACAATGTCCGCTTCTTTGAGAGTCAGAATTCTCGGAGGAACATCGGCCGGAGCTTCTGCGGTCTCGGCGGATTTGTGACGGTTGGACCAGTAAAGGGTCCCGGTGAGCGCCCCCAAAACAACAATGGCCACAACCAACCCGCGTATCTTCATCGTGATCTTACTTTTCCCAACAGGTCTGCGACCGCCAACATCTGATTTACCTTCTACCCCACCACACTAAAAATCCGGCAATCACCACGATCAGCGGCAGCAGAAACTGACTTGTGCTGCGGACCCAGTTCAATTGCGCACCCGTCATAGTAATGCGGCGGTCTTCTGGTTCCTTGGGGCGAATGGAAATCAGGTCCTCGTCGGAGGAAAGCCAATTCATGGTGTTCAGAGCCAGATCGCGATTACCGTTGAAGCGGATAAATGAGTTTGCAGTCCATGACGAACTGCCTACAACGACGAACCGTCCTTGCGAATTCTCCTTGCCCGTGTTGTATGTACCAGCGGCGGCCAGAGTCAACGGGCCTTTTTGGTTCTTCGGATCGTTGGGATTCACGGCAGGAGAACTCAAATTGGCGGTAGCCAGGCTCGATTCCGAAGAACTGAACAACTTGGTTACCGTGGTCTTATCGGTGTTCTTAATATCGAGCGAACGCGCCAGCGGAAACCCAGTAGCGGTGCCTTTCATTCCCGTGACGATGGGATGCGGATCATAAGTGGAGACAAGCGCAACCTCGGGTCCAACCCCAACTAATTTCCCAATGGGGTTCAGGTCCAGAACCAAATCTTTCTCCGGGGTTACGCCCCAGGTCTGCAACAGGGTGGTTAGCGCATCGTTATCCGAGATATCGCCGTGGCCCATTTTCAGCGGGGGATCAAGCATGAACAATGCCCGTCCGCCACTCTCCACATATTTCTTTATGGCGTCCACTTCCGGCTGCTCATAGTCACCCGTAGGCCCGCCCACCACCACTGCGGTGCAATCGCCCGGGACGTCCGCGTTCTGCAGCAGATTAATGGACTTCGCCTTATACTCATCCTTCCCCAGAAGACTTTCAAAAGTGGAGTATCCGCTGCGGTCACTATCGTCAATTTGATGTTCGCCGCTGCCGGTGACAAAGCAAACGGTGCGAGTAGTGTTCTTCAGGTCGCGGATGAAAGCACCGGTCACGCCTTCTTCCGTCATGCTTTGCGCCTCTTCCTTGCGTTCCCCAATCTGGACGACCGCCGTTCCATAATTTTTGATGCCGGCGGCGCGAGCCAATTCTGGCTCTTTATCCACGTCGACATATTTGACATGGAGTTTCGGGGAAAGATTTGCGTATTCATCGAGAAGGTCTTTGGCGTGCGGAAAGCCATGCGGCTGGTCAAAATAAGTGATGGTAGCTTCTTGCTTCAGACCTTTGACGATCTTTGCCGTCTGCTCGGACAGGCTATAGCGCTTGTTGGCCGTTCCGTCGTAAGACTTGTTGTACCGATCCGCCAGTACATTGGCGATCACAACCACCGCCAAAACCACCAGGATATAAACCGCGGCGAATCCCGCGTATTTGGTTTGGCGCGCTTTGAGGAATTTAAGACTCACTTACGACCTCCACCGCAGGGATTCCATGGAACGGACGGTCAGGAACAATCCTAAGAAGATCATGCTCAAATAAAAAACCGCGTCCTTGGAATCAAGCATGCCCCTTTCAAACGACTCCAAATGCGTGACGATCGAGGTATAGGAGACGGCCGTCGCCCAGGTCGCGGTATTGAACTCGCTAACCGATGAAATGACCCAGAGCACTAGAAAAAGCCCAAACGTGACAGCGGCAGCGATAATTTGATTCTTCGTCAGCGTTGAAATAAACATCCCAATCGCTAACAACCCTCCTACCTGCAGCAACAAACCAAGAAAACCGATGGCTAAGGGCTTCCAATCGGGATTTCCGTATTTGAAAAGAAACGCAAAATCAAGAGCCAGAAATAACAACATGCAACCATAAAGCGCCAGCGCGGCCAGCCACTTACCGAGAACGATTTCCAAATCGCGGATGGGCGAGGTAGCCAGCAACTCGATGGTTCCGTTGCGCTTTTCCTCGGCAAAAAGCCGCATGGTAATCATCGGAATGAAGAACAATCCGATTACGGATGCATTGGAAAGCAGCGGCCGGATGACTTGCTCGTTCAGATTCATCGGCGCCATCTGTCCGCTCATTTGCATTTCCATGCCGTATTCGATGAAACCACGCAGGTATATACCGAAAAAAAGAGCGGTAACGAGCGCGAACATGGTCAACAACAAATAGGCAATCGGAGAAACAAAATAACTGCGAATCTCTTTGCGAAAGATGACCCAGACATTTCTCATGCTTGCATTCCTTTGCCGGCGGTTGCCACGCTGGCAGCCGGCCCCGTCAACTGCAGGAAGATTTCTTCCAGGCTTACGGCAGCAGGCCGCAGCTCGTTGAGATCCCAACCCGATTCAACCACGGCACGCGCCAGATCGCCGCGCAGAAAACCTTTCTGGCTTTCCACTTCGAAAACGCCGCGACCGTCGCGGCTCTCACGCAGATGTACCCTGCTCACACCGCCAATTTGCTCCAGCCTTTGCTGCACTGTGGAGGCGTCAAGAGCGCCATTGCGGCCGCCACTTCCACCAGCAGCGACTCCGAGCCACGCACCCGGTTCTGCAAGTTTTGCACCGAGTCAGTTGCGACCAGTTTGCCCTTGTTAATGATGAGCACCTGCTGGCAGGTCTGCTCGACTTCAGGGAGGATGTGCGTGCTCAAAATGATCGTGTGATCGCCGGCTAGACTTTTGATGAGATCGCGAGTCTCGTTGATCTGCTTGGGATCCAGTCCAGCAGTGGGTTCGTCGAGAATCAATACATCCGGGTTGTGGATGATTGCCTGCGCCAGACCAACGCGCTGGCGATAGCCCTTGGACAGTTTACCAAGAAGTTTGTTTTTTACATCGGCGATGGCGCAACGCTCACAGACGTAATCAACCCTTTTTGCCAGATCTGCGCCACTGAGCCCCTTTAATTTGCCGACGAAATTCAGATATTCTTCCGCGTGCATTTCGAGGTAAAGAGGAGGAGTTTCGGGAAGGTATCCAATGCGCTTCTTCACTTCCATCGGCTGTTCCAGAACATCAAAGCCGGCAACGGTGGCGGTGCCCGCCGTCGGCGGCAAGAAGCAGGTCAGCATGCGCATGGTCGTCGTCTTCCCTGCCCCATTCGGCCCAAGGAAACCGACAATCTGGCCTCGTTCAACCTCGAAGGAAATATGATCTACAGCAGTCGCGCGCGCGTAGTTCTTAGTCAGCTGGTTAACTTTAATCATAAGATATTTTGCCAAGCGAATCGAGCACTGCTTTTGAACTGCTCCGTACGGACGAATAACTTGCGGTAATTCAATAGTAAGAATTCATAGGCTGGGATGTCAATGCCCCAGAACATATCTTGAGACGATATTTAGTTACCGAAGCTCTTCGCACAGCAGCCGCAGACGCTCAGCGGCGCCTTCCGGCGTGACATCCCGCTGCGGAGTACCGAGCATTTCGAACCCAACCATGAATTTGCGCACCGTCGCGGAGCGCAAAAGCGGGGGATAAAAATGCGCGTGGAAATGCCACTCGGGATGATCCTTGCCATCCGTCGGCGCCTGGTGAAATCCCATGGAATAAGGGAAAGGCGTTTCGAACACGCGGTCATAAGTGGAAGTCACTCGCTGCAGCGTCTGCGCGAGCCGTCGGACTTCTTCCTGAGTGAAATCGGCCAGAGAACCTAAATGCCGGCGGCTGCAAATCAGCAACTCAAACGGCCACACTGCCCAGAAAGGCACCATGGCGAAAAAACTGTCATTGGCATAAACCATACGGGATTCCTGCCGCGTCTCCAATTTGATGTAGTCGCATAAGAGGCACCTGCCCTGCCGCATCAAGTGCGTTTTTTGCGATATCAGTTCTCGTGCCGGAACATCGGGGATCGAAGCTGTCGACCATATCTGACAGTGTGGATGCGGGTTGCTCGCTCCCATCATCGCTCCGCGATTTTCAAAAATCTGTACGTGGTTGATTTGCGGCATTGCGCCTAATTCGCGGAATTGGTCTGCCCAAACCCGAACGACTTCCTCGATATCGGGCAATTCCATGCTCGCCAACGTTAGATCATGACGCGGCGAAAAGCAGATGACTCGGCAAACACCAGGCTCCCCCTCGGCAACCAGCAAGCCTTTGCCTTCTGCGTCAATACGCTCGCGCACGGTCCCCGGCCTCAACGCAGCGAAGTCATTGTCGAAGACAAAGGTGTGGGGATAAGCCGGATTGCTCATCCCGCCGGCCCGCTCGTTTCCCGGACATAAGTAACATGCGGGATCATATTGCGGTTCTCGCGCAGCCGCAGCATTTTCCACTTGCCCCTGCCAAGGGCGCTGGGTGCGATGAGGAGAAACTAACACCCATTCGCCGCTGAGCGGATTAAATCTGCGATGCGGATATTGATCGAGTTTCAACAATTTGGCCGGAGTGTTCGCTACAATGAGCCGCCAGACTTCATGATTACAAGACTTCGCTATTGTAAGGGAACCCACGCATGAAATCCGCAGAGTTGGCCATGCATTTCAAAGATTTGTATGGCGCCGAGCCCAACACCTTTCGCGCCCCCGGCCGCGTCAACCTGATTGGCGAGCATACGGACTACAACGACGGCTTCGTAATGCCGTGTGCGATTGGCTTTTCCGTCCATGTGGCCATCTCTCCGCGAAGAGATGACAAGCTGCTCATGAGATCCCAGAACTTTCCCGAACCATTTGAGTTCGATACGGCAAATCTGCCGTCCCAACGCCTGGGAGCATGGTGTGACTATGCGTTAGGCGTTCTCATCATGTTGCAGCGGGTAGGATTCGCCATTCCCGGGGCCAATTTACTCATCAGTAGTGACGTTCCGATCGGTGCTGGCCTCAGCTCATCGGCCGCCGTTGAAGTGGCGACCGCATTTGCACTTCTGAGCTTGTCCAAAGCGAAACTGCCTCCTCCAGACCTAGCGAAACTCTGCCAGCGTGCCGAAAATGAATTCGTCGGCGCCCGCTGTGGCATTATGGACCAGTTTATTTCCTGCCTTGGCAAGGCAAACCATGCTCTGCTGCTCGACTGCCGTTCGCTGCATTTCAACCTCGTGCCGATACCCCCTGGAGTACGGCTGGTGATTTGTAACACCATGGTCAAACACGAACTTTCTGGCGGGGAGTACAACCGCCGCCGCGCAGAATGCGAAGAGGGCGTGCAGATTTTGTCGAAGTGGTATCCTGACATCCGCGCCCTTCGCGACGTCTCGACAGAGCAACTCGAGATGCATGCCACAGAAATACCCGCCACGATCTACAAACGCTGCGCGCACGTAATCCATGAAAATCAGCGAACGCTCGATGGGGCCGAATGCCTCTCTAAAGGCGATCTGCACGGGTTTGGCAAGCTCATGGCTGAATCACACCGCAGCCTCCGTGATCTTTACGAAGTCAGCTGCCAGGAACTCGACGTAATGGTAGAAAGTGCGGCAGGCCTTCCCGGATATTGGGGCGGACGCATGACAGGCGGCGGATTCGGTGGCTGCACGGTGAATCTGCTGAATTCGCCCGACGCCGAGAATTTTGCGGCCAAAATTGCGGGGCGTTATTCACAAGCCACCGGCATTAGGCCCGCTGTTTACATCTGTTCCGCGGCTGACGGCGCTGGCAATGACGCTAGCTAAGTGATCAAATTTTATGGATTCGAGGACGATGAAGACCGTGCCAGACTTTGCGCGGAAGGCAAACTTGCCGTGCTCCATCCCCCGCCCAGCGCCTTGATCAGCAACACGCTGTCGGTCATTCTCCGGCCTGAAAGCTCAACTGCGGTGCGTTCATCCGATAAAGCCGCGCTCTGCGCGGTAATGACTTCCAGATAGGTCGCGACGCCGCCACGATAGCGATTATTGGAAAGAGCCAGCGAGTGTTCGGCGGCGGCAACCGCCGCGGCTTCAGTCTGCGATTCGTTTTCCAAAATGCGCAACGCGGCTAGGTTGTCTTCCACTTCCTGAAATGCGGTGAGCACGCTTTGCCGGTAGTTGGCGACAGATTCATCGTAGGCAGCCTGTGCCTGCCGGGAAACCGCGTGACGCTGCCCGGCGTCGAATATAGTTTCCAGCGCGCTCAGACCTGCGGCGGCAAATCCGCTGGGCCCGGTAAGCCAGTTGGTAATCGAAGTTCCCTCGAATCCACCGCTGGCCTACAACGTCACTGGAGGAAAGTAGGCTGCGCGCGCCACGCCAATCTGCGCATTCGCCGATAGCCATTCGGCGCTCGGCCGCAGCTATATCAGGACGGCGCTCCAGCAGGTCCGAAGGCAAGCCGGGAGGAATGGCTGGCGGCGCCGCATTCAACGGCGCTGCAGGAAGCGCAAAGTCTGCCGGAGGCTCGCCGGTGAGCACGGCAATCGCGTGTTCATAGGCGGCTCGCTGCGACCATCAGGTCCGTGGCCTGCGCGCGCGTGGTCTCCAACTGCGTCTGCGCCTGAGCCACATCGACCTGCGACGCAATGCCTCCCCGGTAGCGGTTATTGGTCAGCTCCAGCGCTTTTTTGTAGGCAGAGACCGTGGAGTTCAGAAGTTGCTTTTCCGCATCCAGAGCGCGTGCCGCGAAATAGTCCATCGCCAGTTCGGCATGGAGGCTGAGCGCACGGACTCCAGATCGGCGGCGCTGGCTTGGGCATTGGCGCGCGCCGCTTCGACGGTTCGCCGCACCCGGCCCCACAGATCGGCTTCGTAGGAGACATCCACGGGCAGCACCAAGTCGGTATAGTTGGTCGTCGCGCCAAGCAGCGGACGATTTTTTGAAAGACGGTTACGCGAAACCGAAGGATCGGCCGGTAACGTGGGATATAGATTGGCCCGATTGAAAGCAACTAGAGCGCGAGCCTGCTCGAATTGCGCCTGCGAAGCTTTAAGAGTCTGGTTGGAAACATCAATCTTCTCTTCGAGGGTGTCGAGTGCTGAATCCTGGAAGATCTCCCACCATTTGCCGTGCGCGAACTGGTCGGCGGGCTGCGCTTGCTTCCAGTTTTCGGGAGTCTCTTTGTACGCCGGCGCCGCCGGTGCCGCGGGCCGTGAGTAATGAGGCCCGACGGCACAACCGCTCAAAGCTACAAGAACGAAAAGAAGAGCAGCCGCCATGCAAACTCGCTGCAATTGTTCGTTCTGAAAAGAACCCAGTCCAGCTGGCGTCACTGCGCAGATCCTCCCGCCGACGGCTGAACTACCCGCACATTCTCTCCAGACTCGATTGAATCCGGCGGGTTGATCACTACGCTCTCATCCCCCTTCAAGCCGGCGACTACCTCGACGGCAGAACCGAAATCGTGGCCGATCGTGATCGGCCGGAGCTCGGCCTTGTTGTTGTTCACCACCACCACGCGCAGGCCTTCGCTGCGGAAAAGCAGCGTGTCCACGGGGAGGATAAATGAGGATTTTGCCGTGGGCAGCTTCAGATGAACTTCGGCATAAGCGCCGGTAAGCAGTTCACCCGTGGGATTGTCGACCGCAATTTCGACCAGCAGGGTGCGAGTGTTGGGATCAATGGCATCGGCGGTACGAACCAGCTTGCCTTGAAATGCGCGTCCGGGAAATTCCGCCAGCGTCAGATCCGTGGTCAGTCCTGGTTTAGCTGCCTGCGAATAAGCTTCCGGCACATTGACATAGACACGCAGCTTGCCCGGCTGCGCGACGTGAAAAAGCTCGGTGCGCGTGCCGCCGCTAGCTGCCAGAGTCAATCAGCGCGCCCATATCAGTATTGCGAGCGGTAATAACTCCTTCGAATGGAGCATAGATTTTCTCGAACGACTGCAGGTCTTCCAGTCGCTTAACGTTGGCCTGCGCCGATTGGACGGTCGCTTTCTTGGCCGCATAGTCGCTCAGCCGCGTTATCGGCATCCTGCTTGGAAACTGAGTCTGACTTCAGCAGGTCCGTATACCGATCCGCTGTAATCTGCGAGAGGTTGACGTTGGCTTCGGCGGTGTCGAGATCCGCACGAGCCTGACGGAGCTGCTGATTCACTTCCGGCGTGTCAATTTCAGCCAGCAGTTGTCCGGCTTTCACATGGGCACCGATATCCACATACCACCGCTGCAGATAGCCGTTCGTACGAGCGTAGATAGGAGAGTCGATGTAAGCCTGCACATTGGCGGGAAGCACAATCTCCTGCGCGGGCGCCGTGTGCTGCGGATGCACCACCGCCACGCTGGGGATTGCCATTTCCTGCGTTTCCTTGGCAAGGGTGTTGCGCGCCTGAATTCGCGGCAGAACCGTGAGCGCAACGACGACAGCCACCACGACGAGCACCAGCACAGCAATCCACCAGCCGCGGGCAGAACTGTGCGATTCCACTGTGGCACTGGTCCTTGTGCTTCGCTCGGTTTGCTCTTCAACCTTCAGAAAACTCCTAATCCCAACGACCTATGAAATTTTAATGCTTAGGCGCATTGAGCGCCGAGCGCATCCGCATGCCGTGCACAACACTGAAGAAGACCGGCACAAAAAACAACGTCGCCACGGTCGCAAACAGCAAGCCGCCGATTACTGCGCGACCCAGGGGAGCATTCTGCTCGCCGCCTTCACCGAGTCCCAGCGCCATTGGCACCATGCCGATGATCATGGCCAGCGCCGTCATCAGCACCGGACGAAAGCGCGTGAAGCCCGGCTTGCAGCGCGGCTTCGATGGCATCCTGCCCTTCCGCCATCTGCTCCTTGGCAAAGCTCACCACCAGAATGCTGTTCGCCGTTGCCACGCCCATGCACATGATCGAGCCGGTCAGCGCAGGCACGCTGATCGTGGTGCGTGTAACAAACAGGAACCACACAATCCCCGCCAGCGACGCCGGCAAAGCAGAAATAATGATGAATGGATCCAGCCAGGATTGGAAGTTCACCACGATCAGCAGGTACACCAACATAATGGAGAACGCCAGACCGCCCAGCAAGCCGAAATAAGAGGAGCGCATGGTCTGAATCTGGCCACGGACGATAATCTGCGAACCGCGCGGCAATTCCTTCTGTGCTGTCGTCCACGATTTGTCGATGTCGCGTCGCCACGCCGCCCAGATCGCGTCCCTGCACCGAGCCGTAAGATATCGATGACCGGCTGAATATCGTAGTGGGAGACCACGGCCATGCCGGTGCCGCGGCGTGATCGGAGGCCAGGCTCGCCAGGATCTCGGGGCTGCGCGCCACTCGGACCGGTCACCGGAATGTTCTCCAAATCCTGCAGCGAACTCAATGCGGTATTGCGGCGTCTGCGTCGCGATGTTATAGCTGACGCCATTCTTTGGATTCAGCCAGAAGGTCCGGCGACGTCTGAAAACTGCCGCTGAGCGAGATCAGCAGATTGCTGGCTACATCGCGCTGCGTAAACCCGACCTGCTGCGCCTTCGTGCGGTCCACATCTGATGTGCAACTAAGGCTGGTTGAAGGGCTGCTGGATACGCAGATCGCACCGTCCGGAACCTACTGCATGCGCTCCAGCAATTTATCGGCGAACTGCGCGGTTGCCGTCCACGTTGTTGCCCACGATCTGAACATCGATGGGCGCGGGCAGGCCGAAGTTCAGAATCTGGCTGACGATATCCGCCGGCAGGAAAGAAAACGTCACGCCGGGAAACTCTTGCGGCAAGCGCAAGCGCAGATCGTGCATGTACTTGGCGGTGGGCTCGTGCCCCTCATTCAGGCCCACCATGATGTCGGCGTCCGCCGGGCCCGATGGGCGCGGAATTGCTGTAGGAAAGGTTGATGCTGCTATAGGGCAACCCGATGTTGTCGATGATGCTGGCAAGGTCCTGCGCTGGAATTTGCTCGCGGATGGCCTGCTCGACCAGGTCGCAAAGCCGCGCGGTTTCTTCGATGCGCGTGCCGGTGCGGGCGCGCAGGTGCAATTTGAACTGGCCGCGCATCCACGGATGGGAAAAAATCCTGGCCCAGCCATCGGAACGATCAACAACCAGCGAAGCTACGCAAATGCCCACAAACATCAACAGGAATATGCGCTGATGGCGAAGGCAAGTCTGCAACCATCCGTGGTAGCGCTCACGGAACCGCTCGAAACCTTCTTCGAATCGAATTTGCATCCGCACCAGCGGATTGCGGCTTTGCGCGACGGGTGAGCGGCTTCCGCTTCGTGTCCCCGCAGCAAGTACTTGGCCATGGTGGGCACCAGGGTTCGCGAGAGCAGATATGACGCCAGCATGGCGAAAACAACGGCTTCCGCCAGCGGCACAAACAAGTAGCGCGCTACGCCGGTCAGGAAGAACATCGGCACGAACACGATGCAGATGGCGAGCGTAGACACGAACGCCGGCGTCGCAATCTGCTGTGCGCCGTCCAGAATGGCGTGCTCGATCTCTTTCCCCATGGCGATGTTGCGATTGATGTTCTCGATCTCCACCGTGGCGTCGTCCACCAGAATGCCCACCGCCAGCGCCAACCCGCCCAGGGTCATGATGTTGATGGTCTCGCCCAGCGCGCTCAGAACGATGATCGACGTCAGGATGGAAAGTGGGATGGAGACCGCAATAATCAACGTGCTGCGCCAGCTGCCGAGGAAAATCAGGATCATCAATCCGGTCAGGCAGGCGGCAATCATCGCCTCGCGCACCACACCGTCGATGGAGGCGCGCACGAAGATCGATTGGTCGGCCAGAGGCTGCATCTTGCAGCGATGGGGCAGTCGTGCTCTCAATCTGCGGCAACATATTCTTGACTGCCGGAGATCATGTCCAGGGTCGAGGCATTGCCGGTCTTCAGCACCGTCAGCAGCGCAGCCCGCTGCCCGTTGACGCGAACGATGTTGGTTTGCGGAGGGAAGCCGTCGCGCACATGCGCCACATCGCGGATGTAGATCGTGGTGTTCCCGACCGTCTTGACGGGAAATTGGTTCAGTTCGTCAACGGTCTGCGGGCTGCCGTTGATGTCAACGTCGTATTCGAACTGCCCGATCTTCGACGTGCCGGAAGGAAGAATCAGATTTTGCGCGCTGATGGCGTTCACCACGTCCATTGGCGACAAGCCCTTGGACTGCAGCGCGGCTGTGTCCAGGTCCACCTGCACCTGGCGCTGCTTGCCGCCATAGGGCTACGGAATGGCGCATCCTGGAACGGTCACCAGCCGGGTGCGGATAAAGTTCACGCCATAGTCAAATAACTGCTGCTCGGAAAGTTCTGGGCCGAGAAAGCAAGCTGGATGATGGGCACGCTGGAAGCGCTGTAGGTGATCACCAGCGGCGGAGTGGTTCCCGGCGGCAATTGCCGCAGCTGAGTTTGCGAAATAGCGGTCACCTGCGCGATCGCCTTGTCAATCTGCGCATGGGCTGAAAGAACACCTTGACCACCGCAACGCCGTTCAGCGATTGCGACTCGATATGCTCAATGTCGTCCACCATGGTGGTCAGGCGCGCTCGGTCAGGAAGATGATGCGGTTGGACATCTCCTCCGCATCCAGCCCGTGTAGTTCCACAGGATGCTGACCACAGGGATATTGATGTTGGGGAAGATGTCGGTCGGGGTATTGAGGATAACCAGCGGGCCCAGGATCAAAAGCACCAACGCGGCCACCACGAATGTGTAAGGCCGCCTTAAGGCCAGTCGAACAATCCACATGGTTTCTCAGGATCTCCAGCAAACTACGACACTCCACGCAGCCTGCTCGCTTGGTCGTGCAATGAAAAGGTAAAGCCCCACAAGCAGCATTTTACTCGCGCAGGATTTATCTCCTGGGTTTCAAACGCCAGATCCCGAATAAATGTTGGATTCTGTTAGTTAGGAGGGGGATGCAGAGTTTTCCCGCGGGAAATCAACACGCTTACCACAGAAAACCACCTAGATGCGCCTACGCTGAATCATCGCTTCTGTGTGCCCTAGTCGCCGGAAACCAAGCACTTTCCTAGGCTTTGGTGTCGGTATTAGTCGTTGGTTTGGGAGTTTCGGGTGGGGTATCCTTCATTCCCTCCTTCAGGGAGCGGATGCCTTCCCCAATCCCTTTGCCAAGCTCGGGCAGCTTTTTCGGCCCAAAAACCAGCAAGGCAATAAAGAAGATCAATAGCAAATGCGTCGGCTGAAAAAGGCCATCAAACATAACTTCCTCCGCTAACTGGAAACAGAACTCTCTTAACGTTACTGGACCCCAACCCTCCAGTCAACTGCGAAACCCGGCGTTGCTGGCAAGTGATGCGCGAACTCGGCCGATCCAGGCGATTGGGGCTTTGAACCCACCACATTTTGGAGCTGCGCACGGTCGGACAATGAACTCTCGTGCCATCGGTATTTCGGGACTCCCGCACTAGAATGTCCCTTTGGAATCAATGATGCAGCCAGATCTGCCCTCCCGGAGAAAGCCATGAACTCGACCGAATCCACGCTGGTTGAAAGCACGCAAACCATCGCCTCGACGCTTCTCGCCCCCAACAGCGCTTTCACCTTACAACAGGACTTACCGGTGGCAGGAGCTAACGCTGTCAAATTAGGTCCCCGCGTCTACGGGTACGGGCTGCCTTGCCTCAAGTGCAAGACCTACTACGCTGCAAATTTGACATCTTGCCCTGTCTGTAAGAGCACAGAGCGCGTCTCGCCCACGATTCAAGCCATCACAGTTCCCTCCCCTGCCGCGGAGCAAACGCCCGACCCCGAAATTCTCGAACAGGAGCGGGAACGCTTTTTACAGGAATTCAAGGCGCAGATCCAACCCGGGGAACTGGAAATCAATGCCACTACAAGCTTCCGCTGCAGCAAGGAAGAAAATCACGAAGGATCGTTTGAACCGGCCGCGGTTTGTCAAGGCTGCTACGATCACTTGCAGGAACGGGCCGATCAATTTGAGGCGGCGCTTCACATTGACGTCAAAACCGCGACGCAGATTATTTACGAAGCTGTGTGGTCAGATCCATCCGACCCCAGTAAAACTTATCAAAATGCAGCTCAGGCACTGCTCAATGAACTCCACAAGCGCGCGGGTATTTCCTCCATACTGGGGTCGTTACAACCTCTACAGCATTAAGTTGCTACTCGGGCTTCAGCGCCACCCACTTCCGGCCAGCGTAGAGACGATATCCATCGCCATCGGCCGCCATCTTCAAAGGCACAGGATGCGCCATCTTGTCGTCAGTGTGCCCTGAAACCGTGAACAGATCGTTCGCGCCCACGTCCATCACCTGGAAATTGCCGTCCTTGGTGAAGCCGAAGCCATAGGCGCCGGGCGCCAAATCGGTCCCCTCAACACTGAGCTTGACCTCGGTGATGAACAAACCTTGGTACTTCGCCTGGACGTCGGTGGAATAGCCTGAAGTATCCACGAAACCTGCCAGAACCAGCTTTCCCTCCGCGGTACTGAACCCGCCCGAGTTCCGTAATTGCACCGGCGCCGATTGGCCGCGGAAAAAGTAAGTAGCAGGCACAACGCGCTTAACGTCCTGAGCACTGAGAACTCCAGCTTTTCCTTGCTGCGCGGATAGAGCTAGTGGAAACAGGCAAAGCGGCAGAATCAACAGGAACATGCGCCTATTTGCTTTCATAATGAATTCATTCTCCGTTGGTTCGGAATTGCAATCCCGGCCATACTCTACTCCCTAAGAGGTTAGTCGGCAATTCATTCGACGTTGTCCGCCGGCAAGGAAGATTACCGGGAAAACCGCAGGTACCCGAATCTGCCAGGAACGTGAAAGTTGGGTTGCGCCGTCAGTGTCGGTTGCCATGCAAGATATGCTCGTGGCTCTTGCTTCCCTTCTACCCGGTAGAAGTTCGCTCGCCAAATCCGGGTGGGGTCAAAATTCGCGGTGAGCGCGCGGATGGGAATTGCCAGCTCCGCCGTCCAGGTCTTATTCGACTCATGAAGGATAACCGAGCGCAACATCTCACTCTTCAGGTCGCTCCGCCCGCCGGGAAAAATATCCAGATCAATCCACATCCCATTGGGACTCACTTCAAACTCCTTGTAGTAACGCTCCCGGAGCGGATCGGGCTGCAGAAATGCCTCGGCCACGTCACGGTCCCAAAGCTGACCGCGCCGCCCATTGGGGTCAGAATCGGCAAACACAAACAATTCGCGATAGCGGCAGTCGAAACGCAAATATAGACTCTGGTCCGACCACAAAACCCGCACCTGCGTTTCGCGGGCAGGCTCGGAATTTTCTCCTCGCCAATCCGCTGAAAACACAACCGGATTAGCACTTTGCCATTCGGCAACAGGATGTCCGGCATCGATTTCCATCTCATGCCCGACGTAGCTGGCGATTATTTCCAAAGCGGAGGAAGAAGGCATAGCAATCACTCATCCCTGCCATGAATGAACTTGCCCATGGTAGCTGAAGACCCAGAATAGCGCAGCAGATGGAATAATCCGCTTTTGACTTGCCTGCGTACATGTAATTTATGGCAACATCGAATCCCTGGAAACTCATGGAACTTCAGAAGCGCACCGTATTTGTCACTGGGAGTACCGGATACCTGGGTCGCCCTCTCATCGCCTGCCTGGTCAGGCGCGGCCATGACGTGCGGGGGTTGGTCCGGCCCGGTTCCGAAGCCAAACTGCCGCCTGGTTGCCAGGCAGTGGCCGGCGATGCGCTGCGGGGCGAATCCTACGCCTCGAGAGTTGCGCCGGCCGATACTTTCGTCCAACTGGTCGGCGTTCCTCACCCAAGTCCTTCCAAGGGAGAACAATTCCGCAGCGTAGATCTGGTCTCGGCGTGCGATGCTGTCCGCGCCGCTAAGAACGCCGGAGTGCACCATTTCGTTTACGTGAGCGTTGCCCACCCTGCCCCCATGATGAAAGCCTACATCCAGGTACGAAGTGAATGCGAAGAAGCCATTCGCGAAAGCGGCCTCAATGCAACTATCCTGCGGCCCTGGTACGTTCTGGGGCCGGGCCACCGCTGGCCTTATGCTCTGCTGCCGATTTACCGCCTCATGGAGCTTTTCCCAGCAACTCGGGAAGGCGCGTTGCGCCTGGGTTTGGTGACCCACGAACAGATGATACGGGCCCTCCTTTCGGCGGTAGAAAATCCTTGCGTAGGAATGCGCATCGTCGAAGTGCCGCAAATTCGCACGGGTGGCCTGCAATTGCAGATGAAAAACCCGGTCAACGCCAGTTGACTTCGCGTTCGAAAACATTAGGAATACCAAAGTAACTCACGAATTACGAAAGCCGCTGCCCGTGGGACATCTGTTCGCGATCTTTTGCGAGTGAGATGTTGAGATGTTGTCACCGAACGTAGTTACGGATGAGAAGGCAGCGAAAAAACCATGGATCGAGATGATTATCTGGAAGCTATCCACCTGCGGGTTGACCGCGTCACCGAAGATCTGCGCGCCATTCAACGCGCATTGAACTGTGCCGCCATGGAAGTACCCAACGATCCCGAACTCATGGAAGCGATGAGCCAACTGCCCGAGATGGATTCCCTGCGCACCTTGAAATCGGCAGTGGATCAGATGCGTCACTTTCTCTGGTTCTACATGCAAGTCATGGCCAATGAAACCGAAGCAGGCGACCGGCTCCGGCAAAGCATCCGCCAGCGGACTTCGGAAGACGTTTCCATCAGCGCGGAAGCCGCGTTCCTCAAAAAATGCCGCTCCGCCGCCGATACCGCAGTGCTTCGCTTTATGTCCGAAGGCAAGAACCGCAAACCGAACTAGACAATCGTCCCGACATCTTTAGATGGGGTAGCTCGTCTGGCGCAATACGCCGCACGTGCATTTGACCCAGCCAGCAGAGTCCATCAATCTTCTGTCCGAATGTTATACTTTTGATTGCGCATTGGAGTCCGTTTCGCAGTCCGGGCCTGCAGGACATTGCTTTTCGCGCTTGCGCATCAGTCGGGGAGTGGCTCAGCCTGGTAGAGCACCTGGTTCGGGACCAGGGGGTCGGAGGTTCAAATCCTCTCTCCCCGACCAATACCTTTCTCCAGTATCCATGCGGGTTTCGTGACCACCCTGGCACGCCACAACTCGGCCTGTTTTCGCCTGTCATTCCTCAAAACATCGTGCACTCGCCAAATCATTGATTCTGCGAGTGCACGATGTTTTGAGGAATGACAACGGAGCGGTGCGCTGGCTTGATCGCTTTCACGAGGAAACGCGCAGGCTCCACAGGCTCTGAATGACGTTCTTCCGAAGCGCTGCGGAGCGACTTTTTTTCACAAATTTACGATTCTTGTATGACTTGCAGGGATTTTGGCAAGCATGACAGGCTCTCAGCAGCTTCAATCACTAGTGCGCGCTGACCAAATTGCCCGTAGTCTTTGGCTAGCTTCGTCTTTAGACAAACTCGGTCGTTGTCGAAACATCGCCGTTACACTCAAATGCTCCTTGCTCCAAGGGAAGATGAGCGTAAACGCCTTGTGCCCTGCCGAAATATGGGCCAATAGCCCCACCAGGAGAGGGCGGCCACTTTCATTTCAGCGTTGGCGGTTGCACATTTTTTATCGGCTGCTACTGAGGCACGTAAAGCGGTGTGTGTTGCGAGTCACTGCAACGCCTCCAGCCATGGTTTCTGGCGCGTGCCGCTCAGGAGTCTCATCGCTATCTAAAGAAAAACGGATGGATTGAAAGTGGAAGTGAATGGGGGATGCAGCATTTTGCGACGACGAGCCGAGCGAAACTAGAAGTATGGCCGCGAACAACGCTATGAGCAAGCCCAGGCGCATCCCGTCACGAAGGAGAAATCGCCAAAGTGTAGCATGTGCTTTCGTCGCAACGACGGAGCAATCTTGATACGGAATTGTAAAAACCTGATAGACCTTATGGGCCTCATGCTTACAATTACCTGCGACTCGCGCCGCACGACACTACAATTGCACCGAAAGGTTCCGCCGGCATGGACGCGCCGCAAGCGCCATATTCGAATAGTTCGACCGGGACGGCAGAGCCAGGATTAGCCACTTCTTCGAACAGTTTCAAGCCCGTCCTGTCTCTGTGGGCTCTGGTGCTGTTTGGCCTGGCATTTGTCGGCCCGACGGCGCCATACACATTTTTCGGTGTGGGAGCAGTGCAATCCCACGGGCACTTTGCGATGGTGTATCTCATCGCGATGGTTGCCGTGAGTTTTACCGCCGTCAGCTACGGAAAAATGGCGTCTGCCTTTCCGGAGGCGGGTTCGACGTACGCCTATGCGTCGAAAGCGATTCATCCCATTGTCGGCTATCTGGCCGGGTGGGTGATGATTCTTGATTACATCCTGATGCCCATGCTGTGCGTAATCATCGTGGGCGTCACTTCGAATAAGCTGGTGCCCGCCATTCCCTATAGCGCATGGGTGATTGTGACTTCAGTCGCGATCACCGGCATCAACTTGCGAGGTATTGAGATGACCTCGCGCGCTACGACCATCTTCAATATTATTCTCTCGATTTCGATTGTGTGGTTTCTGATTGCGGCGGTGTGGGCGCTTACGCACGGCGTGGGGCGCGGCACTTTGATTTCTCTGGAGCCCTTTTATTCTCCGGGAAATTTCTCCCTGAGAGCAGTCATGGCGGCCACGCCGGTGGCCGTGCTTTCTTTCTTGGGATTCGATGGCATTTCGACTTTGGCAGAAGATGCGAAGGATCCACAGAAAAATATCGCGCGGGCGACAATTCTGGTGTGCCTGATTGCCGGCGGGCTATTTATTTTGCAGACCTACCTCGGCCAGCTGATTTGGCCGGACTACACCACGTTTTCGCCAATCGAGACCGCATTCAGCGATATCGGAAGAAAGATCGGCGGCCCCGCTCTGGCCTATTTGATTGCACTGCTGGTAGTCGCGCAGGCTTGGGCCAGCGGCATTGCCAGCCAGGCTAGCGCATCGAGATTGCTCTTTGGCATGGCCCGGGACGGAAAGCTGCCGCATTTTGTATTTGGTTATTTGCATCCTAAACTTCGCACGCCGACCTATAGCATGATTTTGATGGGTGCGATTGCGCTCACTGCCGGCCTGATGCTCGACCTGGACAAAGCCGCGGAATTGGTGAACTTTGGCGCCTGTGCGGGATTCATGGTGGTGAATCTATCGGTCATCGGCCATTATTTTGTGCGCCAGCGGCAGCGTGGCTTGGCTGCGCTTTGGGGATATTTATTTGTGCCAATTGCCGGCTTCCTGGTGTGCTTGTGGATCTGGCTAAGCGTGTCGCCGCTGGCCATGAAGGTGGGTACGGTGTGGAGTTTGGCGGGTGTGCTGTATTTATTTCTGCTGGTGCGGCGGCACGGCATCGGCCTGCGACCGGCCCACGCTGCGGAGCGTCTCTGATTCACGACCTTCACTTCGACCCGATTCACTTTGCGGTGAGGCCGCCATCCACCATAAGGCAAGTGCCAGTAATAAAGGAAGCCTCGTCGGAGGCGAGAAATAAGATTGCGTTGGCAATTTCTTCCGCGGTCGCGAAACGCCCCAGCATGTGGAGCGGACCCTCCAGTTTGAGCGACTGCTCATAGGTCATGCCCGCCAGTTCGATATCCCGCCGCAGCTGCGGAGTGTCTACATAACCTGGGGCGACGGCATTCACCCTAATTTGATGGCGGGCCAGATCCATGGCGAGGCAGCGGTTGAGCCCGAGGAGAGCCGCTTTGCTGGTGTTGTAAGGCAGGCTCCGTTCCTGCGCGATCATGCCGCTGATCGAAGAAACGTTGACGATAGCGCCCCCACCCGCGCGGATCATGGATTCGGCAGCGTACTTGGCGCAGAACGCTGAACCCATGACGTTAACGGAAAGAACCCGCTCCCAATCCGCCTGAGTAACATCGTAGGAGCCGAAGACAAATGCGGCGGCATTGTTCACAAGTACATGAATCAATCCGAGTTCTGCTTCCGCCTTGCGAATCGCGTCTCGCACTTGCGATTCGATGGCCACATCCACCGGAACAAAGGTCGCAGAGTGGCCACGTTGGCGAATCAGTTGGAGCACTTCCCCGCCCCGATCGGCATTGCGATCGAGGATTGCGACCGATGCGCCTTCCTCACAAAAGCGCAGCGCCGTGGCCCGGCCGATTCCCGAAGCGGCACCGGTAACCACAGCTACTTTGTTGGCTAGACGCATAGGCGAAGCGATCCGTTAAAGCAGGAATTCGCGATATAGCTTTACATCGAGGCGCTCCACCAGAACCGGCCGCACATTGTTGAAGTAATTCGCGACGCCAGCCGACGCGCAATGGTCGTCGAAGCTCTTCTGGTCCTTCCATTTCTCGATAAAAGTGATCCAGCGTGGGTCGTCCTCTCGCTGGTTGAGTTCATAACGGAGGCAGCCCGGTTCCTTGAGGGTTGTCTCAATGAGGCTATGCAACGCCTCAATCAGAGCTTCTTCCTTGCCTTCCAGCGCGCGGTGTTCGGCTACACAGACGACTTGAGTCTTATTCTTGGTAACCATAACGATCCTCCAATGCGCCGCACTGTTACGGTCCGACGCGGTGTTCATTTTCTTTGGTTTGGGTGAATCCTTGGATGAAGCCCTCAAACATGAGCGCAACGGAAGTGGCACCGGGATCCTGATGACCTTTCGCTTTCTCCCCAACCTGCCGGGAACGCCCATAGCGCGCGACTGCTTCTGTAGTAGAAGCCGCGCCTGATTTGGCTGCTTGTGCAGCTTCCGCGAGAGCTTGATCGATTTCTTTGCCTGCACTTGCCGCAGCCGCCAAGGATTCAACAGCCGGAGTTAGCGCGTCCATTAGGGTCTTGTCTCCAGGGCGGGCCTTGGTCTGCTTCTGGACGGCTTTCAGACCGGCCTCGAAAATCGCGGCCATGCCAGAGCAATCCAAAGTTCGTGCATCAGCCACTGGAGCGTCCGCCATACCGAGAAAAAAAGTTCCGAACAATGACGTGGACGCACCGCCATCCAGACTGAGGATGGCCCATCCGGCATCGTGCAAAATGGTTTTGCAATTGGAGTCTGGCGCCGCAGAAAACGCTCGCTCGATACATTCCGCCGTACGCAGCATGGTTGAGCCGTGATCGCCGTCGCCGGCTACCGAGTCCAACTGCGAGAGCCAGGCATGATTCCGCCGAATTTGCGTGACTGCGCCTATCATCATTTGAGACAGGTCGCGGCTCGTGATCGGTTCCGTCATCGGACAACGAGGTATGGAGCGTCGCATGGCGCATCCCACAGGCGGAGCAGTTCTTCGTCCATGCGGGCGATCATCAACTGAAAGCCCCCTTGCTCTTGCGTGGTAATAAATTCGCCGACTTTGGCGCGCGCCAATTTGATTCCCTTTTCTGACAATCGCTCGTGAACGCGGCGGAAAACGATGAATAATTCCATCAAAGTAGTAGCGCCCGCTCCATTCACAATCACCAGTAATTCTTCTCCCGGCTTTACCTCCAGGTCATCAAGCAGCATTTGCAACATGACTTCCGTTGTTTGGTCGGCGGTTTTCAGTTTCATGCGGCCCGTGCCGGCTTCGCCGTGCTGCCCCATGCCGATTTCCATTTCGTCGTCTGCCAGTTCGAAGATCGGCTGGCCTGTGGAGGGGTGGGTTGCTGTGCTCACCGCTACCGCCAAAGTGCGCATGTTGCGCGCCATGCGCTCCGCAATCGTAAGGCATTGATCGAGCGAAAAGCCTTGCTCGGCAGCGGCTCCGGCAACTTTGTAAACCGGAAGAAAGCCGACGAGTCCACGCCGGTTCTCAGGATCGGGACCGCCAGCGATGTCTTCGTGGGTAATGATTCTCTTGACGTTCAAACCTTCGCGCTGCGCCATTTCCATCGTGATATTCGAGGAAAGAACGTCGCCGGCATGGTTCAGCACAACAAAAAGAACGCCTGCTCCGCCATCCGCATGCTTGATAGCCTGCAGGCAATGAGGCGCACCCGGCGCGGCGAAAATCTCTCCCGCAACACTGACATCCAGCAAACCTTCGCCCACAAAACCGCTCAAGCCAGGCTCATGTCCGCTTCCGCCGAGCGTAACGATTCCCACTTTTCCCGGCGCTTTGCGTTTCGTACGTACAATCAGGTTCTTACCGGCTAACCGCACCTTGTCGGGATGGGATAGAACATAGCCTTGCAGCAGTTCCGGAACGACATTCTCGTGACAATTAATGAATTTCTTCATGACCATGCGTCTTAGACCTCAGATCGAGTTCGTTCGTCAACCGCGGGTTCCATCCCACAGAGGCAGGCCGTCCGCCGGGACGCTGATCGTCTCCATCTGCCCATGCTCGTACTCGGTAATGTGCAAACGTTTTTGTCCGGGCAGGGCGAACGTGACGTTGGTGGGTAGCTTCCCTTTGGTCGGAATGCGACGCGCTACTTCACCGCTCTTCGCCAGGACGGTGATGTCCTGCTGACCAAAGACAGCGACATAGAGTTCACCATCCGCCGAAAAAGCCATACCATCGGGACCGCGCCAGCCGGACGGGCCATCTGGACGCCGCACGTTGCCAAACCGAGTACGCGGGCCACGAATCTCTCCATCCCACCACTCGTACGCGTAAATGATGCCGGTAACCGATTCGTTGGCGTAGAGACGGCGATCCGGGCCGAATGCAATGCCGTTGGTGAATTTAATTCCGAAATCGAGCTTCTTCACTTGGCCGGTGTTAATGTCAATGCGGTAAATGCGGCCATCGTATTTCATTTGCAGGTAGTCGGGGCGGATTTGGTTGTTGGGGGCGAAGTCATCGATGAAGACGCCCGAGTCCGTTAAATAGAGAGCGCCGTCGGGCCCGAAGCAAAGATCATTGGGAAACAAAAATGGCTCGCCGTCGCAGCCGGTGGCGACAACTTCCGACTTTCCTTCCATGGTCAAACGCAGCAGCGAGGGTTGCTTTGACTCCGCCACCCAGATGACGCCCTTCGAATCCACTGCCAAGCCGTTGGGACGGCCGGTCTTCTTGACTACTTTTTTCGTCTTGCCATCCGGGCTGATATGGGTGACGCATCCACGCTCGGCGCCACCTTCCACGATGAGCCAGGAGCCATCGGCCAGGGCAACCGGGCCTTCCGGAGCGCTCAACCCACTGGCAAATACCTGTGTCATTGCCGATCCTTGGCATGCCCGGGAGCCGGGAGATTTCTGCTGGCGTCATCCAATACCAGCACCCAATCGCCTTCACCCGGAGGCGTAAATTGCCTCTTCCCACTGGTGGAAAATTTTCCTCCCGATGTAGCTTCCCCTGACCTCGTATTAAACCACCATGCTGCGGCCATCGCGCCGGAAAGCTTACTCATATCTACCGTGAATGGCCTCGCATTAGGTAGATAGGCGATCACTGTGCCGCCGTCAGCCGTGCGAGCTGCAGCCAGATAATCCAGCCCCAGAAACTCTCCCAACCCATCAATCACAACTTCATGTTTCTGATCGGGGACCAAGTCATACCAAGCGCGGGAAGTGAATAGAGTGGTGAGCAGGCCCATGTCTCGCGAACCGGTCGAGTTCAAGGCGGTTTCCCAGCCCGGGTCAAACAACCAGATCGGACGATTGCCCATGAACTGCCCAGTCGCACCGCACAGCACGGCCCAGTAGGCTTGCCGCCTGATTTGCACCGCCGAAGAATTATGCTCGCCCTCATAGCTGGATTCGATCAGCACAAAGGGCATCACTGGCTGCCGATTGTAATCCCGCAAGAGCATGGTGTGGACAATGCCGTAAGTATAAGTATCGTTAAGGTCGAGCCATCCCTCATCGCGGTATTGGTCAATGGCGGAGTTCTCTGGATGGCAATGTGCCGTGATGATGTGCCGATTGTCGAACTCCTTAAGACCTTGAACAAATGCATCGATGGAGGGCCGAACCTTGTCGGGATTGCGGTCACCGCCGATGATCCAAACGATGTTGTCGTAGTCGCGATAGCGTTTGCCCACGAACTGCCCCCAGGCGCGACTCTTCTCCGGGCCACTTGCAATCAGTTCTTCCACCCAGCCTTCTTCGGTTCCGATGTATCCCAGATAAGTCGGAGCAAGAAAGACTACGATGCCCTTCTCTGCAGCTCGCTTGATCACCCAATCGGCATACTCGAAATATTTCTCATTGGGCGTGGAAACATCCCCGGGCGTGGTGAATGGGCCTTCACCATAGCGGTTCACCGGCCCGCGAAAATGGTGTTCAATCAAATTGACGATGATCGAGTTGAAGCCCAGGCGGCGGCGATTCTCCAGGTAAATCTCTGCCTCTTCTTTGGTCAGCCCAGAGATCAGCGACCAGGCTGCATCGCCCTGCACCAGAAAAGGCGCACCGCTTTGATCCACGAGATGGCGATGATCGGGGCTTACGCGAACAGGATAGCGCTCAGCCCCGAACGTCAGGGTCGCGCATACTAACACGGCAGGCAAAATCCAGCGGCATACTCGCATAGAGTCTCAGCCTAAGGGATACAGGGGTGTCCGAGGGAAATCTATAAGCTTCTAATCGGTTTTTGTAAGAAAAGTCGTGTGTGCTCCGGCAGGAAATAATCCGTAAGGCAAGGTTGAGATTGCATGCGAACAACGCTGCTGATCCCGGGGGCAGACTTATGACATAGATTTGGGGTTTCTTGATAGATATCCGTGCGAGCGAGGACTAGAAAAGTAGGGCGGTGATGTGTTCCGGCCGGGAGGGGACCGATGAAGGACTACGAAGCTCTATCGAAGGAATATGTGCTTCATGCCGTCCAACGCCCGGTGTCGCTGATCCTGGAGCGGGCCGAAGGCGCCCGCATGTGGGACATTAACGGCAAGATTTATCTGGACACGATGTCGGGTTCCGCGGGCCCGGCGATGGTAGGTCATGCGCATCCCGAGGTCACCGAGGCGGTAGCCCGGCAACTGGCCAAGCTCCCTTCGTCAATTTTTGCATGAGTCCCCAACTGTATCGAATTTTGCGAAGATGGCCGCAGTCGCGCCCAGCGGGATGACCAAAACTTTCCTCTGCACCGGCGGCGGCGAGGCTGTTGAAGCTGCGTTGAATTTGCCATTCGTGTGACAGGCCGTTCTGAAGTTCTCTCACTTACCGGCGCATATCATGGACAGTCGCTTGCAACCCTCAGTCTCGGCGGAATGCCGGCGCTTCGTAAATGGCTTCCCGGCGGCATGCGGTGGCCGAATTTCCGCCAGATTCCTTCTGCAGATACCTACCGGCCACTCTTAGGCGGAGAAGGTCCTGATATCTGGCGAGCGGCCATGCATGCACTGGAAACCGACCTCGGTGGAGAGAGCTCCAGGCAGGTGGCGGCGCTCGTCATGGAAGTTGTGCAGGGGCCGAACGGCCACAGGTTTTCCAGCCGGAATACTATCGGGAAGTGCAAAGCGTTTGCCGGGAGCGAGAAGTCCTGCTGATCGTCGATGAAGTCCAAACGGGCTTGGCCGTTGCGGTTCCATCTGGGCTTGCGACCTGTTCGACGTCATGCCGGATATCATCTGGCGTCGGCAAGGCGCTTGGAGGTGGGTTTCCGATTGGGCGTTTGATCACCAGAAAAGAACTAATCCCCGACGGCTTGGAGTCCGAGCCCTGGCACATGCTCACCTTTATGAACCAGCCGCTATCGGCGGCCGCAGGCCTGGCGGTGCTCGATATCGTGGAGGAGGAGCACTTGGTGAACCGTGCCCGCGATCTGGGTGCCGAAGCCACCGCACGCTTCAGAAGATGGCAGAGCGCTACGACGTGATCGGCGACGTCCGGGGCCCCGGTCTCTTCATCGGTGTGGACTACGTCGAGGATCGGAAGACCAAAACGCCCGCGTCGGCTGCTTGTGTGTTGGCTTGGGAGTTCGCTATCGAACAAGGCCTGATCACGCAATTTGGCGGCTTCGCAGCAATGTCTTCAAGTTTAAACCCCCGCTCATGACGCCCCAGGATGATTTCGATCGCATGCTCGACATCTCGGAAGAAGTTGTGGCATTCATCCAGAAACAGGTCGAGCAAGTGCGCAGATCTGCCCGCATAGCGGTTCCGGCGGGCGTCTGAAGATTTTAACGAGAACTGGGTGCACAGTTTGCCCAATCCGGTCAGCCTTGAGCAGATCGAGACGCCTGCCTTGCTGGTGGACCTTGATGCCATGGAGCAAAATCTGCAGACCATGGCCACATTCTTTCGCAGTCAGCCAGCGAAGCTACGCCCTCATTTCAAGAATCATCGCGTGCTCGAACTAGCTGCGCGGCAGATGGAGTGTGGCGCGATCGGCATCACCTGCGCCAGACATTGGCAGGCGGAGCGTCTGGTCAACAGCGGGATTCGCGACGTCCTCATCGCCAATGAGATCGCGGGGGAGACGCCTCTACAGCGTTTTGCAGAGCTTTCCGCGGAGGCGCCCGTCTTGATCGCGGTGGATAATGCGGCTGTGGTCAAAGATATGGCGCAGGCCTCACGCAACCGCAATGTGACTTTGAACGTTGTAGTGGATATTGATCTGGGCCTGAAACGCTGCGGTGTGTCCTCCGTGGAAGCCGCTGTGAACCTGGCTCAAACCGTCGTCGAACATGGGCTCCGCTTTCGGGGAATTATGGGCTATGAAGGCCATTTGCAGCCCTTGCCAGCCGGATCCGAAAAACAGAACGCCGTGAACAGTGCCATGAAGCTTTTGATCAAGGCCAGGGACCAGATCACAGCAGCCGGAATCCCAGTGGAGATTGTGAGCTGCGGCGGCACCGGTGACTTTGCGATTGCGGGCACCTATCCTGGAGTTACCGAGAATCAGGCCGGTTCTTATCTGCTCATGGATACCTGGTACGCTCCGTTTGCTCCTGATTTCAAGCCCTCTCTGAGCGTTCTGAGTACGGTTATCAGTAAGACACCGGGCGAGCGCGTTGTAGCCGATGCCGGAGTGAAAGCCATTAGCGGCGAGCGCGGACTACCGTCGGTGAAGGGTATGCCACGATTAAAGCTCAAAGCGCTGCATGCGGAACATGCGCCAATTGAGATTGTGGATTCTGGCGACAAGATCGAAGTAGGCGACAAGATCGAAATCGCGGTCCACTATCATGACGGCACGATTCAGCTGCATCGCCGGATGTATGGGATCCGCCACGGCAAGGTGGAACGTATATTCTCGATCGAGCACGGAGAGTAAGAAAATTATGCGGCTCAAAGATAGAGTAGCCATCGTAACCGGGGCAGGCGCCGGCATCGGCCGCGGGATCGCCGAACGTTTTGCGCAAGAAGGGGCGGCGGTGGTAATTGCGGAAGTTGATGCGCAAACCGGGGAGGCAACTGCGTCCGCGATTCGCGCCAGCGGCGGCAAAGCTCTATTTGTTCCGACTGACGTGGCCAGCGAAGCTCAGATTCAGGCGATGACCGAAAAGACCCTCGATCAGTACGGCAGAATCGACGTGCTTTGCAACAATGCCGCGGTGCTGTTTTTTCGGGAGGAAACCCGTGCGCACGAACTTACCAGCGAAACCTGGGATCGAACTATGGCGGTGAATCTCCGCGGCTACTGGCTGACCTCGAAATACGTTATCCCGGCGATGCTCCGCCAGAAATCTGGATCCATTATTCATGTCGCATCTCCCACCGGGATCTTCGGGTTTACCCGTCTCACCGCTTACAGCACCAGCAAAGGCGGGGTCCTGGGACTGATGCGCGCGATGGCCATCGACTATGCGCCGGAACACATTCGCGTGAACGCCATCATTCCAGGCACGATTGACACGCCGATGAACGCTGATGAGCTGTCCGATCCAACAATCCGTGCCCGCTACGCGGAGATTGCGCCAGCCCGGAGATTGGGCACGCCACAGGACATCGCGGGCATCGCCACATTTCTGGCTTCCGATGATTCCGACTACTGCGTAGGAGGGATTTTCACCGTGGACGGCGGACTCACCGCGGTCTGACCAACTTCGGCTGCCGGAGTTCCCGCGTATTGCAGCCGATACGCCAGGGGCGTCATTCCGGTAATCTTGCGAAAAACAACGCCAAAATAACTTTGGGTGCAGAAACCGGTATCCAGGCTGATGGCGGAGATGGAGCGATTGGTCGCGGCCAGCAGCGCTTGCGCCTTGGCCACGCGGAAGTGATTCAAATAGGAAACGAAAGACTGTCCGGTCACATCCTTGAACAAATTCATAAAGCAGCAAGAACTGACCGCGCAAAGCCGAGCAGCGTCATTTACGCGAAGTGGCTCATCGTAGTGCCGTTGCAAGTGGTCAAAAATCGGCGCCAGCCGCTCCATTGCCTCTCTCTGATGATTGAAGACGCCGCTAAGCTTGCCTGTCTCCGAGCAATGGTTGACCAGAATGAGGAGAAGCATCTTCAGATAAGTGCGAATCGCAAGCCGGGAACGCTCAGAGTCTCCGGGCAACTCTTCACGAATGCGCTCGATGAGATCGAAGGCCTCGCGCGAAAGGCCTTCTTTAGCACGGATCACATTGGAGACCGAAGGATCATCCATGCTGAACGGCATCAGGTATTGCAAATCGTCCCCGAGAGGGATCCCGCAATGCACCGTTTGCGGAAGGAAGGACAGAACCACGGTTCGCGCCTCGGGTTCGGAGGTTCTTAGCGGCAGGCAGCGATGGCGGAACCTGCTTCCCACCACGATGATATCGTTCTTGGCGACGCGGCAGGTCTCATTTTCAACTTCATAGCCCAGTTCCCCGGATTCAAAGATGACAATTTCGAGGTGGTCCGGACGGTGCGGCGGCACGCCCTGGCGGCGATCCAGAATCAGATGCCGGACGTCAATCGGATAGGAGTTGCCAAACGGCCAGACGTGCAGCTTCTGCGGGCTGATTTGACGGTCAACAAACGACTCAGCCCGTTCCCACGTCAAGCTGTTGTCTGCTCGCATACCACTTGGCCTGTGACTCGGGATTATATGCCCGCGATGTTGCCAAGCCAAGAAACTTTCCAGGCCGCCGAAAGCCCTTGGCTATTGTCAAAATGCCAGCTTCAGCCCTAACTGCAAAATCCTCGCCGGATAGGCCGAAGTGACCTCGCCAAATCCGTTGCCGGCGCAGGATAATCCGTCCGGGTTCTGATCGCTGCAGGAGGTATTCACACCATTCCATTGCGGGTGATTGAAGGTATTGAAGCTCTCCAGCCGGAATTGAATATTGTCCTGCTCGTGGTGGAACCGGAAGTTCCGCATCACCGCAATATCCCAGTTGTTGCGTCCCGGACCGGTGAGAGGATTGTTTCCCATGGAACCGAACATTCCCGCTTCATTATTGGCTGCCAGCTGATCCATTGACACTTGGCCCACGCTATTCGGATCGAACCAGGAAGGAGTCGGGCCAAAGGTCGGATCGATAACCGACCCTTTCTTTACCCCAATCTTTCCTAGGGGATCGCAAACTACAGGGCCGCCGATTCCCGTGGCAAATCCGTTCAATGAGCAGGTAAAGTTAAGCGGAGGCCCGGTCGCAAAACTGCCGATTCCACCTAACTGCCATCCTCCCAATACGTAACGGGCAGCCGCATATTGCGACTTCTTGAAGAATGGCATCTCGTAAATCCAGTTAATGGTCAACACCTGCGCCTGATTCAAGCTCGAGGTTCCGTACCAACGTCTGGGATTGGCGTCGTTTACGCCGTTGGTGACGATATCGTCGAGCGTATGCGACCATGTGTACGCCGCTTCAAATGTCAAGCCATACCCGGTTTGATGGCGTAGGTCGGCTTGCAAAGAGTTGTAGTTGGAGATTCCTGACGGGTCGCGCATGGTGATGCCGCTATAGCCACGATAGGGCGCGAAGTAGATGGGATTAACTCCCTCAATCAGCGCCGTTTGCACATCGCAATTGCCACTATTATCGCAACCCGGCATCGGGTTACCAGCGAAGGCCGGCACATTCGCGGTCGTTTCCCCCACCGGAACCGCGTTGATGTTCAGATTCTGTTGAAGATGGCGGCCCAGCGTGCCCACGTAACTCACGCTAAGAAAATTGTTTCCCGGGAACTCATGCTGCACTCCCAGGCTGTATTGATCGACCTCCGGCCATTTGCGCTCCGTCGGAATGTCCGAGAAGCCGACGGTTCCGAGCGGACCGGGAACAATGCCGTCATAGCCTATTACATTGAAGGAGCTAAGGTTAGCGGTGGTCGGCGGATTGCCGTTGAATCCCGCCCCGGCGTGTAATGGGTTGCTGGAATCCCAGTTAAGAGCATAGCCACCGCGTACCGCAGTCTTGCCGTTGCCCCATGGGTCCCAAGCAAAACCAAAGCGCGGCGAAACTGTGCCGCGGAAACTACTCGAGCAGCCCTTGGGAATCGAACCGGCTCCGCATTGTAATAAGCCGTTGCCGTAGTTTAGGTAAGTCGCTCCGGTGCCCGGGATTAGGTTGCCATTGATATCCAGTTGCGCCTGTTTCGTGGGATCGTATTGCGACGGAATGAAGATGGAATCGTTGGTTGGGTTCCACACGTCGTAAAACGGCGTAAGCCAGAAGTAACGCACGCCCAGATTCAAGGTTAAGTGAGAATTCACCCGCCAATCATCCTGAAAATATGGCTCGAAATCCCACTGCCGCCATCGTCCCTCGCCTACGCCGCCGCTCAGTTGCCCACTGACTACCTTCCCGTACTCCTGATATTGCTGGATTCGCCCAAGAAACATATCCGCCAGCGAGTTGCCGGTGGTGACTGGAGTATCGCCGCCGAACGCCAGAAAGCCTTGCGTGCTAAGCCCGATATTGGTGGTGGTGTTGATGTGGTTATCCAGCAAGAAGAAGCCAGCTTTTAGTGTGTGCTTGCCCTTCGACCACACCAGATTGTCTTTGACCGCCGCCTGGGGATCAATAAAAGCAAACTCAAAGCCCGTGGACTCAGCGACAGAAAACGGCAATCCCGGACCGATTTGAATGCCGGGCAGCTTGGGCTGGTTCTGATTGCCGGGGAAAATCGTGCTCATGCTGAATCCGGAGGGCTTATTGATCGATCCAGCCGGCGAGTCGAATCCCGTGAAATTATTCACTGTGTTTACATCGGCGGAGTAGCTGAGGATGATCTCGTTCAGCAGTTCCGGTTTGATCGTCTGGGTGATGTGCAAGACCGCGGACTTCGCAGGGCTCGTCCACCTGGATTTGACCGTGCCGTAACTCGCCTCCGACCAAAGTGTGGGAATGAAATCCTGGTCGTAGGAATCCTGGGTGTAGCGGAAAAATGCCCGCACCTTGTCACCGAAGTTTTGGTCGATCTTGAACATGTCTTCGCGGAAGTTCGTGGGCAGGCTGGGAGAGCTTGTGTAATGGGCAGGACCAACGTTGGGCAATGGAATCAACGCGTTCAGAAGAACAGCCGAAGTTGGATCAACCGGAACGGTGTCATTCGCAAACACATTGCCGGTGCTGGGATCAACCGGCAAAACACAGGTGATGGGACTACTCACTCCATCGCCGCCGGCTACCGTAGGATTGAAGTTTGGCGAAGCCGGATCGCACTCGCTGAAATCGCCCGAGCGCTCTCTTACGGATGGCACGTCCTGATCAACAATGGTTCCTTCCCGGTTGGAACGCCATTCCTCCGAAACGAAAAAGAATGTCTTGCTGCGGTCGCTGTTGTAGTGGCCGGGAATGTACACCGGGCCGCCAAGTGTGAATCCCCAGTTATTGCGCTTCAGCGGATTTTTCGGCTGCCCCGCTTCGTTCAGGAACCAATCATTGGCGTCGAACGCATCATTGCGGACAAACTCAAACAGATCGCCGTGAAAATTCTTCGTTCCGGACTTGGTGACCACTTCAATATTCGCGCCGCCCGACTTGCCGTATTCCGCGCTGTAGTTAGAGGTGGAAATGCGAAACTCCCCAATCGAATCGATGCTGGGATAGAGCATCAGGGAGTTGCTGCCCGAGCCTTGATCTACGTTGTTGGTGCTATCTACCTCCCAGTTGTTAAAGTTGCCGGGAACACCGTTGAAGGCAATCGTGGCATTGGCCAGAACGCCCACGCTGGTCGGATCAAAACCCGTGCCCGCCGGGGCTGCGCCGGGAACCAGCGTCGCCAGAGTGGCAAAATTTCTGGACTCTAAATTGAGTTCGCCCACCTGGGAACTGGTAATGACATGCGAGACCGCACCCGTCTCGGTCTCCACCCGGTCTGTTGTGGAAGAAACATCGACCTCTTCGGAGGCTGAGCCCACCTTGAGTTGCAAAGGCACTCTCAAGATCTGGCCTACATCCAGCGTGATGCCGCTTCGGACCAATTTCTCAAACCCAGACTTCTCCGCCGTAATCGTATAGCTGCCGATCGGCACTCGCGAGACGGAGAAATCCCCATCCGCATTCGAAGTCACGGTTCGAGTAAAGCCGCGCTCGCCGTTCAATATGGTCACTTGCGCGTCCGGCACTACCGCGCCCGTTGAATCGGTGACCGTGCCCACAATGTTAGCGAGGTCCTGCGCCTTGAGGCTCAAAGGCGCCAGAAGCATCACACTCACCGCAATCGCAACCAACGTTTTCATAGGGATCTCCTGCCATCCGGACGGAGTCTCTGGAATTGTCGGCTAGGGTATGACGGGGGCGGAACACCGTATATCGGGATCGTGTTTTTTTTTATTGCAAACGTAATCCGATCACTGGGGATGCGCGGCAGTGCGGCCGCCAGCCATGCTACGATACCCGGCGCAATGCCTTGCAGAACCACTGGCGCTGTTGTTGTCGGCGTGTTTTATGCTGGCCGGCTGCTTGTCCGGATGGGCGCAAAAACCTGCCCGAGATGCAAGAGTCATTTTTGAGCAAGGCCAAAGGGCGCTCGAAAACCAGCAATACGCAGTCGCGGAGAAGGATTTCAAGCGGGTAATTGAGCTGCAAGCGGATTCCGCGCCGGCGTACGCCAATCTCGGCACGGTGTACCTGCGCACCAACCGGACCGATGCCGCGATCGGCACGCTGAAACATGCGGAAAAACTCGCTCCAAATGTGGCCGCAATTCGCCTTGACCTCGGCCTGGCCTACTTCAAGAAGCATGAGTTCAAGCGGGCGGCGTCGGAATTCTCATACGTAATCTCCGCGGATCCGGGCAGTCTACAAGCTCACTATCTCAAAGGAACCTGCGATTTCATGACCGATGATTTCAAACCGGCGATAGCGGCTTTGGAACCAATCTTTCCCAGAGAACAGGATGACCTCGAATACCTCTATATGTTGGGTGTCAGTTACGGAATGTTGAAACAGGCCAACAACGCCAACAAGATTTTCGAGCAATTGGTTGAAGCCGGGAATAACACGCCTCATCTTCACCTGCTCCTAGGCAAGGCATATCTGGCGCTAGGCGACAGCGATAAAGCCGAGGCGGAATTGAAACACGCGACGTCCGGAGAACCTTTGCCTTTCGCGCATTATTACCTGGGCGTCCTCTACCAAAAAACAGGACAGTTCGAGCAGGCCGCTGGAGAATTCGAAAAGGAGATTGCAATCGCTCCCGATAATGCCTGGGCCTACAAAGATCTCTCGGACCTAGAGTTGGATCGGGGAGACACGGCAGACGCCATTCTCTTGCTCAAAAAAGGCACGAGCGCAATCCGGATGCGCCGGAGTTATTCGCCAACCTGGGGAGAGCCTGCCTGCAAACCGGCGATCTCGCACACTCGATCATGGCACTGAAGCGAGCCATCGCTCTCGATTCTGAGAACAGTAGCTACCACCTGCAACTCGGGCGCGCTCTGCTGAAAGCCGGACGCACTCACGCGGCAAATGCCGAAATCGCCCGCGGGCAGGCGCTCGCAAGCGAGGTTCCGGCAAGCCAGATGCAGGCGTTATCCAGAGATCAGGCAGGCGACGCAAGCCCAACGCGTTCGCCAAAATAATGTGATTCGTAACGGATCCGATTCCACAAACAATGCCTCGACAACACAGAAAAGCCTAGTCGTTAGGCGCAGGCGATCCCTCGATGGCTTTAGGCCCATACTTCTCATCCTCAGCCGCTTGCAACTGCTGAAAGATTTTCGATTCCCGTTTAGCCTTCTCTGACTCACCGATCGCGCGGTACGCCATCAACAAACGATAGTGATATTTTCCCTGGTTGGGATCGAGCTTTACGGCCTGTTCGTAAGCCAATACGGCCTCCTTCTTTTGACCTTGCCTTTCCCGGAGCCGGCCAAGTTCAAAATAGGCGTCCGCCAAATTAGGATCCAGGCGAATCGCGGTTTGCAGTAGTTGCTCACCTTTTGCGAGATTTTCTGGAGATGGCAAACCATCTTTCGTGTCCAGAAGATCGCGCCCGAGATAATAATTGGCGTGCGCGCTATTGGGATGAGTTTTTAGGAATCTGGTAAACCGCAGATCAATCTGCTCCGTGGTTTCCGGTGAAACCGTCAGCAATTTTCCCAGAAAATCAATCGGCCGTGGGTCATCTGGATCGAGATCCGTTGCCTGGCAAAGCGCTTCAGCGGCTTTCTCGTAATCTCCATGAACGTCAAAATAGGCTCCCAAACCGATGCGTAGAAGGGCCGAGTTCGGAAATTTCTCTAACCCATACGAAAATATCTTCAGCGCAGCATCCGATTCAAAACCTATGAGTGACTTGCCAAAATCGAAAATTCTGTCTTCGCTCGGATCCATCTGGGCAGCGATCTGATATTCACTCGCCGCATCTTTGGGAGAATGCGCATCCGTCGCGATATTACCCAGCAGGGTATGCACGTCGGGAGTGTTTCGGATGGTCAGCGCGTGCAAGGCTTCAAGACGGGCCTGCTCCAGTTCTCCGGCTAGCCGATAGGCTTCCGCTAAGTCGCAGCCATTGTCAAAGTCGGAGCTATTGATGGATCGGGCTTCCTCCAGAAACGGAATCGCCAGGGAAGGCTTTCCCGCGCTGAGGTATTTCTTTCCAGCCTCGCGATCCTTCTGAAATTCCTGTGCTCGTTCAGCGGCGGGAGACCGCGGTGTTTGCTGAACTGGGAGAGACACGGCAGCCCGCGGGAACAATGAGACAAGCATAACGACTATGCCGAGTAACAACTCTGACGGTCGAAAATGAGCGGATCGAAACATGATAGTTCAACGTTGCCCTGGAGTATTCGTTGTGCTATTGGGCGCGAACGGATTTTCGGACTCCTGTTCGGCTTGCAACCTGCTCACAATCTCACTTTCTTTTTTCGCAAGGTCAGGCTTGCCCAGCCTGCTATATACTCGCGCGAGCGCGATATGAGCCTCTAATTCATTTGGACTTAGACGTTCAAGGCGTTCGAGAAGGACGCGGGCGCCGGCAAAATCTCCGGCGTCGAGCAAAGTTGTAGCCATCGCGAATTGGGCATGGGGATAATCAGGCTGTATGGCAAGCGCTTGCCGGCAGGCGCGTAAAGCTTCCGGACGGTACGGCTTACCGGCTTGCCTTAGAACATCGCCCAGCGTCGCCCAATAGATCGCGTTCCGCGGATGCACCTTCACTAGCCCCCTGAGTATGCCCGCCGCCTTGAGAAATTCGCCCTCCGAAGCGAAGCAGGCTGCGAGCAAAAAGCTGGCGCGATCGAGCTTAGGATCGAGGCGCAGCGCTTCTTGCAGCTCCTTCTCGGATTTTGTGATGTCATCCAGGTTGTAATAGGCAAGGCCTAACGAATAGTGGAATTCAGGAAATTGCTTGAACCGTGGCTCAATCGCCAGGAGGAAACTTCGTGCTACCCCGTAGCGTTTCGCGCCTAGTAACGCGGCTGCCAGCAGCATATTGTACTCACGCGATTCCGGGGCCAGTTGTTCTGCCTGATTCAACTCCTGCACCGCATCGGTGTAGTTTTGTTCGGTGAAAAGAAGCTTTCCCAATGCCCCGTGGAGCTCGGCTGAATCCGGAGCGTCTGCCACCGCCGAGCGTAACAGCGTTTCTGCTTCCTTCGTTTTTCCTGCACGAGCGAACGCAGACGCTTGGCCGATGGTGTCGTTTGTCGTGGCTGCCAAACAACAAACTTGGAGCACAAACACCCACAGAATGACACGAACCGGTATTGGGAACAGACGCATCTTTGGCTTTTTGCGAGCGTTTTGGAGCTGCACTCTATTGTGCCACGACGCGATGGGATGGCGGCCCGGGTTCGGTGATCCACAATGTGTCGTTCACCTTGAGCCCCTCCGTAATCATTTGCTTCCGCCCGGAGGGCCAATCTATTTCGACTTGAGCAATCTTTTCGGCATCGCCCAGACCAAAATAGAGCGGCAACTGGCTCTGTGAGAGATAACCGGATTTGCCGTCGTTATAGCGAGTATAAGTCTGTCCCGCCGCATGCACACGAACAGTGGCGCCGATGTCGGGGTCTGGATAGGAAATTTGTGGAATTGAGGCAGCATCCGCAGCTGCATTCGGTGCAGAGGGTGGCGTGCTTTCTTGCGCCTTGGCAAACAGACAAATCAGAAGCGAACCCACTACCAGCAGAAATACCTTCACAGTTGACGTCCCCACTCTCTGCAAAATGCGTTGCTCGCCCCCGAGCCGCCGCCCCACACTTATGAGTAATCTACCAGCAATTTCGGGCTGTATCGAACATTGTTCACCATAAAAGAGTGGGGTTTGGGGAATCATCGTGATTGGATTTTTGGCAGGCGGCAAAGCGTAAGAATGTCGGATGATGCCCGAGTATTAAGGAGAAAACGCCTGCCTTCAGCATGAAGGCAGGCAAGGTTTAACTGAGACCCATGAGCGTTCCCCTGGAGGAAACGCCCATGTCTTGAAGTGTAGTTACAGGCCCACATCAAGCTTCTAATAGTAGAACTTCAACGCCAGCTGCAGAATTCTGCCGCCGTTCCGCACCCCGGTGATTGCGCCGAAGGCCGGGTCACCGCTAAAGTTCAGATCGCTCGGATTGTCAAACTGCGGATGATTCAGCATGTTGAAAGCCTCCGCCCGGAACTGGAAGTAGTTGGCTTCGTTGATGTGGAACTCCTTGAACACCGAGGCGTCGATGTTGTAGAAAGACGGCCCGGTGAACTCGTTGTTGCGCCCGAGGAAACCCGTATTGGCTTGGTTGTATAGCACTCCGGTCGTCGGATCGTACTGCGACGAAGTGGGTTGCGGCGCATTGTTGAAGACGCCGGCAGTGGGGTTCAGCCAGTGATCCACGGTGTGGCCGCCGGCATAAGGATCGCCCGAAACGCTGGCGTAGCAGTTAATCCAAGCCGTGGGCGCCACCGTGCAAGGAACTCCGAAATAGTTGCCGCTTTGGTAAGTGTAGATCCAGTTGAGTTGCCACCCGCCCAGCACGGCGTTGGTCGCCCCGTTGCCTTGCCAGTGCATCTTGGGGCCAAAGGGAAGCTTGTAGGTCCCAGAGATGTGGATGGTATGTTCGATTCCTTCGTAGCAGTTGGTAAACTCGCCGCGGGACCCGAACCCAGGGAGCCACGGAGCCCTGGCGCCGACGCCGCCCTCCTGGGGATTGTTATCGGATAAACAGCGGGCGAAAGTGTAGTTCCCCAGGACGGAAAGTCCTGAGCTCAGGCGGCGCTCGTACTCGACTCGGGCCGAGTTGTACTCCGCTACGCCGTTGGTGTCGTGCAAACTTCCTCCCGAGAAATCCGGGAAGGGCAGAAAAGGCCTTGTAGAAAAACCGGGAGCAATCAGTACATTGGGCTGATTGAATCCGATCAGGTTGGTCAAATGCCGCGAGAGGCTGCCCACGTAGGATATTTGTATCGAATCGTTGTGGGTGATTTCGTACTGGTTGGTCAGGTTGTAGGTCATCACGTAGGGCGTCCGCTGCGCGAAGGGATAGCGGCTTTGCAGCTGCAGGCCCTCAGGATCAATCGCGGATGGGGTGATGGGCGAAAGTCCGGTTTCCAACGTCGCGTTCACCCCAGTGTTGGGATCAGGGAAACGCAGCGGCTGATGATCCGTTTGGGTGCCGTAGGCCACGTTGTAATAGAAGGGATAGTTGAGCGCGATATTCGGTCCGTATCCGATGGTATCGAGCGGACTGTAGGTAATACCGAATCCGGACCGCAGTACGTACCGCGGGGTGATGCGCTTGGCGATCCCGAAACGGGGAGCGAAGTTCGTCTTCGGGTAGGAACCCGTGTCCAATCCCGCCGAGCAGACCGTCTTGATTCCGTCGGTTGCCAACAGGGTCTCGAACGCCGGATTGCTGGGATAACCGCAGGAGGTCTCGGGAATGTAATAGGCACCGCCCGGTCCGTTCCCCCCGTTGGGAACGAAATTCGCCTGGAGCCCATTGTCCTCCGAATAAGGCGTGAACAAGTCGTAGCGCAGCCCCAGATCTAATGTGAGCGTTGGTGTCACCTTGAAGGCATCCTCAATATAGCCGGCGACGTACCAGCGGTGATCGTTGGTGAAGGAGGCACTCGAAGCCTGGACGTAGTCTGGTCCGCCGACGAAGCTCGGGAAAGCCAGCCCGCTGCCCGCCGTGTTCGCAATGGGACTCAGCAGGAATTGGGCGATTCCTGTAGTGCCGTTATTCTCGGTGGGAACGTCCGTGTATTCCCCGCTGAGGTCGAAGTAACCGCGTCCCCACGGTGGCTGATCGATATCGCCTTCCAGGCTGTTGATATCCATCCCCATTTTGAATACGTGCTTGCCGTAAATCTTGGTCACGTTGTCAATAACCTGCAGGTTGTGAGAGTGAAAGATGGTCGGGGTGTAGGGCGAGGGACCCATGCTGGCAAGGTCGGCGACACCAATATAGGGAAGCCCGCCATTCCCCGTAACCTGGGGGACGCCCTGAATGCCATACTGAGCCGGAATTCCGAAAGTGTTGGCTTCCGGCGCCTCGGCGTAGCGATCCTGCTTGCCATAGCCCATACGGAATTCATTGGTCAGGGTGGGGCTAAAAACGTGGGTCCAACTTCCCGAGACCGACTGGCGGGGCTGGAGATAATCCCCGTTGTAATAATCGCTACCATCTAAAACCCCGGGCAAGAATGGGGGCGTGAATTGGTCATTTTTTGCATAGCTATAGAACCCGGAAATGCTGTCCCGGTCGCTGAAATTGTGGTCAATGCGGATATCGAACTGCCGGTCTGTCTCTTTGACCTTATAGTTCTGGAAGTAATTGCCAGAATAGTAAGCGTTCTTGTTGGTGGACGACGGAAAAAGTTTCAGCAAGGCAAGTGCGTTCGGGTCGAGGCGGCCTGCCGGAAGCAGGTTCAGATTGGCCTCATTTCCCGCGGTCGTGAAATTTGTGATGCCTACAATGCTGTTGTTGTTGAAGAAAGGGTCTCTGACGTATCCGATAGACGTTCCGGCCGGACTGCCCGACGGGCAAGCCGGCCCCGCCAGGCCGCTCGTAGCGTCCACAACGCCGCAGCCGATGGATCGTGTGGTGGCAGGATCCAGAACGGTACCTGTCGGAAACATTCTGCCCAACACATCCGTATTTGCTCCCGAGGCGAACTTGATCAGGTCCTGCAGATTGGTAAAGCTGCTGCTCTGCATCAAATCGGATGGCACAATCGTGGTATTCGAAGTCGGCGTGATGGCCTTGAGTTCCTGATAGTCAAAGAAGAAGAAGCTTTTGTTTCTGCCGTCGTAAACGTGCGGGATGTAAATCGGTCCGCCCACTGTGCCCCCGAACTGATTCTGGCGCAGTTCGGGTAACGGAGCATTATTTCGGGCGGTAAAGTAGTCCTTGGCATCCAGGTCGTTATTGCGGAAGTAATCCCAGAGATCGCCGTGGAGTTTGTTGGTTCCGGACTTAACCAGGGCGTTGATGACGGCGCTCGTGCTGTGGCCAAATTCTGCGCTGTAGTCGCCGGTTTGAATTTTGAACTCTTCAATGGCATCGGGGGGCGGCTGAATCTGTGCCCCGGCGCCGTAGAACTCATTCATATCCCCCACGCCGTCCAGCCGGAAGTCATTCGTCCCCAGGGCCTGGCCATTGACCGAGTAGTAAGCGGAACTGGGGTTGCCGCTGGAACCATCATTGCTGTAGCCCGGAACAGCAGTATTTACTCCGGCGGTAAGCATGCCCAGCGAGGACCACAGCCGGCCATTCAGCGGCATATCGTTCACCGCAACTGTGCTGATGGTCTGGCCGACCTCCGCGGTTTCCGCCTGTAACAACGGCGTAGTGGTGTTGACCACCACCTCCTCGGTGACCTTGCCCGGAGCAAGCTGGGCGTCCACCGTGTCCACCTGCTGTACGTGCACAATGACGTTCGGGGTAACTCGCGTGGAGAAGCCCGCACTCTCGATCCTTAGCGTATAGGTGCCGGGCTGCACCGCCGTAAAAGCGTAGATGCCGTCGGCAGTCAATTTGGTCGCGACCACGCCGGTGTCATTATTCGTCAGGGTGACTTTCGCGCCATTCACCAAGGCGCCGGTTTGATCAGTCACCGTGCCGGTGACACGGCCGACTTCGATTTGTCCCCACAACGGGGCCGCACATAGTCCTAAGAGAACCGCCGCGATTATCGCCACAATTGATGTCTTTTTCATTCAGTCTCTCCCGAGCGAATTCGGCTGAATTACGCCAGCCAGCTGTACTGTGTTTTCTACTCCCCAATCAAAATGGGGCTTCATCCCAAAATTTCAATTATGAACATAGTTCATTAGACAATTGGTCCATTTTGGTTCACGAGTGATTCTGGGTCTTACGACAGATCGGAATTAAGTCCGATCCCAGGACCTGAACCTAGCTCACGACGACGCGAGCTTGGCAGTGGTCATGGAAACTTGTCAAACTCGATAGAGGGTTCGTCATAAGTTTCATTTAATGAAACTAACTATGACGCCATAAGTACAGCATTTATAGTTATTTAATTGCTATCAAGGAAGATAAGTTCTGCATAGGCACCAATGGAAATCATTTCGTATTATGAAATATTTCAATTGGGCTGGTCAGGAACGCTTCACTGCAGGGTGGTTTTCGATGTCTTCTGTTCGATATAGATCAAATCGCTGGTGTACTTGGCGGGCAGCTGAAGGTCAAGTCCTCGTTTCATCAGTGCGGCGCCCGAATAGGTGGCTCGCGGCGTGGAATTGTCTTCGCTTCGAACTTCGTAAGTTCCGTCAGGCGAAAGTCCCCTAAGCGCAACCCGTTGAATCCCTTGGTCGCTATTCGGACGAAAGATGTACAGCGTGCCGCGCTGCAAGCTTGGGCTCCAGTAAAACATGCCGTCCCAGTGGTAGCCGTCTGGCCGCGGCAGAATGTGATGAACCTCGGCATCCTGCAGAATCGGACGGATCCAAGTCTTGTAAATTTCCGTTGCTCTCCTAACCTTCGCGCGTTGCTCCGCAGTCCAGCTGGCGCTGTTGGTCGGATCAATCTGCCAGCCGCTCATCATAGCGGAGCGCCACAGATACGGCTCGGGAGCATCGAACACGCGGTCGTAATGATTTTCGTAGGTGTAGGCGAGAAGAACCGCTGGCGGAAGCGCGAAGGTTGAATCGTAAACTGCCTGGCGGTCAGGTAGAGATGAGAGAGTGTCCGTAACGGCACGGGAATGGATGTGTCTGATGTCGCCGAAGTCTTTGATGTGTCCCGCACCGGAGCAGCCTTCGATCATCAAATTGGGGAATTTTTCGAGCAGTTGGTCCTGCACTGCGTAGTAGCCCAGCGTGGACCAATAGCTGACATCCACTCCGTAGTGATGACGATGATTGGTCTGTTCGCAGCTGGTCTCAATGGGACTCCAGTCCGTCTTGAAGAAGTCAAGCTTGTAATCGGTGACCACATGTTGCGTGGCTTGTTCCGCCCAGTCGCGCGCGGGATCGTAGCCCAAATCAATGCGCGTGTCCCAATTGAGAATATCTTCGGGAGCGATCTTGATCGGCTTGGTGAACCAATCCGCGTGCTTAAACGCATTGAGCGTAACTGGAGATTCAAAATCGGAATTAGAACCATGAGTGTAGGCCATCCAGTGGCCAAGCTTCATGCCGTGACCATGGATGTACTCTTCTATGGGGCGAACGCCGTTGGGGAAGCGTTTTGGGTCCCAGCGCCAATCACCAGATTTGGGAAACCACATGGCGTCCACGACGAATGTTTCGAATCCCATGTCGTGGGCGAAGGCGGCGCTGCGCAGCACGCTTTTTTCGTCCGCGTGATCGCCGCCGCTGTCGAGGTAAAGATTGTAGGCGAGCGTCGGATAAGGATAGTCCGGAGGAAGTTTTGGCAGCAGTTTTTCCATCACGAAGCGATGGAGCGTATAACTGCCGGCATCCACGTCGCCTGTGTAACAACCGACGAACGCCGGCGGCACAAGAAAAGTCTCTCCCGCGGGAAGGTCCGTCTTGAATTCCGGAAGAACGCCAATTTCGAGGTTCACCGCAGCCGGGCCGGCGTCGGCTTGTTCCGAACCATCGTCGGGCTTGTAGGCCCGAATGCGTCCCAGAGCGGAGAACTCCCATCCCACATACAGGCCGTGCTCGGTGCCCACTTGCAGAGCCATCCAGGGCACAGGGCTTGCACCGTCCAACGGATCGCTGACTAGCGTCTGGCCGAAGTCTCTGCCGATGCTGCGTACAAACGTGCCCCCTTCGGTGCTGGCGTCGCCGCCGCCGCGCTTGATCCACCACGCGTTGGTCGACTCATTTGCCGGAATGGACAGATGCAGCACGAGGCTATCCTGATGACCAACAGTGATCGCTTCGCCGGAGTGATTGGCGATGGTGAGCCAATGCTCCACCGGACCGTGTCCTGGCCGCGCCTGCCAGATGGATTGCAACTCCAGTGCTGGAGAAGAATTGAGAAAGCGCAAGATGAGTTTGCCGCTCGGCTTGTCATAAGAACCGCCCGCAAATTTCCAATCGGTGGCAAGTGACGATCCGTGCAAGACGACGGCAGGAAGAAGTTTTTCGGGAAGAGGCGCCGCGATCCAGTTGGACTTGGATTGCGGCGAAGCCAGATAGGTCAGAACGGGAACCCCGTTTTGCACGGTTATTGTGATCTCCGTGTCGTCAGTACTCAAGCTCCAGGAGTCAGCCGGCTCCGCAGCGAACCCGAAATTCCAGGTGATTACGCAAAACAGCACGACCGTTGCGAAACGGGACCTCATGCCATGTCCTCGGGGAACGGGGGAGTAGCTACAGAATGCACGCCCTGATCATTCATGGTCGCGCCAAAAATGTCAACACTAATGTTGACATGAGAGGTAGCTATTGCAAGAGATGAGGCCAGGCACTCACAAAGATGCGATCAGCCGCTGCGCTGAGCTTCCCCCAAAAATCTGGACATGGAGTTCGGAAAAATGCCGTTCGACCTCGGACTCGACTTTGGAGAGAGGACTGCGCAACACAATGCTGAGGTACTCCTGATGATGTTTCAGTCGCGTCGGGAAGGGGATGGACGACGAGAATGTCCTGGCGATCAGGAAGCCTCGTGAATTCATGATGGTGGTGAGCACACGCTCCAGTTCCTGCCTCCCTGAAAAGTGCCAGATGGTGCGATGCAGCATCAAATCCGCTTCCAGAAAAGTCTCTTCGTCTTCTTTTTGTGTAGCCGTCTTCATTTCACCCAGAATCGATGTGAGTTTATGCTCCATGGCTGGAGTCATGATTTCCCGCATGTAGCGGACACACAACCCTTCCAGTTTCCCCCGCATTCTGAAGACAACCTCGATTGATTCGGGAGATACATCGGGAATAAAAGTCCCTCGCCGGGGAACGGTTTCCACCAAACCGTCGCGTTCCAAGCGTAAAATCGCTTCGCGGATGGGACCGCGGCTGCATTTTAAGGCGCTCGCCAAGCTCTCTTCGGTGAGCCGCTGCCGCGGCTTGAACAGCCCCGAAAAGATGGCCTGCCGGACGTACGCTTCAACGCGCTCAGTCGCTGAAGTACCGTTAGATCGTGAAGCAGGTTTTGTCGGCATATGTTTCATTTTTATCATGGACTGGTCGAACGATAGAAGAGACTGGGCCGGTACGGCAGAAGATGAGGGCCGCCGCCTCAATTGTCAACATTATAGTTGACAATTAACTGGTCTGCTGGTAAATCTCCAAGGGACTCTTTGCAGCGCTTGGGAGAGCATACGAGCCTGGAGCCGAAAACGGGCATCACTTAGAAACACCCAGCAATCAGTGGCTTACCTGCATGACGCAAAGATCCCTGGATGGCAAAGTGGTGGTGGTTACGGGTGCCGCGCAAGGTCTGGGCAGGGCTGCTTCGTTTGCCTTCGCACGGCGCAATGCCGCCGTGGCGCTTGTGGACGTTAATGAAAGCTCCGTGCTCGAAACTACGATGGAGCTGCGTGCCACAGGAACTCGATGCGCGGCTATCGTCGCGGACCTCAGGTCATCGGCCGCCGCAGAGCAGGTAGTGAAGGAAACAACCAACCAGCTTGGCCAACTCGATGTCCTGATTAACAACGCCGCAGTCGCCTCAATTCAACCCTTACTGGAGATCACCGAGCAGGAATGGGACAAAGTATTTGCGGTGAATGTAAAGGGACTGTTTTTCATGCTGCAGGCGGCGGCAAAAGCGATGAAGGAAACCGGAGGGGGAAGGATCATCAACATCTCTTCTCCAGCCACGCGAATGACGCTTACCAATTACACGGCCTACGCCACCAGCAAAGCTGCCGTGGACTACCTTTCGCGCACTGCAGCCGCCGCGCTTGGGCCATACAACATCACGGTGAACACAGTCGCGCCCGGACGGATGGATACACCCATGCAGCGCATCACAGAAGAAAAGACGGCCGCCGCGGCTGGGATGGACATCCAGTCGTTCATCCAGTCGAGAACGGTTGATATTCCTCTACGCCGGCGAACCACACCGGAGGAAGTTGCCGAAGGCTTGGTATGGCTGGCGACCGAAGCCGCGTCCTACGTTAGCGGAAATCGCTTGAATATCTCCGGCGGATTGGAGCTCGATTGATGCCAGAGCAATCCGGTTCGCGCAGAATTCAGGCCCTCAAAGAAAAGGCGCGCAACATTCGGCGGCACATCATCGCCATGGCCCGCGGGCGCGGCGAGGGTTATGCCGGCCAAGGCCTGGACGCCGCCGATATTTTTTCTGCGATTTACTTTGATCAATTGGAATTTGATAGCAAAGCGTTGAAAAATCCTGCAAGAAATCGCTTTGTCCTTTCCACCGGACACTATTCGATCGTATTGTTCGCGGCGCTAGCCGAAGCTGGAGTCTTCTCTCAGTCCGACTTGCTCACGTACGGAGCCAACGAAAGCAAGCTGGAAATGTCGGCCAGCGAGACCACACCGGGCGTTGAGATGACTGGCGGCGCGCTTGGGCATGGGTTATCGCAGGCAGTTGGGATGGCGCTCGGGTCGCGCCTGAGCGGGCACAATTTTCGCGTCTATAACTTCCTGTCCGACGGCGAACTCCAAGAGGGATCCACTTGGGAGGCTGCTATGGCCGCTTCCCATTTCAAACTCGATCAACTGTTCGCCATCGTGGATATGAACAATATGCAAGCGGACGGCAAAGTTTCGAACGTGATGACTGTCGAACCAGTGGAAGCCAAGTGGGAAGCGTTTGGCTGGCATGCGCAGCGGTTGAATGGCAATTCCATGGAAGAACTGGTCGAGGCTTTCGACGCCGCGCGCAAAATTCAGGGTAAGCCCAAGGTGCTCGTCTGCGACACCCAACTCGGCCACGGAGTTCCGCTAGTCGCCAACCGGGCCAACGCGCACTTTGTTCGAGTGGATACAGCGGAATGGGACAGCGCGCTGCGTGAACTGGAGGCCTCCCAGCTATGAGCAAGGTTCCAGCGGGCGGCTTCACAGCGGCGATGAGCGTGACCGAAACCTTTGGAGAAGAGATTCGCGCGATTGAAAAGCCGTTCGGAAAAGCGCTGCTCGAGGTTGCGCGAGAACGACCGGACATCATAGGGCTTACTGCCGATCTCGGAAAATACACTGACATCGATTTATTTGGGCGGGAATTTCCGCACCGATTCTTTCAAGTCGGAATGGCGGAACAAAATTTGATTGGTATTGCAGCCGGGCTCTCCCGTGCGGGGTTCACGCCATTTGCCACTACTTATTGCGTGTTTGCCTCGCGGCGCGCCTATGAGCAGATCGCGCTCGATGTTGCACTGGGAAATGCCAACGTGAAGATCATTGCCGGATTACCGGGCCTGACGACCGGCTACGGCGCCACCCATCAGGGAATTGATGACCTCGCGCTCCTGCGCACGATGCCGAACATTGTGGTGATCGATCCATGCGACGCGACTGACATTCAGCAGGCGGTCCACGCCATGGCGAAGTATGCTGGGCCTGTTTACATGCGCCTGCTGCGGGCGCAGGTTCCGGTGGTTCTCGATCCGCAAACCTACCGCTTCAAGATTGGCGAAGCCAGTCTTCTGCAATCGGGCGGTGATATTGTTCTGATCAGCACGGGCCTTATGACGGCGCGGGCACTCGAGGTAGCTCGTCAACTGCGAGAAGAAGACCGCATTGAGGCCAGTGTACTGCACGTCCCTACGCTAAAACCGTTGGATGTGAAAAGTATTGTGGAAATAGCGCGCCGTGCCCCGATTGTCGTGACCCTTGAAAACCACTCGGTGTTGAACGGATTGGGTACTGCAGTGACGGAAGAACTTTATGCGGCTGACGTGCGCGTTCATTTGCACAAGATTGGCATTCCGCATCGGTTCATCGAGTGCGGCGCGACGGATTACCTATTTGAGAAGTACGGACTCTCGACATTAAAAATATTGAATACGTGCCGCCGGCTCCTGGGAATCAGCGCTAATTGACTATGTGCGAAGTTGAGCATGTTCTCGAAGTTCGCAATGTGATCGGGGAAGGCCCGGTCTGGCACTCACAGGAGGAATCACTCTATTGGGTGAACTTCATCGGGCAATATCAGATTCTTCGGTTCGCTCCGCAAACGCGGCGCATGGACGTATTCGAAACGGGAATGCCCGTAATGGCGTTAGGAATTCGCGCGGCAGGGGGTTTTATCGCCGCTACGGCCAAAGGGATCGCTAGATGGGACCCGCAGCGCGATATCTTTGAACCATTTTGCGATCCGCTGGCCGGACGGGACAGCATTCGTTTTAACGACGCGGCAACGGATGCTCAGGGCCGGTTCTGGGTGGGCACAGTGAACGATTCCAATCCGCGAGGGCCAGATGCCGAACTGTTCTGCGTCCATACTGACGGCTCGTGCGTAGTGAAAGACAAGAACATCACGGTAGCGAATGGAATTGGTTGGAGTCCCGATCGAAGAATCATGTACTTTACGGATTCTTTCCGCTACAGCATTTATGCCTACGACTATGACGCTGGTAGGGGAGGGATCGCAAACCGCAGAACGTTTGTGCAGACCGTGCCCGAAGGCGGCATCCCGGATGGACTCACAGTGGATAGCGAAGGCTTCGTCTGGAGCGCCCTGTGGGGCGGGGGGAGAGTCGTTCGCTACAATCCCGACGGCAAGGTGGACCGCGAGTATCGGCTGCCGGTGCCGAATCCCTCCAGTTGCACGTTTGGCGGCAAACGCCTCGATGAGCTTTACATCACCTCGGCAGCTCTTGGTCTTAGTACGGAAGAAAGGGAAAGACACCCGCGCTCGGGGGATTTATTTTGCCTGAAGGCCGGCATTTCCGGTATGGACGAACCGCGTTTTGCGGGTTGATCAATTCTTGCTTCACGGTCTCGGAGACTGAATGAAAGTTATCAAGATAGAAACGATCCGGTATTCTCCACAGCCGAACATCCTGTGGGTTCGCCTTCATTCGGACGACGGGTTCATCGGCCTGGGAGAGACGTTCTACCTCCCTTCCGCGGTTGAGGCGGTGGTGCATGACACAATCTCGGGGTTTGTGCTTGGACAATCGGCTTTCGAAATCGAGCGGATCTGGGACGAAGTTTTCAGTTATTCGAATTTTTTTGGCTTTGCCGGAGCCGAGATGCGGGCTCTCTCGGCCATTGATATCGCTCTGTGGGATTTGATCGCACAAAAGACCGGCCAGCCGATTTACAACCTGATGGGCGGTCGCACCCGCGATCAGATTCCGGTTTACAACACATGCGTTAATTCCGGCCCGTATTCAGACTACGACGGTTTCATGGAACGTCCCGCGCAACTGGCGAAAAGTCTGCTGGCCCAGGGTATTAAGGCGATGAAGATTTGGCCTTTCGACCGGTTCGCACCGCAATTCAAGAGCCCAGTAGCAATTGGGCCAGCCGGCTATCCCGCGATGGGTCCATCAGGCGCTTATCTGTCCTCGCGGGATCTGGAGAAGGGGCTGAGAACGGTTGCCGAGATCAGAGACGCGGTTGGCAAAGACATTGACATCATGATCGAGGGTCACTGCCGGTGGGATCTGAATTGCGCCATCCGGATTGCGAAAGCCCTTGAACCCTACGACGTACGCTGGATGGAAGACATCATCAAGCCGGAAAGTGTCGCGGATTTGGCCAGACTAGTCTCGGAGACACGCGTTCCGCAATGCGTCAGTGAAAGGCTGTTTACCAGATACGCCTTCCGAGAAGTCTTGGAGGCGCGCGCAGCCCACGTGATCATGCCCGATCTGATCTGGACCGGAGGCATCACCGAAGGCCGAAAAATCGCGATTCTCGCCGACACCTTCCATCTTCCAATCGCTCCCCACGATTGCACCGGATTAGTCACACTTTTTGCCAACCTGCACATTTGCGCAGTCAGCAACAACGCCATGATTCTGGAAAGCGTTCGCGGATTTTATGAAGGATGGTACCGCGATGTTTATACCGAGAACGTACAAATCCGAGATGGCTACGCCGCCATGCCGACCGCTCCGGGACTGGGCACAGCTCTTAAAGAAGAATTGTTGACGAATGCGCAAACTTCGATTCGGGTAACAACTGAGAGAGACCGTTCCCCCGCCTTGCAAGGCATATCGAGCGATCTTGGCTAGTACCAAGTTTCAGAATGATCTATTTCCTCTTGACCAGCGACGCGCCCCCGTCCACAAGCAGCGAAGCTCCCGTCATGTAGTCGGAGTCGCTGCTACACAGGAAAGCATATCCATCTGCGACCGATTCGGCGGTTTGCATATCGTTCAACGGAATCGCTTCAGCAACGCGCCCACGATACGTTGGATCCGTCTCATAGATTTTCTTGCTCAATCCGGCCATCACGATGCCGGGCGTCAGGATATTTACTCGAATACCCTGGGGGGCCAGTTCCTGGGCCATCACTTTTGCCATCATTTTGACGGCCGCTTTGCTGCAGATGTACGAAGTGCCATCCGGCCAAGGCAGGTCCTGCACCCAGCTTCCCGTAAAAAGAATCTTTCCCCGCACGCCGCGATCCGAGAGAGCTTGCTTCATCATCTGCCGCGCGGCCACCTGCGCTGCATGAAAAGCACCGAAGAAATTGACTTCCATCGTGGCTTTTAAGTTGGCAATATTCACATCAAGGAAAGACTCGTTCGCTACCATGCCGGCATTGGCAATGAGAACATCCAACTTCTGGTGCCGATCCACAACTTTCGCCAACGCACTCTCTACCGATGCGCGATCCGTGACATCGCAAGCAACGCACTCGACGCTTTGGTTGGTTTTAAGGTCTGCGCTCAAAACATCCGCCGCGCTGCGATCCAGCAGCACCACGCTTGCCCTTTCGCGGCTAAGGCGCCGCGCGGTAGCTTGGCCGATGTCTCCACAACCGCCCGTAATCGCCACTACACAATCCGACAATCTTCTGGGCTCACTCATTTATTGTTTGTCCTTTGCAATCCCTTTGGACTCCTACGCTCGTCCCACAAGACTGGACACACCGCAGGATCATCCAGATGGGGCATGTAGCTTGCCGTATAGACCGGATAGGCTTTTGTATCAGGCTTTGGCGCAGAACGTTCTGTTCGAAGATGGAGCGCCAGGCTGATGCGCGGCTCATCGCTCACATTGGGGCCGCTTCCATGAAGCGTCGCATTGTGGTGGAAACTAATGCCACCTGCTCGCAAAATGCCAGGTACCTCCTTCCATCGTTCGCCAGGAGGAATGCGAATGGCCGAATGCTGGCCTGACAAGTCCGTCTCCCAAAAACTGGTGTTCTCGAGTTGCCCCCAGCGGTGAGATCCAGAGACAAAGAGCACGGGCCCTCGTTGTAAGGGAACGTCCGTGATCGCGAGCCATGCCGTGAATACTTCCCCTTCCCAGCTATCCTTCCAGTACTGGATATCCTGATGCCAGCCTACATTGGCCGTCTTTTCGCCTCCCGGGGGTTTGTAGAGCAACTGGGTTGCCCACAACTGAATCCACTGCGCGTTGGTTACTTGCGCCGCCAGGCGGCCAATCCCCGGATGAGTAACCAGTTTGAAGAGAGTCGACGTCGTCGCTGCGGTGGGCCTGGTCTATTTTCCGTAGCTTGTGCGGATCGTCGCCTGGATGCCAGTTTCTTTTGAATGGGGGCGATGCCGGTTTCATAGGATCCCATCATTACCTTTTCAAGATGGGGGAGCGTGGCGGAGATCAAATCGTGAGGAACGATAGGCGAGTGCAGGGAGAAACCATTTTGCTCAAAATTCGTTTGCAATTTCGGAGTATGGACCATCGGGGTTTAGTACCTCCAGCAAACATCGGGACGTAGTGCTTTCATAAGTTATTGCCGGAACTAATTAGAACGATTGCCACGATTAAAAGAGTCACTCCCAGGCAACTCCGCCTCACGAACCAGGACGGAGCGTCTTTCCACTCTCCCGACGCTACTCCAATGAAAGTCGAGGTGATGATGGTGATGGCCTGAAACACTGGCCATCCCACAATCGCCTTCATATCGCCAAGCAGATTCGCGCCCCATCCATAACGAAAAAGGCCCAGGTTCCATCGAACGCCCATTGAGCCTGCGAGCGCCCAATGCGAAAGCGCGCCCCCCACGACGAATTTGCCGAAAGAATGTTTCTGGGCCAACAGCACAGCGCAATACCCTGCGTTGCCGATGAATCCTCCAAAAAGCGCTACAGCCAAATCGCGTTGACGGCATTCTGCGGGGACGCGCCATGATTCAAGGCGGCGGTGCTGATGCGGGAACCGAACGCAAAACTGAAATTCAGCATGGGCGCCAACAATCCAGCGGCCACGCATAAGATCAATCCAGTTCGCGTGGTGGATCGCATGGAAGCCGCGCTGTTCTGGTCCTGAGCGATCTCGCGCTGCCTCCTCGCCCAACCCAACAGACCAATACCCAGCAGAGCCAACCCGACTCCTGCTACCGCATAAACCAGAGAGATGAACAAGCTTCGCCGGAGCCAAAACCACCAAGGGAACCAACGACCCCAGCGAGGCGCTAAGTCCGATGACGATAGCGAAGCTCAGGGCGATTCCGATCCTCGGAAACGCCAAACCGCATAACACATTGGCTACTCCCCAGCCGAAGCCAAACAGTGCCGTCGTGAAGAGAGTCTGTACGGAGACCGATGCGTACACCTCTGCGAGAGATCGGAGCGCTTAGGATCGTGATTAGAGCCGGCAGCAGGAACAATCCAACCACGCTATAGACTAGCCAGATGTTTTCCCAGGACCACCGGCGGGCATACTTCATGCCAAGCGCGAACGCACCGCTCATTAGGCCACCGGCGAGGATCTCGAGAATTCCGAGGGAAACGTTGGACGACATTGCCAGCAAAATCCCTCCACAGAGAGCGAGCCTGTTCGACTCTCGCCAGCATCTTACATGTTGACAGTTTTGTTGACAATACCAAAAGGAGGGGCTTTCGCAAGACGAGGTGTGTTTTTTGCATGCCATATTTCACGTCTTGTCAGTTGATATCGAGCAGCGCAGAAGAACGCCTGCTCTCCTGGATCGGAGAGCAGGCACGGAGTTAGCTGACTGGTTGCGTATAACACACCATCGTTACGCCTCCAAAATTGGCGCAGTACGGACAACTCGGGAAGTTCGTCGCGCAGTAGTCGGTGCCGAGATGGCAGGGCTCGCCACACATGAAAGCCTCAACCTTCTGCTGTGTCTTCGACATCGAGACCAGCGTGACCGCTCCCAATGTGGTTACTAGCGCTCCTAGAACAAGTGTCAGGGCCCGTTCGAAATGCTCTTCGACCTCATGACTTTCTCTCCTTGAACTTTGAATTTGCGCTCTTCCCGGAGTGATTTCGCTACTCTGAAGTGGCCCCGCTTCGATCGTTACATTTGGCCCCACCCCTAACCGATAGATCGGCCTACGGCGATTGGTC
>CAWHWX010000027.1:0-22443 GCA_963833125.1 Candidatus Bathyarchaeota archaeon | reverse complement strand
GAATATTCGAATGTGTCCTAGTGACCCAATCCTACGCATTTAAGAGACGTGTTTCTGGAGGTTCAAGCCAGCCCTCGACCCGAGGAACTTTTCCAACTTTCAAGCGGGTATAGTTACACCTTGCCGTAAGGACCTTCTCTTCGGTAAAGGCTATTAGGCAATTTCAAATGGCCTTGGAAAGGCCCACGGAACTGTAATGAAAGTTCGTTGATCAACTGTTCGCGTGAAGTAACTTGCCTGGCTCAAGAAGTTTGAAATCCTCACTTCTCCCGATACGAATAGTTCTCCTCATTCTGTTCATCTGCTTGTTTAGTTTCACCGTTCAGTTTCCCAGTGCGGTCCGGGGTACGCACCCTGCCGATTCAGCGTTCGCTGTTCCAGTTAAGATCGAAACCTTCGGCAACGCATGGGATGGTTATCTTGCGTTTGGACTGTGGGACTTTTCATACGGCTCGACAAATTTCTCCCTCACCCCAACTAGCTACCTCGTTGTAATGACGACAAAAGGGCAATTACTAGATCTCCGAACGACCCCGGCTAACACTAGTCCAGCGATTTCGATCCCCGGGTTTGCAGGGGTGACCAACCCCATCTACGCGCCCGTTAAGTACATCGGTAACGATATGCTGATGTTCGAAGGCGAACCAGATACAGCCACGCACTTTTGGAATCTGAGGACAAATCTGACCACTGATTTTCCAAACGTCTATGGCCATCATGACATGATCTACAATCCGATGACTGGAACCTTTCTCACCTTAAGCAGCTATGTGAGACAGATTGATGGCAGGAACGTGTTGATGGATACCATCGTCGAACTCGATAGTCATGGTAACCCTCTCTGGGCGTGGGATACTTATGCGAACGGACATTTCAGCCTGAAGGATGAGTGCCTCTGTAACGCCACCACGGTGGTTAACGGTCAAACCGTGATCGATCTGACACATGCAAACAGCCTTCAGTGGAATTTCCAGACGAATACGATCTACATGAACATGCGAGCCCTCGACACGTTCTGCAAGATCAACAAGACAACTAACCAGACGGTTTGGTGTTTGGGGCGACGCGGCAACTTCACACTTCTAGGTCCGGATGGGAAGCAAGTTCCGAGCTTGTGGTACCACGCCCACGATGTTCGGGAAGTGCAACCAGAAGTCTTCACAATGTTCGACGATGACTACGACAACACAACCAACGCCACCAACCCCTGCCCCGCGACCTTCGAAGAAACCAACGCTCACAGTAGGATGCTGCAGATTACAGTGAATGAAAATAACATGACGGCATGGTCAAGCTGGAGCTGGACGGCTCCCAGGGAGGATTGGACTCCCTACTGGGGATCAGTTGATAGATTGCCAAATGGAGACTGGATCGCTGACTTTGGCTCGCAAAGCCACTACTTACCTGGAACCGCAATAGGTTCCCCACTTCCCAACAGCACGGGCGCGGTACTGGTCGAGGTGAACCCGAAAGGGGAAGTGGTCAGAGCCTACACCTTCGCTTACGGTTGGGGAATCTACCGAGTCGTGCCTATCCCTCTGCAAACCGACAACGACTATGATGGAACCACTCACCCGAATGATTTCACCATTAATCTAGTTACTCTCAATGACCTCGGAGGACCAACCAGTATCTACTACAGAATCAACAATGGGCCGACGAGATCCGTCGCCACCGATGGCCAGCCGCACATCACCACTCAAGGGAGCAATAACACGTTAGAGTATTGGAGTGTTGACAGCAACGGGATCGAAGAGTTACCGCACCAAATACTCTCAGGAATAGAACTTGAAAGCAACGGCGGCCCTCTACTGCAACCTGCTTCAGGTTTCGGCGTGAACGGATTAATGGCGATCGCCGCCGTAGTCGGAACCGTAATCGTCGTATCCTGTGTAGTGTTCATATCAAGAAGACGAAGGAAATGAAACCGAACCAGAAGGGCACTCGTGTCTGGGATAATGCGGGACATGGTTAGGGTTCAAAGTAGTCAAGGGTCTGCGAGCGCGACAATTGCGTCTGCTATGAATTTTCTCGCCAGGTTGTTCCGCAGGTCGTGCAACGGAAAAACTGTGTTGACGATTCGTCAGCGCCACGGGTTTGAACCAACCAGTAGAATGCTTCCTTATGCCCACACTTTGGACAATCAACCTTGGTCTTAGGCAAGGTTCGAATCTTCTGCTCCTCCTTGCCGATCACGACTACGTTCTCCTTCTGTTGCTCAAGTTTCTGCACAGTGCGGTCTGATCGGTGGGTTTCGTAGCCGCATTTTGGACAGCTAAGTACAACCGCCTTCTGCTTCTTGGTGGGCAGAAGCGCGAGGCCGCACTTCGGGCAAAACTGCACTTTTTATCGGAACCTTGCGGGGAAAATATGTGTCTGGCTTTTAAGTATAGGCTTTGTGGGGGAGGTTTTGGGGCATATTCCCGTAAAGTTTTCCTAGAAAACACCCGGTAACGGAAAAATTGTTAGTGCCTGGAGCGGGGTATCTGCAAGTATTGTTTGTTCCGTGGCTTGTCTCCACTGTTGGTGGATGACAGAAGGTGAGATGACATTCCCTAAATTATGGGAGGTTAGTCGGGAGCGGTCGGTGTGTTTTGAGGTCGCAAGTTAATGAGGCCGCAATGAAACGGCTAACCTCATGGATGTTCTATTATCTCGGGGTAGTTGACGGAATGTCAAGGACCCTAGAAACGTTCAAGAGTCTAAATCCTGAACCCACGAACGACCTCGAATGGCAAACTAACATGCGAAGCCATCTACCCCCAGAATTGGCCGCCCTGCGACAGCCAAACGCCAAAGCAGAACCCGCGGTTAGAATAATGGAGCAGGAATTCATGCAGGCCACGCATGAAACAAAACGACGCCACCACATAGCAAGAAAGTGAGGATAAACAAACTCAAGGTTCTGAACCAAGTTCTGGCGTCGGGAGAGGGATTTGAACTAAAGGTTCAAGCTCCCTACATGTGGGGTTTCTACCGGCTCTGAACCTGGGGTTTGGAGCCTCGGGAATCGACCAAGTACCGTAATTTGTTCACTCGTATAGCGCTAAAGTATTGTAGGGCTATGTTTTCGTTGCGTTCTTTAGTTGTGTTGTGTTAAGGTGTTTTAGTGGTCGCGCACTTTCCACTTCCCGTGGATGATTTGGTAACTTGTTAACTTCTTACCGAGAAGTTGGGTTAGCCAGGTTTTCCCCCCGTAAAGCGTGAGAAATTAGAAAAGTGGTGGGTTAGCTGTGTTTACCACTACGCATAGTCTCCACGCACCGTGGATTACTTTGCCTAGTGAGGTTCTGAGCATGGCTCTTGGAGCCTCGGGCGAACTTACGAGCATCGTTGGAAGCTCGCGTATTTTCCACTTTGGGGTGGGACGAAGAGGAATTCTACGAGTCGTCTGGTTAGGCATATCCTGCGCGATTATCAGGTTCGCTATCGCCAAGTTGCCCAGAGCAAGAGTAGTAAGCCTGTAGTTTCAAGTGCGGTGATCAGTAGTATCGGTATCGCGACGGCCGCTGTGTATGATTGCGCAAGCCCCCAATACATGAACGCTGCCACGATGTTTTGGAGTACGAGAACGCTTGAGAATGCAATCAACCCCAAAGCTAGCTTCGACCTTAATGGACCAAAATTACTAGTGTATACGTAAAGTACGCCCGCAACTACAGCCACATTCACAGCCGCAAGCGTGATATTTGCAATCCAAAATGGCCCTATCATAACCCTGAATCTCCACCATGGCCTATGTTTGCTTTTTCCCAACTTTACCCAATATCGCAATGAACTCATCATAGTTTTCTACAAGGGCAGTGGAAAGAAAGTAGAGTTGCCCGTATTTGGCGCCAGCAGGCTCAACGAGCCTGTTCTCCACTAGAACGTCCAAGTGATGTTTGATCGTAGAGTAATCGTGTCCCAGACGTTGTGCCAGCTGGTTCACATTCATAGGCTGCTCTTTCAAGGTTGTAATTATCACCGTGCGGGCGGGGCCCCCCCTAGTCGCTGAGATCAGGTACAGGAGCACCCGCCTTAAGCGGTCGGGGCTCAGCGTTAAACTCAATCGTAGCCCCTCTAACCCGTGGTCAGGGGAATCATGGTAGTAAAAAAGCGCTCGAATTATGCGAATTTCGTTGGCTTCTTGGAAGAATTCTGGAGCAATCTTGGAATCCGCTTAAGTAGTCATAGTAGTCCGTGTGAACTCTGACAAGCTATGTCCCAAGTCAAACCGATGTACAAGTCGCTGTCGGCCTTGTTTATAGTCTTAACCGTGATCTTCGCAGCCTCTACCGCCTTCTTCGTAAACCATCCGACTACAGTGACTCAAACAGTCAATCAAACTGAAACTCAGACCCTGAGCACTACAGTGATGTCTAGTGTCAGCTTTCCTCTATACTCTGTGAATATCGTGTACAAACAAGGGATAGGATTCTACCTAACAAATGCTACAGGTTGGACACTGTATCTCCTTAAGACTGACACGCCGGGCAACGGAACAAGCACATGCACAGGCGTGTGCATAAAGTTCTGGCCTGCGTTCTACACCAACAACCTCAATCTTCCTACAGGGCTCAATGCAACGAACTTTGGCGTCATCACCAGACCTGATGGGAGCAAGCAGTTGACTTACAATGGTTCGCCGCTCTATTACTTCATAAAGGACATGAAACCAGGCGATACAAACGGTCAAGGAGTAAAAGGGGTGTGGTATGCTTACTCCCTTCCAGTGCCTGGCGTACTAATTACTTCAACCACAACCACTTCAGGCGGAGGCGGCGGATACTAAACCACAAATTGCCTGTTGAGATGAATTCGACGATAGCCTCTTTCATTCCTACCAAACCCAGTTGCATCAGCGCGCCGAGCATCGAGTAAGCTTAGTCTATTTTGCGTAGATCGATGGATCGTCCACTCCGCTATCATTGAAGGCTATTCTTCTTCTCTTGCAATTGGAGCAGATGCCGCAGTGAACTGGTAATTTTCTACCGTGAACTTTTCTATAACCATACCCCGCGTAACAACTGTAGGTGTAAATCCAGGGCACGTTGAGCTCTTCCCCAAGCTTAACCACCTTGTCCTTGTCATACGTTATCAGTGGAGCTAATATTCTGTAGCCTCCATGATGCGTAGCCTGCTCGGCTAAACGATTCATTTCTTCCACGAACCGAGGTGTATTGTCCTTCATCGCAACCGGTGTCTCCCGCCTGATCCCTATGTACACGTCATATCTCTCACCTTTCGAGATGTAATAGGATTCAGCGTGCGCCAGTCCAACGAGCAACAGAATTGCGTTTCGGCAGGGGTCCCACCATTTCAACATCCGTTGTTTTGCCTTCTCTAAATCCCAGATGTCGACCTCCTTTGTTTCCGGGATACGTTTGCCAGGGTGAGTCAGGAGTGAGGTACTTATGTCGCCCAACCAGCGAAGGTCTACTAGTTTTAGAGGAACTCTCAAATGTTTCGAGATGTTCTTAATACAAAATTCTTCATAACCGTAGGTTCGCTGGCCGTAGTTGCAGAAAATAAACATCAGCTTGGAAGGCCCGAGTTTCTTTTTCACGTAGTATGCTGTGGTAACTGAATCTACACCGCCCGATATGCAGCAGACAGCGCCCCTCCTATCATTCATCATAAGTCATTCTCCCACCACGTCGAGTTAAACTTCCTTTGACTTGTCTGGCCAGATCATCTTATGCCATTGTGGCAAAAATCTTGCTTGGGGGTAGTTGTGGAGTTCCCTCAGAAAATCTGAGGCCCACTCTGCGTAAGTAGTCGTCGGGAATTGACTCATCAGTCTATCTTCTGGCCTAAGAAACTCGTAGCCGACAGGATGACCTCGACCCGCTGTCAGAATCTATCCATGCTTCATACATTGGCTGTATTGTGAAGCCTACGTCAGGATAAGTTAGATCCGCTAACTTCCTAACCTCATCCCAATCATCAGGCTTCTCGATGACACACTTGAACTCGGATGAGTTGCGTCGCTCAGTTAGGAGGAAGTCTACGAATTCCTGTCGTGTTGGAATATTTACTTGAGCCGATTCGAGCTTGTAGTCTAAGCAAACATGATCTATGTGAGAAATCAGGGCCTTAATGTCAGTGTTCCAGAGAGAACCCGACGTGCAGATGAACCATCTAAAAGTCGATTTCATGGATTGAATGAACCGCGTAATTCCTTGGCTCGTATCAGCGGTTCTCCTCCGGTAATCCAAACGTTGGGGCAATCGAACGATTCCACTTTCTCCCTGAGCTTATCGAATTCCCAAATTTGACCTCGACTCCAAGTATACCTGCTATCGCACCAATGGCAGCCAACAGGACATAGAGCGGTTCTAACGAAAACCGTGGGTTCTCCTAAATACTTACCTTCACCTTGAATAGACAGGTAGGGCTCTTCGATGAGCTCAATCGTTTCAGAAACTTCTGTTCTCTTCAATTGAATGTTTGAATCGATTTTTGCCAATGGCTCCCTACTCCGGGGTTTCTCAGGGCGGAACGGGTGGGAGCACCACTCACCCGCCACTCCCCATGCATGATTCTGTTCTAGTTAATCTTTTAGTACTAATGCAGCCGATCATGATCGCTTGCGCAAACGCAAGATGAGGAACGCCCAATGAATATTGTGGCACGCGATTTCAAATTAATTTGTGTGTGGGTCTAATGGTGCGCACACACACTTATGGAACGACGAACCACGACGATGATTCAAATCGACGACCTCAGATTTCAGGAAAGTTAGGGTCATCAGCAATAGGCATTTCAATGGGCCCTGATGGTGTAGGGATAAGAGGGTATTTTGATTTGACCTCAGGGTTGCGTTCATTTCTTTTTGCTGAGCCTACGTCTCGGGGCGGGTACGGCTTTGTTGCGCTGAGACTGGTTGTAGCTGCAATCTGGATAAATTCCGATATCACAAAGTTAACTGCGTTGGCTGCTGGGCAACCGAACGGACTTGTTCGAAACCTATTTGGGTCAAGCATGGCCATTCCCTTAACCTACTTTTTCATCCTCCTTGAGATTCTTGGAGCAGTCGCCTTCATTTTGGGACTCTTGGTAAGGTTGGCATCAGTTTGGGGAGTCATAGAGTTTCATCTATCTGGTGCGCGCACACACACTTGGAAAAGCCGCTTGAATCATCGCCCTATCTTGGCTCATGTTTAGAGACGCAGTTCAAGCGGCAACCGCTCCACCAATTTCCGAAAATCCACTCGGCCTACCACTACTAGCAATCCTCACGGTACTCGCATACGGCGTAATCAGACGTAATCAGACGGAAAGCGACGCACGAAACTTAGACCCGAGTTCAGGTTACCGTAGAAATCGACTGATTTTCGCCCAGGAATCACGTTTTACTCCTACAGTTCTGTCGGGGTAAAGTATTGTGGTGTTGTATTTTCGTTCGGTTCTTTGGGTATGTACGGATAAGATGGTTTAGCAGCCATGAATTCCCCCCTGTTAGTGGATGATCGAACATTGTCCATGATTCGGTACAATGCGTGTTGGAGCCTCGGGCGGGCCCCGAACAAAAGGTTCGGAGCCCCAAAACGCCCGTATGAACGGATTGGGGCCGGGGTTAGGGTTTCAGCCCTACTACATATAACTGAATTCGTGGGGCCGGTGGGATTTGAACCCACGATTCGTGGAACTATTGCTCTCATCTGATCAGCCTGGCAGAATTTAGAATGAAGATTAGCTCCGAGACAACATGTATTCCTGCAGCCAAGAGAGGACTCAGGAACCCAAGGAATGCAAGACTGACGGTCGTCTTAGAACGTTAGAACCTTGTCTGACTCGAAGACCCAGTCTTTCAGCTGGTTCATCGTACTGATTTCAACTCCCTCTATCAGACTGAGTCCTTCGATGCCGCGAGCTTCCGAACAGGTTCCGCAAGCCTTGACCTGCCCACCCTTGTTGATGACCGCCTTCAGCATTCGCTCTACGTTATAGTAGCCCTGCGGAGTCGACTGGTTAGGCAGCGCGGCAGGTTACCGCTGTCCGCCATCAAGAAGATTCGAATCTCGACTTCAGAATTTCCTGCTTGCATCGCCATGGCGAGCCTCAAAGCATTGTATGCCTTTTCCGACCCGTAGGGTGCATCGTTGATGACGAACAATACTTTCATTTTTCGTTTCCTCTTTCAGTAAACCTAGGATAATCGTTGTTGGGTGATATGTTTGTCTCGGTAAGATGCTTTTAACTTATTTTGAACCGGCGGATATGACATTCCCGAATTCCGAAGTCTTCATCCAACAATGGAGTATGGATGGTGATGTTCTGGAAGAGAATCTGGTCAAAGATTATTAGGTAACAACGCGGCGGCTGGTCTTCTGCGGCTGTTAAGCTGTGCAATGGTTAAAGGGAATGGTTATGGGCCTACACCGGATCAAGGGCGGAAATAGCGAGCTGAATTGAAAGCTCGGACAAGTACCCGGCGCTCTAGTAGAATTGTTGCCGGCTTGGCAATCCTTCTAGCAGTGATCATTGTTCTTGGAGGAGTAGGATGGCGCCTTATCACGCCCTCGTCGACAGCATCAACCAGTACAGTCCTCCCAGCTTCGTCCTCAAGTATGTTCGACACTTCAATGTCCGGCGTATCAAGCTCGTCTGATTTGGCGTCCAGCCTACTCGCCGGTTCTCCACCGACATTAGGTTCACTCAACGCCTCGGTAACAATAGTGGAGTTCGGCGACTACCAATGCCCAACCTGCGACGCGTGGTACAAATCACAAGAAGCAATGCTGATACAGAATCTAGTTAATACCGGGAAGGTTAAGCTGGTGTGGCGAGATTTCGATTTCTATGGGCCCGACTCAGTTTCCGCGTCGGAGGCAGCGTACGCTGCCGGGGAACAGGGAAAGTTCTGGCAGTTCCATGATCTCCTCTTCCAGAGTCAGCAGACTCCAAACAGCGGTTGGGCTAGCCGACAAAACTTGGACATGTTCGCGCAACAATTGGGATTGAACATGACAGAGTTCGACCAAGCATTCAACAGCGGAAAATACGACGCACTCATCAACGCCAACCACAGCTTAGGAGTTCAAGCTGGTGTGACTGAAACACCCACATTCTTCCTCATCGGACCAAACGGCAAGATGATAACTATCGCAGGCGGCCAACCAGAATCAGTATTCGAACAGGCGGTCGCCTCGCTCACCAGTGGATAAAAAATGAGTTCCCCCATCCTAGATACATTCAAAGATGCAAAATACGTTCTGTTAAGCGTAGTAATCATGGTTGGCTACGGAATCACGCTCCTCTCCTTTGACTCATTCCTCTTCTTCGCGCCTTACTTCACATTCTATCTCCCAGCATCGGCATACGCTAACCTTCTCCTTGATTTGCTATTGACGTTCTTGACGGCAATCATGCTTACAGTTTCAATAAGGCAAATCTCTCTTCAAAGGCAAAGTGGAAGCGCTTCCAAAACGGGAGTTTTGGGTTTGGGAACCATTGCAGCCGTCCTTGCGGGAGCATGTCCCTGTTACCTGGTTCCATTATTGGCGGTTGCTGGCGGTATCGGAGGAGCGCTACTAGCCGTGGGGATCATGCTTAACGCGTTGCAGATCCCAATCAAGCTAGGTGCTATGTTAATTCTTGTGGTGGCAGCATACAAGCTTAACAAATCGGGAGTATGCAGGATAAGACCCAGACCTCAGAGCGTCGCGTCGGAACAGAATCTCAACCTCCACTGACCCATGTCCTTACGCTGCCTCAACCAAATGGAAACTTCTTGGCTTAAATTGGGCATAATTGCAAATACCAGAAGTCAATGGCGCAGAAGGGTCAGCATCTATGGGTCAGAGTCAAGACGAAAGTGTAGCTCGTGGTATACGAGGACTTCTCGGAAGAAAACAAGTGCTTCGGCCAGGAACAGGATTGGCGTTGTTTCTGGTGCGCCTGGTCGCAGCGTATACGTGGTATTGGGGGTGGACTGGAAAGACCCCGTGGAATGGTTGGGGGTGGCTTCCGGGTTATCTGAACCTCGAAGCTACATACACTCAGTTTCCTCAGTACAGGGATTTCCTGCATAATATGGTAATTCCGAACATCAACGGGTTTGGCTGGTTTCAGTTCATCGTAGAGCTCACTTTATCGGTTACATTGGCCGCTGGCTTCTTCACGGGCATAACAGGACTGCTCGCAACAATTTGGGCAGCGACGGTAGTATTCGGATCTTATCCCGTTCCAGGAGAACTTTCTTTCAATCTACTTAACCTCCTCATCCTTCCGGTAGTCGTATGGTTGACTCGAGCTGGACGCTTCATGGGAGTCGACGCGTACATGCGTCCGCTCGGCTGATAAACAGCAAGAGCCGAGCGCTTAGAATTATGGGCAAGATTGGCACGTGATCGGAAATGGTGCTCCGAAAACGCAAGCCTTGCATTCAATAGTTTCTTCGCAATAGCAACCGATAGGTCTGGAACCTCGGGCTCTTGTAGAGCGTCCCAGACCGCAGCCTAAGAAAACAAAATACCTAGTTTACGTTACCATCGTTTCGATATTTGCGGTTTTCATCTCTGGAGCCTATCTTTCAGGAAGCGGCTTTGGCGCCGCGTGCGGCATTGGCGGTACTTCGCTCAGCGGTAACGACTGGCCATTCTGCAATGGTAGTCTCAATTTTCCAGCCAACTGGCCTGCGCAGGTAGAGTACATGCATAGATTCCTCAGCATCTGCGCGACAGCGCTTCTCATAGTGAGTAACCTTGCCGTTTGGATTTTGAAACCGCGACCGACCGCAGCGGCACTCGCATTACTGCTCGCGCTACTTCTGCTTCTGATCGAGTTGTACTTGGGTGGCGCTGTGATCAAAGCCAACCTCAATATCGTAATCGGAACGGTAAGCCTCGCTACGGCCACAACGGTCTTTGGCGTATTGGTGATCGCAGGGGATCGGATGTACCTGCACGAGAAGGGAATCATCTCTCGGAAGTAAAGAGACCTAGTCGTGGCAGCTGTAAGTATTGTTTGTTTCGTGGGCTTGTCTCCACTTTTGGTGGATGATAGAACGTAAGTCGAGAGTCCCTAAATTAGGAGGAGATAACATATGGCCTAGGGCATAGATACATCAATGTACCGCTTACGGTACGTTAATATCCCACGCAGAAGTATCCTCGACGATGATGGTCAATGGAAACACTTCAAACACAGCTAGAAAGACCCAACCAGCCACTCCCCGCAGAATCAGATCTCGAATGTACAAACTGCGGATTCAGCACACGGAATCCTGAAACCCACGAATACCATAGCAAGTCTTGTAGGATTCCCATTGCAGTAACTGCTTGGGCTAAGACGATTAGAGACGATCCGCCCTTTGCCGGTCTCTAGCCATATCCTCAACGCGACCCGCTTCTGAGGCGCTGCTTACGGTCCGGCGAAGTTAACCACACGCCGGCTCCTTCTTGTTGTGTTCAAGAAGTCCTTACCGATCCTCATACGTCACCGAGACCAAGTGACGAGAAAACGAAGCTTTTCATCAGCGGCGAACTTCAATGAATGTCGGTGTCCTTTCCTAGGTTGTCCCCGATGGGGTATGACAAATCTCCAACTTGTTATTAACTGGGTCTCGCCTACGTTAATGCTTAACGAAATAAGTATCTCTGTCAGGATTCCTAGCCATATCGTAGCCACCTATTGGCTCGCTTAATCGTGTAGTATCGTTGCAACAGGCAACAGAAAGAGGAAAGCTCCTCCTGCAATAAGGAACGTGTTGCTGATGCCAACCGAACTTATCAGAGTGCCAGCGACAAGCGGGCCGATTGTGTAACCCAAATCCTTGAATGATGCGATTGCTCCCGTCATTGTTATTCTGTCTTTGTTCATGATATCCGACATCCTGGAATAGAGCGCTATGAAGATGATTGTATAGCTAACAGTGAAAGCCGTCACAGCGAGGGCAGTGTAGTACAGGTTTCTTGACAGCGGTATCATCAGCGCGGTCAGAGTGGTAAGCATAGCTGCTACCGACAACACCTTCCGTATTCCATGTTTGTCCACTAGATTTCCCATCGGAACTTCCAGGCCGACGGCGGGCAGCAAAGCCACTGTGAGAATTACGCCTATCAGAGGGATGGATATTCCTTCATCGTTGAGGAAAATCGACAGGAAGGAGTAGTAGATGTTGATCAGCGCATAGAACACGACTATCAAGCCCACAGTCTTCACAAATCTCTTATCGCGAAAGTACCCGACTAGCTTGGACAATTGAAGCTTGAGCGATGTCTTCTGGGGTTTGGGACTTTTCTTCAGGCGGATTGACACTACCGCAAAAGCGACGAAGCTGGTCAAGCTCAGCACATAAAACGGCAGAAAGAACGAGAGAATCGACATGGCTCCGCCGACAATTGGCGATACCGCCGAGGCCAGATCGTTCATCTCGGAAAAGAAGCCCGTCTCCTTACCTTTCACAACCTTATCGGTGTAGGTGAATATGTATGCCCACGAGGTTAGCCAGAGAAATGAGGACGCTATGCCTCTAGCTATGCTCAACAATAGCAACAGGAGGAATCCGTTGGCTTGCGGGTAGAGGAGCGCAAGGGCCGAGTAGAAGAGCAGTACAACTTGCAGCACCCGCTTCATGTTCATCTTGTTTTCGAGTATACTGAAAGGAATGTTGAGGAAGATGCCGGCCATGGTTGTGATTGAAAGCACAAGCCCCGTCAGGAATGCATTCTTGGTCACGTTGTTGACATAGATGGAGAAGACGGGGGACGTGACTCCCCAGCCGAACGTGTAGATGAAGAACGCTAGTGAGATGGGCAGGATTACTCTGTTGAAGTTTCTGATGTGTCGCAGGTCACTGAGTTCCCTGAACATTTTGCTTCGCCTCAGATAATCGTCGATACTTGCCTAGAGCAAGTTCCTTGTGTGCTTACAGGCCAAACATCCTAAACGCGTAGTACTTTGGGCAGTCTAAGGCAAGCGTGAACACTGCAGAGAATCCTAAGACAAGTAGAACTTGAGCTATGGTTATGGGCGGTAGGATAACTCCGTAAACTCCAAGCAAAGCGAATCCAATCACCGTGACCAGGCTGGACAGGGCCAGTTCTCGTCCTGGCCTCGACGACCAGAAGTGCCCCCTCTCTCTCACAATGAGAACCCTGAACTGACTGGTGAAGACTAGCGTTAGCAGCACGAAGGTCTGAAGCGTGGCTAGATCCATATGATAATAATCGGTGCCGACGAAGATGACCGCTGCTCCCTCCACAACTAAGAATGCACCGATGACGAGTGAAGCTAACGTGATATTTTTCACGTTCCAAATATTCGGGTTCTTCGTGGTCTTCACATTATCCGTGGCAAGTGACATTGTTACGAAGTCATTTGCAAACACTAACAAAACCATGCCCAGCACCGAGAGCACGATGTGGTGCAACCAGAAGAACCCCAGGACTAGTACGCCCACGAATTGGATTACTTTCGTGACCTTGTTGACAACCCACGTTAGCATGCGCTGATAGATTTGTCTGCTCGTACTGATTGCGTTGAGGATGACCTTGAGGCCGGGTTCGGTTAAGACTATACTAGCAGAGACTTTTGCAACATCGGTTGAGTTGTTCACAGCTATGCCCACTTCCGCTTGTTTGAGCGCAGGGGAGTCGTTCACACCGTCTCCAGTCATTCCCACCATATGACCTCTTGATTGGAGAAGCTTGACCACTCTGTACTTGTCTTCTGGATAAATCTCAGCCAACCCATCATAATCATCCAGAGCAGTTGCTTGATCCACCTCTGGTAGTTTCTCGAGATTTGACATCGGGTAGATTCGAATGCCGATGTCTACTTGGCTTGCGATCTCTCGGGCTATTGCCACGTTATCTCCTGTCAGCATCTTCGTCTTTACGCCTAAGCGTTGCAGTTCCCCTATCGTTTCCTTCGAGTCGGGCCTGGGAGGGTCTGCCAGTGGCAGGAGCCCTACCAGCTTGAGGTTATCTAGATCATTATCCTCTGATTTGGCGACCGCGAGTGTTCGATAGCCTTTCTTCGATAATGATTCCACATTAGCGTTAACGTTCTTTCCAGTTTCATCGTCCACCTTGCACAGAGACAGGATTACTTGTGGTGCTCCTTTGGTTACTCTGAATCGTTTTCCGTCGTGTTCCACGATTGCCTCGGACCTTTTTGTGGCCGGTTCAAATGGAGTAAACGAGTCTTGTGTGTACTGTTCGGAGGCGGGGAGGTTCTTTGCGTAGTCGATTACGGCGAGGTCAATTACGTCTCTAATCTCCTCCTTCGAGGCTAGTCTCGCCATTATTGCGACGTCGTTCTTTTCGAACCCTTGGAAAGGGATAGGGTCGGTGACAGAGAGTTGGTTCTGTGTGATTGTACCGGTCTTGTCCAGGCAGAGCACTTCCATTGATGCTGCGTCCTCAATGGAATTGAGCCTAGTTACCAGGGCGCCTTCTTTGGCAAGTTGCATTGCGCCTACAGCCAAGACGATGGCGAAGACCGCAGGCAGCGCAACTGGGACGGAACCCATGAGAAAGATTAGAGCGAACCTGACGATGGTTAAAACGTCTAAGACGCGTGTTAAAGCCGCGTCTACTACCACTAACGCCAAGGATACGATGCCAAAGTACATTGCATACTTGACAATGGCCGACATGATCTGTTCTTGATGCGATTTCGGCTTGGCGATTTTCACTAATTCAGCAGTTTTTCCGAAGTATGTGTGGGCTCCCGTGTTGAGTACGAGAGCTTTTGCTTCGCCTCGTTTTATGATGGAACTCGAATAGAGAATCCCGGATTGATGTGTGGTCACGGGAAGTGATTCGCCGGTCAACGCTGACTGATCAACGGACACCTCTCCAGCCACGATCTTGGCGTCAGCCGGCACTAAGTCACCTAAGCCGACTTGTATGATGTCACCTGGAATGATTTCTCGAGCATCCTTGACGACCCATTCTCCGTTTCGCAGAATTTTCGCTTTAACTGCTAACCGTTTCTTCAGAAGTTCTAGTGCTTTCAGAGAGCTGCGAGTGTGGTGAAATCCTATGATAGCATTCAGGGTCAGGAGTGCAAAGACTATTCCAACTTCTAGGTAGTGGCCTATGATGTATGAGAGAGCCATCGTTAGTTCTAAGAGCCAAGGCATTGGCCCCCAATACCGCTCCAAAAAATCGAGAATCGGGTTCTTCCGCTTCTCCGATAATTCGTTGTAGCCAGATTCGTTAATGCGTCTCTGTGCCTCATTCTCGCTCAGACCGTTGGCTGACGTGCTTAATGCTGAGTAAGTGTCCTCAATTGGCAGGTCGGCAAAGTCACCTGTCGCCTTAATTGTCATTGAACGAGCACGCCTATCCAGTTTTCATACGAATGAAGTAATTTAGCCAGATGTTAGTAAGAGTTCCTAGCGCGATCAGACTAGTCTAATCGACGGAAAGCTACGAAGGAACGGTTCTCTTCGAGCAGTTCCTAGTTACGCCTTGACTCGCGTTTTCAAATTGTAAGCCTCTTGGAAAAAATCTGGGACCAGACCTTGTTCTTATTCCGCTCTCATGGCTACCTCCATTGAAAGTGTTCCTGATCTTGCCTCGCTAGAATCATATTACGCCCAGCAAACTTAGGGCGATTTCGATTGCGAAGGCCCATACGAGAATTCCGAAGGCCGCGTTTATGAATCGTGAGCTGGACTTCGCGGTAACCTGTGATCCGACGGCGGCTCCGATGACAGCCGCAATGGCCGTTGCGACGAGCAAGTCAAGATGACCAACGATGCCATGCCCTACCGCTCCGACAAGGGACGAGATGGTGACGATTAAGGCGTTAGCGCCCGCAGCCCTCTGTGCATTGTGCCGCATATAGAGTACGAGGAATGGGAAAATGATTAGTCCCCCTCCAACTCCAATAAGGCTTGATAGCACACCAACCAGGAAGGAGTAGAGGACGATGATTACGGCCACAACAATTACAATTGTTCTCCTCTCAGTGTTCTTCGCATCAGCTTTCTTCCTTCCCATCAGGATCAGCCTGGTGCCGGCGAATGCTAGGAAGATAGCGAGTATCGCGAGGACGACGTTTGTCGGAACCCAGCTGCTCATAAGTACCCCCGTAATGGATCCTGCGATGGTCCCGGGAGCAAATACGGCAGCGATCCTGTAGTCGACTATTCTGTGCCATGCGAATACGATCATGGCGGTGAGGGCGACGAGCAGATTGAGGAATAGGGATGTGGATACCGCGGCGGACACGGCTAAGCCAAACAAAATAAGGATGGGAGTGTAGAGGGACCCTCCTCCCTTGCCAAACATGGAGAATACGAGCGAGATCACTAGGACAACGAGAAATTCGGCGATCAGAGTCGTATCCGTGTTCGGTTTCCACCTCAACGCATGCTTTTCTGGGAATCCTGCCTCGATTCAGTGAAGCCAGAACATGGTATGCAAACTGGCTGGCCGTCCTTGAAGCGGACGTATCGTTCAAACACGTATTCTCCGCATACGTTGCACTTGGTCTTGTTGAACGAACCCTTCGGCGGAGCATACGTGAAATCCAGCTTAGTCTCCACCTTGTAGATTGCATCGTCAGACTGGTCGTTAACCCACTTGATCACTTCATGCGCTGCGGCTGGGGGAATCTTGGAAGGCTCGATTCCCTTCTTGCGGTATGCGAAGAACTCGAACTTCCCAAATGCGTCAACGAACTCCGGTTTCAGTGAGAAGCGCACCGCGCCCTTCTTAGGATGGTAGAAGGTAGCGGCCAGTTTACCGTAGAACGTCTTAGTCATCAGCACCTTGCCGTAAGTTGCGCCGGTCGCGACCTGCATACCATCCATCATGCAAGTTTGGGGATGGCCTTCACCCACCTCGGGAAAGATGAAAAATCCGTGGTCAGCTTCGTGATCCACGCCTAAGCGCTGCATGGCCAGCTTGCCCATCCGGTATCCAATTGGCATGAAGGGCACTGGTGCCCATGAAACTCCCAAGCCCATTCCGGAGGAACGAGTTGTGTCGTCATCTTCTCCATCTCCTGATAGTTGTGCCAAATCTCATGCTTACTTCAACCAAGACTCCGGTCAGTCTCGGAACGAGTATATTGCTTACCCTGTCTTTCGAGACTAAAACTAGAAAACTAGTTTTATAACTATGGCGCCACACTCCGAGCTTTGACGTACGTTGTCTAAATTAATGCCTCAATTCGCCCTCTCGAAACAGAAACCTGAAGACCTCCGCGGCATAGCGAGGAAAGCGCGTATCGCTCATCCCATTATGGACAACCATGAGGAGCTTACTCAGCGAGCACAATTCTTTCAGGCAATCGGCCACGAGCTCCGACTAACCATTCTCGGCCTACTTGAAGTCCAAGAGTTATGCTTTTGCGACATAATACAGGCTTCGAAGACACCTCCTTCGACTGTTGCACATCATCTCAGTATGTTAGAAAGCGCAGGTGTAATTACTAGGAAGGAAAACGGCAATTACACCTCATTTGTGCTTAGGAAGGATTTTGATTACAAGGCACCACGTCTTGCAGCAGTACTCCCAGGGAAACCTGGGCAGCGACCATAGGACCATTGATCGAAGTACCGATAGTCATCAGCCAATTAAATGAAGATGGGTCGATGCCCGATATCTTTGAAGAGATCGCGCGAATAAGGCGGGAGCGGTCGAACGCTTCGCTCGCAACCGTAGTCAGTGGTGAGAAAGGTGTTCCAGGGAAGACTGGTTTCAAGATGCTGGTATACGCCGACGGCACGAGCCTGGGCACTGTTGGAGGAGGATTACTCGAAGCCAAGGTACGCGAAGAAGCTTTGCGCTGCCTGCACGACAGGACTTCTAAGTTGCTGGAGTTCACGCTTGACGAACAGAGCACGGATGGTATTGGCGCTCTTTGCGGAGGGATGGTGAAGGTCTTCGTGGAACCTATCTTGGCGACTTCGACTGTATACATCTTCGGTGGAGGCCATATTGCAGTGCCACTGGCCGAGTTCGCAAAGGCGCTTGAGTTCGCCGTGGTTGTAGTTGACGACCGACAGGAGTTTGCTAATGGAAAGCGCTTTCCTATGGCTGATGAGGTAAAGTCAGGCGATTTCGTTGAAGTAACCAAGTCCATTGATTTCGATGCAGATGATTGCGTCGTCATAGTGACTCACGAACACCAGCACGATGAAGTTGTCTTGAAAGAATGCCTCTCCAAGAAGAAACTGCCTGGGTACATAGGCATGATTGGCAGTAAAGAAAAAGTCGCAGCCACTTTCTCCAACCTGAAGGCGCAGGGTATCGCAGAAGAACTGTTGGCAAGAGTAAATGCGCCGATAGGCTTGGACATAGGATCTCGCACGCCTGCCGAAATAGCGGTTAGCATAATTGCAAAAATTATCGCCCACCGCCATGGAAAGGCCAAGAAAGAAGATTAATGGCCGATGGGAAATCGTTAGCTGACTATTCCAACCTTAGGGCGGGCCGTGTGTGTGGCTTGTCGTGTTCAGTCTAGTCCACTTTGGTATTAGGCACAGAACTCTGCGGACTCTGACCCTGCTGGTCAATCCCTAAGTTAACTTCGCAAGGATTGAAGCATCATGTTCTCAAGCGTGGCGTAGTCTTGGTCTCCTTGGAGTGATGCTGCGATCGAGCCGTTTCTGTTGATAATGAAGAATGTCGGTGTCGCACTAACGCCATACATACTCATAATCGAACCGCTAGAATCATATAGATATGCCCAACTTGACCCGTACTGTCTTTCGAAACTGGCCACGTCATTCTGGTTTGCGCCGTTCCACGGGCCTGAGACGCTGATGAAGGTCACGTTACCATAGTTTCTGTGCAATTGTTCTAGGGTTGGAACCATTGACTGGCAGTGTGAACACCATGGCTCCATGAACTCCAAGAACACAACCTTTCCCCGCAGCGAAGACAATGAAACAGACCCACCCGTCGGACCGCTAGGTCCGACCACCGGCAACGTGAAATCCGGTGCATAACCGCCCGACAAAGTCGAGGAAGTCTTGGTCTGTGGCTGAATACTAATTGATGGTTGCGCAACTGAATAGACCGCCCAGGCCACTATCAAGATTATGAATGGAATACCGGCCTTTTCCCATCTACTTAGGCCCTTTTTTCTTTCTACCGGCTTCTTTGATGACACCAAACACACTGCACGAAGACGCTTTGACGGTGGATATCCAAGATTAGGATAATGGTTCGTTTACAGGTTTGAATGTCAACTCCAGTAGGTATACGTGATGATGACGAGCAAGGACCAAGACATTTCACAAGAAATGAGTTGGAAGGGGATGGGTACTAGATGAGAATTAGTTGGGATAAGCTCGTCCTGCTTATGGCCATGTCCGTATTCGGGCTTTGGGCCTCTTCAATGGTGGTAGTGGTCTACTACACATTAAATCAAGACCTACCCTTCTGTCCTCTTCAGAGCGGCCCCGGGATAGCGATCAACTGCTATGCCGTACTGAGCAGTAGATACAGTGAGATCTTCGGGGTTCCTCTTGAATTGTTTGCGGTCGGGTACTTCATCGTCAATCTTCTGCTCGTCTATTTCATTGCTTTTGGGAGCGATTCCCTATTCAAGACCTCCCTGAAAACTCTGTTCGGATGGAGATTCATTGGCATTGTAATAGTTCCGTACTTGGTCTTCGTAGAGCTGGTTCTAGTCAGGGCGATCTGTATTTACTGTACCATGATGCACGTTGCCATTATTGCAGATTTCATTATCATCAGTTACCTTCTATTCTACAAGAAATTCAACCTGATGCAAGAAACGGAAAACACAACGAGCGTTAAAGCAGCCTGAACGCAATAGAAAAAGGATAACCTGCAGACTGGGGGGCAAGGTGTTCGTTGCCTAATTCTTGGGCTTTAGGGCTTCTTCTGCTTCTTTCTCGAGTTTGGCGAGTCTAGTGTAATAATCCGGATATTCCTTGAGGTGGGCTAACGCGATTTTGCCGGTTAGGATCGGGTCGCTATTTGTGACGTTCGTTTCTGGATCTCTGTTCCCATGTTCCAATTCTACATTAACCCCCATGGCGAACTCTTGAAAATCCACTTTGCCCCAGTCAATATGTAGGGCATCTCCAATCTTCCGGGCTTCCGCTTCGGTAAACATTTTCGCCGATGTTATCGGTTTCCACCTTGACTTGCATATGCACGCAGGATTATTACTGCATCCGGTTGATTTTCACGGACGACAGTAAACCTCGGTCACGATCCCAAACCGGCAAAGGTCCGGTGTTCATCCAGCAAAGGACAGGTACAGCGAGGGATTCGAATAGCCCCCTGCGTACTATTTGATGGATCCCGTGCCGTTTGGTACAACGGGCTGTCAAAACCGTTTGGTCGTGCAGACAGTCGACTTATCTAAGGTTTCTTTGTTAATCCAGTGGCAATTCTCGCGCACACAAACTCGATGCCCACGGGAGTTCTGATGTTGCCCAGAGTATCGTTCTCACGCGGGACTTCCCGTTCGCTTTCTCGGTGAAGTTTTCAGGAGAATGCTCACCAATGCTAGTCCCATCATTAGCGTAACAAGGACATAAGGAAATTCAGGTACAGGAGTCGGGTCGCTTATGGTGACAGTTTGAACGTAACTTCCATGCCAGCTATGATACCACACTTGACCGCTGTACCCGTTTACACTAAGCATACCCAACGGGTTCCCGTTCGACAACACATCCACATTGTAGTATCCATAGAACGTATCAACATCCCCAGCCATAGTACCACTGAAACTACTGGCAAGATACTGTTGAGCTATCGCCTTCGCCTGTTCCCGTGTAACCGTCATGCTACTCGTTGGAGTTTGCCTGTAGATACCCATCATCCCTCCCATCACGCCATACTTCGTATTCCACATCATGTCAGGGCCCACTTCCGGCATTACTATACCACTCATAAACCCATTACCCATCATCCCACCGGTCCAAGGAGAACCAGGCTTCCAGATGAGCATCTGAAATGCGAAGATACCGGTGTCTTTCTCGTAGTATGAGGCGTAGAAATTGTTCGTGTACTCCTCAACCTCATGGAGAGCTAAGTTCGGATTCCCAAGTCTGGTCAAATAATTCTCGAACAATTGCACCGCGCTACCAATCGTTATCGTCTGGCTCTGTGCGTGTACACCCGCGAGAAGGCTGGACAAGACAATAACGACCAACAGAACTGACAAAACATTAAGAGATTTCAAGCCTTCCACACGCTCGCCACAAGTCATTACGCAGTAGAATCATCCTCAATAAAGTATGCCTTGTCATTTCCATCCATTCCGTTGGGCCGAACCCGCATGGAGCACATCTCCCGAACTTTTGCAGTCTCCTTTTTACAACCGATTCGTAGAAGCTAAGTCATAGTTCGGGATTCCTACAAAGTAGGAGGGATTATGGATGATAGATACTGAAGCTTGTTTCAATAAGATACTTCGAAGATTGGATGAGATAGATGCAAAACTGAATAGGATAGAAGAGACAATCCACAGGAAGCATAACTGACGAACGATACCAGCCTCTCAGATTTCGTTTGAGATTGTTGACTAAATGCCAAAAAGCAGGTAAGCCACGGTTACCTCTCTCGGTCTTCCTTTCAATTGTTTCAACATTCTTAGCCCTACTGATACCAACCGTCGACAATGGTTCGCATTAGGGTTACGTGGTATTGGAAACGTTACATGAGGAAGAACCGTTACCGATGCAAACGCTACCTCCTCCCACTCCCGAAGGCTATCGGGGATCTTCTTGACACCAGAGTAGATTACGTGGTGCAGTTGTTTGGACCGGCTATCGTCTTCCTACCCAAGGGCTTGGAGAATCTTTTGTCGGTCTCGACAACCTCGAAAAACCCTTCCAGGGAAATAGGGGAGGAGAGGCGTTGACGTCTACAGGTTCCTTGCTAGAATAGTGAATAGCGGCATGGGTTTGGGAATTGTCGAGGGAGTTGTCGTACCGCGACAATGATTTCCCACGGGCCGTGAGTATGCCTTCGAGTCACAAGATCACGTCTACTCTCGTAAAATGCGTTAGTCACAGCAGCACTCCTTAGTGACACATGGTTGAGCGGGTAAAGCGGCGTAGGCGAGGGGTAAGCCTCTATTTGCGAGAGGATATTCTGGAGGCGCTGGAACGCGTTTCCGCTGACTCAGGTCTCTCCCTCAGCCAGGTAGTGGAGATTCTGTTAACATTTGGGTGGGAATTGAACACTATCGTAGAGAAAGCCCATTTTCTCGCAGAACTGAACAGGCGTTTCCGCAGAACCACCTAAGTACTGATTGACTGCGCTTTCGCGTTTTCCTGATGAAATTTGAGTAATACAGTAGCAATTGAATGTGGGCGCTGCGGTCAGACGATCTACGTGCCTCCCCCAGAGCGGGTATGATCGATTTGCTTTGAGGCAGGCCGTTGACCGACATGAACTCGAATGCAACACACGACGGGCTACCGCGCCGTCTTCTTTCGATTCCACACGATATAGACTACTGAAAACCGCATGAGCATCATGAAAATGAGTAATGTGAAGA
>CAWHWX010000026.1:0-7882 GCA_963833125.1 Candidatus Bathyarchaeota archaeon | reverse complement strand
AGCCGCATTAACTCTCCTAGGCTAGAATCGTAAACGGTAACGTTACGTCTTCGGTTCAAATCCGGGTGGGTTCCCTGTTACCGTTCGGTTGATGCGGTAAAGTAGTTCCTACTTTTGTTTCGTGACTGTTCTACGTCTAATCATGCCGTATGCGAGTATCGTGAAGATTGCTAGTACCGCTAATCCGAATGGGTATTCTGGGATTGGCGGAGAGGGTGAGGGGTTGAGGACTACTGCCGCCTCAACCCAATGTAGCGAAGGACCACTACTGTCGGCGTGGCTAGTGAGGGTTGCGGGAAAAGTTGTTGGAGAAGACACGGGGTCAGACCACTGACCATTTGAAAACCCATTGCCCGAGTTTTCGGGTGAGAGAGCAAACCCTGTCCCAGCAGTAAGTGTAGGACTTGGAGGGTAATTGTCATCCACGTAAGTTACCATTCCGAATAGAAAGGCTCCAGTCGAGAAGCTCACGGAAGACGTGGAGACTGAAGTACCAGTACCAGAACCGATGCCTGTGGCAAGGCCCACGGTTGTGACCCCGGACACATCGTAGACGAACACATCAATGAAGGTCTTGGTCCCTGTGAACGTCGCTGTGACGGTATCTACCCGCTCGAAGCCAGAGTTGAAGTGTAGATGGCCGCCACTGTTTGCTCGTCCCCAGTTGCCGTTGTGGTTTGAGTGAAAACTGAACCCCTCGTATCCATGAGAGAACTAAGCGGAGTGGTGGTGCTGGTTTCGATGCCTACGACTAGGACGTCTCCGCTCGTAACGCTGTTCAAGGGAACCGTAACCGTGTCGGAACTTGAAGTGCAGACGCAGCCGGCGTTGTTCTGCTGGATTAGGGTTGCTGAGGCGTGAACAGGCAACGGCTCAAAAACCAACAGAAGCATGAACAGAACCACGAGTAATTCAAACCCAGCCGTCACACGTTTCAAGACCATGCATCCAGAAGTTGTGAAGAGTCAAGGATATTTAGCATCATAGCTCATAAAGCGAATGGAGCTTTTGCGTGCGGCACCAAGAACAGTTATGAATCATCAGCGGTTTCTTGGAGCGTTCTGAATCAAAACGTCAACCGTCAATTGACTGGTAACAGGCAGAAGAATTTGAGGTATCAACCGAAGAGGTAACGCTACCTCGTAAAGTTACCGACACCCACGATCGCCACCAGAATCCTACCCGTTTTGCGAACCTCCGACCCAGAATGATGAGTCGTGAAGTGTACCGGTCATGTGTAACATCTCCTTAACGACGCCTTGCCTTCAGGTTGTTGCTGATCGAGAACTGTTTTAGAAACGGTAACGTCGAGTCAACGGTTGTTAAGGGGTTCTTCTTGTTTTATGTTCGGAATTAAGGGGGTGGCTCCACCCCTCGAGGGGTGGTGCCAAACGGTGCCAAACGAAGGTAACCTTCGCCCCATTTTACGCCTCGATCCCCCCATACGAAGCGATTTGCCGCAGCAACCCCGACAAGTTGACGTTACCTGAGAAACGGTCGATAAAGAAACTATATTCACATGCGTGTGTTTAGACCCTCGGATTAGCGGAGGAGCAGGCTTGGATAAGGCGGATCGAGACTCATTCTTCCATGACGTAAATGAATTCTGTAAGGAACTTCGTCCAATCGAGGAAGTCTGCTACATTGAGCACAAGTTCAACGATCAGCTGATCCCACTCAGCAGAAAGTACAACATCCTCGGAATGCCGATCCGGAAACAGTACGGAGGCCGAGAGGCTGACGCCCTGTCATACACTAGGGCGTTGGACCGAATTGGAATGGAGGGAACCGGGATTCGCACGTTCTTTTCAGGCCACACTTCGATTGGTCAAGTTCCTATCCAGATGTGGGGAAACGAGGAGCAAAGGCAAAGATACCTTCCTGCCTCGACGAGGGGCGAAAAGATTCTTGCTTTCGGGCTAACAGAGCCTGAAGCTGGTAGCAATCCACTTGAAATGAAGATGACGTATGAGGATAAGGGAAGTCACTTCGTTCTGAACGGAGTCAAATATCTCATCTCGAATGCGGGCATAGCCCATGCAATCGTGACTTTTGCTTATCCTAAAGGTGGAAACAGAATCAGTGCATTCATCGTTGACACTGACAAGGAAGGAATCCTAAAACAAGATTTGACGACAAAACTTGGCATGCCGACCACCAATACCGGCCTATTCGAATTAAGCGACTACCCTGTCCCAAAGGAGAACCTGCTAGGGAAGGAGGGTGATGGGTTCAAGATTGCAATGTCAACCCTCATGAGCGGCAGGTTAAGCGTGGCCGCAGGTTGCTTGGGTGTAATCGCCGACTGCCTAGCCGAAGTCGTCCGTTACTCCAAAGAGAGGGAACAGCATGGCAAACCAATCGCCAAACATCAACTTGTGCAAGAACACATCGCAATGATCCGAACCGAGCTGGACGCCGCTCGAAGCTTAGTCTACAGGTCCGCGAGAGCGAAGGGTGTTTACGATACCGATCCTTCGAACATCGCCGCCAGAGCCTATGCGGATCGGATGATTGCCGAAGGAAAGTTGTACGCGTCCAACGCAGCATGGGACGCGGCCGATCGAGCGGTTCAAGTGTTCGGGGGGCGAGGATACTCCTACATGTTCAGGCCGGGCAGGCACCTTCAGGATGTCAGAGTTTGCAGACTCTATGAAGGTACAGACGAGATAATGAAACTCAAAATCGCCTCAGCCGTGCTCGGAAAAGAGTATGAAGCGTACCAGTAATCACTTTGAGGGGTGAGGCTCGAGTTGAGCCTTGATGCACTCAAAGAATTGGTGGGTCATCTTGTCCGTGCTGTTCTGAATTAGGCTTGGAGAAATCTCACCAAGCAACCCACCTAACTGTACCTCAGTCTTCCAGACGAGTTCTGTAGTGTCCGTGCCGATCTCATTCAGGTCTATCGTTGCGTTAAGTCGCAGAGAGACTCCTGCCCCTTTACCAACTGCTTCAAACGTTGAATGGGAGGGTGGTGTCTGGTCGATTAGGGTGAAGTCAAATTTGAGTGTGCCGCGGACGAAGGCGATTCCCGCTTTTACGGTCGCTACGAAATGGTTACCATCTTTCACCTCAAGGCTCTGTAGGTCAGGAAGGCAGTGGGCTATTTGTTGGGGATCAGAGATGAACTTCCAAACGTCGTTTCGGGGGCAGTTTAGAACGTAAATTCCTTCTAGGTGCAAATATTGCAACGCCTCACACTATTCGTTTTTCATGTAGTTCTTCTATCCGGTGTGAATCATAGCCGAGTAGTGTTCGTAGGATTTCATCTGTGTGTTGTCCGAGAAGAGGGGGTGGGTCTCGAATCTCAGCGGTTGTGTCAGAGAATTTCATCGGGATTCCAATCTGGTTTATTTCCCCAGCTTTGGGATGAGTAATTTTGACCCGCATTTCTCTACTCTGGACCTGTGGATCCGCAAAAATCTCCGCGATTGAGTAGACTGGACCAGCGGGTAGTTTTGCTTGGGTTAGAATGTTCAACCATTCTTCCTCAGTCTTCTGTTGGAATATTCGCTCCAGTAACGGGATTAGTTCGTGTCGGTTGGCTATTCTTTGGGCGTTGGAGGAGAACTTGGGATCATCAGCTAGTTTCTGGGAGCCAATGGTTTCGGAGAAATTGCGGAATAGCTTATCGTTTCCAATCGCAACTGTAATGAACTCTCCATCCTTGGTTTTGAAGCATTGGTATGGAACAATGGTCGGGTGTGCCGATCCCATTCTCGTTGGGCTTTGACCTGTTGCGAAAAAATAAGCCGCCATGTAAGTCATCAAGGAAACCGTACTGTCCAACAGAGAGACATCAATTAACTTGCCCTCTTCCGGTGCGTTGCCTACCTGCCATGGCAGCGAGTATAGCTATAGCAGCATACATGCCCGCTGCTAGGTCCGATATGGCGACACCGATTCTCACTGGAGGTCGATCAGGTTCTCCGGTTATTCCCATTAAGCCGCCCATGCCTTGAATGACGATATCATACGCCGCCCAATCTTTGTACGGTCCGCTTGGGCCGAAGCTGGTTATGGAGCAGTAGATGAGTTTCGAGTTTTTCTTTGAAATAGTGGGATAATCGATCTGAAGTTTTTCGGTTACGCCAGGCCGAAAGTTTTCGACTATTACGTCACACTTTGTCGGAGATCGTAAAAGACACTTCTTCCTGCCTCGCTGTCGAGGTCGAGTGTTAAGCTCTTCTTGTTTCGGTTGATTGACAGAAAATACGCGCTCTCTCCGGCTATAAACGGTGGACCCCACTGCCTCGTGTCGTCACCGCTGCCTGGGGTTTCTATCTTAATTATTTCAGCTCCGAGGTCTCCGAGGATCATGCTACAGAAGGGTCCGGTTAAAACGGGGAGACATCGAGTATTCGTACCCCTTGTAAAGGTCCTGGCATTGGTCTGGCTCCGTGGGAAGCAATTACAATGCCCTGATGGGTAAATCGTTAGTGCTAAGCGCCTTGCTCGGTTTGCGGTGTTGCCAGAGTAGTTCTCATTCTGTTCGCTACAAGGTATGCGCCGTAACCGATCATTACAGCAATCGTTTGGCCGAGGAATGAGGACAATGCAGCTTCGGTCGTAGATACGCCAGAGGTTATTGGCAGTAGATACGTTAACCACGCTGATGTTAGGATGATGTAGGCGATGCAACCCGCGAGCGTACTCACCTTGCGCAAACGGTAAACCGCCAACAATCCGACGAAGGAAACTACCGGTGATAACATTGCAATTGGGGACGCTTCAACCCCCAGATTTGCAATGAATTGTCCAAGGGTGAGGCCTAGGACTGCTGGGTACCCGAATATGGCTACGAATGCGGTCGGGATTTCACCTACCTTCACTTGGTAAGCTAGTAGCGAGAATTTTGGTAGGCCGAGAGTTCCCGCCGCGTAGAGTGCGGTGAAGATGACGAAAGGGCCGAAATCCTCTAGCTTCAACCTATGAGTCGACTCCCCTGCCAAAGCAATGCGAAGAGTAGAAGCCAAATTATGTGTACGAAGTGCCAATAGGTGGAAGTGGCTTCTGCGAAGCCGTAGTTCTTAGGTGAATATTGACCCATAAACGCACGAACGTCCGTGTAGCTGTACGCGATAACCCCCGCCACCACGTGCGCCCCATGAATACCTGTGAGTAAGAAGAATGTCGCTCCGAAAAACCCGCTTGTAGGTGTGAGAATCTTATTGAAGAGTAGATGTGGCCACTCGAAACCAAATTGAAGAATCGGAAACAGGCTTGCGAGAATTGTCGTCCCGATCAACCCAAACCTGAATGCTCTTTGATTTCCACGCTTGAGTTGCCAAATAGCCCATTCAACAAGCAAGCTACTCGAAATGAGGATCAGAGTTTGTATGCGGGCGATGGAATCATCGAGAATGGGGGCGCCAGCTGGGGGCCAGAAGGGAAACTGTACCCTAATGGCGAAATACATCGCAAAGGCGCCACCGAAGAGAAGTATTTCGGTTAGGATGATCAGTTGAACTGTCAAGTTTATGTCGACTGGAAACGGTCCCAGATTCGTTCCGGGTGGGATTTCGACCGAGTGATTTCGATGCTGAAGACCGCCAGTTCCGGGTTTCACTGTAAAGAAATGCTCCCAATACGGCTACGAATGAGACCATCATCAAAATTGCGGCTGGTAAGACAAGGCCTTTCACCAGAAAGAAGAAGCCTACCATGGCAACTCCTATTGCCATAGCGATGATTACTGGCCAAGCGCTATGCTCTAAGTATTCAGGCGCATTATCCTCGTGACGCGTTGGAGAATTGTCGGTGGCAGTTCCCATTTCGCGGAGCCTTTCGCCCTGCGAAGCCGCAGCAAATATAAGGTTTCGGGGAAGCCAATCAGTGAAAGAGTTATCATATGAAATCGCATTTTTATTAGCCACCACTTAATTGTCGCAAGGTTCGATTATCAATGGTGACTCGGCGTCTCTTCCAAGCTTTGGGATTGGCGGCAGGTTTCATTTTAGTTGACTACGCGTTTAATCTAATTGCATCAGGCCTTCCCGGTGCTCGAGCCCTCACTTCAGAGTTCTTAGCTGCGAATCTACTTGTGGGCGGGTCCACATTGGTTTTCGTCTCACTCTACTACCTCCTGAAACCAATAACCCCTACCTCTCCTACTGTCCCACAGCCAGTATCAGCGAGGCCTGACGTAGGGGTCGAATTGATTGAGGAAGAAGCGACGCCACCGAAACCAGGCTTCTACAAGACCATCGAATACATCGGATATTTCTTCGCCTTCCTTGGTTTGATCTCTGCCGCAGATTTGGTGATGCAGGTCTTCCTACGTTCAACTTACAATGAAGGGCGTTGGTGGGTTGAGGTATTGCTAGTAACATTTGGAGTTCTATCATACACAATCTTCGGTTCAATTGGAAGATTGGGTGCACAAGAGGAAGCCAGCCTGAAGAAAATGCCTGCAACGCCGAAAATGTCGCCTGAGATCATCGTTTCAACAACGGAACAAACCCACATAACCGGCTCCACGGCTGCGCCCACTGTGACTATCGAGCCTATGGTGCTTGGTCTTGGGGAGTTCAAACCTACTGTTGCTGGTGAATATGAGCGACATTTGACTGGGGATTCGTTCGACATGTTCCGGGTGGACCCTGACGTCATCACAGTTTGGAGGGAGGATCGAAAGGGAATCCGTTCCAACTACTTAGCTGGCCCGTACGAGCTAACCCGCAGGATGCTAGAAGAATATGCTGGTGGAGGCCAGGAGCTTAGGATCGGCTATTTGACCGCTTCAAAGGATACCGTTCGGGCCTTCTTGAGTTACAGGAAAAATGGCCTCATAGCATCCACCGGCGTAATCTAACGTGTGAGCACCGCACGGAGTATAACAGCTATCACTACAACAGTCGCTATCGTGAAAGACACTATTACGACCTGTTCCTTTGTCAACAGTGTTACCGACCTATTTGTGTCTGCGAGACAAAACTAACGGTTAACGCACTTGCGAATACTAGGGTCGCTAGAGCTAGGTGGGCAGTTACCGCTAAAGGTAACGTGCGAGTGTCCACCGTAACCATTCCAAGGATTATCTGTCCTAACAGTAAGATGAACGTTACCGTGGAGACTTTAGTAACTCTGTTGCCCCAGTGATATTTCTTCCACGCGAACACAGTAGTCGCAATGACTAGCGCGGTGACCACGAGCGTCCACACTCTATGAGTGTACTCGACAATCACTGGCGTGGTGAATGTTGGGATGACTTGCCCATTGCATAACGGCCAATCTGGGCAGGCTAAACCATAATCGAATGACGCTACGAGACCTCCGATGACAATCAAGATGTAAACTGAAACTGCGGTGGCCAAGGACAATAGGGAGAAGGGTTGCAGTTTCATGGCCACGGATTTCCTGTAACCTTTGGCCCTCGGAGCCAGCTGAAAACTAGATTCAGGATCAAGATTAACACGCCAATTCCAATCAGAAATCCGGATAGGCTGGCAAGAAGGTTTGGCGTTGCGTATTGAAGTGGGTAAGTGTACCACCGCCTGGGCATCCCTTCCAATCCTAGAAGTAGCATCATTGAGAATAGCATGTAGATGCCGACTTCGGTAATCCAGAATTGGATGTTACCCCACTTCTCATTATACATGCGTCCCGTCATGTACGGGAAGTAAAAGTACAATGCGGCAAAGATAGCCTGGGTTGAAGCGCCCAGGAGCATCAAGTGGATGTGGCCGACCACCCAGTATGTGTCATGGAACAGGTAGTCGACGGGTATTGCTGCTTGGAAAACCCCCGTGGCGCCAGCGAAAAAGAAAGTGGAGATAAATGTTATCGCGTTTCTTCATCGGGACTTTGAGGCTTATCCTTCCCCCAATCATAGTTCCTATCCAATTGAACACCTTGACTCCAGATGGAACGGCAATTGCCA
>CAWHWX010000025.1:0-23133 GCA_963833125.1 Candidatus Bathyarchaeota archaeon | reverse complement strand
GGAGCCTGATTCCGAGGGGAAACTCAGAAACCAGTGCCTGCCTCGAAGAGGTAGCGATACCTTCTCGTCAGTTGGTTTAACTGCTATTTTTCGTCTGCTGACTCAGCTTCGTAGGGTCAGCTATCTGCGAGAAAAATCTACGAGCAATTCCGAAGTGGGTTTGGTCATCCATTAGACAATAGAGATACTTCATGTTGCCTTGGACTTTGAAGAATGGAAGAAGCAGGGAGAGAATAGGGCTGAGATTTTCGGATCTTTAGGGCGAGTTACTCCGCATCTTCGCTCTCTTCTTTAGAAGCTTCCTCATCCTCTTTATCCACGACACGAACTTGTTTGTTCTTTCCCAAATCGTTCACCTCTGATTGCGTGGGGGACTTGCGGAAGAATATGAATGATCCTCACTGCAATCACGGATCCGCTAGTGGTTCACATGAACAGCATAGCAACGGACAATATTGAGTTCAAATGCTACTGCTAAACCCTGCACGTGAATCGCATAGGGACACTGTGATCTAATGAAATCTCGTAGGAAACGAAGATAAGTGATGCCCAGAAGCCGCATCCGAGATGTCAACCCCAATCTCGGACAACGAGATCTACGTCTCCACACTGGAGCACGCAATGGACTTCGATCACTCCGCCGTGGTGAACGGCATCGCGCGAACCTATACACAGAGAGGCATTGCCGTTAGGTCTGAACCCCCTGTTCCGGGAGGAAGATGCGCTGATTTGGCTATAGATCTGGAAGGGGATTGGACCTACGTAGAAGTCAAAACTCACGATGTTCGAGTAGTCAAACGAAACATCTCTTTCCGAAAGACCGCTCTACGAGAAATGTTGCGCCTTCGAGCCCACTCGATAAAACAATTACCACGAAGAGAGTCAGCGTTAGCTGTCCTCTCGACATCTACCTCGGCAGACAGAGAAATGGCGTCAAGTAGGATTGCAATTACCCGCGCTTTTGGAGACAGATTTTTTGACGAGAATTCAGATAATATCCTTGGGGTAATCATCATCGCTCCCTTTCACAACCGCAAATCGCGCACAGATTGGAGCTATGCTTCAGCCATGCTCGCGAACCCGAAGGGGAGGAACTCTGTGGAGAATCTTGGCAAGCTTGCTGCGGTGCAGCTGTGACCCACCTTTTTCAGGCGCGAGAGTCGATTTCTGGTTTGTTATTGATTCGGAACCAGTCAAGTGTCTTCTTGATTCCGTCCTTGTATGGAGTGGTCGGTATTTTGCCAAACGTCTTTCCGAACTTGGTCCCGTCGAGGATTAAGCGTTCCCTTTTGAAGTACAGCATCTCGTAGAACTCACGCACTTGGGAATTAGGGATTCCAGCGAGCGCGACCATGAATTTCGGGACGGTGCGTATCCTCGCTTTTGTTCCTGCAGTTGAAGCCACTAGCTCCAGCCACCGTCGAGGTGTTGTAACGTCCGCCCCCGGTACATTGTAAGATTCCCCGCTCGTACCATTGTCCAAGCCCGCCATGACAAGTGCTTCGGCGGCATCTTCGATGTACGCGAACTCAATTGGAACATTCAACCTTCCATACCACGCCATCGGTCGACCTTGAAGCGCATTGCGGAAAATTGGTGCGTAGATGTCGTTGACGACAAACGGGCCGTAGAAGTCTGGGAAACGCACAATGGTATAAGGAACCTTTTCTGATTTCCAGGCATCATTGAGCATCTGTTCCATTCGAATGCGTATCTTGCCCTTTCTGGTGTAGGCTGCGAATGGGTGATCTTCTCGAACGAGCTCGGACTGGATATGTCCGTAGACGTACACGTTTCCGGGGAACACTATCTTTGCCGCGCTTTCCGTAGCGGCAGTGATAGTGTTCTGAAGCATGGGAATGACTTTCGATTTCCATTCCTGATATGGCACGTTTACGCAATGGTAGACTGGATCTGTCCCTGCGACCGCTTTCCTCACGTCATCAATATTAACGGCGTCACCTTGAAGAATCTCGACTTGCTCCATGTTCGAAAATGTTTTCGCCCTCGTGGGGTCACGTACCATGATGCGAACGTAGTTCTTTCGGTCGAGTAATTTCTCAACGACCCAGTGGCCAATCCCACCCGTCGCACCCAGAACCAATTGCATTTCGTTTTCCCGGCTTGGCTAGTGGCTAACTGTTTCATAAGGCAGGCGTTTGGGTGGGCACCACCAGGCCCACACACAAGAACTAGTCGCACTAGTGTCGGAGATTACTAAGAAGCCGCCAGATCGGTTTCCATGACGACTCGAATCCTCCGCCGGCAGATTCGATTCCTTGATTATTCGAAAGAGAGGGGTGTTGCTTTATTGTCTGGAAGTAACTGGAAGGGTCCAGGCCCTCCGACCGGCGTAACGTCTGTATCCTTCTGGTACCGTCTCCTCATTCAGCATGTGCGGATGGTCGAGTTCAGGATACAACCAGGGCATCAATTCAAAACCTCCATGGATCGATGTTTTGGGTCACTTTTGGTTGATTCCGCTGTTATGTGTGGGCCGATTCGACTGAAGCCAATGATCTTCTTGCTGTAGGGTAGGAAGACTTGACCTTCCATCCAGTGTAACTTCTTTGAGATAGGTTGGTCGCTCACGATTGTTTCACATCTTCACAATAGCCAAGAGGATGAGAAAAATGTGTTGGCGGTGAATCGTGTGGCGCTAGGACTCTCTATACGCTTCATAGTTCAGGAAGTGAACGAGATACAGGATGGTCGTTTCGCTTAATTCTAATGCCTTATAGCACTTGATTGCTGTATTATGAGTGAGGCTCTGCGACATGGGTAAGTTCAAGGAACTGCGCGATCATCTCAGCCAAATCGAACAGAGGCAGGAACAGGCTGCTAAAGCGTTTGCGACGAAGCTAGATCAGCACGCTAGGAAATTGAGCACGGATATTAACCGAGAATCGAAGAAAAATGCGCAACGAATCGTTAAGCTGGAGAAACGTGTAGCCGACCTAGAACGCCGGTTGCGAAAGAAAAAGTAACATCAGGCTTACGGGCATTTTCATTACTAAATAGGGTAACGTCAGCGATTGCCCCGTAAGCGGACCGCATGAAGAACTGTTCAATCAGTCAGTTTCACTTCTCAGTCCTTCACTACGGATATGTCGTGTACCATACCCTCACATGTTCTCCATTGAAGGGCGTTAAATGGTCGCCCAACAAGACCGACATCCCATGAGTTCGTTCAGTCGGTGCAAGACATTAGGATATATTTGCCTCATTACTTTCCTCTGCGCTCTAACTCTAAGTCTAATGTTCCCTGGATCAACGACCCTGGCCCAGCCGAGTTCCCTACCGAGCACGCCTTTGTCTCTTCACCGCCAGCGGGCTCGAAAGGACCGGATGATATCACATTACTAGCAATCCCCGGCTTGGACGGCGGTGCGGCCCTCATTTGGACCGCCTTCCAAAACGGGATCATGCCAAACGGCACAGCCGGTCATTCCGGAGGACCGACATTGTGTACCGTAGCAGGATACGACCCGTCAACAGGTACGTTAGTTGAAAATGTATCCGTGGCCGGCAAGTGTGACGGCTTAATCGCCGACCCTGCGAGGGGTCGGTTGATTGCGACCGTCAACGAAGACGATTACTCAGCCTTCAACTTGATAGAACCTGCCACGCGAACAGTGATTAGATTCATGTACAGTCCCGACCCCGCAGTTTCCGGGGAACGGAGGAACAGATAGCATTGCCGTGAGTGGAGACCAAATTTACGTGATTCACTCCAACCCAAATGACACTACTCAGGACACGGACTATCTCGTCACGCTCGACAACTCGACTCACACCGCCAACCTCACGGCACTCTTCTACAACAATGGTATGGCTATGAATGTCACCACTGGTGCGAACGTTAAACTCGGCCTCACCGACCCTGATACAAACTTCATCATGCCGTCGGAAAGCCCCATGTTTGCTGGAGACCTCGCGACTATCAGCCAAGCCGACGGCCAGATCATATTCCGCGTCACTCAGCGGAACTAACCCCACGCTTACCGTTCTGAATGTTCTGAACCTCAGCGACAACAAGCCTGGCAATGTCCCTCCGATCGACGGTCTTGCAGTCGCAACCCGCGAATCAAGGAACGCTCTACGTCGTCGACAGCGCAGCGAACGCAATCCAAGCCCTCAACACGGCCGGGTGGCCAGCCGGTACGGTGTTTGTAGGGGAACCTAATGACAACGCCAACCCTCTCGTGGGCACCCTCGACTTGTCTACCGGAAAGATAACTCCCTTGAGTAACGTGTTCCAAAGCCCTAAGGGATTGCTCTTCGTACCAACCCAACCCCCAACAGTTACCACTTCCTCAGCCTCGACATCAATGACATCGACGAGTGCGAGCACAGGGAGCGGCCTACCGATCTGCGGGTTTTCCAATCGAATCTGTAATCGTCGGCCTAGTAGTTGGGTTAGCAGCGTTAGTCCTGTCTTCCCGCCGACTGCGAGAAGAAGAACACCGGTTAATCGTCCGCTTACGATCCGTTACCTTTTTTCGGTAACGTCAAGTCTCTGTCGGATGGACGCAATTGTTGCTGTAAAGTTCCGTCGGATAAGAGGTTCTGTTAAATGTCGCATTTTGGCTTGCGGTTGCAGTTTATGGGCTCAGTTGCGTAGACGGGGCGTTACTCACCCCGTAGCATTAGCGTGGCATGGCTATGATTCTGACCCGACTTGAGATGTAGCTTCGGAATGTGAGTAACAACACCTCACGGAATTCATGCAGGGAACAAATTTGACCTCCACTGACATATTTCCACTGACCATGTCAACCCAACTAGGCGACCAATGCAACGATTGGACAGGCATCTGCCCTTCATGTCTATCGAATGACCATGAGAAGTGTCGGGGAACGGTTCAGTCATCATGCGAATGCTGCGGAATCCACAACCCTGAACACATATTCAGTCCGGGAACTCCTGAAAGACAATCGATTTCTAGTCTTCGGCTTTCTTAGGCAGTTCTAGGTGCTTTTCTCACGACGTTGAGCTGTGCGACTAAAATATAGATTCCAAGGGAAGTTTTGACATAACCAAGCAGACGCTTAAGCCGACCCAATTAAGCGCTCAAATCAACACCCCTTGATTACCAAGTTATAGGTGGATTGCTGGCCCGCCGCACAACATCAAGTTTCGGTACCATGAATTATGGGAAATCATGTTACTGCAATGAATTACGAGGAAACCTGCTAAATCCCTGGAACAACGTATTTACCGTGGCGAAAAAATGACACGGACAAGGAAAAAACACGTGAACCTCGAATCCGAAGTTGCGCCTTCTGAAGGCGACGCCTGGTTCGCGGAGTAAGTAGTATACCACAATCGGATGGTTGGCCCGATGGAGAAAGAGGTCGGATCCGAGTGCCCGAAGTGTGGACTCCTAAGCCTCAACATGTACTATGATGACGGTGATTCACCGATTGGAGCGAAATGCGACAATTGCGGTTTCAAGGGATTCTACATGAGGGAGGATCTCGTCCCGCTAGCCGCGGTATGACAGCTTGGTGAAACAGATTGGTTGATCGAAGACATAGTAGATATGGGATCATCTTTGTCTGCGAGCTTTGCGGGTTCGGGTATACGGATGTTGAGGTCGCTGAATCCTGTGAGGAATTCTGCGGTCTGCATGGAGGCTATGCGGCCAATATCACCGCAAGAGCGATCTTTCGACCCAGAATCCATGTCGTCTCGGTATCCGATTAGTGCGAACGTGCACTCTATGGCTGGGCCTCGATACCGTCCGATTGGTCCAACATTTTTTGAATAGTTGAATTCAGGACGACTTCCGCAACGTCGGTTGCATATTCGCCGATTCTTCTCAGGCTCTCCGAGATTAAGCGCATTGCGGAGAGGTCGCCCGCTGGAATCTTCTCCTTAAGTAACCTCTCAACCAGTTTCGATTCGAGATCAGTAACTTTCGCCCCTTCAAAAAGCACGCTTTCGGCAAGTTTGTAATCGCTGGCGAACAAAGCTCGCAGCGAAGTCTCCATCATTCTTGACGATTGCTGGCTTAGCGCATTTGCGTCCTTGAATAACGATGCCCCAGGTGCCTGCTGCAGTAGAAGTACGTTCACTCCGATCCTTGCGGCATGATCTGCAGAACGCTCAACGCTCTTGCTGATGATCCTATATCCTAGGCATTCCACGGGCGAGGATAAACCGATTCTAGAGAGTAGGGTGGGGTGTTTTACGGCCCATTTTAGTTGCCTGATTACGTACAGGCTGAACCTGTCGATCTCATCGTCAATCTTGACAACCTGATTTGCTAAGTCCTTGTCCAGTCTTGAAAGGGCCTGCATTGAATCTTGTTGCATCGCGTTTAGAATTGAAAGCATTCTTCTCAGAGCGTCCGGTACGAGCAATTGAGGGTAGCTTAAGAGCACCTGCAGGGTTGCGCTCTGGGCAGATTCAGTAACCAACTCCGTGCCCACGAGCTTACCTCTCGCAACATCACGAATCGTGTCTCGAATCTTAGATGAGAGGTTTCCTGCCTTCGACCTAATCTCAATCGTCGAATACCCAGCAACGTAGAGTGAGATGATCATTCTGGTTAGAGCATCCGGGTCAATATTGGAATTAAGTGACATGACGCATCGGGTGCGTTCGTCATCGTACTTCGTGCTGCCGAATGGTGTAAGGGTGAGGCCCCAATTTTCCTGCTTACTAAATTCAACCCTACCGCCCTTTCTCAGCCCTGCTTCCTGGACCCAAGGTTTCGGCAGGGATACTATGTAGGACCCGCGGCCCGTGACCTGTACCCGTCGAACATACCGATCCTCAGGCTGAGATTGCTCTTCCTCTGTCTCCTTCTTTGGATCCTGTGTATCCACTTTCATGGTCTCAGGCCTTCGATCCAGTTACAATGTAGACAACGGAGTCTCCGATGTAACAGGCGTGATCAGCAATTCTCTCCAGATACCGTAACACCAAGGTAGATGCGAGGGCGCATCGAACTGATGCGGACTTATCGGTGGCCATCGCGGCGGTGTACTTGTAGTACACTTTGTCAACCTCATCGTCGTCTTTTCGTAATGACCGAGCGAGTTCCGTGTCGCGAGTCCTGAACGATTGGATACTTCGTTCGATCATGCCGGTGACTTTCTCACTTAAGTCGTGAACGACTGATTTGTCACAAATAGACAAGTCTCCATAGGTTTCTAGAACTAGTGCGATGTCGAAGGCGTATCTGCCGAACCGTGAAAAACCATAAGCAATTTCAAGACAGGATTTAATGAAACGTAAATCTGTGGCTACTGGTTGATAACCCGCCAAGAGATCGACGCCGAGTTCCTCAACTTCCGCGCTTAACTGCGAGAGCTGAGCTGCCCTCTTACGCGCTGTGTCGGTGATTTTTTGCCCCTTCTCGTAGGCTTCTATGGCCTTGACTACTGAGTCTTGAGCTAGGTTTGCCATGTCCACGATGGCATTCGAGAGCCGTTCTTCTCCCATATCCATGAGCCGCGGCACTGAATTTCACCCGAACTTTCCACTGATGTAGCGCTCCGTGAGTTCGTTGTGGGGATTCTGAAATATCTCCGTCGTCGGTCCATACTCGATGAGCCTGCCTAGGTACAGGAATCCAGTAAGGTCGGAGATGCGTGCTGCCTGTTGCATATTATGCGTTACAACGATTACTGTGTAGGTGGTCTTCAGTTTAGTTATGAGTTCCTCGATCTTTGCAGTTGCGATGGGATCGAGCGCTGAGCATGGTTCGTCCATGAGAATTACTTCTGGTTCAACCGCCAAGGTTCGTGCGATGCATAGTCTCTGTTGTTGTCCACCTGAAATGCTTGTTCCGGATTCTTTGATCCTGTCACCGATCTCGTCCCAAAGGAAAGATTTTCTGAGATTTTCTTCAACCTTCTCAGCGATAACCTTGTGATTGCGAACTCCGTTCAGTCGAAGGCCTGCCGCCACGTTATCGTATATTGACATGGTTGGGAATGGGTTTGGCTTTTGGAATACCATCCCTATCCTTCGTCGGACTACGACGGGGTCCATGGAGGGGTCGAGAATGTCGTCGCCGTCCAGGATTATGTGGCCGTTGGTCCACGCATCTGGTGTGACCTCATGCATTCTGTTTAGGCAACGGATGAATGTGGACTTCCCACACCCAGAGGGACCGATTATCGCCGTGACTGTATTTTCCTTAAACGATATTGAAATGTCATCCAAGACTTTTTTTCGGCCAAATCCAGCGCTGAGGCTGGCTACCTGCATTTTTTCCTTTAAGTTAGACATATCAATAACACTCTTGTCGGCTACCTGTGCACTGCCCAACTCCGTTAAGAGTTCTGAAGTCATGATTAGTTACCGACCATCGATTACTGTGATGATTGAGTAATTGAATACGAGTTATATGAATCATATAGATCGTGGTGCACACACATGTTCACAATGCGTTTTCGCTAAATAAGAATAGGCCGCTACGTGCGTTCGATGATTCGCATGTCGAGCAAGAATAACAAGCGTAATGTCGGAATAGTAGCTCTTGTTGTCGTCATACTGGCGGCAGTTGCAGGAGGATACTACTTCACGACAATGAACAGTAGCACATCTCAGAGCATGTCAGCAACATCAGTAATGTCTTCTGAATCGTCGATGATGTCGTCAGCGTCATCGGTGATGACTTCAGCAACCATGACCGAAACCTCTATGGCGTCAGCAACGTCTTCTGTAGCAGGATACCAACCAACGACGCCCGTCTCGCTTCTTGGAGCGGGGGCCACGTTTCCCGCCCCATTACTTCAGAAATGGACGGTCACATACAACCAGCTATACCCCGCAGTTACCATAAGCTACAATCCCATTGGTAGCGGCGGCGGAATCCAACAGATATCAGCAAAGACAGTCGACTTTGGTGCCTCCGACGCTCCCTTAAATAACCAACAGTTAGCGGCCGCGCCAGGTATCACTCTTTTCCCTGAGACGCTTGGTGGGGTAGCCGTTACATACAATTTGCAAGCATGGGGCGTCAATAACACGGCCACACTGAACTTCACACCAGAGGTCATAGCTAACATCTACATGGGAAACATAGTCAAATGGAACGACCCAGCCATCGTGGCCCTCAATCCTGGTGTCGCATTACCGAACGGCTTCATCACCGCCGTGCATAGATCAGATGGCAGCGGAACCACATATGCCTTCACGAACTTCTTGTCAGTTGCCGTCCCAAACTGGGCAGCACAGGTTGGTTACAGCACTTCAGTGACTTGGCCTGTTGATACGAAGCTTGGGGCTTATGGCGTTGGCTCAAAGGGTAATTCGGGAGTTGCGGGCACGGTTGCGAACACCAACGGAGCCTTAGGCTATGTTGACCTTATCTACGCGGTCCAGAACAAACTCGGAGTAGGCGCAGTCAAGAACCCAGCAGGCAATTTCATCGTACCAACGCTACAAACAATCCTTTACGCAGCTCAGAACGCGACGGGCACGCCGAACCCCAACGATCTTAGAATACACCTAGTAGAAGCTGCAGGAGCACAATCCTATCCGATCTCAACCTACACCTACATACTCGTCTACAAAGACTTGTCCGCAAACCCTAGCACAACTCTCGCCAAGGCCCAAGCCCTAGTACACTTCCTTTGGTGGGCAATCCACGATGGACAGCAGTATTCAATGCCATTGGACTACGTACCACTCCCAGCAAACGTTGTTGCAGCTGACGAACAATTACTGATGACTCTCAACTATCAAGGCACAGTCCTCCTGACCGGATAGAAGCCAGCGACGTATAATGCAAAAGCAACTTGAAAAAAGCCGTGCCCGCCAAAGGTCACGGCACCACGATTTTTTGCACTTTGTCCTAATTGTTGCAGCGGTTGCGATTCCAGTCATCGCCGCTCTTACCGTGTATTCTCTTTACGCTGGAAGCTTAGACTCTATTCAAGCCCTGGGCTTCAGCTTTTTGACTGGTACCTTATGGATTCCGAATCCTCCCAGCGGTGGAACTCCAATCTTGGGAGCACTCCCCGCAATATATGGATCAATAGTCACGACGTTGATTGCCTTGTTATTTGCGGTTCCAATAAGCTTGGGTGTTGCCCTATTTCAATCAGAGTTAGCTCCTAGCAAACTACGACTTCCTTCGATCTTTCTAGTTGAACTGCTTGCTGCCGTGCCCAGCGTAGTGTATGGACTGTGGGGATTATTCTTCCTCGTTCCCTTCATGAGAGATTACATAGATCCAGGACTTATAGGCTCACTTGGATTCATTCCAATATTCTCGGGTGAAACAAATGGACTCGGAATGCTCACCGCCGGTCTCATTTTGGCGATCATGATCACCCCTTATGCGTCAGCAGTTATGCGGGAAGTTGTCGCGGCGGTCCCGCGTAGTCAGCGAGAGGCTTGCGTCGCATTGGGTGGAACCAGGTTAGAGACAATTCGAATGGCCGTCATTCCTTATGCCAGCACGGGCATAATTGCGGGTATCGTTCTAGCAATGGGTAGAGCCATCGGAGAGACCATGGCGGTCATAATGGTCATCGGCAACGTCGCAAGAATCACCCCGTCACTCTTCCTTCCTGCAGAAACCATTCCAAGTGTGATCGCCAATGAGTTCACAGAAGTAGCAGGCAACAACATTTACCTCGCTGCTCTATTCGAGCTCGGTCTGATTCTTTTCGCGATCGCATTTCTAATGAATTTAGTAGGGCGAGTATTAATTTCTAGACTAAGTTTCCATCCCGGGAGTTCAACGGATGTTTAAATCCCTGAGTGGACGACGGTTTAGCAACAGGTTATTTACGGTTCTAGCCACACTTGCTTTTCTAATTCCGATAATCCCACTTGCCTCGATTCTCTACGAAACTGCGACCCTAGGATATAGCGTGCTGAATCTCGGCTTTTTCACACAGGTTACTCCTCCAATCGGCGGAAGTGGCGGAGGCATATTGAATGCGTTAGAGGGTAGCTTGGTAGTGGTCGGAATAGCATCTATGATTGGTGTACCCATAGGACTCTTCGCTGGGGCGTATCTATCCGAATACCCCGGTAGAGTTGCAAAGAATGTTAGGCTGATTGCGGAGGTTCTGACGGGCGTTCCGTCCATTGTGACGGGGATCGTTGTGTATGTTTTGGTTGTGGCCACCTTACACAGATTTTCAGCCATCGCCGGGGGAATTGCGTTGAGTTTCATGATGATACCTATTGTCGCGATATCGACACATGAGTCCCTGAGGCTGGTGCCCTCTGCTATCAAGGAAGGTGGTTTGGCCCTCGGAATATCGAGGTCAAAGACGCTCCTCTACATCCTCGTGTCGAGCGCTAAGAGCGGAATTGTTACAGGCATCGCTCTGGCTGTTGCTCGAATCATGGGGGAAACCGCTCCCCTACTCTTCACCGCTCTCGGCGGCCAATTCATGATGAATACTGTTTTCGATCCTACAGCCACTATGACCGTGCTTATCTTTGACTTCGGAACTTCCCCGTACCCGAACGCGCATGCTTTCGCTTGGGGGGCAGCCTTCATACTACTGATGATAGTCTTGGGGCTGAACATCATAGTCCGAACCGCGTCAAGATTGAAACCCACCGTCCCCATATGATTCGCTCCTGTTCCCAGTTCCATGATTTGCCTGGTCAATAGTTTTCTTAAGACGCAGGTGTCTGCTCAAACCCACGTAGCAAATTGACCACATCATCGTTTAGCGTGCAGCATTTCTCTCCTGATGCTATATGTAATTCCACAATCATTGTTCTCCTCAGAACTGCCAGGGTCAAGTAGGGATAGCAATTCACAGGGTCAATTACCGTGAAAATTGAACTAACCGCCGTAGACTAGAGTCAGCTGAATTCTCTTAAGTTCTACTCCCCAGGACGAACTCTGTTTGGTGCATGTTTTCGTAGGATATTCACGTTACGCTAGTCTTTGGTAGGCATCGTTTGTTTCATCGATCTTGCATCGATTGTTGCCAACTCGAGCTGCGACTCCCGGAAGTAGTGTTTCTTCGCCCATAATGCCACGCTCACGAGACTGATCAGAACCGGAACTTCGAACAGCGGCCCGATCACCGCGGCGAAGGCTTCGCCCGAGTTTATTCCGAACACTCCGACTGCCACCGCTATTGCAAGCTCGAAATTATTGCTCGCCGCTGTGAACGATAACGTTGCAGTCTCAGGATAGGAAAATCTCCAAGCCTTGGACATGACGAATGAGAGTGTGAACATGATGAGAAAGTAGCTGACGAGGGGTATCGCGATTCTTACAACATCCCATGGCAACGCCAGAATATACCCACCTTTCAACGAAAACATCACCACAATCGTGAAGAGTAACCCTATCAATGCTGTCGGACTCAACTTTTCCACAAACTTTCCATCATACCACTCCTTCCCCTTCTTCCGCACCAACGCGTACCTGGTGAGCATTCCGGCGATAAATGGAACGCCTAGGTAGATGAAGACGGTTTTGGCAATGTCCCAGATGGAGATCGCAACCGTTACGCCCGACCCATGGGCGACCCAAGACGAGAGCAACGTAACAAAGAACCACGCGTAAACCGAGTATAATGCAACCTGGAAGATCGAGTTAAGCGCCACAAGGACCGCTGCATACTCGCTATCCCCTCCCGCCAACATGTTCCACACTAGGACCATGGCAATGCACCTCGCTAATCCGACGATAATTATTCCTATTCGATATTCGGGCAGATCGGGCAAGAATAACCATGCAAGACCGAACATCAGGAACGGCCCTACGAGCCAGTTCTGGAATAGGGAAACGCTGAACATCTTCCAAGCCTTCTTCACCTTCGGAAGCTCTTCATACTTCACGCGTGCTAGCGGTGGGTACATCATCCAGAGCAATCCAACCGCGATTGGAACCGAAATCGTGCCGACGCTGAATGTTTCAAGAAGCTTCGGGAGTTGCGGAAAAACAGCTCCTGCGGCTACTCCGATGGCCATCGCTAGGAAAATCCATACTGCAAGGAATCTGTCGAGGAGCGAAAGCTGTTTTGCCAAAGCTTTCCGATCTCTTCTTGTTTAGTGCTCTGGCGGCACTTGTTCAGAGGGGTTTCCTAGCCTTCCATGTCACGCTTTTTACATCGAGTCCTTTCGAAGTCATTTCCTCGTTTATTGGGTTGGATTCATCCGATCCATGAATGTTAACGAAGCCTACTTCTTCTAGGATGCTGCTGTATTCGTTGAAGGTAACCGCTCCTGCAATGCAAGCTGCCCATTCTTCTGGTTTGATCACTTTCTTAGCTTCTTGAGTCGCAACCATATCCGATATGGAAATGCCACCGCCAGGTTTGAGAACACGGTAAATCTCGTTGAACGCCAATCCCTTATCAGGAACTAGGGTTAGCACGCAATTGCTGATAACCAAATCCACCGAATCGCTTTCAATCGGCATGTGCTCGATTTCTCCAAGCCGAAACTCAACATTTCTGTAATCATACTTCTTAGCGGTTTCACGTGCCCTGAAGATCATCTCAGGTGTCGCGTCAAGGCCGATCACCCTGCCCTTGTCGCCTACTAATTTTGATGCGCGGAAAACGTCAATGCCTCCACCGCTACCCAAGTCCAGAATGGTCTCACCTTCATGAACCTGCACATATGCCAGAGGACTTCCGCAGCTCGCAAGGACGCTCAACGCCTCACTTGGAAGATCCGCCTCTTTGGTTGATGAGCCGCAGCAGACATTTTCAGCCTCATTTCCGCAGCAAGTCTGATTCAGTACGGCTAATCGACTATACCTTTCCCTAACTGCATTTTTGATTTGTTCTTCACTTAGACTCACGTTCATTCACACCAAGTATATCAAGGCAACACATTTAAGAATGTTAATGTATGGTTCCTTTGTTGATTAAGTTGAGTCAAACCATCGCTCAGGCTAGGGTGAAACGCCTAGTGAATCTCGGTCTAGTGGATACAAGTTGTACCCCGACTGAACGCATCAATCAGTTGAAATCCAGAATCAGCGAAGATGAAGGAAGTTTCCGACGTCTGGAGGATTTCTTCGCCGCCCTCGGGGACGCCACTAGGCTCCGAATGCTCAAGATAATCGCTGACGAAGAATTATGCTCATGTGAGGTTATGGCGGCTCTTGAGCTGACACAACCCACGACGTCACACCATCTAGGAATACTGGAAAGATCTGGAGTTCTCAGTTCAAGACGAAACGGCAAGTGGGTGTTCTACAAGATAGCGAACTCCCGAGTCCACAACCTGATCGATAAAGGATTCGGGTTGGTGGGGGTGTCAATATCATAAAAAAAGTATTGTTTGTCTGCGTGGAAAATGCAGGAAGAAGCCAGATGGCTGAAGCCTTCGGCAGGGCGTACGGAATAGAAGCGACGAGCGCAGGAACCGTCCCAGCCGAGAAAGTGAACCCAACCGTCGTTCAAGTAATGCAAGAGAAGAACATCCCTCTTCCTGGTAAACCGAAGATGCTTACGGAAGAAATGATCAATGAAGCAGACCTAATTGTGACTATGGGTTGCTCCGTCCAAGAAGTCTGCCCTAAGCCCATGGTTGAACAGATGGAGAAGAAGCTCGTAGATTGGCACATCGAAGACCCGAAGGGAAAGAAGATTGAGGAAGTCAGGAAGATAGCAAGCGAGATTCAGAACAAAATCATGGAATTGCTCAAGAAAGGTTAGGGAAACTCCTCATCCGCTACCAAGCCCCAGATAAACAGTCTAATGAGAGCGAAGCCACTGCGGAATTTGCGAATCTTTGTTTTCATTGTGCTCGCCGCGGCCTGCTGGGGTTTCGCCACAGTTATGAGCAAAGGAGTTTTGGCTCCAGCGAGCCTTGCTGGGCTCTACTTCAATCTGAGCCTTGTCCTTTCGTCTTTGTGAGTGTCGGTCTTAGGCGATGTTGATCAGTTGCCTTGGAGTGAGCAGCCAGATCAGGGTTGCGCACTTACCCATTTGCAATTTCTCTACTTGAAGCTTGCAAACGCTTCCCTTCTTAAGCACTGGCCTCGCGCTTGCGCTTCCCGTTGTCAAGGTTGAGATCAACGCACTCAGCTGAGGTTCGTGTCCCACCAAGAGCAAGCGCCGGCACGGCGAGTATTTCTCTTGCACTGCTCTGATGGCTTCCTCCGGAAGTACCTCGGGTCTAAGCGCCTGTGAGGTTTGAATTATCTGTCCCACTCCGTACTCGCGCCCGACGACGAACGCCGTCTCCAAAGCTCGCCTATACGGGCTCGTCAGGATCAAGTCAAACTGAACATTCAAGTGACGCAAGCCTTTGGCGATCCGACGAAGCCTCTTCATACCCTTCATGGTTAGAGGTCGATCCGAATCCAACGGGTAAGCTGCATCGCCACGAGTAACAGCTATCCCATGCCGAAGAATGAATATTGTCTTGGAAGCTGAGGATGCTGCGCCTGTTTGTTCATGAATAACTGGCTTCCAGATGTTACCGAATTTTGGAATAGATCTTAGAAAGCGTTGGGTCGCTTCCATTTTCCGTCGTTCGAGGTCCAACCATATCTCTACTACCGCACCAGGCACATTTCCTTTTTTCCATCTGAACTCAACTAGATCTTTCATGAGAACCTCGAGATCCTGAATTTGTCCCATTAGTCGGGCGAGAAGTGTGGCGGTTCTAAGCTGCCGGCTATCCAGTCCCACCACTGGCTGCAGCATTTCGATTGTATACCGCAGTGGCTTGAAGGCAAGCCGGACTCTATGAATCGAGGCATAATCCGCGGGCGTAACATCTTCGAGTTTCTTGCTCAAGTTATCAAAAGAAACGTCTAACGCGGCGTCAACTATTCTGCGAGAATTCTCTGTCGTAGTAGTGGCGCGCCGGCGTTGAGTCTAATCCTAGCTCTGTTGACGGCGTTCTCAATGAATCTTCTATCCGATTTCCAGGGGATCTTATCGGCGGACTTTAGATACTTGGTTTCCTTGTCACGTAGCTCGTCGTAGAACTCCTTCGTCTCGGGTAGTTCTTTCAGAAAACCACGCATCCTAACCATTTCGATGTGAACGTCTCGAAGAACACTTAGCTCTTGGAGTTGGTCCTTGAGTTTGACGCGAGCCTGCCGGACTACGTTATCCGGATTGAATCTATCGATCAAATCTATGGTTGTGGTGAGGCGTCTAATGCTAACGCGGAGATCGTGGACATTCTTAACCGAAGCTAGCTGCTGATAGCGCTTCAAACTTGCTAGGTAATCGTTCCATCGCTTGTCTAGGGCTAGAATAATGAAATTCAGGACGTCCCTACCCCCGCCGGACGTTCGTCGAATGAGTGCCTTCACAGCGACTGTGCGTTTGGGGGCTTTCTTGAGAGCGACAGGCCTTACAGGTTTCAAATCCGGTTTCGGTTTCTGTGTTGTTTTTGGTCTCAGTCTTGGTTTGGGTTTTGGTTTTTTGGAGGGCTTTTGTCGAACGCGTCCGGGTTTGGGTTGCCTTTTCCTCGATTTACCTATCACCAGGGATTTATTTTGCAATATTCTTCTTGAGCGGCTCAATCTGCGCGGCGTCGGGGCTCTGCGAGTTTGCGGGACCTGTTTCTTTCTTATCGAACTCTTTCTTTTTTTCAACTGCTGGGTGCAGGCTCCTTATCGTGATGAGTCTCAATCGGGGGTAATCTGGAAAGAACTTTTTCGACCTTGGATCTCAGTTCTCGGTGTATAGCCAGGGGGGATCTGTTTCCGTTAATGGTTTCGAATTTGTAGTCCAAGGCCATGCGTTGGAATTCTGCTGCGCATTTTTCGTTGATAATCGACGAAGCATTGGTACATGTCCCCCGAACGGCGAATGTCCATTCCCGATTCCCAGAAGTCGAGCAATCCGCTCTTCATGAGGTTGCGTTCCGCGAGAATGCGGGGGCTGACAGCGAGGTAGAATACAGCATCGGGAACCAAGGCAATACTGTACATTTTCTGAACCCACTCCCTACTCATCCCCCGGACGACTTCACGGGCCATCAACGTGTAGATGTAGCGGTCAGCAAGGACTATGAAACCAGCCTTCAGGGCGGGAAGGATGTTATTCTCGAGCTGATCCGCAAAGTCGGTCGTATAAAAGAGGGTCATTGTCACAGGGCTTAGCGTATTCCCCAGAAGAGCTTCCTGCAACTCCCGGATACGAGACGTGACCGTTTTAGACCGACGTCTATTGTCGGATAGCCGAGAACTTCCAGATGTTTGTGCAATAGATCGATCTGTGTAGATCTTCCAGATCCATCTGACCCTTCGACGACGAGCAGTTTTCCCTTGAGTTGTGCGAGGTTGACTTTAGGAAGACCTTTGCCAAAGAAATGCTTTTCAGACCCATTAATCTGGAATGGAAATGTCACGTCTCCAGCATCCGCTAATGTCAGCACATCATTAGCGGGAGCCACGGTTTGCAGCGGTTTCCCTTGAGGCGCCTCTCCTAGAGCACTCTTAAACTTCTGTTCCGGGAAGCGAGCCGCGAGGAGTCCAGGTGGAAACGGCAGTGGTCCCTTCGCCTTATGTTTTGATAGATCTATTCGCTGGTTAACAAAATCGCGGACTGATTGTTGCTGATCGTCGGGGGGGCGGCTTGCATCTATTACTATGAAGTTGTACTTCGTGGCGATGTTGTGGTATTCGTTGTTCAGCATACCTTGAAATCTTCGGAAGCTTTCATAGGGATCGGGGGACAGATCGAGGTCCATGCCGGCCTCATGATACTTCAACTCCGGGCGGCCTTCTAGAATCCGCGAGAGAGCCGTCTCCAATGGGACATCAAAGAAGAATGTGACGTCTGGGTGTCGGGCGAAACTGTATAGATTCCTTACCCATTCCGCATCGCATCCACGAACCACATCACGAACGAACGCCGTGTATACGTAGCGGTCGGCAAGTACAAGGTAGCCGGCTCGTAACAACGGCAGAATTTGTCTCTCATACCTGTCTGCAAAGTCAGTACAATGGATCAGAGAAAATGTCGTTGGCGTCAGAAGGCGTTTCTTCTTTCCCTTCCGTGTCGCCTTCTTGACCAGAGATGATGAATTCCATTCGGTGAAAATAACCTTGTAGCGTTCTAACTCAAGCCATCGGCGGAGAAGATAGATCTGAGTGGATTTTCCCGACCCGTCAATACCTTCTACTGCGATTAGTTTTCCGGGCAGAGGGTTCTGCTCTGACGAACTCATATCGTGATCACTATCTTCTTCTTGTAGGTCTTCTCGAAGAGGCGAGACCCGTAATTCAACGCCCACCTTTCAAGCAATAAGTCTCCCTTGCCTTTAAGCAACAAGATTACCTTCTTCTTCCTCACCGTGACCTTCACACTTTCGATTCTACCGGAGTGTTCACGATCCAGCGCCTCCGCTAATCGAAGAATACTGGCCAACTTTACAACAGTCCTCCGTCGTTTCGGCGGTAGATCCATAAACTCCTTGTGACTCGGCTTGGGGAAGGAACGACTGTGGTAACGGGTTACTAGGGCGATGATTCCCTTATCGGAGTCATCCACTCCTACTAGTGGTGATGCGTTGATGAGATACCACGAATTCTTGTGGTGATTGTACGTCCCAATGTAATATCCTATGTCGTGAAGGAGTGCGGCGACCTCAAGGAAAGTTCGTTCGGTCGTACCTAATCTGTGGAGTTTCTTGGTCGCGTCAAACAGAGCAACAGCAAATCTTGCAACAGTTTGTGCATGTTCGGCCTCATAATCATATTTTCTTCCCAAAAGCCTCGCCGACGTGACGAGCTGAATTCTATCAGGTGGACCCGAGTCGCGGCCTAAACCCCGTGCCATGTCGATGAGTAGTCCTTCTCTGACCCCAACCCGAGGAATCTCGATTTCTTGAATCTTCGCCTCCTTCGCCACAATTTGGAGCACTATTATGGCTGGGATGATGACGTCAGCTCTGTCGGGTCGAAGCCCGAAATCTTTGACCCTTTCTTCGTACGACCTTGATTGCAATTGTTTGAGAATCGAGTCGAGTTCATCCAATGAAATTGAAGTGTCGCTGTCGGCGTCACACAATTGCACGCGAAGATCTCCGAGTGATTCAACATTGCCTCCCGTCGCGATGCAGAGATCTATGGCGTGTTCGCCAATTTCCTTCCTGAGTCGGGTTCCGGAAACGTTGATGTATTCGCGGGCAAGTTGCCGGAAAACTCTGTCTCCGCGTTTCCGGTGGTCGAGCATTTGTAGTAGCCTTACAGTACCAATCCCGAAGCTCTCAGTAGCAATTATCTCACGTTCCGTTGCGAGGCTAACCTCCACGCTGCCGCCGCCAACATCAACGAGAAGTGCAACTTTTCCTTCAAGCCTAAGGGTTCTTGATACAGCTACGTAGACTAGGCGAGCTTCCTCCTCTGGGCTGATTACATCTATAGCTATCTCTGTGACCTTGGAAATTTGCCCAATGCAATACTCTCGGTTCCTAGCTTCCCTTAGCGCGCTGGTCCCAACTGCCCTCACCGACTTGACATTATGCTGATTAATCAATTTCCGAAATTTGAGAAACGCATTCATCGCTTCAACAAGGCGAGCATCGGATATCTCGCCACTCGCGAATACATCTTCACCTAAGCGGACAGCCTCGCGATCTGTCTGGATTATGTGAATTCGGCCATCATCATCAGCTGACGCAATAGCGAGCCGCATCGCGTTCGAACCAACATCGATTGCGGCAAGCTTGGGCATACTTTGAACCTCTGTTGCACCTTAAAGGGGAACAATATGCCTGACCTCTTGCCTTATCAAAAGTTCGTAAGCTATAGTTTCTTCACATATCTCTATGTGAATTGCCATTATTCCGTTATATATGGCAAATCAATTTGCCGACCTGCACCGGCAAACCACCGCTCGAAAATCAAGGGTTTGATGCAAGTAATTCGGGAGAATTGCCATCCGTTCTCGTTCTCCAACGACCAATCAGCCCGTACGGATCAGCTATTATAGATGCCGTCTGGCCATGATCCCGCTTATCCGTCTGAGATTCTCCTGAATTCCATCCATGCACATGCTGCGGCTGAGCCTTGTACACGTGGTAGTTGCCTATCTCTGAGTTATTTCCAAGTTCGACGACCACCGCCCTGGCTAATTTGGAGATCCTTAACCAAGACCCGCTAATTGACTTCTTTTCGGGCGGGGGTGTAGGAGCTTGAGCGTTGAGTGTTGATCTCGACGAATACATTGAGTTGTCTCGACGGACGGTTTTGGGAGCTTCGGATGTCAATCGCCTCTCCCTATGCCGGAATCGAGCAAATTTCCACATGATACAGGTAGACCTCCTCATTGGAAGCCCAGAATCCGCAATTGTCACAAACGAGCGCCTCAAGCGAAAAATATTCCGAGTCACTATTTCTTGAAACTCCAACTGGGTATCGGTGCATCTCTGCTGTATTCATCTTGCATCGCGAACGCAATACGGAACGGGGACTTTTAGTCGAATCCCACATAGAACTCGGGTCGATCCGCTACAACACGCGAGTCACGTTATGATATAGGATGCAAGTGAAACCGGTCTAGCAGCACTGAGTGTCGATACGGCTTTCCTATTCGCAGTAATCCATTCATTACAAAACGTATACAAAGTTTTCATTGAGATGCACCCGTTCTGAAAACGAACGCGATATTGTCCGTTCAATCACGGTTGTCAGAGAGGAAACTGCTCGACACCGTAACTGCAAACGAACTGTTCCACCTTAAGGAGAAACTAAATAGTGTCTTCGCATGGTTCCAAATCTGTTAAGTATGTTCGCCCTAAGGGACTAAGGTCCCGATATGTCGCCGCAAAGAACAGTTGATGTGGAAGGCGAACAGGGTTCCCGTGAACTCGTCTGCGTCGCGACCGTACTACCCATCCGAAGTTGGTGGGACATAATTCCATTCTTCCAGCTGACTGGAAAGGTGCAGAAGCAACTGGAACAGTCGAAGGGACTGGTCAGATATGGAGTCAAAACTGATTTGCTGCACAAGCGTTTCTGGACGTTCTCTGTATGGAGAGATAGAGATTCTATGGAGAACTTCGTGAAGATGCATCCGCATGCGGACGCAATATCTAATTTTCCGGCTTGGGCAGGAGAAGGCGCAGCATTCGTTGAATGGAATGCAGCGAACGGAGCAGTGGATTGGGATCTAGCGTCGAAGCAACTTGAAAACCCAACATTTCGTTACCAAGATAACAAAACCGAGTCAACATGACTGATGCTTAGTCTAGCTGAGGTTTAAGGAATGCAACTGTCGTAGCATCGAAGTCTTCTTTCTTTGATGAGTTTCCATTCTTCGCAGTATGTCGTTGAGCGCACTCACGGCTTTCACCATGTATGGCCCTTTGTTCAGCATCACGCACTCTGCGCGGACACCCATCGCGGCGTCTGTGATTTCAGCTCTTGAGGGCATGCCTTTCTTAGCTAGAGATTCGAGAACTTCTGACGCCCAAATGACCGGCGTGTGGGCTGCTTCGCAGATCCATAGAATCTCTTCCTGCACTTCAGCCAACCTTTCATAACCACATTCGACGGCGAGGTCACCAGCGTGCTATCATCACCCCAACAGCATCTGTCCATCGCATTGCTGCGAACAGCATCGATGGAAGGTTTTCGAAGCCTTCTCTAGTTTCGATCTTCAATACGATCCCCATTCGGCGGCTCTTCAGCTTCTTGAGGTGTTTTAGCAGCGCTTCAACATCTTCCCTATTTTTTGCAAAGGAGAGAGCCACACTATCGGCGCACTTGGTTGCAACTGATAGAGCTTCGATATCCTTCTGACCAAGAGCGTCCGCATTCATCGGAGTGTCAGGCAGATTAATTCCTCTGTCGGATCTTAGCTTCGATCCGCCCGGTTTAGCGTATGTTATTCGGACGCACGCATTATCTTCCGTCTTTGCTTCAATTATGCCACCGATCTTGCCGTCGTCAAACCAGATTGATTGACCGGGTTTCAGACCCGCGAGGGCTTCCTGGGAGAGACCCCCGATCTTCGATAATTCTTCAGCTACTTGACCGTCTGATTCGGCCGCAGAGTTCCTCGTCAGAAGTAGCCTATCGCCGACTTGAAGGAGTATGCTAGTTTCTAGCGGCTTTATGTCGCCTATTCTGCTCTCAGTCGGCTGAGATTCGGTTTCCTGTTTGGTTCTCAGCAGAGTCTCTGGGCCAACGTATGCGGTAGTCTGAGCTTCAGCCCAGCGTGATTCCTCCACTTCTTCTGTGACCTTTAGAACTCGTTTTTTCCCGCGAAGATCGGTTAAACTAATCTCTGAACCGACTGTCAGCCTTGCCAACCAGTCGCCTTGAACGGGCAACCATGCATCTGCGTTGTCGCCGGGCATGCTTGGTTGTTCATAAGGGGTTAACCAAATTCGTGCGGGGCGAATCGCCTGTCCGAGCTCATCTCGCTTCGGTCCCCATTTTATCACACGGGGTCCAGGTCTGATTTGGCCTGTGCGTAGTTTGCGTCCTGGCAAGTCGAACTCGACTTTGCAATCCTTCCCGAGTTCGTTCGATGCTTGATGCAGATTACGCACCATTCGACGCCAGACAGATGCATCGTCTCTTGCGCAATTTATGCGGACGCAATCGGTGCCGCTGGCAAGTAGATCACGAACAAATGTGTAGTCGTCAGCACCCTCAGTGGGTACAGTCACCATTATGCGTACGGACCTAGCGATCGGTTTGCGTCCTAGGAGTTTCCGGGTGTGTTCTTCGAGGAGTCTCATGCCTTCTTGGAACTTCAGAGCAGGATGCTTGGCCGGGCGCAGCCGTTCCTGGCCTGCCAGGCGTAGGAGAATGTTGAGAACGGATTCAATGGTGATCAGGACGTGGCTTTCGCTTCGCCCAAGTGAAGATAAACCAATCTCGGCTAGGTCAGCCTGTAACTCGCGCATGTCGAAACGCCTGAGCGCGAGATAGTGAACTAGGTTTCGAGCACTCTCTCTCCAAGAGGGATCGGTTGACTCTATGAGTTGAGCGAATCGTTCTTCTGCTTCTAGCAGGTTTGAATGAATGCGCCGTAATTCATTGATGAGTCGGGTAAGTGTCTTGTCGTATTCTGATCTGGCTCGATTTTTCAATTGGTCAGGCTTCTTCCCATTGTAGCGCTTGAAACGTCACTCTGCGAAGGTTGTTCATCTTTCATCTGTGATTTCGTTTAGGGAGTTTTCTTCTTGGTTTTGAAAAAGAGAAAGAGGGTACGGGCACCCTTGTGGGGTGCTCGGACGCTTAAT
>CAWHWX010000024.1:0-15654 GCA_963833125.1 Candidatus Bathyarchaeota archaeon | reverse complement strand
CGATGGGAAGACGTGAAACATCTACAACGAATCTGCCACACAAATCCCTTCCTAGAACCAGCCATTCAACCACCCATCGTGTCAGAGGGCTCCGGGTAAATCACATTCATTACTAACGTCCTGGAGCAGTCAGCGCAATGTACAACAGTCTTAGCGCAATTAGAATGATATCTGGCCGCGCATTCGCATTGAATGTACAGCTCTGCGCTTGCACATTAGAATATCGATGCTATCTCCTTGCCACAGTAAAGGCAGAGTCTGTTTAGGCTTAAGACATCTCTTTGAGTGAAGATTCCCACAATCTTCCCGTTCTCTGTCACTAACATTCTCCTTACTCCTCGCCTGTTAAGTAAGTAGAGATGGCTTGATTCAAGGATGAATTATGCTCGATTGAAACTCCCGGCGAAGACATGATATCGCTGACATTGGTGGATTTTAGATCGCGGGCGTCAGCCAGCACCTTCTTCAACATCTCTCCCTCTCCGTGACGATGCCTACTGGCAGACCTTTGCCTGTCACGACAAGGCTTCCCAGATTTCGATCTCTCATTAGTTTGGCTGCTGATGCAACGGACGCGGCTTCATCAATTGTTATGAGGTCTCGTCTGGCAATGCTGTCAACCTTAACGTCTAAGACCATGCATAGTCTTTGGTATTTCCTGCGATTTAACGAGTGCTGATTTCGCCTTCTGGGGTGTGGTGTCATTCATCGGTTTGGGACTGGGGAACACGATGGCTCAGGATCGGACGCTAATTTTCTTGGTTTGGAGGCGTGGGTGTGCAGAATCTGCGGTTACCAACTTCCGGCTGCGATTCGAATATGATCAATATTCTTCATCGGGCAGTAGTCCATCTAATCTCTCTTGCTTACCATAAGAAGCAAGGAGTCGACATACCTTAGGATTCCGGGAAATTCCTCCAGAATAACTTCGTGCTTGCACCTCGTTCGAGTAAATAGCCCGAAATTTGGCCCAGATGAATATGGATCTCAGCTTCGCATTTTAGCAGTCACGCGAATGCCCAGACAACCCCTTGAATTTGCGCTGTTTTTCCCGGGACGACTTATGCTGGTCCGAGTATTGGACTTATGAATTTGTAGGTGTTACAGTCGACTAAGCCCCTATCGATGATTGCGTAATCGGGAATACCCGTGATTTCCAAGAAAATCATCGACATGAATGGAGATTTGAGTTTAGAGCCGAGTCTATTGCGGCTTTGTCTAGTTTTGTTTCGAGTTTCGCCATTTTTTCGGGTTCGGTATCTGCGACTACACCGCCGATGGGAAGCGGTATTGAGGCAATCCTCTTGGCGTCACGCACGACAACCTGCCCGCCCCGCATGTCTATGACTTCGTTGATCGCAGCAGCCATCTCGTTCTGGTTTACTCCTATGCATACTATGTTGTTGTCGTCTGGGGCAGCCGACGAGGCGATTGCGCCCTGCTTCAATCCGTAACCGCTTATGAAGGCAATCGCCTTGTTTCCAGTTCTTCGGTGCCGTTCCACTACAGCCACGTAAAGTACATCGTTCTCGGGTGATGAGATCACGTCTCCGTTGCGTACCTCTAGGGTAACATCCTTTCTTTTCCTGACGAAGGTATCTCGGGCATAACTTCCATTGAAATTGCCTTGACCAGTTGGGTTTTTTGCGATGTTCTGACTCGCAGGTCCTTCGGGAAAACGTGGCTCAGGTTCATGCTCTTCATCACGCTGCCTATCCGTTTTGGAGGTGTGAGCTTGGCCACCATTTGACGATCGGAGGCTACAAGATTCCCCTCCAACGAGGACTTTTCTTATCCTAAAGTTCTGCAAATCATCCAGTAATAGTATGTCGGCAAATCGGCCCGGTGAAATGCTTCCGACCAAGTTGTCTATGTGGTAGATTTCGGCGCAATTCATGGTGGCCATTTGAATCGCTTTAATGGGTTCAATTCCCAATTTAATCGACGTGCGGACCATGTTGTCTAAGTGTCCGTGCTGCAATACGTCGCTGGCGGTTACGTCGTCCGTGCAGAATGCTATCCTACGTGTGTCAAGCTTGTTTTCTACGATGGTTCTCACGTAGTCCTCGAGGAAATGGACGACGGAGGATTCTCTAATCATATAGTACAATCCGTTGCGAATTTTCTCCAGGAATTCTTCTGGGCTGTATGCTTCGTGATCCGACCTTATTCCTGAGCAGATATATCCTGAGAGACTTTTTCCCCTAAGCATTGAGGCGCTACCGTAGGCCGGTAGCCTTTGCTTGTACGCTGCCGCGAGGTTTCGCCATACCTCTCTGTCTGGGCCGACTGTGCCATCGGCTGAGCCGATTACAAATCGTCCGAGTGTCTCCCAAACCCCGACGCTTTCCTCCCATCGGTTTGTTATGGCCTGCTCTTTGGTTCCGAATCTATAGTGAAGGGTGGATGGCGGTATAGTGTATGGTAGCTTACAGGGGGCACCGAAGAACATTCGAAGATGCGCTTTCTTTGATTCATCCAGAAAGCTTCTAACCGATTTTAGGCCCCCGACGCCGTAGATCTGATCCAGAGAGGTTACGATCGATGTCGTTCCACTTGGAAGCATAAGTTTCGCGAACATCGTCGGAGATAGTTTTGTTACCTCGAAGTGTATGTGCCCATCGATCAAGCCGGGAACAAGGTTGAAGCCATGCGCGTCGACGACTTTCGTCTTCGGGCCCACGTATTCTTGGACATCGCCTATGGCTACGATTCTCGGCCCGTAAATTGCAACATCAGCCGGGTAGATCTCACCGGTTACAACGTTCACTAACTGACCATCTTTGATCACCGTGCTCGACTTCCTGAGGCCCAAGCCGGCTTCGAGAAGGTCAAAATCCGGATTCAAATCTGCCACTGCCCATTGGAACGAGCAACGTGCAGGAAAAGGCTGTTGCTTACTCTGGCGGGATTTCCTTGAAGGCTAAGCCGATGTCTATTCCTTGGCGAGTATAGTACATTTTCGAGAGGCCATAGATAACCAGACCAGCGACGAACGAGATTACCATGTAGAAGTATGCGAGGCTATTACCGCCCCAGACATTCGGGGAGGCTAGGAATTCGTAACTGAGAAAAGCATACACAACGGCCATCAAAATTCCGGAGATACCCAAAAGCATCTTACCATTACCCTTCTCATGGCGCAAGGCGTAGACTACAGCGGCTAAGCCAACGAACGCAAAGTAGATCACTGCCGACAAGACGACGCCGAAAAGGGAAGACAACGGTCCATAGAGGAACGCCGCCAAACCTACGAAAGCAATCGTCAATACGAGATCAATTGCGTGCGCAATAAGCGGAGAACCGTACCTCGGGCTGACATACGCAAGCCTTGCTGGAAGAAATCTATCAAACGCCTGGGCGAACATATAGCGAGAGAATATTATGATGCCGTACGCCAAGACCGCGATGTTCCATACGATCCATCCTATGCCAATCGCCCATGCGATCGCAGGCACGTTCGTCACTCCCATGGCTAGCGTCCAAAAGTTGAACGAGTAACTATAAACGAGCGTAGAGTTAGCCAGAGCTGCGTTCGTAAAGGCTAGACCACCGACGAGGTACATTGTGCCAAACCCTGCAGTAAGCAAGACCACACTCATAACGGCACCTAGCACGACGTTCCATCTGAGTGCATTTTTCCCTTTGATTTCCGAGGCGACAGCAGGACCAGCGACCACCCATGGGTAGACGAAGATCGCCGAAAAATGGTAGAATGAACAGATTCGGTCCTAAGCTAAAGGACGGCCCGGAATAGGAATTCACTAAACCAGTGTAAGTCACGTTCGAACCGATTGAATTAAGATATGCAACATAGTTCTGCACGCCCTGATTGCCCGCGGCCAACAAAACACCCATGGCTAGGAGCATTGTCGCGATTCCAATTATGGTGAAAACAGATACAATCTTGAAGCCTGCCTTCGGTTTCAATATGTTAACTACTATGAGCACGCCGAATATCACTATCCCAAGAATGAATTGGGACATCGGATCCGCACCAGGTAGATTACCCGGAAGTGCTAGCCCTAAGAAGCTCTGGTACCCTAGTGAAACCCCAACTGACCCAACGGCAAAAATTGTTGTGAGAACCGTCAAAGCAAGAAATGCCAGAGTCTGTAGGGTGAACCCCATGAGTGATATCGCGGCTCCGAATGGTCCGCCAAGGTTCCTAGAGATCCACACGTAATCGCCTCCGGTTCTTGGGATCCTCTGAGTCATGATAGTGTAAACAATGATCTGCGGGATTGAGAAAACGAATCCAATGATGGATGCGTACACCAGGTTTAATCCAGAAATGGACGGGAGTAAGACCATCGTGAAACCAATCGACGCCAGCGCAACACCCGTGGCCATACTACTTATGTTCAGCGCGATGGCGTCGAAAAATGAAACGGACTTTACTAGTCCCGTCGCGTCCCTGAGGAAGACGGTGGGTTTGCGATTTGACAAGAATTATCTAAAGGTCTTACGCGAAACCTGCGTATTTATGACTTGTTCTTCGTACGCATCGAAATCTTCAGCTTCAGAATGTCACGTTCTTTCCTCATGCAGCACACCCTAATCATTCCACTTATGTGTGTCGCGTGTTGTTGTATAGCAGAGCTAATCTAAGAACGGAATTTCTGAGCAGGATGATACTGGTGCCGAATGACCGAACGCAAACATCGGAAAGCCTCAAGAACTTTGTTGAAGCGGCACTCGGTGAACGCCCTCTAACCCACCTCATTAAGAACGCAAAGCTGTTGAATGTTTTCACGGGCGAAATCTATCAGGCAGCAATCGGCATCTATCGAGATCGAATAGTATACGTTGGCGACCGGGACACCTTCAATGCGGAGCGAGTTCTCTAGACGACTGGAAAACCGCGATACCCGGCCTGATCGATACACATCTGCACGTCGAGAGCAGCATGGTTACTCCCTGTTAGGTTTGCCGAAGCTGTTCTGCCACATGGAACAACCACCGCTGCGCTGACCCTCATGAAATACGATGTACTAGGGAAGGAGGGCGTGCGAATGATGCTGGAAAACAGCCTCGGCTTACCTTTGAAGCTCTACTTCTTCGCACCTACATGCGTACCGGAGTCTCCTGCGGTTACTGCTGGAGCAGAGATGAACTGGCAAGGACGTTGATGAAATGCTGGGATGGGATGGCATTGTTGAGTTAGGGGAGGTCATGGACTACGAGGGAGTAATCGCAAGAAGCGAAAAGATGATGGATATCTTGGAGGTTGGGAACAAACACGATGCGGTCATAGATGGACATTGCGTGTTCCTCTCGGGAGCAAAGCTGAATGCTTACATAACTGCGGGTCCCGAGGCTGACCACGAGAATTTCACCGTAGAGTCAGCCCTCGAGAAATTGAGGGCCGGTATGTATGTTAAACTACGAGGACCTCATATTCTTCAGACGGAGTCGTTCGTTTCTGCTCTGAAGGGTCTGCCGAAGCCTTGGAACATCATCTTCACAACCGATACGTGATGCCAGACAACCTCATGCAACTAGGTCACCTTGACTACGTCTGTCGAAGTTTCATGCAGGCTGGGATGGACCCAGTGGAAGTCGTGCGAAGTGCGACGATGAGACCCGCACAACACATGCGTATGCCTCATGTCGGCGCTATCGCTCCGGGGAAATCCCTGACATTGTGTTGTCTCAAGCCTAGAGAGGTTCGAAGTGGACACCGTGCCTTCGCAGATGGAGTCCTTGTTGCAAAGAACGGAACGCTGGCAATCGAGCTACCCAACCGGTCATTTGACGTAGGCGCACGAGGCACAGTGAAACTTCCAAGACTCAGACTGGAAGATTTCGACTTGAAACCTTCCCTCAATGAGGGCAAGGTCAAGGTGAACGCAATAGAATTCCGACCTCAAACAAGAAAACCGAAAACTTAGGGGCAACATTCGTTCTGAATGTGTTGATCAACCTCAGCCAAGTCGAGATTCAAATCAGGAATGACAGCTAACTCTCGGGGAAGTCGCCCTTGTTCTCGATATTCGAGAGACACCATGGAACAGCACGAAGAGCAGTCGGCTTCGTCAAGAACTTGATTCGAAGCGGCGAATCGCCTCCACCGTGGCACATGACGCGCATAACCTCATCGTTGTCGGAACAGATAGTAAAGATATGTACGAAGCAGCCAAACAGGTTGTCGCGCATGACGGCGGCATCGTGGCCGTTAAGAACGGGAGATTGCTCTCCTTAATCGAGCTACCAATTGCGGGACTGATGTCTGAGGAAAGCGTTGAAGTTGTTCGGGAAAAAGATGTTGAAGCTTAAGAGAAGCCTTCAAAGAGATGGGCGTTCTGGATCCCTACATGCCCATTCCAAGCCTCCTAACTCTCTCAGTAATCCCGCACGCACGGATAACCGACAAAGGAATCTTCGACGTCGACCATCAGACATTCATTGACTGGAAAGTAGCTGAAAATTGAAACGTAATGTGACGGGCAATTATCCACGGCAAAATAGACAGCACCCCGTCCGAAATGTGACTTTTCTTGGATATCGATATTCCGTATAGAAAGTGCGGGTCAGCGGATTCTGACCCAAAACAGGCGCAAGCCCGAACCAAACCTTCCCCAAACCCGAAAGAACCGGAAGAGGCATCGTCTTGGGAGGAGCATCAAGAGTACCTGCGAATATGGAAGCACCACTCTCCCGATCTAACCCCTTAACGAGCATAGTCACCTTAGCACACCGCGATCCGATGTCGCCATGGCTGGGGTGCAGCCTGCGGCGCTACCCCCTACCACCAAAACATCAGTGTCAATCAAATCGGCCATGCCGAAGTCTCCGACCAGCTATGCGAGGAAACTGAGATCATACTCCAACCCCACAATCCACCCCTGATTAACCAAACCCAACCCAATTACCAACCGTGAGTTAGGATGCAGTGTCCATCATGCGGGATCGGATCAGCGTTCGAATGCTTCGAGCAGGTGCGGAAGAAGGGGGAGTTGGAATGGAGAGTAACCTTCTACTGTTATTCCTGCAGCAACCAACCCAAACCCATACCACACCCAACCTGACCAAACCCGGTGCCCACCATTGAACTGTCCATTCTGCACAGGTCAATTAGAAGCGGAAAGTCAGGAACAAATTTGGAACGGAACCAGCTTCAACATTCGAACCAACTACCAGTGCGCCAAGTGTGAACTGACGTTCCCTGACCAGTACCTAAGATCTCATCAGGACTACACCGAGGACTAGTCCTTCTCACACTCGTCCACCTTGAAGGTCATCTTGTGAGACCTAGCAAGTCTTAAGTTGATTCAAGCAAGGACCAGCTAGTCCCAATTGCTCCGAGATGTGTGAGATGAAGATAGTAGTAGTCGACCACGTGTTCCTAGAGGAGCAGCATGTCCAGAAGCTTAAGGCCATGGGTGAGTTGAGAGTCTTCGGTGACCCACCCAGGTCTGATGAGGAGTTGAAGGAGAGAATTCGAGACGCGGACGTTGTGATAGTGGGATGGAGCCACCTGACGAAAGCGATTCTCGACTCTGCTCCAAACCTAAAGATGATTTCAATCTGGGCCACTACCTGTCACTACGCTGATCTTGAGGAGGCGAACCGCAAGGGGATCGTGGTTACGCATGTTCCAGTCTACGGGACTGAAGCTGTTGCTGAGCAGACTTTTGCGTTATTGTTGGCTGCGGTTAGGAAGTTGGTGTTGGAGGACCACCACGTTAGAGAAGGCATGTTCGACTGGAGGCCCTTCAAGGGTACGGAGCTAGCGGAGAAAACTCTTGGAATAATCGGGACCGGCGCTATTGGATGCCGAGTTGGCGAAATCGCGAAAGCATTCGGAATGCGCATGCTAGGTTATGATATTCAGCGTAACCCCAAGGCTCTAGAAATCGGAATAGCCTACGTTGATTTCGAAACATTGCTTAAGCAAAGTGACATTGTAACTGTGCATGTCACCCTGACGTCAAAGTCACAACGATTAATCGGAGAGAAGGAGATTGGAATCATGAAGGATGGCGCCGTGCTGATCAATACGTCCCAAGGAAAGGTGGTGGATGAGAAGGCGCTGACTGCCGCCCTTCGCTCAGGAAAACTGTCCTGCGCTGGACTTGACGTCTTCGAAGAGGAACCAACAGCACAAGCGAATCCATTGTTCGGACTTGAGAACACAGTTCTATCGCCTCATGTAGGATTTCACACGGTCGAGGCCGTGAAGAGATGTACTGACATCTGCATCGACAACGTTAAGAAATTCTTGGACAGACGGCCTCAAAATGTGTGTGCGTCGCTTTGAAACGCCTTGCAGCAGCTGGTCTTTCGATTAACCGACACCGACATGCGATTTCTGGTTGACCGATAAGAAGGGTCAACGCTCTCTTTCTGACCGCTGGCTTCTCCCAGGATTCCAAAGACCAAGGCTCCTCGGAGACTTTCCACTCCCCCGTTGTCTAGAAGACAAAGAAGCGTGACCCTGGATCAACATGTGCCCGAAGTATGTGGGTGCATAATATCGAGCGACTTCTATGATCGGCGGCCTGCCCTCATCGATCTCTCGTACAGTTCCGGTCTCCTATTATGCAGGTTGAAATTCGAGTTCGCCCGCACTTTCTCCACCAGATCTAGATCGATGTCGGCGAGATAGAGCGAGGTTTCCTTCCTCGCAGGATCCGATTGTATGACAGTCTTGCCATACGGATCTATGATTCTCGATTCTCCGAAGAATTCAATTCCCTCCGGATAGAGGTCGCTTGCGAGGCCCCCAGATTCGTGTCCCACCATATTTGTGGAGACAACGTAGAATCCGTTCTGTCGTGCGAAGCAAGAATAGAAGATGCGCCAATCATCTTGATCTGGGTCTGGGTAAGCGGAGACATTGAAGAACATTCTCGCCCCTTTCAACGCCAGGGCGCGTGAGTATTCCTGAAAGTCGCCGTCGTAGCAGACACCGAGCCCGAGTTTTCCGAATTCTGAATTGATAACCGTGCATTTGTCGCCTGGCTTGAAATATTTATTCTCGTATTGGCCCCAGAGATGGGCCTTCCTATGTTTCGCGATGATCTTGCCGGTTCTGTCGGCGACAAAAAGCGTGTTATGCATATTTCGGCCTGCGATTTCAACGATAGACCCTCCCACTAGGAAGATTTTATGCTCGGATGAAGCGGAGGTCAACGCTTTGGTGGTTGGTCCGGGGATCCTTTCTGCTAGACTGTTGAATTTGCTTCCGGCCAAATATCCGGTAGTCCAAAGCTCTGGGAAAACGAGTATGTCGACTCCTTGGCTCCCTGCTTGTTCAATCATCTCAAGGCCAGTAGAGACATTGCTTTCCTTATTTCCTGGGTCTGACCGAAACTCCACGATCCCCATTCTAACTGTCAAATATCACACCGACATGATTTAGAGGAAGATGGGACCTAAATTAATTTCCGCCAGTTTTCGATGATGACTAAACGAGATTTCCATTCTGCCGCGCCGCAGACTTCAAAAGGGAATTTGGCTAGACAAACTTATGGGTGCGGCCAGTGAGTCGATCCCAAATTAGGACGGCTGAGTCGTGCCAACAAAAGTGACAATGCCAAAACTCGGCCTCACGATGAAAACCGGCACTGTTGTGGAGTGGATCATTAGAGAGGGTGAACCTGTCGAGAAGGGAAAGCCACTATACTCGATAGATACTCAGAAGGTCATAACAGAAATTGAATCTCCGGCATCTGGCATTCTAAGGAAAATTGTCGCACCGGAGGGAACCACCGCCCCGATTGGCAGTCTGCTAGCAGTCATTACGGATGCTAATGAGGCGATTCCTGATGTAGACCGCCTAATCCGAGAAGCGACAACCGCACCTACAGAGCAAATTGCGGTGGGGCAGGCTGGCACAACCGAGCCAGCGAGCGTTGTTGCTAGCGGGATCTCCGATAAGGTGCCCATTTCACCCTCAGCCAGGAAACTTGCAAGGGAACATAGCATCGATGTTTCGAAACTCACCGGGACTGGACACGGAGGACGAATACAACGTGAGGACGTCCTAAAGGCAATTGAAGGCGAGAGTGCGGTGGCATCACTGGGATCGAAGGTTGAAACCACGATCCGCCTTAATCCAACGCGGCTCACAATCGTAGAGCGCCTCACCGGAAGCTACACCAACGCATTACATGTAACCCTCCAGGCTGAAGCAGACTTCACATATCTGAAAGAGTTCAGAGAAGAATTCAGCAAACAAGGGAAGAAGAAACCCTCATACATCGATTTCCTGGTCAAGGCTTGCGCGATTACGCTACGCAAACTTCGAGTACTGAACTCAACCTATGCGAATGGGGAGATTGATGTGCTAAAAGACATCAATGTGGGCATCGCCGTGTCATTGAAAGACGGGCTAGTTGTTCCCGTGTTGAGAAATGCGGATCAGAAGAAACTTGAGGCAATAGCCAGCGAGTCTGAAAGTCTCATCGAGAAAGCACGAAATCGCAAATTGACATTGGACGAAGTGACCGGTGGAACATTCACCATAACGAATCTCGGTATGTACGATATCGACAGTTTCAGCCCAATCATCAACCCGCCAGAAGCAGCAATTCTCGCCGTGGGAAGAATAATCGATAAACCCGTGGTCATGAAGGGTAATATCTGCACGAGATTCATGGGCACCTTGACTCTATCGTTTGATCACAGAATCGTCGACGGGGCGGGGGCAGCAGAGTTCCTCGGAGAACTCTGCAAACTGCTTACTCAACCCAGTCTACTGAATTAGCAAAGCCCTAGCCGAAGTCGGCTTCCAGGGTTGGACGAATTCAAGCGGTCATGACTTCTCTTATCGTTCTCTTGATTCTTTCAGTATTCGGTACGACCGCAGTCTTCCAGAATTGGATTGTACGGTATTGGAACATTGTGTGTTGCGACTCTCTTGATAGGTCCGTCGAGGAGATCAAATCCATCTTCTGCGATCAACGCGGCGACTTCTGCGGCGAATCCGCATCGTTCGTAGTCCTCGTCAACAATCACTAGTCGCCCAGTCTTTTTCACCGAGTCGAATATTGCAGCCTTGTCCAGCGGCACTATTGTTCTTGGATCGATGACTTCTGCAGATATGCCTTCTTTCTGGAGTTGTTCTGCAGCGTCCAGAGCACGGTGTACCATCATAGCAGTTGCGACAACTGTGACATCGCTTCCATTTCGCTTTACATCCGCTTTCCCGAACTGAATCTCGTATGCTTCTTCAGGAACGTGTCCTAACTTTCTGTCGTACAACGCCTTGTGTTCGAAGTACATAACAGGGTCGTCTGCTCGAATGGAGCTTATGATTAGTCCTTTCGTATCGTAGCAATTTGAGGGAACAACTATTTTCAGGCCAGGCACGTGTGCGAAGAGCGAGTAGAGGCATTGAGAATGTTGGGCTGCGGCAGATAGGCCACCACCCATGGCCATCCGAATCACTAGAGGAATCTTGACCTGCCCACCAGACATGTACCGCAACTTCCCTGCTTGATTGTATATCTGGTCCATCGCAACGCCGGTGAAATCTGCGAACATCAGTTCGACCACAGGTCTCATCCCGAGGATTGCTGCAGCAACACCAGCCCCAACGAATCCGTTTTCTGAGATCGGCGTGTCTCGAATCCGTTCGCTGCCGAACTCTTTCAGAAACCCGGAAGTGACACGAAAGGCTCCATCTTCGAAACCAACGTCCTCTCCCATAACGAAAACACGGTCATCGCGTTTCAGTTCTTGGTAGATGCCTTCTCGAATCGCTTCTGCGAATGTTAGTTCTCTCTTCGCGCTCATGTTTCAAGATTCCCCTCTTCTGGAACAACGAAAACGTCTTGGAACGCCTCGTTGGGCAGAGGATTACTGCTGTTCTCTGCGAAAGCTATTGCTTCGTCTATCAGTGCAGTTGCGTGGGTACAAATTTCTGCTAATTGTGCTTCAGTTGCTTTTCCATCTTTGATGAGGCGCGATTCAAATCTCGGTATTGGGTCCTTCTTGAACCATTCCTGTTCCTGTTCTCTTGTGCGGTATATTACAGGGTCCCCTTCGTAATGACCACGATGACGGTAAGTCTTGCATTCGATAAACGTAGGTCCTTCGCCCTTTCGTGCCCTTTCAGCGGCAGTTCGAGCTGCTTCATACACTGCGAGGACATCGTTTCCGTCAACAATCTTGCTGGGCATATTGTAGGAGTGTGCCATTTGCGCAATATCCGGAATGTTTACAGTTGCCCAAATCGGGGTTGCCTCAGCATAGAGATTGTTTTCGCAGACCCAGATGACGGGGAGTTTCCATACGGCTGACAGATTCAACGATTCGTGGAGGGTTCCATGATTAGTGGCCCCATCACCAAAAAAGCCAGCCACCGCTTGGTCCGTTTTTCGTAGCTTCGCTGTTAGCCCCGCCCCAGCAGCTAGGGGGCAACCGGCCGCAACAATTCCGTTCGCTCCAAGTATTCCAAGCGTAATGTCAAACATGTGCATGGAGCCACCTTTTCCTTTGCAGTAACCGTCGCGTTTGCCGAACAATTCAGCCATCATTCTGCGCACGTCTGCGCCGCGAGCAATACAGTGACCGTGACCTCTGTGCGTGCTCGTCACGTAGTCATCTTTTCGAAGCGCGGCAGCAACGCCTACAGCAATTGCTTCTTCACCAATGTAGAGATGCACAAATCCAGGAATTTTTCCGGCGGCGAACAGATCTCTAACTTTCTCCTCGAACTGCCTGATCGTGACCATTTTGCGGTACATGTCCAGCAGCTGTTCATCTACGTTAAGCGTTGGCACATTCCATCGACTCTTATAGTTCCGATTTCCATTGTTCGTTGATCATTAAGGAAATCACGGAATCATTGAAAGCGATTTGTATCGACTAAGGGCGAGAACTAGCAACAACTCTTAAGTAGCGAGAATCTCGGATTTCTCTTGATTCTCTTGGCTCCAGATGCATCAGTGGCGCCTGTGAAGTCTGAACCCGTTGTCTTCGTGAGAAAAGCTTCAGGTCTCCGAAGAGACGTCGGTACGTTAAGCGTGTTATCGCTGAACGCTCTTGGAACAACATACGGTATCGGTATCATATTTTTGATGTCGCTGGCATATCTCTTCCCCGGTGGTGATCCTGCAATCGCTACTGCAATATGCACTATACTTGTTATTCCACAGGCGCTCGTGTTTGGGATGCTCTCAATTGCGATGCCGCGCTCAGGAGGGGACTACGTCTTCGTTAGCAGAACGGTTCATCCAGCGTTAGGGTTCGCGGAGAACTGGAGTATCAGCATCTGGTACATGTTTTATGGTGCAATCTTTACCGAATGGTGTCTAACGTTCGGTTTCTCACCCGCACTCGCAGCGATTGGTTCAGTGACCAATAATCCCGCAATGATTAGTATGAGTTCGTTAGCTTTGCAGCCAAACTACATACTTGGGATTGGCACAATCATATTGGTTTTAGGTGCCGTCATGACCATCTTCGGCAATAAGTATACGTTTCCTTTCCTGAATTTGTGCATGATCCTCGGCGTGGTGGGAATTCTGATAGTCTTCGCACTTCTCGCGACGACAAGTCCTCAAGGCTTCACAGCGGCCTTCAACCATTACAGTCAGCCGATCGCAAATGACCCTGACTACTATCACACGATCATTTCGACAGCGCAAGGTCTCGGTTACACGAACACTCCTTTCTCGTGGTCAGCAACAATTGGACTAATCCCGTTGGCGGGCTGGGCGCTCGTTTACCTTAGCACTCAAACCTATGTGGCAGGGGAAATTAAGAACGTAACTAAGAACAGCATAATAGGTCCGCTCGTCGGCGGAGCACTCATAAGCGGTATTGTGATGACCGTGGGAGCATACCTCATGGAGAACGTTGCCGGATTGAACTTCCTCAACTCTCTATCCGTTGACTTTTCCGCCGGGAAATACCTTCTCCCTGCACCCCCATATTGGAATCTGCTCGGCTCCATGCTAACCAATAGCTTGCCGCTGCTTGTGCTGATTGGAATCGGGTTCATAGCTTGGAATCCGATGGTCGCAGTAGCAGATTTCCTGCTCGATTCGCGGAATATGCTCGCGTGGGGATTCGACAGGGTAATACCCGAGAAGTTCACCTACGTGTCGCCGAGAACCAGAACACCCGTCGTAGCACTGGTAACCTACCTCATAGGCTCTATTATCATACTCGTATTGCTAGTCTACTGGGGCAGCATTCTTGCAGCCTTGTCCGCCACGGTAGCACAGGTAGCATTTACTTTCATACCGGCAGGAATCGCCGCAGTTGTGCTACCGCTCCGTCAGAAAACCAAACGGCTTTACGAAACATCACCAATAAAGCGCGAGTTTGCGGGTATACCGGTCATCACGATTGTTGGCATTCTTCAACTCATTACAATGGGATGGTTTACCTATATGTTCGCCGTGAACCCGTTGTACGGAGCGAACAGTACTAACTCGGTGCTAGCTATCTTTGGAGTATTCATTTCTGGATTCGTCATCTATTACGCCAGTCTGTTCTACAACAAGAGACGCGGCATAGACATAACGCTAGCCTTCAGTGAATTACCTCCAGCGTAACACAACTCAAGCCGGAGCAGGGAGTTGTGTCCCGCAATAAGAAGTTCACCAAAATATTCTACGCAACGGATGTTCATGGATCTGAAATATGTTTTAGGAAATTCCTAGGCGCCACAACTCACTACGGAGCGGAGGTGCTTGTCCTTGGCGGGGACGTCACGGGAAAAATGATTATCCCGATCATAGAAAACGCCGACGGAAGCTACAGATGCGAATTCGCGGGGAAGCAACACGTCACCACGACAAAGGAGGAAACGCAGCAGATCGAAACCAAAATCAGGGACAGCGGCTACTATGTGTACCATTCAACACCAGACGAGGCGATCGAGCTTCAAAATGATAAGAAGAAATTAGACAAACTCTTCCTCGACATTATGCGGGAAAATCTTTTGAGGTGGGTGGAGATGGCGGAAGAGCACTTGAAAGGAACAGATACGATATGCTATATCACGGGCGGAAACGACGACCATCAGGAAACGTTAGACGCTATCAAGGACACCGATCACGTGAAGAACCCGGATAATAAAGTCATACGAATCGACGAGATCCATGAAATGGCGAACCTAGGGTGGGGAAATCCCACTCCGTGGAACTGTCCGAGAGACTCAAGCGAGGAAGAGCTTGGAAAATTAATCGAGAACCTTGTCGGCCAAGTGAAAGACATGTCCAATTGCGTTTTCAATTTTCATGTTCCTCCCATCGATTCCGGACTTGACAGCGCTCCCATGTTGGACTCTTCGGTTTTCCCACCTAGACCTGTCATCAAAGGAGGACAACAGGTCATCATTGGCGTAGGTAGCACTGCGATCAGAGCGGCCGTGGAGAAACTTCAGCCCTTACTCGTCCTGTCAGGCCACATCCATGAATCGCGCGGAACAGCTCGAGTAGGAAAGACACTCGTCATAAACCCAGGCTCAGAATATCCGGAAGGCGTACTTAGAGGCGCCATTATCAACATTGGTGAGAGGAAAGTGGTCAGCTATCAGCTCACCTCAGGATAATTCGCAGGATAACGGATTTCTGCGGAAAAGAACTAATAATCGTCTCATAGGGAAGGACAATTCATGCATCTGAGCACAGAAGAAGAAAGAATGCTCGGCGGTGGGTACGGCGAGGGGGTTCAAGTATGCATGGAGCT
>CAWHWX010000023.1:0-49379 GCA_963833125.1 Candidatus Bathyarchaeota archaeon | reverse complement strand
ACATTAAACCCAGGACCAGTAGCCATAAGCTCACTTAGTTCGATAGGTGCGTTTGCCTATTGGATGCAAGCAAACGGGTATAGACCTGCAACAATTCAACATACCGTAAGGACCCTCAAGGCTGTAGCTAGACGAGCTAACTTACTAGAGCCTGAGAACGTCAAAGAATTTCTTGGTAAAGCTGACGTATCGGAGAACCGGAAAATCAAAACGTGCGAGGACCTAGCCCGCTTCAATAAGTGGAAAGGCATCTACTTCAGATGCCCAGAACCAAGGCCCTGTCAAATCTTCAACGGCTCGGAAGCGGTGTCAAAAACCGTTGGCTGCGTATTGGAGACGGGACGAGGAGGGCTAGTGCGACTGAGGAGCTGTTCCCAGCGGTTGGCACATACCTGCGGCTTATATCGTTACCATGCCTCCTTCTCTTCTTTAGCAGGCTAAGAAGACGGAAATCCTTGACGACGGAAGAACGAATCCTCGCTTGGTTCGGTATAATCCTGTTAGGTATTGGCGTGATCGTTTAGATTGTTCAATGGGCAAGTATTACACCAACCCAACTAATTCCTTACGTTTCGGACGTTGTGTATTCGTTCGGATTGGTGGAGCTTATTTGTCATCGCATTCTTAATTGGCGGTCGCACCGAAGGATAACAATTGGTTCGATATCCCCCTTCCACAAACCAAACCTGTATCGGAGAATCGCCCACTCGTTCTTACCCTAAAGCAATTCAATTACCGTGAGGAAGTAAGAACAGAATTATTACGAATCCACATGCCCCTGTCCCTCTCTTACGATGTTAGAGTACGGAAGCAAATTCAGTTCAGTTCATGGGACGAATTAAGGGAGCCCAATTTTCACACTTTGAAGCACGATCTTATTGCTATCAAAGAGCAGGATGAAGCAATCGAAGTGTTTTCAACGGCTCTGAACACACGAAATGGCAATCTATTCAGTTCGAATTTTGACCTGTTAAATGACAACTGCATCGTGTCATTCTCGGAGATCAGAAAGACAGGCTTTTTTGAGTCCGACATTTCACCACAACAAGCACAACCCATAACTGAATTTGACGTTCTGTGGTTTTTGTCTCGTGATGTTAAGCCAGTTCCGCCCTTTGGCTCAGAAGATCAAGAGGGGTCGGATAAGATTTCAACATTGCATCTCTCTCAGCGCGGTGACATAGTTAAACTGACGGGAATCATGAATCGTCTTAAACCCTCACACATGTATCATGTTTTGGTGTGTCGATCGTACGTTGTGAAGAGGGTACGTTCCTAACGAGGACACTGACATAGGCGGCTCACGTGTTACCTTTACCACCGATGACAACGGGAGTTATCGGTGGGATTTCTCTGTAAATGTCAATGAGTTTAGACAGCTAGGAATGACTCAGTTCTCAGTTTGGGTTAATGACGTGCCATGCAAGAATGCGACGGTGTTGGTGAGCGATAACATCGCAATTCAATCCTAGCAGGAAAACCGACAATTGAAATAGGTTTGTTCTGGGAATGGTTGGCATGCCTGTCCTTCAAGCTTTCGTGTTGCTTGTCGTGTGGGCACCAATTATTGTCGTCGCATTTGGCTTGAACGAGACGATGCCCCGTAGTTCTCCGGGATCAGGAGCCTAAACCCCAAGTTGATAGTTCAAAAATGGATGAGCGAAGACGACTTGAATTTGAAACACTCAATGAAGAAGTGCGAAGAAGAAGTGAAATCGTAGTAGGGCTGCGGGCACGATTTTTGTGATTACTTCTTTTGTCCTGATCGGTCAGGCTGCATTAGCCTCTAATTTAACAGTCAAGATGGTCCTAACGTTCGGCAGGGGCTGGGAATCTACTCATTCTGGCTGTTTTGCTTCGCATATACCAGTGCCTTACTCGACGCAATCACTTTTGGAAGGCTCCACACTTTAGAGAACGAACTTGGAATAGTAGCACACAGATACATCGCGTGGGAAATTAAAACAAAATTCCCGAGACGAGTTTGGGTTAGGCGAGCATCGTGGTCGCTTATCTTATTGTTTGAGGTCCTTGGCGCGGCTTATTTGATTCTAATTGCATCACCATAGCGTCGTCTGCTGCTGTCTTATCTGTGCACGAACAACGAGATGAATATCGACAGTCCTGCAAAAATCGCAAATACCGGTGTCGAATTGCGGTTGCAGCCTGCGGCACAAATAATACCTACAGCTACCACGCAGAGCTTGCCCAGCCGGGGGCACTAGTGTGGACGGGAAATTCGACGTCGTGATCGTTGGAGGGGGCATAGCTGGCCTATCTCTAGCCATCGGCCTGGGCCATGGTGGCCATAGTGTGGCATTGTTGGAGGCTCGAAAAGGAACGATGCCAGTCAAGCGGGGTATGAGTCTAGCGCCGAACGGGCTTCAAGTTCTCGAAAAACTTCACCTGCTAAGTGATATTGAAGGGATAGGACGCAAGCTTCGCACAGTGAAGTACGTTAAGAATTCAGGGGAACTGCTTGTAGCCTACGACTACCACCTCCTGAACACCAAACCGAATTACGTGCTAACCTTCCTTCCACACGAATTCGAAATCATTCTTCGCAAACGGGCTGAGGACAAGCACGTCAAGATATTCGATGGCGCCTCATTCGACACCTTCCTCCGCAGAAAGCGGTCAGATAAGCGGAGTGCAAGCAACTATCGATGGGACGAAGCAAGAGCTTAAGGCGAAAGTCGTGATTGGCGCGGATGGCGGAAAGTCCAAAGTTCGACAGGCGGCGGGAATCCAAGCGAATTCATCACAATCGAAGGCAAGCTACCTCGTCACGGTCACGGGCGAGGCGGCTGATTGTTCACGCGACGAGGCTTGCCACTACTTGGCAAAGGGAAAGATGCTGGGCAGTTTCCCGTTACCGCATGGACAATACCTGTTCTACTACCTACCAGCGGGATCATTCGAAACTGTAAAGGCCAAGGGGCTTGAGCAATTCAAAACGGACATCACTACATTAGCCCCCGAGCTCAAAGGAGCGCTAGATGCCAGCGTTGTCATGGGACGACTTCCTATACATGATCCCTCAAGACGTCCGAGTGGATTCTTGGGTTGCTGATAACGTAGCCTTGATCGGAGATGCCGCTCATTCCATAGAGCCAAGCCTTGGGCAAGGGGGAAGCCTAACCCTAACCGACGTAAACACTCTGCTCGATGTGCTCGATGTATGCTTCTCTAAATCCGACTTCTCAGCAAGGACCCTGAAGAGTTACGAAGTGGCAAGGAGGCGTCAAACGGAATCGCTGCGACGCATGGCAGAGCTCACGGCGATGATGATGAATACAAGCAACCCAATTGTCGGATGGTTCAGAGATAGAAGCCTACGTAAAATGCAAGAAAATCAAAAGTCAATGATGTTAGCAATGGAAATGGCATCTGGCATGAAGCAGAACGTAAGCCTGTGGGAGAAGATCCGGTTGGCGGGATTGTTCTAGATAGAAAGCTGCTACAGAGCGTATTGATTTGAAACTCACCGATAAACTGCGAAACCGGAAGCCCCTTTTGGTCGTCGAGTTCAAGCCCGACGATCCCAATCTACTGAACCATGTCGAAAAAGTGAAACCCTATGTTGATGCAATCCGCCTCACCGCACTGAAGAATGCATCTGACCCAGATGATCCGAGCAAAGACTGCGGAACAAATCTGCTTCGAATCGGCGATCAGGGTCGTCCAGCGGACGGAGGTGGATGTGGTGGCGTCTCTTATCTGTCGAGATCACCCTCGTGACGACGGAGAAATTCTTAACAATCTAAAGCGGGGCGGGGTCGATAACCTACTTACGCTTTATGGGGACCCAAACGATCCACCCTACCCGAATCGTTACGAGTTCAAAACCTCGGGTGAGTTGATACGGTGGGTGCGAAAACAAAAATCCCAGGACGGCGGGCAGCAATTCTGCATTGCAGTGGGAAGCGACCCTACCTCCAACGACATTCCGAAGCTAATCTCAACAATGAAAGAGAAGCGGGAAGCTGGAGCAGATCTCGCCATCACGCAACCGGTCTTCCATTCCGAGCAAGTGCTCACATCAATTGAAGCTCTTGAGTCAGCAAACGAAAATCTTCCCTGCTTAATCGGATTGCTCGTGCCGAGAAGCGTGAAATCAATCACTTTCCTGGAACAGAGACTCGGCGTAAAGATCCCCCCAACCGTGAAGTTGAGAGTCGCAGCAAAAGGTGTCGAAGAAGGTCTTCAGATTGTAAGGGAGGTCTATCGCTCGCTTTGGAAGAAGGCGGCCGGTTTCTACATTTACCCCTGGGCCGATCCAGACCTAAATATCGTCACAGGTTTACTTGAAGAGCTGAGAGGACTGAGTTAGTCCTCAATCCTTAGCGGTCGAAGGTACTCCGGCTTAACTTTGGAGGGGGCTAGGTTACTTTGCGAGTACCATTGCTCTTACGTTGGCTTTCGCTATATCCTTCTTCGGGTCGGTGAAGTAGAACGAGACGACTTTTGCCGTCCTTGTTCCGGCTGGTGTTTCGAGAGTTAGTTCTGTGCCTTCTTTGGAGTATTCGAGGCTGACCATTGCTCGGCCTATGTTTTTCTTCAACTTTGGCGAGAAGTAAGCTTTGGTCAGAAAACCCGCCTTCTTGCCCTTCTGTGTTACTGGCCATCGGTCGCCGGTATCCCACCCAGGTGGGTTCTCGACGCCGGTGTCCCAATTCCATTCATATGTGGGCGCTCCGCCAATGTCCAAACCCACTAGCTTGCGCTTGACTCCTTCCACCTTGATTTGCTTCAAAGCGGTCTTGCCAATGTAGTCCGCCTGCTTGTTCGCATCGACGAGATAATCCAAGCCCACTTCGAATGGGTTGGTGTTCAGATCCATGTCGCAACCGTAATCCAATATTCCCGCCTCCAGGGCCTTTATGTGCGTTGGTCCAGTTACCTGGATGCCGTAGGGTTTTCCGGCTTCGAGTATTGCCTCCCAGAGGTTGACGGCGTTTCGTCCAACGGTGCTGTTGCGCAGGAATATTTCGTATCCTAGCTCGGCGGTGAAGCCCGTTCGGCTCACGATTACGTCCATGCCCTTGACTTTAGCGGGCATGCAGGTGTAATATCCAAGGTCCAACACCTTGTCCCCGACTAGTTCCTTCACAACCCACGGCGACTTCGGTCCCTGAATCTGAACCGGTGATACATCGGGTTCGTGAATCTTCACGTTCATTCCTGAATTGACAGCAACTCCTTTCGCCCAGAGCAGAACGTCAGAGTCGCTAACCGAGAGCCAGAACTCGTTCTCACCGAGTCGGAGCAGCACCGGATCGTTGATCATTCCTCCGTCTTCGGTGCAGATTGCCACATACCTACACTGGCCAATCTTTACCTTGGTCAAGTCCCTTGGGGTGAGGTAATTTGTGAACTTGAACGCGTCTGGGCCGGTAATTTCTACTTGGCGTTCAACCGACACGTCCCAAAGCGTAACGGTGCTCACAACTTTCTCGTATTCTTTGTACATGTCACCGTAGTAACGCGGGTGGTACATGTGATTGTAAACGCTGTACGACTTGACTCCGGCCTTCTTATGAGCCTCATAATACGGAGTCTTGCGAATTCTTGGATAGAGAAAGATTGTTGGAGCAAACTTTCCGCTCTTTGACTGCATAGGCACTAAACGCTCTTGCGTAGCGATGTATGATTTCTCTATTTAATTCTGTGGCTCACCCTCATAAATCCTCCGAGAGAACATTCTTCGGTTAACTTGGCAAACGAATCGATCATTCTTCACAAACCATTAATACGAATCTTGCGCCCTCATCAACCATGCTAGCGGCCAGGTTCTACGAAGCAAACAAGCCTCTGCGACTTGAGCAAGTTCCTGTTCCAACGATTGGCGACAACGACGTTCTCGTTCGAATCAAAGCGGCTGGTATTTGTGGTTCCGAGATCCACGTGTGGAAAGGCCGTGACACGAGTGGGGTCATCCCGCGAACCTTGGGGCATGAAGGCGCTGGCGTTGTGGAGAAGGTTGGTTCGAATGTCAAGGGGATAAAGCCGGGCCAACGAGTATTGTTGGATTATGACGTCACTTGTGGTATGTGCAGATTTTGCCGCAGCGGACACGAGAACCTCTGCACGAACTTGGAATATATCGGTTACCAGAGAGAAGGAACCTATCAGGAATATGACGCCGTTCCCGCGAAGAACGCAATCCCGCTGCCCGACAACGTCAGCTTCGAGGAGGGCGCCATAATCTCCTGTGGGGTCGTAACCGCGTTTCATGGAATAGGGCAGGGCGACATCGGGATAGGGGATCATGTCGTTATTGTGGGGTTAGGGGGAGTTGGGCTGCATGGGATCCAATTCGCAAGAATGCAAGGCGCAGGCCAGATTATGGCCGTGGATATCATGGATAGCAAACTGAAACTCGCAAAAGAACTAGGTGCCGATTACGTAGTCAACCCAACTAAGGAGGATTTCGTAGCAAAGGCAAAGGAGCTATGGGGTGGCGCAGATGAAGCGTTCGAATTTATTGGATTAGCGAAGACTCTGAAAGATTCAATTCGAAGCCTGTCGAGAGGCGGCAAGGCCGTTGCGATCGGTATGTGCTTTCAGGATTTGACTTTCAATCCTGAAGCAGACTTCAGATTCCTAGAAGCACAAATACGGAGTTCATCCGACCACACGAGCGATGACTTGAGAAAGCTCCTTGAACTAGTAGCCCTCAAGAAAGTGGACTTATCAAAATCTATAACCCACAAACTGAAACTAGAAGAGGTTAACAGGGGCTTTCAGATGCTTGATTCGAAACAGGATAACCCTGTAAGAATCGTCCTCACGGTTTAGGGGTTTATTAACCAGGGGACGGCCGCCCTGAGTTCCTCGCAATTATTCTAATTCGACGTGGGCGTGGAATTCTTGGCCTGTGCAAAGTATTAAAAACAACTTAAGAGCCCTCTCAATTGGTTAGTTTTGACTGAGCAAAAGAAGCTTTTCCTAAGAGATGCGACCGGGTTAGTGCGCGCATGGAGCATCTACGATTCATTCGTTTATTCAGCACTTTCAATCAATGTCGTTTCACTTGGTTGGTTCGCCTTTACATACGGCGCCTTCCTTCCGGGTGGAAACCAGATTACCGCGATAGTGGTTAGTGGGATCTTCATATTCTTCGAGATTCTAGCTTACACGTTGCTCATCGCCGTTATGCCGAGGGCAGGTGGCGACTATGTTTGGCAAAGTCGTGTCTTGTCTGGCAGTATCGGGTTCATACTTTCCTTTACTGGGTATGTGTTTATCCTCTGGCTCTGGGGGCCGATCTACGGCGTCATACTCAGTATTCTGGTGTTTACGCCAATCGCGGCAGTATTAGGGAACGTCCCTGCAGCTCTCTGGTGGTCAAGTTCAACCGGCGTATTCGCATCATCGATTTTGACGATAATAATTGTCTCGATATTCATATCGCTGGGAATGAAACGTTATGCCCGAATCCAGAAATGGTGCTTCCACATCGGCATGCTTGGTCTCATTGTTACCTATGTTATTCTCGCAGCTTCCTCTCAGCCCACATTTCAGTCCGCGTTTAATTCTTGGACGAATCAGATTTTTGGTGCCTCGGGTGACAGTTACACAACAATGCAAACGATCGCTACGGGGGGTGGTTTTTCAGGATTAGCAGGATTAACGGATTGGAACCTTAGCGCAAGCCTCGGGCTGGTCCCGTTCATCGTATTCTTCAACCTTTACCCCGTATGGGGCGCAACATTGTACGGCGAGGTCCGAGGCTCGAACGATTTCAAACGCAATCTTAAGGCTCTAACAATTTCACTTGTGTTCACCTCCATTCTCGCTATCGTTGGTTTCATCCTCTTCGCGAATGCATTTGGTTGGAACTTTTACAATTCCGCCAACTATGTCTATTGGGGAACACTTTTCGCGTACAACCCTTCAACCCCGGCGTTGCCGTTTCCAATCTTCCCAAGCCCAGGTTTATTCGCTGGAATTCTCACGAACAATGTGCTAGTAGAACTATTCCTTCTGCTCACCTTGAGCTGCTTCTACTGGGGCTGGTCGGGCACCCTCTTCATGACATCCACACGTGTTATGTTCGCTGCTTCCTTCGACAGAATATTCCCCGCCAGATTTGCTGATGTTAATGCGAGACTAAGGTCGCCTATCAACGCGATAATTGCCATGGCAATTCCCACGGCCATATTCAGTTACCTTTACGCTTTCGTTAGCATCGGAGGCACACCATTCTCAACCTTCACTTTAGACGCGGTCTTAGTGATTGCAATAATGTACCTGGGCACCGCAATTACCGCAGCCGTTTTACCCTACAGAAGGAAAGACCTGTACGAATCATCCCCCATCGCAAAGTACAAAGTGGGCGGAATTCCGGTCATAACCATCGCCGGAGTCGTAACGGCATTCTTCATGGGATGGTTAACTTACGAGTGGGGCTCCAACTCCCTCTACGGAGTTAACAATCAATATTCGGTGTATATGATGGTAAGCCTCTACGTAATCGCAATTGTACTATACTTCGGGTTCAAAGCCTACAGAAAGAAACAAGGCTTCGACATGAGCAAGATATACCAACAAATTCCAGTAGAGTAAACGCTTCAACCAATCCAATACTAACGCCCTTGAGCAGGTGGGCGCTCCTGCCCAGAATTTTCTTTGCAACAGACGTTCATGGGTCCGATATATGCTGGAAGAAATTCATTGCCGCTTCCGAATTTTATCAGGCCAGCCTGCTAGTCCTAGGTGGGGATATGACTGGCAAGGCCTTAATTCCAATAATCGCCGAAAAAAATCACACCTACACTGCTGACTTCCAGGATAACCATCTGGTCCTAAAGAACGAGGAAGAAACAGCGAAGCTAGAGAAGAAAATCTCAGACAAAGGATACTATCCGATTCGCGCTGAGCGAGATTATTACAACGACCTCCACAAGGATCCAGATAGATTAACTGCTTGGGGCAATGAAACCTTCAACAAATTAATGGCCGAAAGAGTCAGCATGTGGATGAATTATGCGGACAGCAAACTGAAAAATTCAGACACTCAGTGCTTCGTTTGCCCCGGAAATGACGACATGTTCGACATCGACGCATTAATCCAACAATCGACAAAAGTCATAGACGCCGAAGGGAAGATATTTGAAATTGGGGGAGACTACGAAATGTTGAGCACCGGTTGGTCAACACCGACCCCTTGGAAAACCTATCGGGAATGTTCTGAGGAAGAGCTAGGGAAGAAGATCGGAGCAATGACAAATCAGCTGAAGAACCCCGGCAAGAGCATATTCAACTTTCATGACCCACCCTCCAAATCAGGTCTCGACGATGCACCCGCCCTAACTGCGAACCTGGACGTGAAGGCAGGCGGCAGAATAACTAGCGCCGTTGGAAGTGTGGCTGTGAGGGAAGCGATCGAGAAAGTCCAACCTCTTCTCGGCCTTCATGGGCACATTCATGAATCCAAAGGAATCGCGAAGATTGGCAAAACGGTCTGCATCAACCCAGGCAGCGTCTACGAGGAGGGAACTCTTATGGGCGCAATTGCGGACTTAGAGGGCGGAAAACTGAAACAATATTTCGTCACAGCCGGCTAGCCCTCATACCATTCATTCAAAACCCAAGAAACGTTGGTACGACAGCAATGCAGAATTACTTCAGCCAGCTGCATGCAAACGTCCCTTTGGATGATGAGAGTTGAAGGACCCCATCAAGGAGTCGGCAAAGCTAGTCGTAATTGGTGCAGGCACCGTTGGATGTAGTGCGGCTTACCATCTCGCGAAAATGGGATTAACTGACATAGTGGTAATTGATCAAGGGCCGGTATTTCGTGACCGCGGCTCTGTTCCCCCGATAGCTTTGGCGTTTCAAACCAACTACTCGCGGACGATGTCGAAGTTCGCTCAGTACGGGGTCAGTCTTTTCAGAGAACTGAACGGGATGGGAGAACGATCCTGGTATGAAGTTGGCGGGTTGGAGGTAGCGTACACAAAGGAGCGGTGGGACGAACTCCATCGCAAGCTTGGAGCCGCAAAAGCATGGGGGCTTCAGAGTCAACTAGTTACATCCAGAGGAAGCCAAGCAGAAGATTCCCATCATCGATGCGAGTAAGATTCATGGTGGATACTTCTGTCCCAGTGATGGGGCGCTCGACGTCGTGCCAGCCTTGGAGGCGATGGGAAACTACGCGAAAGGGAAGGGGGTACGGTTCTATGGCGACACAAGGGTTACGGGCTTTGATGTCGCAGGCGGCCGCGTTAAGGCGGTGCTTACGGATAGGGGCAGAATCCAGACTGAGATGGTGCTGAGTGCTGGCGGCATTTGGGGTCCACTAATCGGAAGCATGGTTGGACTCAATATTCCCCTAACCCCATGTGAACACCAGGTAATGCGAGTAGGACAGGTAAAGGAACTTGCCGATCTCAAGGCAACGGTCCACCCGATTCTTAGGCACCAGGATCGAGATCTCTACTTCGTTCAGATAGATGATAGCTATGTGATCGGATCCTATCTGCACGAGCCAATCTTAGTAGATCCACGTGACCTCCTGCCACACGAAGACTGCACCGGTCGTTCCCTGGGTTAAACCCTTCATGCCCAGCATGTTCAACAGAGCTTGGGAGTCGGCCACCGAACTTCTCCCCGCGCTGAGAAACTCTGAACCCTATTACAAGATTCACGGAATATTCTCTTTCACCCCAGACGGCAACCCGCTTCTCGGAGAACATTTGGGGTGAAGGGATTCTGGGTCGCTGAGGCTGTCTGGATCACCCACGCCCCCGGCGTTGGAAAAGCCATGGCGGAATGGATTCTTGAAGGGACGCCCAGCCTCGATTTGAGAGAATGCGACCTATACCGCTTCCACGACCACGCGTTTACCCCGGCGTACGTTAAGGCACGTGGGGCTCAACAGTACCGCGAAGTCTACGACATAATACACCCACTTCAACAAATCCAAAACCCCCGTAACCTACGCCTCACGCCATTCCACCAAAGGCTCAAGGAACAGGGCGCTGTATTCTTCGAAGGAGTTGGTTGGGAGAGGCCTCAATGGTTCGAAGCCAACCGGCAACTGCTCGAAGACTTCGACGTTCCAAACCGCGCGGGATGGGAGGCACGTTTCTGGTCTCGAATCGAGGGCGCGGAACACCACGCCACACGCGAAAGAGTCGCGATGTACGACCTCACCCCGTTCACGAAAATAGAGGTGACCGGAGAGAAGGCGCTAGAGTATCTGCAGAAGCTGACAACAAATCAAATGGATCAACCCGTCGGCCGCGTCATCTACACCTCGATGCTGAATCAGAAGGCAGGAATAATGTGCGACTTAACGATAACGAGGCATGGGACAAACAATTTCACGGTAATAACCGGGGGCTCTGTTGGACCCCATGACTTGGCCTGGATGCGGAAGCATATGCCCCACGATGGTTCCGTTCATGTAACCGACGTAACCTCTGCCTACTGCAGCCTCGGCCTATGGGGCCCCAAGGCTAGAGACACGATCGAAAAGGTCAGCCAGGACAATTACTCGGACCGAGCGTTTCCTTACTACTCAGCTCGGAGGATATCGATAGAGTCAATCCCAGCCTATGCCCTCCGCGGTCTCATATGCGGGAGAATTGGGCTGGGAAATCTACACGCCAACAGAATATGGAATGAAGCTTTGGGACACGCATCTGGGCCGCTGGGGAGCAATTCGGCGTCATCGCCGGGGGCATGGGCGCTTTCGACTCCTTACGGCTGGAGAAGGGTTACCGGCTGTGGGGAGCCGATATCCACACCGAATACAACAACTATGAAGCTGGGCTAGAATTCATTGTCAAACCAGATAAAGGGGATTTCATCGGCCGCGACGCCCTTCTCCAAGTCAAGGATCAGCGGAATAACTCGAAAGCTCTCCTGCATGGTGCTGGACGACGGGAAAGTTGTCATGGGTAAGGAACCCATCCTCGATGGCGAACGTGTTCTAGGATACGTTACCAGTGCAAACTACGGGTACACTGTTGGCAAGGGAATAGTGTACGGCTATCTACCCTTGGATTATGCGGTTGAAGGGAAGAGGGTTGAGGTGTACTACTTTGGCAAGCGCTACGGGGCGAAGGTCGTCAAGGAACCTATGCTGCCAACACTTCGGTCTCGATAACTACCATCGAATGAAAGCCGAACCCTGAAGTCGTCTAAACTTCCACTTGCTTCTTCACGCAGCTGAAGACTTCGCCAATTGTTTTCTCAATAGTTCCGCCGATGACCCTTTGACCAACTGAAGCAAGTGTTCCGCCGATCTGCACATCTGCTTTGTACGTAAGTTTCGTGCCTGTCCCAGCGTCTGCTAGGTCTATCGCAGTATCCATGCTCATGCTACTGCCGACTCCGGTCCCAGTTCCTTTCAGCCGAGCATGTGAAGGTGGGTTTTGTTCCACGATTGCCAGCTGAAATTTGAAATCGCCTTTCATGAATCCGATCCCCACCCGGGCGACCGCCGTGAATTTATTGTCAGCTTCAACCTGCAAACTTTTCAAGTCCGGTAGGCATTTGCCAATCTTGTTTGGGTCGATAACGAAGTCCCAAACCCTATCCCTAGGTGCTTTTACTTCGAAGGTTCCCTCAAAGTTCATTCCCAAGTCGAATCACAACTCCACTGTAACCGATGAGATAATTTCGTTTGACGCACGTCAGTGCCTCTTCCACCACCACTGAATAAGCGTACGGATAAGATCTACGCTTGCGAGGAAGCTACAATCTTCAAGGGGGATACTCCTGAACGAGCAGAAATGCTATATCCGGAAGCAGTCAGGAACAACAGAGGCCTTGTTCCACGAAGCTAGATCAGAGCAGAATACGGCGCTTCGTAGGTCTCTGAATGAGTGAGTCACTTGTCTCTCATAATCAAATGCCCCAACTGCGGCGAAAGAAGCGCGTATGAATTCCTTTTCGGCGGCGAGGCATTGAGGCGACCCTCAGTTAATGCATCCGACCAAGATTGGTACAATTACGCATACGGACGAAAGAACATTCACGGAGTCCAGAAGGAATGGTGCTACCACAGGTTCGGATGTAAAAGATGGTTTCTGGTACGCCGTAATACGAGCGATAACACCGTGCTGGAGACGTTTCTCCCTGACGACGACAAAGAAAAGGAATGGAAAACATGAAAGCAACTCGGCTACCTCAGAAACCTGGGGAACAAATCAACCGATCAAAATCTATCACGCTCAACTACAACGGCAGAAAGGTCCAGTGTTACGAGGGCGACACAGTTGCATCAGCCCTGCTCTTGGAAGGCAGGAGCATCTTCGGTCGAAGCTTCAAGTATCATAGGCCTCGAGGATTATTTTGCGTGGCCGGGCGATGTCCCAATTGTTTCATGGAAGTCAATGGCCAACCCAATGTGAAATCCTGTACGGTATTGGCAACGGATGGTATGGAGGTCAAACAGCAAAACGCTTGGCCTTCACTCGATCACGATCTCGGCTCCATAATCGACAAGTTCAGTTTCCTGCTGCCCGTAGGATTCTACTACAAGAAATTCATTCATCCCAAATGGCTCTGGCCCATCGTACGCAAGGTCATCCGAAGAGCAGCTGGGTACGGCAAGGTCAACCCGAACCTGCAACGAAACGAAAACGAATACGAGGACGAGTACAGGCATGTTGACATTGCAATCATAGGCGGAGGTCCAGCCGGCCTAAGCGCTGCCGCGGAGAGCCTCTAAATCCGGATTTCAGATACTGCTGGTCGACGACCAGCCTGAGCTTGGCGGTCGGCTAAGATACAAAGTTAGTTCCTGTGACAGTTCAGAATTTTCCGGCGTCGCAGGGTTCGAAGTTGCCAAGAAACTTATTCCACAGTCATCAGCCCCCAACATCGAGATACTGAGTAATGCTACATGCTTCGGTATTTACGAAGGCAACCTAGTAGGGATCTCGCAAGGTAAGAGGCTCATCAGAGTTAGGGCTAAGAAAATAATCGTCTGCACCGGATGCTTCGAGAGACCCTTCGCATTCACTAACAACGACTTACCTGGCATCTTCTTGAGGGAAGGAGCCCAACGCCTGATCAATCTACAAAGAATAACGCCAGGCGGAAATGCACTTGTTGTGACAAACAACAAATACGGCTCCGAAATCATAACTGACCTACTGGACGCCGGAGTGAAAATATCCGCAATTGCATCTCCCAATGGTAACGTTATGGATGATGCTCTCAAAGCAAGGGCGAGCAAGGAAGGCGCCGAGCTTCTCGACGGCTACACATTGCTGGAAGCGAAGGGAAAACGGGCGGTCGAGGCCGCAGTGCTCGCTAAGATTAACCAGAAAGGCGACCTCCTTCCTGATTCATTGAAGAACGTGTCCTGCGACTTGATTGTATTGTCAACAGGATTTGAGCCAGCCAACGCATTGCTACTACAAGCAGGTTGCGAGAGCTCATTTGACGAGGCGTTAGGAGAATCAACACCGACAAATCTGGTGCCGACGATCTATGCTGCCGGCGATGTCACCGCAATTCACGACCTACAGATCAATATCTTACAGGGAAGACTGGCAGGGCTTCAGGCCGCAGCGGACCTCGGAAACGAAGAAAAACGATCTGAGCCTGTCTCGTTCAAGACAAACGCTGAACTCGAACAAAAGAGGTCGCAGTGGTTAGCCGAATTAAATGCCCTCACGGCGAAGTACAGGGCCAACATCCATCCGGGTTTATTGTACACAACCCCTGGCGAGAAAGAGAAGAGGTTCGTCTGCATTTGCGAGGACTTGGTAGACAAGGACCTCAAGCAGGCGATGGACGAGGGCTTTGACGATATCGAGACATTGAAACGTTACACGACCTTTACGATGGGACCCTGCCAAGGAAAACTCTGCAGCTTAACATGCACCGCGATTCACGCTGAAAAGATAGGATTGAAGCTGAGCGAAACGAAGAGGACGACGTCAAGGCCACCCTACCAGCCACTGGCGATGGGCCTCCTAAACGGCCCCCCTCACAGGCCCGTAAAACTAACTGCTCTACATCACAAACATACCTCATTGAACGCGGCGCTAATGGATATGGGTGAGTGGAAGCGGCCCAGGTCTTACGGTTCCGTGGAGCAGGAGTATAGGGCGATCAGAGAACGAGTTGGAATAATCGATGTCAGCACGCTCGGAAGGTTCCTAATCAAAGGCCCAGACTCCGGCAAATTGCTGGAGATGGTCTACACTCACATCTACTCGAATTTGAAAGTTGGAAAAGCAAGGTATGCGTTGCTGCTCAGTGAAACGGGCAAAGTCATGGATGACGGCATCATCGTCCGTCTAGATGAGGATGAATATCTCGCCACCTCCTCCACAGGTAACACTGAGTTTGTCGAGAACTGGTTGAAGTGGTGGCAGGTCACAGGCTCATTGGATGTTAGCGTAACCAATATGACGTCTGGCCTGGCCGCGATAAATGTCGCAGGCCCAAAGGCTCGTGAACTACTTTCCCACCTAGTCGATATCGACCTCTCCAACGAGGCTGCCCCCTACATGTCGTGCTCCAAAGCCAACGTCGCCGGAGTCCCAGGCTTCATGTTGAGAATCGGATTCGTTGGGGAGGTCGGATGGGAGATTCATTTTCCCGCAGAATACGCAGAATACCTGTGGGACAAACTTCTGTCGGAAGGTGAGACTTACGGCATCCGACCCGTTGGAGTCGAAGCAATGAGGCTGCTGAGCTTAGATAAACGGCACATTTGGCCGACGCTAGATACGGACGCAGCGAGCGACGCATTGGAGACAGACCTTGCGTGGGCCGTAAAGTTTGAGAAACCAGATTTTGTTGGAAAACACTACCTTCTGAAAACGCAGCGTGAAGGTCTTCGCCACCACATCATTGGCTTCGAAGTGAAAGGAACGGGCGCAGTAAGCAACGGGGACGTAATCGTGGCCGGCAAGAAACCTGTTGGTCGCGTTACGACTGCAGGCTATAGTTATGCGCGCCAGAAATACGTGGGAATAGGGTGGGTCCCCGCGGAGACTGCAAAGGAACACAACACGATACCAATCGTGCACGATGGCCATCCCGTGGACGCTGAGATAGTTTCGGGGGCCTTCTATGATCCCGAAGGGCGGAGGATGAAGAGCTAATGACTATATCACATCAACGTACGATACCGAAACGATTGAGTCCCTTTCACCACAAACAAGCCTCGCTCGGAGCGAAGTTCACTCAAAACGCAGTTTGGATGGGAATTAGCTGAACGCTTCACCGATCCAATGGTAGAGAAGGAGACGGTAGAACGAAGCGTTGGAGTCGGCGACATAAGCCACCTGATCAAACTCAACCTGAAGAGCACCCACATTACCACAATTATCTCGCGGCTTTACCATCGCAGCGAACGTGAAGCCAGAGGAACCGTGCTAACTAACGAACCCGGACCCCTAAAGGAGGCGGTCTGCGTCGCATTGTGTGAAGATGAAGCGATGCTGATAGCGGGACCATCCGACAAGGAACCAGCATCCAAGCAACTTAGCGCCGAGTCAAATCATGTCACAACAATCGATGTATCATCCGTCCTTGCTGGAACCTACATTCTAGGTCCAAAGAGTAGAGCGCTTCTTCGGAAACTAACCGAACTCAACGTTAATGCCGAGATTTTTCCCAATTTCTCAGCGACGTATTCCCCAATCCGTCACGTTCCATCAATCGTTCTGAGGTTTGACCTTGGGAACGTGCTAGGATATCAGGTCTATTTCGAGAGAGCGTACAGCGAGTACATCTGGGACACCGTGTTCGGCGCGGGTATGGAGTTAGGTGTCGTTCCTGTTGGTTCTTCCGCGATGAAGTTGCTCGGCTGGAGAATGGGGTGATCTGATTGACCGAAAAAATGTGGAGAAAGAACCCGCTGAAGAACCGATACCACGTAGTGATTATTGGTGCGGGCGTTCATGGTCTCTCAGTGGCTTATCACCTTGCCAAACGCGGCATAACCGATGTGGCTGTACTTGACCGAACCTATCTAGGAGGGGGTAACAGCGGGCGCAACACTCAGATCATTAGGGCAAACCAGCGCACCCCAGAGAACGTAGCTTTCTATGACGAGGCGTTGAAAGGCTGGGAACGGCTTTCACAAGAAGTAAACTTCAACATGCTCATCGACCAGTTTGGCTTGACAACTCTAGCGCACAATGACTTTTCGCTTGAACGTCTCCGGCTTAGGGCTGAAGTGAACAAAGCCGTTGGCGTCGAAAGCATGATGATTGGGAAGAATAGACTTCGAGAACTCTTCCCAATCCTTGATCTTGAGCGACAAACCACGGTTCCCAATAGTTGGAGCTCTTTACCACCCGCGTGGCGGCGTCATCAGGCATGACGCCGGTAGTTTGGGGTTATTCAAGCGCCGCAGACCGAATGGGCGTCGAGATCCACCCGCACACGAGAGTTGATGCGATTAGGACGAAGGACGGTAAGGTAACTGGCGTGTCTGCGAAAGGGTCAAGAGATCAGTTGTGATTATGTTGTGAATGCGACGGCGGGTTGGTGTTCAACAATCGCTGAAATGGTTGGAGTAAGGTTACCAATCATAAGTGTACCGCTTCAAGCCTGCGTCAGTGAACCTCTGAAACCAATCATGGAGGGCGTGATCATGTCAGGTGACTTGGCTGCATATTTCTACCAGACCGACCGAGGTGAATTTGTCATGGGAGCGGAAATAGATCCGTATACGTCCTACAGTTACAGGACCACGCTCCCAACCCTAGAGGTGATGGCAAGCGCCGTGGTGGAAATCGTGCCTTGTTTGGCGAACGTGAACATAATTAGAAGCTGGGCAGGGATCTGCGACATCACACCAGACTTCTCACCGATCATGTGCGAATCACCAGAAGTCAAAGGATTCATTCTTGATTGCGGTTGGGGAACATACGGCTTCAAGACAGCTCCAGCCGCGGGAAACAATGTCGCCGAACTAATACGCACGGGCGAAGCCCCTGACGTGATAAAACCTTTCACAATTACAAGATTCTACGATAACAGGCCCGTCGATGAGAAAGCGTCGGCTGGAACAGCGCATTAAAAATACGTTCAGAGTGAGACTGCGTGCTCCTGATTTTAAGGAGACATTTGCATCATCGTTGAGAGGAGTAGGATCAGAAGCATCAGTGTCAGGTTCGCAGCCGAAACGACTCTGCTCCTTTTCCGCAGCGCCTTGAGTTCATCCAATTTTGCTTCCTTGGCTAATCTGATGATTCTCTTTCCGAAGTATAGGTTATTGACATAGATGAGTAGCAGCAGAAGTGAAACGAGAATTACTTTCATCAGTAGGAGCGTCCCAGGGTATTCAAAGAGGGCATTAGCGGATTGTAGGTACCATATTGCGTTGTACAACCCCGTGAACACTAAAACAACCATGAGGGGGTTAGTCAGATTACCAAAGGCTCGGGCAATCTTCCCAACGATTCGCGTCCTCTCCGATTCGTCCGTAGTGATGAGACGTGAAACAGGCACGATCACCAACCACATGAAGAACGAACCTCCTACGAAGAGAACAGCGCTGAACAAATGCACCCAAAGAACCACGACATTCAACAGTTGCGCTACAGACAACTTTCCACCTAATCTAATTCAGCTGGTTGTGCCTGAAACAGCTGATAGTGTGGTCGTTCAGCATTCCAACGGCTTGCATGAACGCGTAACAAATTGTTGAGCCAGTGAACTTGAATCCTCGTCGTTGCAAATCGGAGCTCATGGTGTCAGACTCCCTACTCTTCGCAGGGATGGCTGACAATGATCTAAACCGGTGTTCAATCGGGTTGCCGCCAACGAACCTCCAACCGTAATTGTCGAAGCTTCCGAATTCATTCTGTACGGTCAGGAACTGCCGGGCGTTTGTTATTGTGGCAGTTATTTTGAGGCGGTTACGGATAATCCCTGGATTCGTTAGCAGATGCCTGACATTAGAACTCGAATATCTAGCGACTTTTCTTGGATCGAATCCGTCGAAGGCTAACCGGAATGCGTCTCGTTTCCTAAGTATCGTAAGCCAGCTCAGCCCTGCTTGTGCACCTTCAAGAATGAGAAACTCGAACAGTTTGGAGTCGTCATGTACAGGGACGCCCCACTCCTTGTCATGGTATTCTTTAAGCAGGGGGTCATTCCTCGCCCAACCGCATCTTTTCGTAACACCGCTCATAATGTTACCCTGGAAATACTTTGGTACATGCGAAACTAGATCAGCAACGCAGAGGTCGCCGCAAACTTTTAGCTAATGCGGTAGCAAGTGCAAACCGGCGATATACCTCGACCCCTAAAGAAAACGAACTTCTTCATGGAATGGTCAACTGTTACAACACTTGCCACGCTAACTTCGAAGAAACTGTGGGCATGGTTAGTTCCGCTCGCGGACTATCGTCTGATGAGGTTAAGGCTACCCTGGGGCGTTTGAAGAAGGAGGGGAGCAAGGAATTCCAGGCGTTGAGATCGCATTTGCCCGCCGATTTTCCACTCTGACCTGGCCTAATCGTTGGAATATGTTTCCCCTTGACAAAATGTGCTGTATGCGGAGTTTCCCTCGAATGGGGGGATTACGAAGCGCTCGCCCGTCATTTCTGTGAAGAGGCTGGTGAGAGTGATCCAGGGCACGTAATGTGGCTGAACAGGAATATTACTAAGAAGAAATGCGACCCGCAAACTCTCTCCAAAGCGCTGACGCTATTCTTTGACTTCGGCCGCGAAGGGCTGAAGGGTTGGATGAAGAAGCGGTTCATTGAACGGTTTTACGGACCGAAACCGCATCCTTTCGTCCTAGCCCTACAACACCCGTCCAAACCGACTCTGCTGGGTTACGTTGTGGAGCATCAACATTTCCTGAGGCAATGGACACGCAGCTGCGCCTACATCGTCGCAAAGACCGACAAAGTAGATGTCACTCAATACGAACTCGATAACATCAACACCGAGTTCGGAGGATACGGCCCAGAGCGTCCGTCACACTACGAATTGCTCTTACGCATGGGCGAAAGCCTCGGTTTGCCGAGAGAACAAATACTTCTCGCACCCCTCCTCTACCCGACACCGCATGGGCCATCAAATCTTGGAACGAAATTGCTGAGACATGCCATTGGCTTGAAACCATGGCCGCGATGCATCCACTAGAGCTCATAGCGAACCGTAACCTTAGACAAGATGGAGCTGACTGTAGGCTACTTTGATCCATCAATCCTCAAAGGAAATGAGGTTACCGAGGCAACCAAGAACTTCCTCAGAGAAGGCTACGAGGCTGACGTGGATCACTCCGAGGAGGCGATGGATTTGATCGAGAAATACTCCCCCGAGCTTGGAATAGCCGACGACGTTCAAGCAACATTCATGAAATCCATAGATGCCTTCGACAGATATTTGATGGCTCGACTGGAAAGAGGGAAACTGCTTGAAAGTTCCTGAAGGCTGCGCCATCTGCCAATCCACCTGGGGCGACTACTGGGCCGAGGTCGAAGGGCAAAGAATGTTCTTCTGCTGTGATACTATGCGAGGTTGAATTTCGGAATATGATTCGAGCAAATCAAACAAAGAACAGGGTGGAATGAAATCGATGAGGTCCAGATAACGGGAGATCACAGGGGCAGAGACTGCACAGCCTTATCCAAAACAATGCGTACAGTTTCTTCATTCGATTTAACTCCACAGGGCGGCATCGAAACGTTTCAGGAAAAGTGAATGAGCCGGAGATAGATGACCGTTACCAGCTAAGTAGCTCTAACCATATGCCGTCCGGATCTTTCACGTAGACCTCCGTTATCCCTTTTGCTTCAGAAACCGAAACCGCCACCTCAACTCCCTTCGAAATGAGTTTTGCTAGGGTAGCTTTCACGTTGCCCACGCCGAAGGCAAGGTGATCTAATTCGTCTCCTCGTCGGTACTTGGAATAGAATTTGCTTCGTGATGGGTACCAGTTTAATTCGAGTTCCTGTGAGGATCCGAGGCTTCTTAGAGCCACATATTTGCCACCGTGAGGCATCGTTCCTCTTCTCGTGACTCTCATTCCCATGACTTTTCTGTAGAAGTCGATTGATTTCTTTAGATTCCTAACCCGTATTCCAGTATACACTAAACGATATTTCTTTGGCATACGTCTCTCATCCATCTAGGCGACGGTTTCCAATTCTCATTTCACTTGTTTGCAGTATACAGGTTAGCTAGCATTTCCTACGTACTTTTCTTGCAGATAATTGATTAGCGGCTGGGCGTTGTATTCCACGCCAAACAATTTCCTCTGGAGATCCTTGGGAGGATATATTGCGCCGTACCTGTGGAATTTCTCCTTCAACCAGTCTTTAAGTCTCCCAAATTCACCTTTCACAATCGTCGTCTTCAGATCCATGTCCTTTCGAATTCGGTCGTAGAACATTCCAGCTATGATGTTGCCAAGCGAATAGGTGGCGAAATAGCCGATCATGCCTCCGCTCCAATGCACATCCTGAAGGATTCCTTCGGCATCGTTTTGGGGTCGCACACCAAGATACTTTTCCATCAAATCCTTCCAGATTGAGGGAGCCTCGGAAACTTTGACTTCTCCACCAATCAGTTTCTTCTCCAATTCATACCTGAGCATTATGTGGAAGTTGTAGGTCAATTCGTCCGCATCAACCCGGATCAAGCTGGGTTTCACTGAGTTCACGTATCGATAGACTTGGTCTTCGCTGTAAGGAGCGACAAATGGTAGGTTCGCCTTCAGGGTTGGGTAAACAAGTTTTACGAATTCTCTGCTCCTCCCAACGAAATTTTCCCAGAACCTTGACTGTGACTCGTGCACGCCCAATGAAGTAGCCCTGGAGAGCGGCGTGTAGTCGAGTGACGGGTCAATCTGCAAATCGTAAATCGCATGCCCAGATTCATGAATGGTTGAGTAGAGAGAAGCCTTGAAGTCCTTCCCCTCGTACCTTGTAGTTATCCTCACGTCCTCTATGGACATGCTCGTCGTGAATGGATGGGTGGAAACGTCCATTCTGAACGTCTTTTCTGGCATTTGCATTAACTTCAGCACATCTTCATTCACTCGCCTCATCGCGGGCTCTGCATATGCGATTTCTTCGAGGGGATGGGTTCTTGGAAACTTGCCTGCTGACAAGACCTTGTCGAGGATCCCCTTCAGTGCAGAAGCCATCGGAGAAAATACTCTGTCCACATCGTTCGTCGTAAGTCCTTCTTCAAACCTATCCATCAACGCATTATACGGGTGTCCCGTGTAACCAAGTTTCTCCGCTTCCTCTCTCTTCAATCCAACCATTTTTTCAAGGTATGGTTGGAACAACGAAAAATCCGACTTCTGCCTAGCCTCTCTCCAGACAACAGTGCCTTCAGTCGCCGTTCTGATGATGTCTTCCAAAAGCTTTGGAGGAACTTTCAAGTAATAATCCAAGTCGCGTCTTAGTACCCTTACAAACCCCTTTTCGTAATCATTAAGCCCGGACGACTTTTCTGCCTTTTGCGCTAAGTCAACTAACTTGCCCATGTGCTCCTGCTTGATCAATTGGGTTTGAGCGAGTGCGAAGCCTCTCGGTGCCGAAGATCCGAGTGGCATGTAGGTTTCCATGTCCCACTCAAGGAGTGCACTTACACTATCCAGAGCCCATAGCGGCTTGTACTTCTCAGCGATCTCCATTATGACTTGATTCTGAGACATGAAGTCAAAATCACGTGTAGGACGCTATATAATCCAACCGCCTCCTCCCATCTCCTTAAGAAGTGATGGCTGATTGAGTTGCTCATGAGTTCGGTATTATTCAGCTCGTAGAGGAGTGTCGAGTTTCATGAGCATGCAAACCTGTTCCTGTGGAAGTGGAAAACGGCCAATAGGCTTCTGTGTCGAGTGTCGAAGAACTTACTGTGATGAATGCAAGTTTACTCATCTCTACACGCCTCCACCCATGAACGTCGGTGACTTGCTCTACGCGAGCATAAACAAGGGTCATTGAATTAATGACAGCCCGTGTTGGGAATTCACCTTGATTCAAAGGCCGCACGTGATTTACGATGGGATCTGCAATCTCTGTACCGGCGCCGTCCGGTTTCTCACCTTAATTGATGGAAGCCGTGCGCTCGAATATGAGCCGTTCCAAAAACTTGCCCTAGGGTCGAGGAGGAAATATGGAATGAGCGACCGAGAGTTCCAAGGTCGAATGCACCTAATCCGAGAGGACGGTTCTCTAATCAGCGGGACCGGCTGCAATCGCAGAGGTTTGCAGGCTTCTTGTTCCGTTTAAGCTAGTGTGCAGTCTATTCAGCAGTTCATTAGCGGATAGGGTATACGATTTCATTGCGAGTAGGCGGTACACGCTTTTCGGCTGCAGGGAGTCATGTTTTGTGGTAAGCGAATCTGAGAGCTCAAAGATCAAAATGCGCTAAAGACTAATTGGATTCCATCAGGATCAGAGACGAAAACTCTCCCAGGCCCGTCGCTTTGTTCGCTCAAATTTCCACCAAGCCTAGAAGAAAGTTCGTTCAGGTTTGCTCGTGGGATGTTGAGAACGAAGTACTCTAGGCCCAGCCAAGATTTCTCCGCTCTTGGTCCGCCGAGGCTCTCCCATGTGTTCATGCCAATGTGATGATGGTAACCTCCAACTGAAAGGAAGGCCGCGCTTCCCAAATAGCTCATTAAATCCATCCCCAAAACATTCCTGTAGAATGTTATCGACGCCTGCAGGTCAGTAACCTTTAAGTGCACGTGACCGACCCGAGTTCCTTCGACCATTCCAGCCTTCTCATCATGTGCCCCCTTCGGAAGTTCTTTGATGATTGATTCTAGGTCCAAGGGTTGAGTTGCCATCTGAACTTCGCCATCTTCAAATTTCCATTCGCTTCTCGGCCTGTCAGCGTAGATTTCGATTCCGTTGCCTTCGGGATCACTCAGATAGAGCGCTTCGCTGACATTGTGGTCCGCGTAACCGTCGAAGACTACGCCATTGTTTCCGAGCGAGAGGTACGTTGTAGCTAGGCTCTTTCGGTCGGGGACAAGGAGTGCGTAGTGATACAACCCAGCCCCATCAGCGGGAGGTTTCAACGCCTTCTCATCATGGTCGAGAATGAGGATCGGTTCCTTAGATTGTCCGCTGCCGAGTGCCGTGAAGTTCCCATCATGTCGGATTAATTTGAGACCCCACTCTTGCTTGTAAAATGAAAGCATCGAGTCCAGATCATTTACCCTTAAACATACGGGACCAAGCTTCAAGCTAGGGTCGAGTTTGAAATCTACTTGGGACAATGACCAGTCTCCGATGTGTAATCGCGAGGCTTCAATTTAAGTGGGAAATTGACTTCTGTTCTGACGGATGCCGCTAGATTGGCTTGATTGCGGTTCTCAGCCGTTTTGTTTGGGACATGTTGACGACTTTGAGATATCCTTTCTCATCGGGTTTGAGTTTGCGGAGTTCTACGTACCCAGCCTTCTCAGCGTTTTTCAACAGATCGAATCCCCTTTCGGTTCTCGCTATAACGGTGGAATAGCCAAGTGGACAACCTATTCCGCCAACTGAGATGTCGGCGTATTCAGCGGTGAAGTCATCGCATTGCTTGCAACTATTTCTTACGAATGAATCCACTTCCTTCAGGGGCACATGCAAGAGTTCGTTCTCTCCCGACCATACTATGAAGGAGCCTTTCTTGATTCCCATTCGAGTGATAGTGGCCGGGTCGATTCCTCTGCTCGTAACAAACGCCCCAACGAGCTTGCCGTACGCGTAGCTTTCCATGCAGAACAAGCCTATCGACAGCGTCATTGCCTGTGCCAATCGGATATTGCCCAAGGGCGAAGTCTGGATTCTTCTCACAGCTCTAATTTGGCATGGTGTTCCCACTAGGCCAATCCTATTTTTCTGGTATTCATTCAAAGCTGACTGCACGCCAAGCAAAGTTGGGCTCGGCGTGTATTTCGTTCCAGCCGCCTTTACCAAGTCAGAATACGTCGTTGCAACTTCTGGCCTTGCCCGCCACTTCGAGTCTCTTCCCGCCACAACTGCGGCGTCGATCAATTTGCTCTCCAACTGCATACGCGAGAAGGGCAGTGACGATGCCTCCATCCTGAGCTTGGCTTTGAATTTCCTTTCTACTTGCCTTGCCCACGAACGTTCCAAGAGAGATTCCGAAGGGTTCGTCGGGGCGTCTGGTTCGGTTGTATAGGAAAACCTCAACGTCTTCTTTCGAGAAATCCACCGTGGGACATTGGTAGTAGCAGATCTCGCAGAGTGCACAAGCCCCGACTAGTGTTGGCTGTTCTCCGACAGGCCAAAGAATGTTGACGGGACAAGAGGCCATGCAGGCTCCACAGAAGGTACACAGATCGGGCCGAATCACCTGAGTGATCAGGTTGCCGAAGAGCTTCGGTTTTTCAAGCATCATCGATCGACTCATTGCAAGTTTTTTTGTTCGCGAGCGGTCAGGAATCAATGAGGAAATGGCTTTTGTTTGCTTTCCAGTTCTGAGATACAGACGGCCTCGCTTCACAAACCTGGGGCCAACGGCTTAGAACATTCGATGGCTGCTTCGGCCCCTCTATCAATGCCGAACTACTCGTCATGAACCCTTTCGTTCGCGAACCGGGATGATGCACTGAGGGAATGTTCACGTTATGTGTTTCAATGGATCGAGGCGAGTAAACGCTTCAGATAGTACGATTCTCCAGAGGCCCAGGTAGACTATGGGGACCAGAAGGAAATACCGAGAGGTAGCAATGGCAACTACTGCAAGCAGCGCAGCGACGCATCCCACTAAACGCCATGATGAAATCATATTCTATCCTCAAACTGAGTAATGGTGGTTCGAAGTGGATACAGGTTCCGGCAATACTTTGGTCACGGTAACCTACTGTAGCGATTCTGAAACCAGCAAAACGCAGCCAGTAATTACCGGCCCGGTATTGACCAAGAACTCTGACAACGTGCCAAGTAAGTACTTTACAACGTTGTTAAGCTACCACAACGGAACGAACATCCAGGGAATTTGGCTCACGGGTCACTGGACCTAACCAATCAAAATTTTCAATATTCTCTTCGAAACCTTGCGCATATCATTCCGAAATAAGTTGGGACATCGTAGGAGACAATTTCTGACCTTAGGTTGATCTTATCCGCGATTCCGGCCAGCATGGCCATTTGCCATAGGCTGTCAGGCTTCGCTGCCCGAACCAAACTCTGCTTGAAAGTCATGACTGCGCTTATTCGGTTCCTGAGTAACGCCTCTAGCACCATTCTGTCGTAGTCCTTTGCTTGTCTGTTGAAGCCGTATGGCCCGTTCTCTTTGTGGGCGTGTGCCTGATCGGCACTCGCAACGAAGACAACTCTCTTGTTTCGATTAGACTCTGCTTGTTCGGCTATTATTTCACCAAATTCAACGTTCTTAGATAATGGAATCTCGCGCGAAGGCGTCACTATGACAATTTTCGGTTTCTTTCTGCATCGAGGCATCATAAACCATAGAGGAACCAGCGTTCCCCAATCCATAGGCATGTCCGAAGTGATCCCCTCGGTAGTTCCATAATGCGCACCGACGACGGGCAGGCGTCTTCTAGCTGAGCGTTGGAGCAGTTGCTCGCGAATTTCGCGTCACATTTGGCTTTGAGGCTGACTGTTTTCTTGTTTCGCGGGGATGCCTGTAGGGTTCCTGTGGAATTTTCGGAGAGTACAATGCCGATTTTTCCAATCAATCTGAGGTTGTGCGGAGTTGCTATCACAATTGTATCTGGCTTTGCTTTTCCTACATCTGACGCAAGTCTACGCAATCCGTTTCTTGTTTTCAGGAACTTCTTCGCTGCGGCCTTTGTTGCAAGTTGCTCAATTGCTTCGCTGCCGTGAGGGGCAATGCATGCATACACCAGGGTCATGTATGGTGCCTAACTGAAGGGTACAGATCATCGGAACGAGGCTAGTATGCTCTTCACGTCGGAGCTAGACCCAGGTGGGATTATTACTCGTTCTTCCTGGGTGGGCCGTTCCTGTTTGATGATGACGCCTATCGGGATTTTGTCATTCCTTTCAAGTAACTTTCGGGCTGCTTCGAGGTCTGTAGGGTCGTGTTCTGGGCCTATCTCAGATATTTTGCTGAATACTCTTTCCAAGTGTCGTGAAACGTTGGGCATGGGTTCAACACGTGTATGAGGGCGAAGCCTCGGTGTTTGATGCCTTCTGCGATAATGTGTGCCAAGTGGTTTGGTTTGCCTGGAAAGCCTCTTGCAAGGAATGAGACGTGATATGCAAGCGCGAGTTGGCTGATGTCTATTGGGTCGTCTTGGTTGCCGGTTGGGGTCGTTTTTGTTTTGAAGCCTAGGGCGGTCGTGGGGGATGGTTGGCCTTTAGTCTGCGCAAATATTCCATTATCGAGCACTATGTACGCTAGGTCTGGGTTCCTCCTCGCCGCGTGCGGAACGTGTCCTCCGCCTATGGCGAACGCATCTCCATCTCCAGCTATCCCGACTATGCTTAGTCTAGGCTGAGCCATGTTGATTCCTTGGGCTATGGGGAGCACCCGCCCATGAAGAGTGTGGAAACCGTAAGTTCTGAAGCCATGTGGGAATCGGCCGTTGCAACCGATTCCTGAGACGACCACCACCTGTTCGCGGCGCAACGCAAGTTCATGGAACGCCATATCGATTGATTTGAGAACTCCGTAATCTCCGCAGGCGGGACACCAGCTAGGGTTATAATCGGACCTGTATTCGCCGGATGCTGGACCCGTCAACTTTACGCCAGCTCCTCTATTTTCTGTAATATCTCACCCGGCGTGAAAGGCATACCTTCAGTTTTCGTAATCGGAATCGGTTCGATCGCGAAATTCATACGCAATAAGTTCGCGAATTGCGAAGTATAGTTTAGTTCAGGGACCACAACGTGGTCTACTCCTACGAGGAAGGCGTTTATCTTCTCTCTGGGAAGCGGGCTGAGCATTTTGCATTGCAGCCATTTGACTCGAATAAGTTTCTTTTTCGCCTTGAGAACAGCTTCATGGATTGGCCCCTGTGTTGAACCCCATCCAATCACGGCGAGCTTCGCTTCAGGGTCGTCGACTTCCATGAAATTGAGTTTGTCATCTGCAAGCTCCTTTTCAGCTGTCTCTAATTTTCTGAATCTCTTCGCCGTCATCTGAGAATGAGTATTTGTGCCGAAGTTGACTCGACCCCGCTCGTCGTGTTCTGCACTCTCGGCGACGTATTCGCCTCCGGCCTCGCCCGGAGTTGAAATCGGGGACACACCGTTGTTTGTGACTGCATACCGCAGAAACCTGCCTTCATCACTCACGTTGGCTTTTTCCCGGTTCACAATATGCAGGTTATCAATATCCGGTAGGGACACACCCTCCGTGCATTGAGCCAACGACTGGTCTGTTAGCAGAATAACTGGAAGCTGGTACAGTTCTGCCAAGTTAAACGCTCGGATTGTTTGGTAGAAGCAGTCTTCGACACTTCCAGGTGCGAGCACTATCCGGGGGACATCGCCGTGGCCTCCGAACAATGCGTGATTGAGATCCGATTGCTCGGTCTTCGTCGGTAATCCAGTTGAGGGTCCACCTCTCTGCGCGTCGACAATTACGATTGGAATCTCTGCCATAGACGCCATCCCTATCATTTCGGTCATCAGTGAGAAGCCAGGGCCGGAAGTTGCTGTCATAGCCTTTGTTCCCGCGTAGGAGGCGCCTATCGCGGCGCCGATTGACGCCATCTCATCCTCGCCCTGGAAGATGCGGCCGCCAACTTCGGGTAGAAGATCTACGAGCGATTCGAAAATGTCGCTGGCGGGTGTGATTGGGTAACCCCCATAGAATCGACAGCCCGCGACTATTGCGCCGAGTGCAATCGCTTCGTTCCCAGACAATACGATCTTATTCGCTTCTCCAGTAGGCAGAGGCTGAATCGTTTCCTTTGGGACGAGATTGAACCCTAACCGATTTGCCGAAACGTTTTTGTCAAGAATGGCGTCTCCGCGTGATCCTAGTTTTCCCGTTATGACTTCCTTCATGATCGTCTCGGAGATGCCGATGGTTCCCGCTGCATATCCTGCAATGATTATGTTTCTGGCCTTTGGGAATCCAAGCTCATTCCTGGCGATCGATGTGAATGGCGCGCCAAATGCGCGTTTTGGTAGGGCCGGTGAATCTCTTGGGGTTCGGTCTTGGTCAAATATCAGCTCTCCCTCGGGTTTCAGGTCCTTCACGTGAGACGATACAGCCTCGGTGTCGAATGCTACAAGTACATCCAATGTGTCTCCTTGAGAATAGGCATGCCAGTCGCTCGCTCGAATCTGATACATACACTGACCTCCGCGAATCGAGGAAGGATATGTTCTGAATGTAAAAATTTTCAAACCCATTCGAGATAGCGCGTACGTCAGGACCTCCCCTGCGAGAATGACTCCATCGCCTGATTCGCCTGCGAGTCTAAGGGTCAAATCCAAACATTTTCAGCTTAGGCTCCGGGAGGTTTTGGTGGGTTTTAGCCTCACTATTGATTTCCGAAGCTGATTCTAGTAAAATCTCATCGAGGAGTCATTTTCGGCGAACGAAAAGGATTGAAGGGCTAAGCCCTATTCTTACGCCGATATCATCAAGTATTTTCTGGAATTTGGCGTGGGATAACTTTAATCCTTTTCGTCCTTTGGGTGGATAGGGATCGTTGAAGACTACAGAACTCTCGTCAGCATCAGTGACCACTACCCAATGTGGGATGTTCAAAGAGTGCACAACGCCCATGTGCACGAGGGCAATAGGAACGAAATCCTCTCTAACGCCTCGCACGACATCGCCAACCATAGGTCGCTTGAATGTGACCTGAAGGTGTCTCTGAAGAGCTCGCTTTTGGTTCTGTTTCATTCCGAATAAGCTAAGTTCGATTTCCTCGGCAGGGAAGTGTCTGCGTAATCTTCTCTTCCAGGGTGCAGCATCGATGATTTTTCTGCGTTGAGTTAGTAGGCGAACTTCGTATCCTGCATCGATCAATGGAACGGACAGTCCATAGGGGTCGGCACCCTTTATCCCGATCATGTTACATTGGCGCCAAATCTCGAACTCTAGCGCCCTTCCGAGTTCCAACCGTGGTTCGAAATGCTTCATCACCATTATGACGCAAGCTGGCCCGCAACTAAAATCAGAAGTTTGCTGGTAGTAGGGTATCTTGAATTTCGTCATGGTTCCGACTCGAAATCGCTTCCTCAGAAGCTTCTAACCTATTTTCGTTGTCGAAAGTGTTCCCATCCTTTCATCGCAATCTTGAATTTACGTTCATTCTTCACGAGGCTTACGCCTTTGGATCTTGGAGGTTACAACGCCGATCGGTTTCAACCTTCCTCGCGCCGCCGTTTGTGCAACTCGAAGATGGTTGGGTCGGATAGTTACTATGAGGTTGTATTCTTCTCCACCATATAGTGCCAGATCAATCGCTTTGTATCGGTATCTGAAAGCGAACTTCTTCGCAGCTCTGCTGATCGGTACGTGTTGAATCTGTATTCCGACCTTGCTCATCTTTGATAATTCGTGGAGGCTCCAGGCTAGGCCGTCGCTTGAGTCTATTGATGCACTGACTACTCCTGAAGCAGCAAGTCGTAGACCCAACTCCAATTCCGCTCTGGGATGGTAGATGGCTTTAGCCAAGGCTCGGGGCAACTTGCTTGGCATAACTCTTCTCTCCAGCAGCGCTTTCAACCCGGCCGATGCGGCCCCGAAGTCGCTTGTCACGGCGACTATGTCACCGACTCTTGCACCGGAACGGAGAACAATTCGTCGCTCGTCCATAAGAGCGAACAATGCGATCGATATCACGAGATCTTTCGATTCGTTAGTGTCGCCGCCGATTAGTGGGAATCCATATTCCTTAGCACTCCCAGCCAACCCACCAGCAATCTCCATCACGTCCCTCTTCCTAAGCGTCGAGGGTAACCCGAGGGCAACAATTCCCGCAATCGGCCGAGCTCCCTTTGCTGCCAGATCACTGATGTTTGCCACGACAGCCTTTCGAGCAGCTTGCCTCATACTCATTCCAGGGGGAACATCCGTGCTGCCAACCAACATGTCAGTCTTCAGCACCGCAAGCTGGTGCTTCGCAAGCCTTACCGCGGAAACATCATCGCCGAAACCAACTACCGTTCGCGGGTTCGCACCGAGAGCGCTTTCGATTATTCGTATTACCTCATGCTCGCCCAACTTTTTTAGTGAACCCGACTTGAAACCCTCCGGCATTCAGCCCACTGATCTCTGCTCCTTACACATATTTTGAATAGTGGGTTGTCTTCAGAGAGCCATACTCTCAGGAGCGAGTGAACCTTTGCCCGACGTAGTGTGCATGGGCGAAATTATGGTTCAAATGAACGCAGTAACTCGAGGGCCGCTTAGAGACGTTGGATTATTTGAGAAGCACGCTGCCGGAGCTGAGGGGAACGTTGCAATCGGTGTCTCCAGGCTTGGATGTAGCTCTGGCATAATCTCGAGAGTGGGGGACGATGAATTTGGCATATTCCTACTCGGTGCACTCCGAGCTGAGAGAGTGGACACGTCACATGTTGTGGTTGACCGACAATTTCCGACTGGATTGTTCTTCATTCAGCGTGGCTATCCCATACCCGAGAAGAGTGAAGCATTCTACTATCGAAAGAATTCCGCAGGAAGTAGGTTAAGCGCAAACGATGTTGACGAGAATTATGTCTCATCCGCGAAAATCTTCCACGTTACGGGCATTACACCAGCTCTCAGCGATAGTGCCAGGGATGCAACAGTTGTTGCGGTAAAGGCCGCGAAAGAAAGTAACGTTTTGGTTTCCTTAGATACCAATGTGCGCCTGAAGCTATGGAACACGGAGGTTGCTCGTTCAACTCTACTCCCTCTCTGTAAGATGGCGGACATCGTTTTCACAAGCAGCCCCGATTCAAAGATCATTCTAGGAGAAGATCAACCTGACGAGATTGCGAGGGCTCTTCATAAGGCCGGAGTCAAAACCGTCATCGTGAAACTTGGGGAAAGCGGGGCGTATGCGAGTTCAAGCGGAGAGACAGCAACCCAACCCATGATCCCATCGCACATAGAAGATGCGACTGGTGCAGGAGACGCGTTCGCAGCGGCTTTTCTCGCCACACAACTCAACGGTTGGAAATTGAAGGACAGCTTACGTGCTGCGGCGACCAGCGCTGCCCTAACGGCAACGGTTAGAGGGGATTACGAAAATATTCCAGATATGGACGGACTTCAAACAGTCTTAGGGTACGAGGATGGTAAGACAAAGTACCTACGCTGAGAGCGGAGTTTAAGTTTCCTGTTTTGTTGGAGATGCGTCGGGCACGGGTGGGGTCGCGGTGGGTTCCGGGGCAACCGGGGCAACGCCACATGTGGACAGGTGGGATTTGTATTCGTCTAGCCTGACCATTCTATGGCAGCGTAAGCATTCTAAGGTTTTCATTTCAGAGCGAACATTTCTGTTTCTAATTTGTCTTGGCGTGTTTTTCACTCTCAGTGGTTCAGGTTGATAGCGTATCTATTCAATGTTAGCTTTACTGGGCCGCATGAGCAAACGGAACTCGATGGAAATCTGGAGATGTGTTTCTTACCGGTTCACGATTCCATTGTTCAGGTAACTCATGCATCCTAGTATTGGTCATGCTCTGTATCCGTCTTAGGTCCATCATTTCGCGGCGAGAGACTAGGGTTACTGCTACGCCACTTGCGCCTGCGCGGCCTGTTCTGCCTATTCTATGGAAATAAAGCAGCGGGTCGCTGGGCACGTCGTAGTTCACGACATGAGTTATACCGCTGATATCTAGCCCGCGTGATGCAACATCAGTGGCCACCAAGAACCGAACCCGGCCTCTACGGAAATTCTCTAAGGCTCGTTCACGTTGAGGTTGAGTAAGGTCGCCATGTATTACCGCCACGTCTCTTCGCACTCTGCTAAGCTTGTATCCAAGGCGATCTGCCCCGATCTTAGTTGAGCAGAAGATCAGGGCCCGATCGACTGCCTTTTGATCCATAATATCGCAGAGAGCCTGAAACTTGCGTTCCGGGTCCACTTGTCGGTAGAGTTGTTCGATCTCTTCAACTGCAATTTCGTCCCTGCTTACTAAAATCTTCTCGGGGTTGTACATGTTCCTGGAGGCTAGAGAAAGGATCTCGTCCGGCATGGTTGCAGAGAACATTGCGGTCTGTTTGTCTGGAGATGTTCGGCTTAGGATGAATTCGATGTCTTCTATGAAGCCCATGTCGAGCATGCGGTCGGCTTCATCGAGAACAACGAAGTTCGCGTTTTCGAGGAGTAGGGTTCCTCTCCGGAGATGGTCGATTATTCTACCTGGTGTTCCAACCACGATGTGCACCGTTCTTTGGAGTGCCTCCATTTGACCGTAGATTGGTTGGCCGCCGTAGACGGCGAGGGACCTGACCGACAGATGCTTTCCGAACTTGTTGAGGTCGGATGCAACTTGAACTGCCAATTCCCTTGTGGGAACTAGAACAAGGCCTTGAACTGCGTCTAATGACTTATCGACTCCCTGAACCATGGGAATACCAAAGGCTGCGGTCTTGCCTGTACCTGTTTTTGCCTGTCCAATCACATCCCTGCGTTGTAATAGGGGAAGGATTGCGGCAGCCTGAATCGGGAACATTTCCCGAAGACCAATTTCGTTCAGGCTCTGAACTATTTCTCCCGCTATCGGGAGTTCTTCGAATTTTTGCATTCTAACTTCTTGTTTCCTACGTAAACCGCTTTCAGAAAACAGAACAGCTAAGCTTCCACGTTTCGGGGATAACCGCGTTTGTGTTTCGCTGTGCAGAACTTCTCTATCGTCCGCACGGTTTCCGTTCGTGTACGCTCTGAGCCATACTGCCATTTAAACGTTAGTTGAGAAATAACGAAGTCTAAAACACGGATACAATACCCTAACTCTCTAGATTGGTAAGAATCCTCAAAGGTATGGAGGGGACCCCTTGGGACAATTACTCTGGACGCCTTCGCAGGAACGTGTCAATCGCTCCAACATGGTTGCATTCATACAGTTCGTGAACGAGAGAAACGGAACGAGACTCGAATCCTATCGGGAACTGCAAAAATGGTCAGTTCAAGCGATTCCCGACTTTTGGGCTGCAATGTGGGAATATGCAGGCATTAAATCGTCTCGAAGATACGATCAGGTCGTCGACGACCTTGCCAACTTTCCCGGTGCCAAATGGTTCGTCGGCGCGCGACTGAATTTCGCTGAGAATCTGCTGCGGCACAGGGATGAGCGAGCAGCTTTCATATTTAGAGGAGAGACGCGAAAGACTAACCAGGTTACATACGCAGAACTCTATGATCAAGTGGCACGATTAGCAGGTTCCCTACGTGAGCTGGGAGTACGTCCGGGTGACCGGGTTTGTGCCTACATGCCGAATATTATTCAAACCGCAGTCGCCATGCTCGCAGCTACGAGCCTCGGCGCTGTATGGACCTCGTGCGGTGCAGAACTTGGTCCTGCAGCAGTTTTGGACCGGTTCCAACAAATCGAACCAAAAGTTCTCTTCACTGTCGACGGCTACTTCTACAAAAACCATGTCTTCGATACTCTCTCGAACGCCCGAAAAGTTGCTGACGGGACCCCTTCAATTGAAAAAATAGTAGTGGCATCCTATGTAGATAACGAATCAACAGCAGACCAAATCCCTAAGGCGGTACCTTTCGATCAATTCCTATCCGCGAAGCGAACTGAGATTCAATTTGAGCAACTTCCCTTCGACCATCCAGTTTACATAATGTTCTCATCCGGCACGACCGGCAAACCAAAGTGTATGGTTCAAGGAGCAGGTGTTCTGCTCAACCATCTAAAGGAATTGCTACTCCACTCCGACCTAAACCGCAAAGATAGAATTACGTACATATCGTCCCCGAGCTGGATGATGTGGAACTGGCTCATGAGTTCGTTAGCAGTCGGTCCAACCATACTCCTCTACGATGGTAACCCGAATTATCCAGACTGGGGACGGATGTGGCAGCTAACCCGAGATGAAAAAATAACTATCCTTCGGCTGCAGTGCAAGCTACATTAACTATCTTAGGAGCATAAACGCCAAACCCGGGCATACATACGACCTGTCCTCATTGAGAGAAATCTCCCAGACAGGATCCCCACTCTCCCCGGAAGGCTTCGAATGGGTGTACAAGGAAGTTAAACAGGACTTGCACTTTAATTCGATATCAGGCGGTACGGACATCAACGGCTGCTTTGCCGGAGGTAGCCCCACGCTCCCTGTTTATGCTGGTGAGCTTCAAGGTCTTGGGCTGGGCATGAAAGTCGAAGCCTACGATGAACGTGGTAACCCTGTATTCGACCGGGAGGGGGAACTCGTCTGTGAAGCTCCGTCACCCTCAATGCCTCTCTGTTTCTGGAACGACCGGAACAACGAGAACTACAAGGAGGCCTACTTCAATTATTATGCGGCTGAAGGGAAGAACGTTTGGAGACACGGCGATTACATAGTAATTCACACTGATACCGGAGGAGTAACTTTTCTCGGTCGTTCAGACAGCGTACTAAAACCATCAGGCGTCAGAATTGGTACATCGGAAATCTACAGCACCGTTGAAAAGTTCCCTGAAATTGCCGACAGCCTTGTAATTGGGCAGAACTGGAAAGACGATCAACGCATCATACTCTTCATTCAACTATCCCCTGGCCATCGCCTAACAGAGGATTTGAAGGAAAGGATAAGGAAAGCTTTACGTGAGAATGCTTCACCGCGTCATGTGCCGGCGCTTATTCTCGAGGTTCCAGCGATCCCGTACACGTTTAACATGAAGAAAGTGGAGAGCGTGGTCAGGAACATTATGAACGGCAGGCCTATCTCAAATCGAGACGCGCTCAGTAACCCGGAATCGCTCGACTATTTCGAAGCGATCCGATCTGAACTTCAAAAATAAAATCAAGAAAAAAGGATTTTAGATGTCCACGGTCAAAACGTTTAAGCTTTCTTGGTTAGCTTAATTTCAATCGTGGAGACGTTTCTCGTTTGGCCCTCTTCACCTAGCACTTCAGTCCCGATGCTGACGTCCTTAATTTCGAGTTTGCCCTCGAAGAAGCGTCTGCGGCAGACCTCAACCACGTCAACTGCCTTTGAAATGACGCGGCCTCGCGCCTTTACGGAAAGTTCCTTAGTGCCACTGTTGATTTGCATCACGATTGCGGTAGCGTAAGCCATGAGCGGTTTTTGGCCAATGAGGACTGTGTTGGATGGAATATTACCTCTGGTGGAAGGAGGCCTTTCTGTTACTGATCTTTGTTCTGTCAAGCGTTGTTCACCTCCGTGAGAAAGTATACTGGTAGTGTTGTAACGTCGTCACAGCAAGCGCAGCCAATAAAAGCCTTCTTACGTGAATCGACTGATTCGAAAATTGAAGCGAGAATCTAGAAATGTGCACCTTGTGGTACACATCTACATCGCTAATAGCGATGCACTGTATTAATCGTCGATTAGCTAGGTAGGATTATTAGCTTCAACGAGTCCATGTGATTGTAAGCTATGATGTACGGGCTGAAGCCGACCGTCTTATACGTGATCAAACGTTCCGACGCGCCAGTTTTCTCCCGACGAACTAGCTGAACGAACGAAAAGTCGAGGTGAAACGCATGAGCTATGAACGTTCCTTCCATAAGCCAGTCGAGGAAGGGAAGGAATACGAAGTTGAAATCAAGGAGACTAGTCGCCGTGGCGATGGTGTCGCAAGGATTGAAGGCTTCGTAGTCTTCGTCCCCCAAACCAAACCTGGCGATAAGGTGAAGGTCAAGATTAACACCGTTGGTCCCCGATTCGCAACCGGCGAACTCGTCAAGTAAAATATTTGACGGTTGGGCCAACGAAACCTTTTTTCTATTCCTTCTTTTCCGGAACGATACTGGACAAACGATCCGTCCCAGTGAACAAGATGACCACCGTAGTTGTCTACACGAAAGAAGGCTGCCACCTCTGTGAAAATGTAATCTCTACTCTAGAGAAACTTGCGACCGAGCGCCCCCTAGAAATATCAACGAGAGACATAACAGAAAGTTCAGAGATGTATGAACGTTACAAGAACGTGATTCCTGTGGTCGAGGTTAATGGTAGAGTTACGCTGGCGGGTTCAACACTTTCGAATCAGAACACGCTTGAGATCGTGCTGAAGCGCGCTATATTCCCTTAACCGCACTTCAAAAGTGAGTCTATTCGAGCCTGGATCATCTGGACATGATCATGGAATAGTAAAATACAATCTTCTATTGCTCTTGCCCTTGTTCTCGAATTTCAGTGGGTCTATCTTTACGATTTCGTTCAAGCTCTTAACGTGTACGCCGCCGTCTGCTTGAATATCGTATCCTTCGATCTCCACTATACGGAGCTCTTGCACATCAGGTGGTGCGGCAGTAGCTAATTTCGTGATGCCTGGGATTTTCAACGCTTCCTCCCTCTTCATGAAGTAAGTCTTCACGGGAGGATTCTTCGCGATGGCGTCGTTGGCCTGGCTGCAATAGGTGAGCATCCTATCTCTGTCAAAGCCTTCCAAACTGAAATCAAGCCTGGATTTGTCCGGTTGTATTTGATTGCCAGTGATGAGGGCGCCGGTTTGTTTATGGAAGATTGAACTGAGGAGATGTGCAGATGTGTGCATTCTCATGATTCTGTATCGTCTTTCCCATTCGAGTTTTCCTTGCACTTCGGCCCCAACTGGGAAACTTGCGGGCGAGTCCAACACGTGTACGATGGAATCGTTGTCACCCTTGACGGTGTCCACGACCTTTACTGTGTCCAACCATCCAATGTCGCCAACTAGACCGCCCCCGTGAGGGTTGAATGCCGTCTGATCCAGCACGACTTGATTGCCCGTAACCGAAAACACTTTTGCTTGGAACTCTTTGCGTACATGTCCTCCCAGAAGAGTTTCTTTGTCATCGGAACGACCCAATCCTAGGATTCCATGCACTTACTGAGCTAGAATAATGATTCGGCTTCAGCTGTAATAGGGACGACTAGAAAATCGGGACACTACGAATCGGGAATCGATCTAGAGCGTCCTGCCGCCATGACTGTCGCATATCTCGTCTGGTCTTCATCTACTTCATTGTATTCATCTAGATACTTCATAAATAGCGAAAGCGCGCACTAGGAGAAACGCTGCCTAAACGCAATGAAGGAAGTTGCGGGAATACTCATTTTTCTTCCCCCAAGCAGACGGATGGGACTGAGATCTAAGAAGACATAATTAGCCAAATATGCTCTTGACGTCGTGCCATAGGTTTGTGTTATGACTCTCTCAACTTCTAAGGGCGTAAGCGAAATCACCCCCGAAGTACTCTTCAGTATGCATCCAAAGATTAGATGCGTTGAATTGGCGTCTGAGTTCGGCGATCCGATCTTCCAGAGAATGCGCGATGGAGCTCGAAGCATTTCCCCGGACGAACTAGATGACCAATTCTTAGCAATAGGCCCACACGTGATCACGGATTTCTTAAAAAAGTACGAACCTTGGTATGGATCGCTGACGGGTATCGTGGTTTACCACGAGAAAATCTCAATTCTAATAGTTCGCGCTGGCCATGGATTCCTGGTGATATCATTCGAACCCGACACAGCCGCAGAGACGGTCAAAGAGGTAGCTGACGAAATATACTCCAGATGGGGCAATCGCCAGCAGAACGACACTCCCGTGCTCGACTAACCTAGTGCTTACCGCCGTCGTTGTTAACGTTTGAAAATGAACATGTCTTTCTCACTCACGGTCCCGTTTTCGAATTCGAAGTATGCGATCAACGTCTGATTATCCTGAAGTCGGTAGATCATCCACGGTGCGGGCGGCTTCTTGACATTACGTTCCAGAAAAACTGCTTCATCTCGACTAATTTGAACGAGCACAAACTCGGTGGACGTATCTTTTTCCTCCCAACCGAGCAAGCCTGGGTTGAAATGCTTAATCCGGAGTAGGAGTTCTCTGCCCTCTCGTTCGATCGTCATAAATTCATAAAATCTCACGCGACCTTCGTGAATCCAGCGAAACATTCCCATCATTGTGCCCGCGGTAAGAGGGCTCCAATACTCCTCAATCTGATCCTCGCCATGCGATCCTGTCCAGTTACCTGATAGCCATTGCAAGTCAGTGATGCGAGGGTCGGCGAGCGGAGTTTTGGGATATTCGTTCAGAGCTCTAAGCTCCCTATTGTGCATCAGGAGATATCTAGATGCTAAGTAGGGTCAAAAACTCGTAGGTATGGACCAAGGGATCGCAGTACTTTACTTTCTGCCTTGTGAAGATGCTCTTCAAACGTCGTTCAGCGGGACACCCTTCGCACCAGCGAGTTTGCCCACGGTAGTACGCCTCGGAATTGTATAGTAGCCGTTGTCTAAGGCGTTCACGAGCGCTCGTCGTTGCTTCTCAGTCAATTTGCGGAACAATTCTGCAATGGAGAGCGTATAGGTGTTCTGTGCGAAATCTCCTTGGTATTGTTTTTTCAAAAGCAATTCCATTTCGCCCATCTTGCTGAGTGTTTCAAGCAAACCCCTCAACTCAGTTGAATGTGGGGCGGCAATTCGGTGGTACTCCCAGCCGTTTTCGTGAATCGCCGGTCCGATACACGCGCAATGGTAACGGTCAATTTGGAAGTGAATGATTGTCGAATTGGCCCTCTGCAACAAGAAGTAACATGGGCATATGACCGATCCCGTTATTACGAGTCCGTCGCGTTTTGCGAAAGTTTCCAGTTTCATGTTTCTTCCAACTTCCTTGACGAGTCGCTTCAAGTCTCGTGCGGCCTGAAGTGAGCCCTCTCCTCGAATCTCGAAAAAGTCGACTTTAGAGTTGCACCAATGCCAAATCTTAGTATTTGGATGCTTAGCCGAAATTGCACTGTATGGGCAATTTTCATGCTTGATTCGATACGCTACTTCGTACAAGACGGATCCTGGATCCTAGTATTCTGTTACCACAAAAGGCTGCCCACAAAAAACTAACCGATTGCCGTCACCTGACGGCTAATACAACCAGAAGTTAGGAGTCAGAAGAAGGTGACTGGATTTCATGGGAGATATTGTGGACTTCAATTATGAGAAGAAAAAAGGAGTGATAGCGCATGGGGCGTGACACTGTTACCCATGCGTTATCGCGCTGGTGGGAATATCAGGTCGCTTTAGACGACTTTTTGCGGCTTCGCATCCAGAGGGCTACGCCTACGATTGCAACGATTATCACGATCGGTACGGCTACAACCGTTGCGTCGGTAGACGCGGATGAGACGGTTACGGGGTCGGTGGTTTGTGTTTGGCCGGGTGGTGGGATCCATAGGACTCGGTGATTGAGCCAGTTGGTGCTGTTGCTGGTTAGTTGTTGGTATTCCATCTCGTTGAGCGTAATTGTGCCGTTCTGGATTCCAGCCACTATGCTGGGTGTTGGTACGATGCCGGTGAAGTTCGCTCGGTACCATACCGAGCCGAAAGCGGGTGGTGCTGGTACTGAGGTTTGATATCTGCTGGAGTTGTCGGTTAAGAGTGGAGCGAAATCAGCCCACGTGTTACCGCCATCAGTGCTTTGCTGAACCATCACCAACATGCTCGCCGGCGGGGCCAGTACCGGATATGGTTACTGAACCACTACCCAGCATCGGACTTCCCGCCTCAGCAATTGGTGCGGGCGGTGTGACGCTGACTGTGTAGCCGGCTTGTTGTAGCAGCGATGCTGCGGCGTTTAGGTCGTAGCTGTCAGGTGCGAGGGTCGAGTCGTACCAGACGCCCCATCCTGGGCCGAGGAAACTAGCCAGCGGATAAGCAGCTCCGGCTAAGAGATCGCTCACGATCAGGTCACGAGGTATCATGTGGCTGATTGCTTTGCGGATATCTCGAGCTGCTTCAGCTGCTTTGGTTGGATCGCTCTGTCCGGCCGGTGTTGCCGTTCCTGTGCCGAAGACTGGATTGTTCATGTTGAACCCCATCTCCTGCCAACCTAACTCTGTTGCGTTAATGATGGTCAGGTTTGGAAGCTGGTTGAGCGTTGGTCTGTCTTTCGCGAGCGCGTAGTTCCAGTCTAAGAGGTCAACTTGACCGTTCTTCAGTGCGGCGATTGCGGAATCTTTGTTGCTTATCCATTGAACTTTGTAGGTGTTAATTGAGAACTGTCCCATTGATTCCAATCCGGTGGCGTTCCAGTATCCTGGGAATTTGGTTAATGTGGCGATATTGTTGGTGAAGTCGTAGTTCTGCAACTCGTAAGGACCGGCACCCACTGGACCAGTGGCAGTGTAGCTGCCCGAGCCTCCGTACTGCTTCGTGTCCCAAGTGTAGGTGTAAGGTCCATTTGCCGTGCTGAAGGGAGCGCTATCCCAAGTAGAGAATGGAAACTTCTCCATTATGTGCATGGGGAACGGAGTGAGAGCAGCGTAGGTATCGCTAGTGAAAGCATAGACTGCAGGCATGTGGAATTGGAACTGGTACTTGCTAGTGGCTTTCCACCAACCATCCGTCTCAGGAACTCCGGGACCGGTATTGTCATCAACCCTCGATGTTCCGTTCAGGAACGTGAAGGTGACTTTGCTTCCGAGATAGGCTACATTGCTGCCGAGGCTTGTGCTGGCTGTGTTGGGATTATTTAGTGCATATTGTGTGAACACGAAGTCGTCTGCCGTAACCTCAACACCGTCCTGGAACATAACACCAGGCTTGATGTTAACTGTCCAAGTCGTTCCGTCCGGGCTTGAGGTGATGTTCTGAGCTGTTCCGGGTATGTAGCAACTGCAGCGAGGGTCAGCTTCCTGCAATGACCCACCCATTATGGCTCCGTACACGTAGAGTGCATAGAATGAGTTCGAAGCAGATGTTACTGCTGGGTTTAGGTTGTTTCCAGGGAAGATGTCGTTAGCTTCAGCCATTGTGAGGCTGTCTGAGCCTCCCCAATGCTGTATGTCGGGGAACGTAACCTCACTGTAAACGCCTTGGTTGCCCCAAGCGGTAAATTTCGACGATCTGGGAACTGGGTCAATCGCTTCGTAGATGTAGTTGTAGGGTGCATCGTTGAAGATTTGTTCTTGGAATTGATGCGTTAACTGTACTTGCGTGGCCGTGTCGGTGCTTGTGTATAGCTTGTCAAATATCCCGTTCACGGTGGGGCTGTTGTAATACGCATAGTTGCTGCCAGTTGGCGGAAGATACGCTGGTCGTCCGTCGAAGTTACCTCTGAAATCGGGCACGAAGGCCGTAAAACCCCAACCGATGAACCCAATATCATAACCGCCTTGGCTGAAAGATGATCCAGGAGAAGCGGTTGCAGCAAACAAACGGTTTGCAAGCTGGTCGAAGTTCACGTAGAAAAGCTTCGCATCTATTCCGACTGCTATCATGTTGCCGGTGATGATGCTCGCATATTGCCGCCTGACCGTGTTGCCGCCTGTTGGGGCAATCAATGTGACGGAAAATATGGGTGCTGACTGCGCTTGAACGTTTGCAAATAGTATTGGTATAGTACTGGATAGCGTAACGTAAACTAGTATCGCTAAACATATTCCTGCGAATATTTCTTTGCAAATTTTCTGTGACAATTCAAATCACATTAGAGTCAACATGAGAGATTTTCATTTAGTTATTTCCACAAAATTGTGCGAGAAGTTAGATCGTTTCTTTCTTTCAGAATTGTTGCGTTTAGTTTGTGGAAGTATTTTTCTCTAGGCGTATTTCCGATGGGCCGTATTAGATGGCGCCCGTGATCTGACGGCAATTGGGTTCTCGCAATTGACGAGAATTGATGGTGTGATTGCGGATTGTGTTCATTTGGTGGTGAATTCACCGTCATTTGACGGCTCCCTGTTGGTGAATGTCTCCACCGTTTTCGAACATCGTTCGCCGTTAGCGGACGCTAGAAAGTTTGTTATGTTCCCCAACGATTTTGTTGACAATGTTGGTGTCTCGTTATGATGCGGGTGGGGGTACTACTATTCGATGATGTGGAGGAATTGGACTTTGCAGGTCCTTTGGAGGTGTTCGGCGCGGCGGCACGTTTCACGGGACAAATCGAGATAGTGACAATCTCGGCAAGGCCGTCAGGTTCGTTGTAGGTATGGACTCCAGGTGCAACCTAACTGCAGCTTTAGTGATTGTCCACCCCTAGAATTGCTCATCGTACCAGGAGGTAAGGGTGCCCGTGAAGTCAAGAATGACTCTGAAACGCTTTCATTTGTTCGCCAGCAGGGTACTGCTGGTGCTCAGATCGTTAGCGTGTGTACTGGGGCACTTATTCTGGCAGAGGCTGGAATCCTCGCAGGCCAGAAAGCGACGACCCATCATTCATCATTCGAGTCACTTCGGGAATATCCAAACATCCAAGTCTTGTCCGGTGTCAGATATACGAGGGGAGAACGAGTGAGCACGTCGGCAGGGATCAGTGCAGGCATAGACTTGGCTCTCGCAATTGTGCGTGATCTCTTTGGTGAACATATAGAAAATCAGGTGATGGAACTAATGGAATACGAGCCCAGAACGGTGGGTGGGTAAATGCAGTTTCTTTACAAAATTCAGCCTGTGCGTCCAGAATTACTGACGATAGGGCCAACCACGAACGAGAAGGAAATAATTGCCCAACACTTTTCCTACCTGAAGACGTTGATGGAAAAGGGAATTGTGATTCTCGCTGGAAGAACGCTAAATACCGACACCAGTAGCTTCGGAATAGTTATCTTCAATTCGGAATCGGTAGAAGCGGCCCACCAGATCCTTCTTGGAGATCCAGCGGTGAAGAACAACGTATTCAGGGGCGAAATATTCCCCTATCGAATCGCATTATTCCAGGAAGGAAACGTACGGGAGTAGTTGCAATTATCTGTGAGGAGGTTCAGCGAGAACGTTCCCAGCCTAAGAAACGCGAATATCTTATTAATTCGAAGTTTAACTACGTGCTGTAGTCGGTGTGTTGAGTGGCTGCTTCTGGATTTCTGCGGGTTATCGTGGCGTTGGATGCGTTCCTTATGGCGTATGGCCATGCTCCCCTCACCCCAGGTATCTCCTTCCTATTCAGACCAGCCGGAAGCCGACCACCCCCACCCCCGCCCACAGGCCAGGTCCCCTTTCATCCAATGTTCCCGTTCTCCGCGATAGGCGCCTACTTCCTCATCGCAACAATCGTGTATATTCTCGGAGGTTTTCTTGTCGCTTCAGGTAAACTGACCAAGTTGACAAATGTCGGCTTGATTGTACTTGCTATCGTAGATAACTTGCTGCTTATAGACACGAGAAGCATGCCCAACGTATTCCTAGGAAGAATCATACCCTGGTCCACAGGATGGTTTCCCCTTGGTACGGTTCAAGTCCTAATTGGTCAAAGCCTATTGATCGTCCTATGCGCCGTTCTCCTGAAACAATCACACAAGTGACGATGCAGGTAAGTCGATATCAGCTTCAGGGCGATATTGAGTTCACGTTGATGTAGGTGCCCGGGCAGGCAGCGCCGTTTGTTCCCTGGGTGTAGCCCTGTGAGAGTTGGCCTGTCACGGTGACCCATGTTCCAGGGGACGGAAGTGTCGATGGGGCATTTCTTAGGGTGTACCATTGGTAGGCGGTGGCTTCTAGGAGATCGGGGTTTGTGTATGGGATTGCGAGTTCAATGCAGCCATTTGTAGGTTCAGAGAGTATGCCTGAACATTGAACCGTATTATTTTCGCTGGATGAGGTGCACAGATTAACATACGCCCCAAGACTGGGAGGTGTGCACCCGTAATTCCCACAGTTATAGGATCCAGATCCAATGTGGCCGGCTCCAGTATTCACCGTATACAAACCGTTCGCAACTGTTGTCACCGTTGCAAGGTTCGTGACTGTACTGACGCTGGTTACGGTCTGAGTAACGTACTGGTTCTGAGTGTTCGTTAGGAACTGTTGTTGCGTAATCGTCATCCTCTGCGGGTTTAGAGAGGCGTAGGCTACGAAGCCTAGGCTCAGGATTGCAATAATGGCTAAGCCAACAATCATTAAGAACGTACCCCTGCGACTTCTAGGTTCTTTTTGAGTCAAGATTCAACAAGATGCAGACTTGCGCTAGAACTGATAAACCCCTCTCTACCAAGTAGAAGCCACCTGGGGCAAGTGGAAAAGTGAGGCTGACCCAGTCAGCGAGAGTTATGACTGGAATAGGTTTAGTGAAAAGCTTGTTCTATTCGTTTTCTCAACCCGATTTCTGTCTGAACGCTTCTTATTACTGCACGTTCCAGGGTAATTTCGTCTAATGTTACCCAGAGAGCAAAGGATCAGGAGGAGGCATTCGTTGACGGTTGGGCTTTCAGGGAGTGAGAAGGCGAAGATTGTCACTGTTTATTCGATTATAGCTCTCGCCACAATCTTTGGTTTTCTAGCGTCCGCCATCGTTGGTAAGCTATCGGTGCTCCTCGCCGGCCTTGGCATAATTGCGTATGTGTTCGGTCTGCGGCATGGGGTTGATGCGGATCATATTGCTGCGATCGATAATACGACTAGAAAGCTGATGCAGGATAATCAACGGCCGTTTACTGTAGGATTGTGGTTCTCGCTTGGACACTCGACAATTGTTGTCGCGCTCATCGTCGCATTGATTCTTGCAACTAGAACCGTTATCGGTCACATACCGGATTTGGAAAGTGGCGGGGCAATTATCGGCACGACGGTTTCGGGCACCTTCCTACTGCTTATGGGAATCGTGAACATAGTCATCGTGGTGAACATCTACCGCCTCTTCAAGGAAATGAAGCAAGGCAGGCTTAACCAGGTTCAACTTGAGGCAATTCTGGAAAAACGAGGGTTCCTCAACCGATATTTCCGCCCGCTCTTTAAGATCGTCAATCGTCCCTGGCAGATATACCCCATCGGGGTCCTGTTTGGGTTAGGCTTTGATACTGCAACGGAAATAGCACTTATCGCGATCAGCGTCGGGATAGGTGTGTCCTCTTCTGTTCCGATTTGGATGATTTTAGTGCTGCCGTTTATGTTCACCTGCGGCATGGTTCTAATCGATACTACGGACGGTGTAACGATGCGCGCCGCCTATGGCTGGGCGTTCCTTAATCCAATCCGCAAAATCTACTACAACTTAACCGTAACCGTGATCTCCGTTCTAGTCGCCCTTGCCATTGGATCGGTTGAGTTGCTCCAGGTCTTATCCAACGAACTGAATCTGACCGGGGGATTTTGGAGCGGGCTTAATGGTCTTGACTTCGAAACGGTTGGATTCGCGATCGTTCTGATTTTTCTGCTGTCTTGGGTAGTTTCGGTGCTGGTCTGGAAGTATAAGCGGTTTGACCAATTGGACGTGCTCGACAAGTTCGAAACGGACTACTAACTTTTCCAGGTAACGTCAACTTGTTAGTTGCTGCTGCAAACTGCTTCGTTTGGGGGGATCGAGGCGTAGAATGGGGCGAGAGGTATCTTCGTTTGGCACCGTTTGGCTCCACCCCTCGAGGGGTGGATCCACCCCCCCTTAATTCCGCACAGAAAACAAGAAGAATCTCTGAACAAACGTTAACTTGACGTCACCTTTTCCAAGAGTCTCATGAAGGTTAGGCGGATACCACGATTACCGTTCCTTTCATCCAGGGATGGTACGTGCAGACGTAAGTGTATGTGCCTGGTTGGGTGAACGTGTAGGTGAAGGTATCACCAGGATTCAGGTTACCTGAGTCGAAACTATGGTCCGTTGACGTGACGGTATGAGGGGCGGTGTCGTTGTTCACCCATCGCACAGTGTTGTTCACGCCAATCACTACGGTTATGGTCGAGGGTGAGAACCCGGTCGAATTAGGGTACGCGGCACCTGCTAGGATGGCCACATTCGACGTAGCTGGACTGGAGGGCGTCGTGAGTGCGGTAGTGTTTGTTGGTTGGTACGCACCATTCGGCAATACGACCAGGTAGCCAAACATTCCTATTGAGACGTGATAGGTGCAGACGAACTCGTATATTCCAGCATATTGAGCCACGAAGTTGTACCGTGCGGTAACACTTCCCGACTCCCGGTCACCACGACTCCGGGAGAGTTGTTGGTTGCTGGGCCCGTAACTTTCGCGCCAGTGAGGTCATTGATTAGGCCTGGAACTGAAGCGTTCACTTCTATGAAGTAGGGTGCTCCTATGACGAAGTTGTGGATCACGGTGTCGTTGTTGAGGAAAGTAAGCTCCACTGTGTCCCCTTGATTGACGACAATGTAGTTCGCGCTGAAACGGTCTTGTCCTGACTGGCCTTTGGTCCACTGAATCCAGATCGCACGTGACGTGGGCGATTGGTTCATCACTGGGAGCTGACTGGGCTCGCCACCCGACTGGGATGATGTGGTTGCCTGTGAAATGTTCGGGGCGAGCGGCCGATATGCAAGCGAGAAGGCCGCCGTGAGAATGATAACAGCGATGATCGCTAATGCTCCAAATTCGAAAGAAAGCGCCCTTCGAATGAAGGGGACACGGGTTCGTTTCATAGTTAGTCTCGCATCGCAAGCTGCAACCTCCAAATAGAGCTTGCGCATCCATAACATTACACAGGCCACGAAGTTTTTTCTTATGGAAATTCTTGACGCAGCCAATTTGACTTACATTTGGTTCTATTGTGTCACAAGACTTTTGCACTACACTTCGCAATCACCTGTCCGTGGCACTAACTTTGAAGATACTTGGGATATCTGGCAGTAGTAGGAATGGATCTTACAATCAGGCGCTCTTGGAGGAGGCGGTTCGTATGCTGCCGGAAAATGTGACGCTCAAAATAGCGAACGTCGCTGGATTCCCATTATTCAATCAAGATTTGGAGGATGAGCCACCGACAACCGTTCGTGAGTTTAAGGACGAGCTTAGGAAGTCGGATGCCGTGCTTTTCGCCACGCCAGAGCATAACCGCTGATTTCGGCGCTACTCAAGAATGCTATAGAGTGGGGGAACCGGCCGGACAACGTATGGGATGGCAAAGCCGCCGCCATGATGAGTGTGTCGACAGGGCCGAGGGGAGGGGTGCGCTCTCAAATGCATCTGCGACAGATTTTGGTAGACCTGAACATGTACACGATGAACCGTCCGGAATTATTTGTAGGAATGGCTCGGGATGCGTTTGACAATGATCTCAGACTCAAAGACGAAGGCACCAAAAAGACATTGAGAACTCTGCTGGAGAATCTTGTCGAATGGACAGTGAATGTTCAGACACGTTAGTGGGTTCCAGGCATTAGCGGTAGCGCATAGGCAGTGTCTTGCCGCAACGGAACAAGAGATACAGCTTGCAATTCGTCAAAGGTCAGTGGAAGGGATGAAAAGATTTGCGAGTGATTTCTCCATCATTCAGATAGGCTTCTTGCTCTTCGGGATTTCTATCAATATCCTGGTTCAAGCGAGTTTAGGTCTGGATTCCTGGGATGTGCTTCAAATGGCATTAACATACCACTTGCCTCTTACTCTTGGAGAGTCGAACATTATCGTCGCTTTCCTCGTCATCTTAGTCGACATTGCTCTCAAAGAACCGTTGGGTTGGGGGACCATCGCAAACATGATTTTCATTGGCCTATGGGTAGACTTCATGAAACCGTACGTTCCGTCAGTTCCGCACCTATTCCCAATTCAAGTGGCCTATCTTCTCCTGGGAACGATCATAATGGGGTTTGCAACTGCGATTTACATCGGAGTGGACCTGCGGGAGCGGGACCACGGGATTCTCTAATGCTGGCGATGTCGAGGCTTGGGAAGATCAGTGTGCGAGTCGCTCGAACATGCATAGAGGTCATGGTTGTTGCGGTCGGTTGGCTCTTAGGTGGACCGGCATGGCTTGGAACCTTGATTGTTGCAATCGCCATTGGACCAGCCGTCCAGTTCGCATTCAAAGTATTAGGTGTCCATCAGGCTGCAACTCCGCACTTTTCCCTGGTTTCAAGCCAAAAGAAAAATTGCAACAATAAACATAGGTCCCATTAGACGATGCAAATAACTCCCCCAAACCGTTTCACTCGACCATACCGTCTTACACGGTCGCTTGATTTGGTAATGCGAGAAGTTCTCCCCTTTCTGGGCACCGTGCCAGTGCCACGAGAAAGGAGGGATGCAGACAAAGTCGCCTTTCTTCAGAGGCTGGACGTCTCCGAAGGTCACCTGGAGCTTTGCCATCTTCTCCAAGTTTAACCTGGGTCTGCACGGCTAACACGCCCTGACCCTCGGCCGCCATCAATACTTGGTCGGAGTCGTGGTAATGGACCTTGGTGCGGGCGCCATCCGCGGAACTTACCAAGAAAACCTCGACATCTTTGGTGATCGAGTCGTTGATTACGGCTTGAATCTTCACCTTCCCAACAAAATAGTCTCCAGGCCCAGGGGTGCTGGCAGTTTCGTCGATATTGAATTTCGGCATGCGACGAATACATCTTCCTTCGTAGTTAAACCTGAGTTAGTGACTGGAATTATCCCCGCCACCCGATGATTACGTTGCGTTGGATAATTTCTATTCGAACTTGACTCACCGCA
>CAWHWX010000022.1:0-9457 GCA_963833125.1 Candidatus Bathyarchaeota archaeon | reverse complement strand
CTTGCCGACTTAAGAGCTTCAATTGATGTGAGCACCTGCTCGGAATGGAAGACCGGTTGCGTGATAGCGAGATCTGCTCCAGCTTCCCGCTTCTCTTTCATTGTTGAGATTAGTTTCGGAAGGTCATTGGAAGTAGGGTCGCTTCCCACCGCAATGCAGAATTGCTGCCCACCATTCTGGGAATCTTGTCTTCGCACCCACCGTATCAACTCACCCGATGTTTTGAACTCGTAACGGTTCGGGTAGGGTGGATCGTTTGGGTCCCCATAAAGCGCAAGTAGGTTATCGACCCCGCCCTGCTTTAGATTGTTAAGAATTTCCCCGTCGTCACGAGGGTGGTCTCGACAGATGAGCGACGCCACTACATCCACCTCTGTCCGCTGGACGACTCTGATCGCTGATTCGAAGCAGATTTGTTCCGCAGTCTTGCTCGGATCGTCTGGGTCAGATGCGTTCTTCAGTGCGGTGAGGCGGATTGCATCAACATAGGGTTTCACTTTTTCGACATGGTTCAGTAGATTGGGATCGTCGGGCTTGAACTCGACGACCAAAATGGGTTTCCGGTTTCGCAGTTTATCGGTGAGTTTCAAATCAATACGCTCTGTAGCAGCTTTCTATCTACAACAATCCCGCCAACTGGATCTTCTCCCACAAGCTTACGTTCTGCTTCATGCCAGAAGCCATTTCCATTGCTAACATCATTGACCTTTGATTTTCTCGCATTTTACGCAGGCTTCTATCTCTGAACCATCCAACAATTGGGTTGCTTGTATTCATCATCATCGCCGTGAGCTCTGCCATGCGTCGCAGCGATTCCGTTTGACGTCTCCTGGCTTCCTCGTAACTCTTCAGAGTCCTTGCTGAGAAGTCGGATTTGGAGAAACATACGTCAAGTACATCGAGCAGAGTGTTTACGTCGGTTAGGGTTAGGCTTCCCCCTTGCCCAAGGCTTGGCTCAATGGAATGAGCGGCGTCTCCGATCAAGGCGACGTTATCAGCAACCCATGAATCAACTCGGACGTCTTGTGGAATCATGCATAGGAAATCGTCCCATGACACCGCTGGATCCAACGGTCCTTTGAGCTCGGGGGCCAATGTGGTGATGTCCGTTTTGAAATGCTCAAGCCCTGTGGCCTTTACAGTTTCGAACGATCCCGCTGGTAGGTAGTAGAACAGGTATTGTCCATGCGGTAACGGAAAACTGCCCAGCATCTTTCCCTTTGCCAAGTAGTGGCAAGCCTCGTCGCGTGAGCCATCAGCGGCCTCGCCCGTGACCGTGACGAGATAGCTTGCTTTCGATTGTGATGAATTCGCTTGGATTCCCGCCGCCTGTCGAACCTTTGACTTCCCGCCGTCCGCGCCAACCACCATTTTCGCCTTAAGCTCTTGCTTCGTCCCACCGATAGTTGCCTGCACTCCGCTTATCTGACCGATTTCTCGAAGAAACCCATCGAACGATGCGCCCTCGAATAACTTGACGCGCTTTTCCTCAGCCCGTTTGCGAAGAATTATTTCGAGCTCGTGTGGAAGGAAGGTTAGCAGATAATTCGGTTTGGTGTTCAGGAGTTGGTAGTCGTAGGCTACAAGCAGTTCCCCTGAACTCTTGACGTACTTCACCGTGCGAAGCTTGCGCCCTAGCCCTTCAATATCGCTGAGCAGGTGAAGTTTTTCGAGAACCCGAAGCCCGTTCGGAGCTAGGCTCATACCGCGCTTGACCGGCGTCACGCCCTTTCGAGCCTCAAGCAATGCCACATTATGGCCACCATCGCCCAGGCCGATGGCTAGGGATAGGCCAGCTAAGCCCCCTCCAACAATGACGACGTCGAATTTGTCGTCCACACTGGTCGCTCCTGGTTTGGCAGCTCTGCTAGGGTTTGGCTAAATGACTTAGCCTGACCCAGTAAATGTTGCTGGCAAAGTCCAAGCCTACATGACCATGGCTCTAGACCCCACCACATGCAATCTTCGACCGGACCTTCCTACGACGAACGGTCAAACAACCTTTGACTGCGTCGGCGCAGGGTCGCTATTCTATCCAAAACTTACTCCCGGGAATCTATGACCTGTACGCTTCGACTGATAGTTTTCAGTTAACCTTAGTCCAATCACACATTACGCTCTGTTCGGGGCAGAACATTACTCAGGACGCTTACCTACTGCCGATAGGCGTAGTGTCTGAATTTCCCTCGACCCTATCAGTTCTAGCAATTATCGTGTTTGCACCAGGAGCTGTCTCATTATTCAGCAGCCGCTCAAGGCGGGCAAGTCCACGCAAAGACGCAAAGACTTAACCCCAAGAAACCGGATAGCTAAGGGCGGTAACTATGAGGTATCGGATTTCAGTCATAATTATTATTCTAGCCTTTTCTCTACTATCGCTGATGCCTAAAGCTGCGTTCGCTCAACAGTACACATCAATTGCTTTCTCACAAGGGGGGGCATATTGCGGCTCCAGTGGAATAAGCAACGAGTTTCAAGCTTCCGGGAGTACGCAAATCTCTTACTCAGTGAACCAGCACATGTCAATGTGGGTCATAAATCAAGCCGCAATGAATGCTTGGCTTTCAAATATCGTATGGGGTGCCTGCGAACCCGAGTCGGGAGGCTTCTTGCAACGATACATACTTGGAAGCGACTACCCGTTGTCTGGAACCATTCAGTTGACCTTGCCCTCAGACAGTTACTATATTGTGTTTGTAGCCTACAATGCGAATCCGGTAGCGTCAGTGGTTCTGCCGTGACTATTGATTATCGTAGTTCCATCTAAGGTATAGCATCCGCTGATAGAATAGTTACAATAGAAGCTATTGGGCCTGCGGCCCACCCCTAGTTGGAACAAGACTCACGGCTTACTTTTGTGAATCGAAAGTGAGTTATCGAAGTAAGTACCAATTACGAAACTGGTGTACACGTTGTCGGCGCTGGGACAGAATGTTCTCGCATGTGTCGCAGTGGCGAAATATCGAAAATATGCCAATTCCTTATCTGAGGTTAAGCAGGCCTTTCAAACCTCGGTTCAGAATCTGGACCGAGATTGCGCGACGTCACGGAGCTTGAAGGTTTTGTCAGAATCGAATTCGACGCCGTTCATGAATTTGAAAGACATAGAAAGTCACCAACTAGTGACGTGACCGGACTTCCGCCATTCAAGAATCTACGAGATTTGATGGCTCATGTCAGGAAATCTAGAATATGGGCAGTTGAAATGTTGGCTCGATTTGCCGAGAATGCGTATGAGCTTGAGGCAACTTGCACCCCATGCTTGATGGAGAAACTGGATGGCCTCTATCTGAAGGAAGAGGAGATTTCCCAGCATGAAATCGACATAGCTTTCGTCAAGACATCGTTGTTTCTGAATTCAGTTTTTGTCGGAGGGATGAGATGCGAAACAATTCTGTCGCCTCATCCGCTTAGAGAATCTGTTCCCTTTCACACGCTAGTCGTCAACGCATCGAAATCGAGAACTCCGTTGACTGATAGGCTACGTGAATCTCTGGGTTCGGCCACCAGAGAAGTTCTTGCATGTGGATGGGTAGGGCAATTCATAATTCCCGATTTGAAGAAATGTGTCGAACGAGGAGTCCGAATCAATCTTGTCACTCACAAGCCAGGGGATGCTGAGGGCACGATGGGAGCCAAGGATAAGTCACAGGCTTTTGCAGAGCTGAAGAATTTCTTGAAGGCGGATAATGTGAGAATCCTATCTTCTTGTCACGCACGCTTGTTGGTGGTTGATGAGAAGGTAGCTTTCGTAGGCTCAATGGATTATGATTGCGAGGCGTTGGCAGAACGTGACGAAGCAGCCATAATGTCAGAAGACCAAGAAGTAATCGCAAAAACCAAACTGTTCTTCCTAGAACTATTTGGCCGAGGGATAAAACCCAACTGGGTGATTTCTGAAAAGTTGGCGGGGACGATAGGCAAGTCATAGTGTCTCGGAAAGAGGCGTTTGTTAACCCGTCAAGTCAACCGTTACGATAGGTGGGCACGGGGAGAGTTGGAAAGGAAGACCCGTGCCCTGTGTCATTGGGCGGCTGACAAAAAGTAACTAAAGGCGGCCGCCTTGTGACTAGAATTTATTTCGTAAGTTCGGGGTTATCGTAAGTTACTTTCGGTTTGCCTGGATACTTGACTTTTCCGTTATTGACTTCTGACATGCCTATCACTCCGTGAATTTTATGTGGCGGGCCCGCGGGGATTCGGACCCCGGACGGTACAGTTACGCTTCGCTTCACTTCCCCGCTACCTTCGGTAGCCCTCTCCTTCTCCCGTTCGGTCATTGTGTCTTCACCGCTTTGTAGATGTGACCTTTACCCTCAAACTTCTTGACTACTGCCAAGAACATCTCAGCCAATTCCTTGTCTTCCGTAAAGTAGCAAGATTGCGTGGAGAACTTAACATCCTTTCCTAAGCGCGTCATAAGTAAACGATGTATTGCTTGATAGAACATAACACGTCTGCTCTCATTCTTTGTAGGTATATCATAGTCTACGACATACAACCAACTATACACCACGGACATATACTTACACCTGTAATGATACTTATGTGCTACGGTATAATAAACTTACGACTGTAAGTCCTCCCACCTTACACCTGTAAGCCCCTCGTGCCCGCGCAAGGGGAATCTTTAAGCGCGCCGGACGAGTAACCACTCCTCTCGAAGAAATCGCGAAGAGGTGACTTCTTTGTATAGTAATATGGTATTGAACTACAACAACACTAACAATTACTGGAAAGGTAGATGGCTTGAGTATCCCGTCTACGAAGCCTATTCGGAATTATTGTTGGAGAAATTTGGTAGCGTGTCAGTCGAGAACGCCCCGGCATCAGGCATCGATAGAGTAATCCAGGCACCGGCTACTGAATCCACATGGAAAGTTATCTGGCATAGACCCAACCAGGGGACGGCACTCGCTTCGGGTTCGAGACCAGATTTCGAGGTTCTTGACGGAAGCGGTAGCGTAATTCAAGCAGTGGAATGTAAGAACGTTAATTCTGGGTGGGAAGTTTATGATACTTGGTTCGATAACCGGATTGCTAACCGATTCACTCAACCCAGCCAACATAAATTACTAATAATATCATATTGGAACCCATATCCAACTGACCAACAATATCTCAGCACCCAGCTATCCAGCCTCAAATTGGACGTATTACCGCTAGGTAAGCAAATAACACTAGACGATGAAGCCGACGTTCGCGTAAAGCTCTTAACCGACCCGACATTCAAGAAACCGTTTCCGTAGGGTATTGTAGGGCTCTGCCTGCCTCGTCTCACATTACGTCTAACACATTACGCATTAAGAGCCGCCGCAATTCGCCGATTCAAGCCAATCTACCAGTGTTATAGCACATCACAGCGATGGGTCCAGCTCGTCGGATAGGGTGCCGGTCCCAACCCCAAATTGAATACATTGTTCGGTGGAGCAGAAATAAAATTGCATGCTGCCGTCGGGTCATTGCAGGAAGGCGGACTCAACGCACCTGATCACATAATCAGCAAAATACCAAGCCCCATGAGACCTAAGCAAACTACCATGAATGTGATTTCGTTGGAGGCAGGGAATTTCCGCCAACCCACCACCCATCACTCCTCCCACGAGACTACTAGGAGGTGATTATGATAAATGCTAACACTGAGAGACTACGCTAACTCGGAGCTTCTTGAGAACACGCCTGACTATGCCTGGGTCTGCAAGTTATGCGATTTCGCAAAATTAACAGGTGAGGCCAGTGCCGAAATGTTTGAAGACCATTACAGAGAGAATCATCCATTCGAGTTATCTATTCTCCGACATAGATAATGCTCCAACTAACACGAGCATCTGACCGGTCCCCCTAGAAACTCCTAGTCACCGTTCAGTTGAGTGTTAGCGGCATGAGTTACGTGGTTATTTTTCCTTTTGTACGGAGAGATAACGAGCTCTAATGGTCACGGTTGATGCGTCACTAAGCTCTTCCTGTTCATCAAGCAGTTTCATTAGCTTGACTAGGTTTAAGCTGATTACCGGCTCTGCGCCTTGAGGTTGGTAATCGAACGAGTGAAATGACATGCTGAAAACCCTCTCCTCCTTTGAGGCTCCCTTTGGAATTCCCTTTGGGACTCCAACAGCCCATCTGAGTTCAACAGATATCCCCTTTGGGTCAATCGGCTCACTAGGGAGCTTCAAAAAATAAACCGTCACGTGCATACCAAACACTTTCTTTAGCGCGCTTACCTTGACTTTATTGTCTAAAACGTTCCATTTTGCATCCAGAGGGTGCCTGCAGCTCTCCGGTATCTTCGTCAGAAGCTGATTACAGTAAATCGTGACAGGCTCGCTCTCCGCAACACCTCTCAGAAACACAGGGTAAATCTTTGTGAAGTGCTTTCCTACTTCCTTCGGTATCAACTCCATGCTTACACTAGAATCTAGTACAACTCCAGTGGGTCTAGCCAAGTCCATCAGGCGAGCGGCAAGGTTCAGCGTGTTACCTGAATAGTCCAGTATTTTGCCTTCCGCCTCAAGACGAGTCGCGGGTCCTCGTGCAACACCTATGCCGATTCGGTTAGGGACTGAAAAGTTCACAACGGGTTCTTCTTTAAAGAATGTGTTGAACTCTCCGAGGAGTTTGTGGCAGGTCGCCATTGCATTGGCTACAACATCCTTTACATTGAATTCGTCATACGCAATTACAACCATCAGCCCATCTCCGGTTGGCTTGAAGAACGTCGTATTTTTGGAAAATAGCCTTCGATTATTCGTTTGTAGACATGCTTCACAAAGACGCCCACGGCGAACGAGTCGGTATTTTTGCTGAACGATGAGAATCCTCTCACGTCAATGAAAATTGCAACGATCAGTTCCGAAACCCCTCTTGCACCATTGAGCAACCTCTTGAACTCGTTATGCAATAATATCGCAACGATGTCTGGAGGTCATCTCAATTGTTTTAACATTTGCTAAAACTAGGCCCAAACATGCCCCAAAACAACGAAAAATACTCAGATGAATTAGGGGAAACTCAAATCACGCTTCACTTATCAGGTGTATACCTCTGCATAAAGCAGAATGAAAAATCCGCATACGCATTGTCTACAATATCTATCTATGATGCCTACCTAACCCCGTTTTTCTGTAACCCCTAACGAATTAGCGAGAAACACGCACGCTATCAGACCAATAGACAGTCAAACAAGTTCCAAATCGAAACAAGACCGTTCCATTGACGACAAAATGAGCTTCCTCCCTATCCAAAATGCTCCGAAGTGTTAAGTGCAAATTCGAGACAGCCTCTTGTAGCACGATGGAATGATAAATAGTGCATAATTATTCGGAACGCTAAGCAGTCACCGCAAAAACGAAATACTATAGAATGACATCATTTGTAACTCGGCTAATACTAGTCTAGACAGAGAGGCCTAAGAGTGGTGTTGGGTTGAGTGAGCGTTTCAGAGAACTTCTACAAAAGACCACTTCTGGTTCTAAATGGATAGTAGCCGTTTTTGTTGACGTCAGAGGATTCAGTTCCTTCTGTCAAGAGGTGGATTCTGCCGAAGCAGCCTCATTCGTTAAGAAAATGTGCATGATTCTCATCGATCGCTACTTCCCGGACGCTTCATTCCTGAAACTTACGGGAGACGGGCTTCTGGCAGTGTATGAATACAATGAGGGAGAGGGCACAGGATTGGCTTGTAAGATTGTAGAGACCTGTGTCGTACTAACGACGGACTTCGAGTCCTTTTTCTCAGACGATGAATACATGGTGGCTTGCAGGGTACCGGATAGAATCGGAATTGGAATTGCGATGGGTCCCGTGGGCTGCCTCGTTTCAGATAGTCAGATAGTTGATTATTCTGGTAGGCCACTCAATCTTGCCTCAAGATTAATGGGAATGGCAAGACCGCGTGGAATCGTTGTCGATGCCAGAGTGGGAGGCGCTTCAGAAACACGCGAATCTGAAAGGCAAATTCTCAAGGCTGGACGTATACGCACATGGAATCGCAGAAACGAAACCGATTTCGGTTTTCTACTATAAAGAGTGCACGTCAATCCCGAGAACATACTTGCAACCGTTGACCGAAAACCCGTGGGTGACTCACGATTTCGAACATACATTAGCGCAATGGAGAAAAATTACCACACCTCTGACCCTTGTTCTCAAAGAGAGAGTCGTGGACGCTAAAGAAGCGATTGTCACTGTGCTGTACCCAAAGAGAGTTGTGAAAGAAAGAGCGGCCAGTTATATGTATCTGTTGAATGGTGAGTATTATCATTCAAAGCAGGCGGGAAAGGATACACTCACTCTTACTGCCGAATGCCTCAAGCGCATTGCAGACACCCTTACTGAATTAGGAGCAAAGGATTCTGACAGAATCATTGTACGGGTGAAATATCCTGCTACAATGAGATAAACCCAGTTAATTCAAGGCAGACCAAACATTATTAGAGGATATTCATCTCAACTTCGCATTTCAAATAGTTTGAATCCAGTTTACTCACGCTAATCATTGTGCCGCACATAACTTGAGATGTAAAGACAAAACTAGGTTTTCCTATTTCCTCTTTCTAAAGACCTTGTACCCTTCCACATCGCAAACGTAATCGAATCCTGATTGAACTAACTGTTCTGCTTCTTCAACCGTGCTAGCTGTCTTGGACGTGTACTGGTCGCTTTCCCAGTTTACGAGCCTAGTATAGATTAGCGTACTCTGAATAGCCCTGTGTCCTAAGTTCTCCTTTACCCCCAGTAGGTCCTTAGTCTGCGAGTAAAGTAGGGTTGCGTAGAAGTGGCGTAATGTATGAAATGTGATGGCGTTTATTCGTGGGTTCTGTAGCTTCTCGCTGACTTTCTTTCTTTGCTCGATGTAATGCCGCCTAAAGACATGAAGCGAATTTTCTTTCAATATCTTAGGATTGCGAAACACGTAAGACCATTTTCGTTCCAGGTTGTTCAACATAGCAATTAGTCTAGGGCTTATCTTCAGTTGCCTAGCGTGGCTGTGCTTTTCAGGCGTTACGTTAACTATTCCTTTCTCTAGGTCTAGGTCTACCCACTTCATGTCATAGGCTTCGCCGCAACGCATCCCCGTTTCTTTGAGCAGTTGAAGAAAACAACTTGTCTTTCTGCCCACTCCCGCTATGACCGCATTAACTTCTTGGTCCAACAGAACGAATGGGAGCTTCTCGATTCTGGTGTATTTGGGCTTCTGAAATGAAACACCTTTCCATCTATAGAAGCGGTCCGAGTCCTCGCAAATCTTGATTTTCCGATTCTCCGATACTTCAGCTTTGCCAAGAAATTCTTTGACGTTCTCAGGCTCTAACAGGTTGGTTCGTCTGGCTACAGCCTTGAGTGTCCTTACGGTATGCTGGATTGTTGCAGGTCTATAGCCGTTTGATTGCATCCAGTAGGCAAACGCACCTATTGAACTAAGGGAACTTGAGGCTACAGGTCCTGAGTTTAATATTGG
>CAWHWX010000021.1:0-19727 GCA_963833125.1 Candidatus Bathyarchaeota archaeon | reverse complement strand
TGCGCTAGAGCAGATTTTTGGCGTTCGCGGCAAAGAGACCATAACCAAAGCCATCGCCAAGCAATTCTACTTCAAGTTGGAGCTCGAGTTCACAGATAATCCGGACCGCACTTTCCTGGAACATGTTGACGAGGCGAAGAAGTTGAAGACATCTCAGTCGAAGGAGTTAGGCAAATGTGTTGATTAAGAAAAAGAAAGAAAAAGCGAAGAAAAGAAACCTAGCCAAGGGCAGACCGATCAAGGCGCAACGGCTGCCAGAGAAATTTGAACGCGTCAAGAAAACAGAAGAGAAGCTTCGTCAGTCAGAAGAACGATACCGTTCCCTCTTCGACCAGATGCTAGATGGAGTATATCGCAGCACGCACCAGGGTCGATTCGTCGACGTCAACCCTGCTTTTGTGAAGATGTTCGGATACGCGAGTAAACAGGAAGTGTTGTCCATTATGGACATCAAGAAGGAATTGTATTTCTCGCCCGAAGAACGTGGAAGTCACATTCTGGACACTGGGCAAGAAGAAGTGGAGGCGTACCGTATGCGTCGGAAGGATGGTTCTGAGATTTGGGTAGAAGACCATGGCCGTTATGTTCACGATGAGGAGGGAAACATCATTTACCATGAAGGAATACTCCGTGACGTCACCGAACGCAAACGAATGGAGCAGAAACTAGTGCATGAACGGACGGTATTGCGGACGCTGATCGACAATCTCCCCGACAACATTTTTGTCAAAGACATTCACAGCCGATTCTTGATTTGCAACCTTGCGGATTCGCGCCTCTTGCGGACCAAAACACCCGACGATGTAATTGGAAGGACGGATTTCGAATTTTTCCCGCGAGAACTAGCAACAAGCTACTACGACGATGAACAGGAGGTGATTCGATCAGGCAAACCTCTGCTTAACAGAGAAGAACGCACGATAGACCCGGAGGGCAAAACGCGATGGCTCCTGACAACTAAGGTACCATTGCGAAACGATAACGGGGACATCATAGGTATTGCGGGCCTAAACCGCGACATCACAGACCGTAAACGGTTGGAAGAGGAACTGAAAAAGTACTCACAGCATCTAGAGGAGTTGATGGCTGAGAGAACCAGGGAGCTTCGCGAAAGCGAGGGGAAGTACCGTGAGCTGTTTGAGGCTTGCCCGATATCACTCTGGGAGGAAGACTTCTCCGCCGTGAAAAAATTCTTCAATGAATTACGGCAAAAGGGAGTTACAGAGTTTGGCGACTACTTCTCTAACAACCCTGGTGACGTTGACAAATGTCTTGCAATGGTGAAGGTCGTCAACGTGAATAAAGCGACCTTAAACCTCTACGGGGCCAAGTCGATAGATGAGATTCTCGGAGGTTTAAGCGGCGTCTTGACAGAGGAATCAAATCGGAAACGATTCTCAGGCGAACTCGTTGCGTTGGCTCAAGGCAAGCCGTACTATGAGGCAGAAATGGACAACAGAACGCTGCAAGGCGAGACGAAGCATTGTGACGTGATATGCTGTGTCATTCCTGGTTACGAGCAGTCACTCGCTAAGGTCCTGATCTGTATAGTCGATTTGACTCCCCAGAAACGATTGGAGGCCGAACTACGAGGAAGTGAGGAGAGGTACCGTGAGTTGTTCGAAGCCTCCCCGATATCGCTGTGGGAGGACGACCTCACTGAAGTCAAACAATTCTTAGATGAATTACGACAAAGAGGCGTTTCCGATTTTGACGATCACTTCGCTAACCATCCGAAGGACCTCGCCAAATGCTCTACACTCATCCGAGTTGTCAACGTGAACAAAGCTACGCTAGATCTCTACGGCGCGAAGTCGGCGGATGAAATTATCGGAGGCGAACGGGTAAGCCGCATCTTCACACCAGGCTCGAATCAAGAATTTTTGGGCGATATAGTCGCGTTGGCCAAAGGCAAGCAGTATTTTGAAGCAGAAGTCGAAATCAGAACGCTGCTCGGCGAAACGAAGCATTGCAACCTGATTTCTGCTGTGGTTCCGGGTTACGAGCAATCGCTCGGTAAAGTTCTGTTCTGCCTAGTCGATTTGACTCCCCAGAAACGGTTGGAAGCGCAGCTTGTTAAATCGCAGCGGTTCGCGGCGATTGGAGAAACCGCGGGAATGGTTGGTCATGACCTACGTAACCCTCTCCAAGGTATAGCCGGTGCCGCTTACAACATAAGAAGGCACTTCCGCGATTCCATCGATCCTTCCACGAACGAGATGCTAGAGGTAATAGACAACGGAGTTCAGTACGCAAATGGAATCGTCAACGACCTGTTGGAGTTTTCAAGAGAAATGCAACTCCAACTACTACCCGCCACACCGAAATCGATCGTAGCACAGACGTTCAAGGGCATCAAGGTTCCACAGAACGTTATGATAGAGGATACGACGACGGACACCCCAGAGATTCTTGTCGACGTTCCCAAGATTGAACGTGTACTTGCCAACCTTATTCAAAACGCTATTGACGCAATGCCGGAAGGAGGAAAACTGTCCATCTCCAGCATAAACACACAAAAAGAGGTATCGATATCCATTCGCGACACAGGGGTTGGAATCTCCCAGGACATGGTCGAGAAGATTTGGACACCATTACACACGACGAAGGCGAAGGGAATTGGGCTGGGGCTGCCAATCTGCAGACGCATTACAGAAGCCCATGGCGGCTCTATTTCCTTTCAGAGCACAGTCGGAAAGGGGACGACATTCACGATGAAACTTCCAATCCAACAGACCAGGCTGGAGGTGAACAATTATGAGTGAAGGCATGAAAGGCAGAATACTCGTCGTAGACGACGATGAAGGAATTCGCAAAGTTGTCGCTGAAGCTCTGAAGACTGAAGGATACTTGGTCGATACCGCGAGCAACGGCAAGGATGCCGTCGCGAAATCTCAAACCAACTTCTATAACCTTGCGCTCGTAGACATTCGCCTCCCAGACATGGACGGCACGAAAGTCCTAACCTCCATGAAACAAACAACCCCAGAGATGGTCAAGATCATCCTCACAGGATACCCCGCACTACAGAATGCAATCGACGGGTAAACAAGGGCGCCAATGGCTATTTGGTCAAGCCAATCAACATGACTGAGCTGCTTCGCACAATCGAACAACAATTGAAGAAACAAAGCGAATTGAAGAAATATGGTCAGGAGCGAGTGGCTGAATTCGTGGAAACACGATTCAAGGAATTGGACGCCGAGGAACGAGACACCCCAAAGACTACAAAGAAAGAATGAATCTATTAGGAGAAGGATACGTCTCAAGGGGAGTGAAAATGAGCCTAGATGAGCCGACTGAAATTCGAAGGGGTGGACCAATCGGATATGCTGGCGGCGATTGAGAGGACTCCAGATCGTCTGGTTCCATCGTCAAATGCCGATTCCACCTGCCGAATTCGCTTTCAAACCCCTATGAACATCGTCTTTGGGGGCGTGGGAGGTTCCGGAATCGTTGGGGATATCCTCACAGACTACTTGCGGAGTGAAGTCGGTATTCCTGTGGCGGTTTGCAGATCTGTTGGAATGCCGCGTTATGTGGGAAAGAATACTCTATTCATTGCGATTAGTTACTCCGGAGATACCGCCGAAACACTTGGATTGTTCGAGCAAGCAAAGCGTAACGGAGCAAACGTTGCTGTAGTTTGCTCCGGTGGGAAACTTCTCGCGACTGCGCAATCCCAAGGAATCCCTTACGTGAAGGTCGATGGAGGCATGCCTCCAAGATTGGCGTTACCTGAACTCGTAGCTGCACTGGCCTATGTCTTAGGTCAAGGAGGCGTTCTCAAGGATACTCAGAAACTGCTTGAAACGGCTTCACGGTCTGTCCGGCAAATAATTAGTTCGGTGAAGCCATCAGTCCCGCTGACCAAGAATCAGGCGAAGCAGATGGCCGTCGCACTCAAGGATCATCTCCCCCTCCTGTTAGGGAGCGAGGACAACATTAGCGTGCTTCGCCGATTCAAAAATGAGCTTAATGAGAACAGCAAAGTTCCAGCATTCTACCTCGCCCTCCCAGAAGCATACCACAATGACATCGAAGGGCTGAGGATGCTCACGGAGCTGTCTCGAACTCAACCGATCCTTCTTCGTAACCAAAACCAAATGGGAGGGGATGAAAGGACGGAGAAAAGGTTGGTTGAGTTGCTTTCGCAGCTCGGATTTGCGCGGGCCATTAGTTTCGAAGTGGTAGGCGAAGATAGATTGGGGTGGTTACTTAGCGCTATAACTTTCGGTGATTATGTTTCGACTTATCTATCAGTGCTGAGGGATGTCGACCCTGCGAAACTTTTCCTAATACCAAGCTTCAAGGCGGCTAGAGGTCAAGTATGAACCTAAGAATGACTAAATTTCCTTCTCTCACGACTTCCATTCTGTGAAGGGTCACAGCCTTTACCTCAACCTTAGAGTCATGAAGCTGGCGATTGTAGGTCTCGCCGTAGGCCTTGGCTCTGAGTTGTAGGATGTTGGGAGCGGTCTTCAGGAGGGTGACATGAAATTTCGAGTAGACCTTACTGTCGAGCTCGAATTTCAGCAGCAGCGTTTCGAGCCAATCATAGAGAAGCTCTACTTCGTCACCACCGTCAGCCTCAACATCGTCGACCTCTTTAATCGAAATTGAATCTAAGTTACACATCGTATCGAACAGCGCTAGCCCCGCATTTTCAAGCGCCTCCTCAAAAGTGGGACCAACAGATTGAATGTATGCGTCTGTTGTATGTGGAAGAAACTCATAACGCGGGGCTGCCAAAGCGAAGACCTATCTGAATTTTCGCGCTCGCAAGCCAACGGGAACTTAAATAGGAATCGGCTTCAGGGATACTTTAGCCGGGATGGCCGAGTGGATTAACATCATGGAAAATGGTCCAAAGGCGCGGGCCTTGAGTGTCAACTTCAATGCAAGCCCGTGGCCCTTATGGGCCTCGGGGGTTCGAATCCCTCTCCCGGCGCCAAATGACACCATACTGGCCGTAAGAAGTGCGAAAGCGGAGGGAAAAACCGAATGAAGCAAACCAAAATCATACTTCTTGCCCTGGCAATCATCCTGCTAGCCCTCCCGCTTCCAGCCAAAGCATCACCTTCGCTAAGCACAGACAATTACTTGTACACCATCAGAGACAAGCAAGTAACCCTAGCCGGATCCGGGCTAACGCCCAGTCAACAATACTACCTCTGGGTAAGGGGACCTGCCACCAACAAGACACGATACACCGGAGTCAGCTTCACGCCCGTTTCTGGAGGACTCATCCCTCCTGATACAACCTATCCTCTATCAGCCAATGCAGAATTGGGTACGTACCTCATCAGCCTATCTACGTCATCAACCACCGATAACTGCGCAGGCGATCGCACATTTCGGTGTCTGGGGTTCAGCGACGCCCGTATATCAAAGAACACAGTCTGTGAACATCATAGGCGGGGGCATTTTTCCGGGCACAAGCATCAGTTTGACTATTCAAGATCCGGCGGGCAACATCGTACACTCCACACTCGCTTCGACGACCGAGGGAGATTTCAATCATACCTGGAGAATTCCGCCAGACGCGATTACAGACGTATTTACAGCCGTGATCTATGGCACGGGGACATTCGATAATCCGCAACAGGACTTTTCCTCTACGGCGAAATTTACTGTGACGCAGGCAGTACTATCGACCAGAATCGTAAACCAACCAAACTCAACCTACCAGAGGACACAAGTTGCCAATGTAACGATGGCAATTCAATACCCAGACGGCAGCCCCGTAGTCAATTCAAACCCTACCTCACAACCCGTCATCCTGATGCGAGACCAGACCACACTTGGCCCCGCCAATCTTACCCTTGTTGATCCCGCAAACGGCATCTGGGCGGCTGGGGTCAAACTCTTCGCCAACGCGACGCCCAGCGGGAAATATCGCTTCGACATGCCCGCAATGGCCTTTGACGATGGATTCGGGAACAAGGGTGCGGCAGTTGACACGGCCTCTAATTACTTCACAGTTACGAATGCCAGCCTGATCATCAGCAGTCAATTGAACGGAACACGAATCCAAATTCCGTTCGGCCAAGTCAGCATAATATCAAAGGTGACATATCCGGACGGAACACCTTTGACCGTTGGGTCGGTGAACCTTGTCGTCTCTACCGGATCATCGATCACACCGTTGATGGCAACCTACGACCCCTCCATTGGCGAATGGCGGGCTTCGTACTCAAGCACACTCTTTGATTTGATTCGTGGCGGGACGTGGACGTTGAAGGTTAGCGCAGGAGACACGTTAGGGAACTCGGGCAAGGCCACTTACGAGGTGGTAGCTCAGCCGTATTTGTTCATCAGTGTTATTGTAGGTGTCGTTGCGGTCGCGTTTGTTGTTCGTTGGTCGGTGTCCCGTTATGGAAGGAAGGTCTACTTCCGGTTAAGGAGACTTCTCAAGCGGCCGAGGTACCGCAAGTTCTCTCAGGGTTGAAAAATTCCGCCGGTGTATCCATGCACGGATAGCGCTCTTTTTTGTCCGTGCCATTCAAAGATGAAAGAGTAGACCGGCATTAGGTATTGGGCTAACTGAGTCACTTGGAATCGGTTACTAAGTATCTTTGAGAATGCCGCGGGTGGCTTAACAACCATAGCATGGAGCTTCGCGACCAATTCCTCTTTGGTCATCGAATTTGTCTCGAATTCTACGGCGGGGTATTGTAGGAGTAGTTCTTCGTAGGTTGTCTTCTTGAGAGGTAGGGGACGGTCGAAGAACGCCTCGGCCTCGAGGTCTTCCTTTCCATGCGCATTGAGAAAGAGGGAATTCTCGTCGTACATATGCGCTAGCTCCGTGATTTCGTTTAGTCGAAACGATTTTGATTCTGACCCCTCCCTTCTCCCCAGTAACCGTTTTGCTAAATTCGATATTCCCTGTCCTTCAGCAGAACCCAGTTCAACGAGATCCCTGATCTTTCCTTCAACTTCCACAGCGACGACATCCTGGGGAAGATCGATTTTGTACGTGTTTCCCCTAAAGTAGAAACATTCATGGTATCCATGAATTCTCCAGAACGGAATCAGTTTTAGTTTAGGTGGTTCCGCGGCGTGAACGTCTTGGTCCTTCGGTTTGAGCAGAGACAGGACTCGGTTTTTGAACAAGGCTGCCTTACGGTCCTCAGCCGTCTTGAGCAGTTCTGGTAGGGGTTTTGGCTCGAGGCAATAGACCTCAGGCGTTAACTTATCCGGAGCCCAACCATTTCCGACTCTTGAGTCTTCGAACCCACCCGCCGATTCGAAGAGTGTTTGAAATTCGTTTATCGTTGAGTCAAGTAGATGTTTTATTTCTTCGAAGCGATCGTCTGTGCTCAAATTTTGGGCCTTAACCGGCGTAGGAGGTGAAGAATTCGGTTATGGCTGCACTGTGAGCTTACCGTATCGGCCTACGTTCAGCTGGGTCTCGCCGCGGAAACTATCCACATACCCATTCTCAATCGTTACAGTATCGTTGGCCTTTACCTGGTCGATTTGTTCATTCCATAGGTTAAGTTTGACAGTGCCAGAATCATCGGCGACAACTGCTGTAGCAACCCTGGATTGTTCGCCCCTTCTTGTCGTTACTTCCCTTGCTGGGGAGATTTCTTGAATCTTGGCGGTTATCGTGTCCACACGCCGCATTCCAGGCTTGAGTTCGGATATCTTCATCGAAATCAAGGCGTTAGAGCGAGTCTTGCGATATTAAACTATTGCACTTCGACTATGGCTTCGTGATCAACGAATGCATCCTAACCAAATCGTCTGTGAACGGCGCTAGAGCCTTCGGGATCTTTACATCGACTGGGTCACGTAGAGCCAGGCTCTTTTCCTTCTTAATCTTCCAGACTTCTCGGTTGAAATCGAACATCTTCTGGGTATAACGCTTCGATGCCTTCGACCACTCCGGCTTTGGGAATTCCTGGGCGTGGATGCTTCTCTTCGAGTACAATTGCTTCCAGACGTGCTCTGGCATGAACGGGGCTATAGGGGCAATTAGAAGGAGTACACTCTTCAAGACTGTGTGGAGCGTGTACCATGCAGCTTTCTGCTGACTCTTTGTGAAGCCCTCGCCGTAGGCGCGAGGCTTCACCATCTCTAGGTAATGTGAGGCAAATGTCTCCCAGACGAAGTCTCTGATTGCTGTTGAGGGGACAAAGAAATTGTAATCGCGATAGCCCTTGATGGATTTTTGTATCAGTAGGGTGAGTTCGGAGAGAATCCATTTGTCGCTGGGCTGGAGTCTGGCTGTCTTGACTTGTGGGAAGGATGAGATGAAACGGGAGAGATTCCAGAGTTTCGTCATGAATTTGTGGGCTGCGGCGATTCTCATTTCGGAGCAACGGAAATCGGAACCAAGGGTTGCTTCGGAAGCGTTCCAGAACCTGAATGAGTCTGCTCCGAACTTTTCAAGAACCGGTTCAGGCTCTACAACATTCCCTTTGCTCTTGTGCATCGCTTGACCTTGTTCATCCATCCCAAGCCCGTTTATCCACGCATCTGTAAATGGCGCTCGGCCTGTTAATTGGTAGCACCTCAGGACGGAGTAGTGGAGCCAAGTTCTCACTATGTCCTTCCCCTGAGGCCGTATGCTTGCAGGGTATGCTCGCTTGAAGAACTTGGGGTCTAGTTGGTATTTGGAAATGTAAAGCGCGGAAATGCTTGAGTCCATCCAGGTGTCGAATGTGCGAGTCTCCCCGTCAAATTCAGCGTTACCGCATTTGGAACATATTGCAGATGGTGGTTGATCTCTCCATGGCCTGTAATATTCGCCCGGGGGAGGGAGGAATGTTGTGCCGCAGCTCTTGCAGTACCAAACCGGAATCTCAGTGGCGTATACGCGTCGTCTGGAAATCGGCCAGTCAATCGTTATCGAGTTTATCCAGTCGAGCAATATCTGCCTACCCGCCTCGGGGTGAAAGGTGATTTGCTTAGCGAGTTGTTTGAGCTTCGGGATGAAGTCTATTTGCTTTAGGTAGTATTCCTTCATCGGTATGATTTCAATTGGGGTGTTGCTGCGTGAGCATACTGGTGTGCGGTGCCTAATCTTTTCAGTTTTGACGAGTAGGCCCTGAGAGCGCAAGTCTTCTAGGATTCGCGAGCGTCCCTCTAACATCGTAGAACCTTGGTATGCTCCCGCGGCAGCGGTAAGTCTGCCATCCGGCCCTACGGCTAAGACCTCTTTGAGACTCAACTCCCTGAAGAGTAGTACGTCCGTGTAGTCTCCGTAGCTGCATATCATTACGGCCCCCGTACCGAACTCGGCTTTTGCGCTCGGATGGGGTTTAACTTCGACTTTACGGCCGTAGATGGGTAGAATCGCGTGCATTCCATGAAACTTCGTGTATCTCTCGTCCGTGGGGTTCACGATTACCAACTGACATGCGCAAACAAGTTCAGGCCGGGTTGTCGCGATCACTAGCGTTTCGCCTGTTTCTTCAATTTTGAAGTTGAGATACGTCAGGTTCGAGGGAAGATCTTCGTATTCTACTTCTGCGTCGGCGATTGTTGTTCCGCACACGTGGCAGTAGTTGTTGGGGCGTGTTGTTTCGTAGATGAGCCCTCTTTTCCAGAGTTCGATAAATGTGGCCTGCGTCCGCTTCCGGTAGTCTTCGTGATCGGTGTGATATCTGCCCTCGTAATCCCCACTCAACCCGACCCGCTTCATCATGTTCAACATCTGAGCCTCGAGCTCGTCGAGCGCGTGTGAGCATAGGTCGATGAATTGTTGCCTGGGTGTGTCCCGCATCCGCACCTTTGATTGCTTCTCTACGTAGATCTCGACATTGATTCCGTTTCGGTCAAAGCCGATTGGGAATAGAACGGATTTTCCCTGCATCCGTTGGGATCGGGCAATCATATCGATTTGTGAGTAGGCTGCCACTGCGCCTATGTGCCAAGTTCCTGAGGTGGTTGGCGGCGGAGTGTCGATGAGGAAGGTTTTTCCTCCCTTACCGGCCTTGAACCTAAACATCCCTTCCTGCTGCCATTGATCGAAAATTGTCCTCTCAACATTATGGTCCCATCTCTTTTCGGTGATTTGTGGCAGGAATTTCTTCGCGGTTTCAGTTTTCTCCGGAGTTGCCATGTGTTGTCACTTGCTAGAAAATGCATTGAGGCCTAAGAGAGAGCTTGTTTCTAGCCTTAGTGGACTTGGCGGTGATACAGGCCCCTGCACCAGACTGAGTTGGGTTGTTTTGCCGTATAAGATTGTCGAATGGGTTTAGGTGGTCTTTGTGGAAATTCCCGCGGCCCGTGCTGTGAGGTAGTCGGACAGCTTTAGGGCAGAGATTAGCAGAAAGACGATAAGTACGACTGGGCCTGCTAACAGGTTACTGATCTCGACGAAGTTCGCGAAACCAGTAAACACGCCGCCATACGCGGTGCTCGCCATATCGAGGACTGTGAAGTAGTAGTTGAAGAACCAGTGCATGAGAATGTCTGCGTAGGCGCCGTAGCTCACATACATGATAGCAAAAACGAAACCTGCTAGTGCCGCAGTAGAAACTTTCCCGATCTCCCAGCCTCCTCCGCCAATGTAGTGAGCTATCCCGAACACCGCCGAGCTTACCACAATAAGCGCCCACTCCATGGGACTAATGCCGCGGATGAAACCGTTTGCAGCCACGGTCTTGTAACCCAGCTTAGATTTGGCGAGTTCGGGACTGAATAGGGTGAGGAGGAATAAACCCACGCGTTTCTTCAGCCCCTTCGTCCGCGCATCTGATCGGTAAATGATGAGAAGGAATGCGGCAAACGGGATTCCGATCGTTGTTATCCGGAAGGCGAATTCCTCGCTTATCGGCAGCATAAGCAAGATTGAGGAGGATCAGGTACGGACTTGTCTGAGCGGGAAAATTTAAGCTGCCTGTTTGAATGCCCTGCGTTGTTTGGAATTCTGAAATGAGAATTGTCGTGTAAAGAAGGGCCGTGGCTACTAGGGGCATGATATAGAGGAAGTTTGTTTTCGCGACTGAAATTGGCTTAGAGAGGGCATCCTTAACCGTTTTTACAAAACCTCCAGCGCTAAGAAATGCTGCCACCAGGCAAACAACGAAAATAATCCAAATTATCGCGAATAGGGTTCCGTGGCTCATTCCGCCAGGGAGGTACACTGTGTAAAGCATAAAGATGTCCAGGGGGAGCTGGTGGATTACGTGCCCAGCGTCCTTCAGGCCATCGGGTGTAGTGAAGTAAAGTACTGGGCCTAAGATGAGGGTAATTACGTAAGTGAAGGCTGAGAAGATTGCGAGGATTAGGGCAAGCATTCTACCCATTGTAACTACGCGCTGTAGTGACTTTCCTACATCCATTGACAACCGCTCAGCGTTAAGCCACGAAACCGCACGAACGGGCCTAATCAATATACTGGTGCTAATCTTGCGGTGGACCTGATTGGATGATGTTCAAGGATCTACGATTGATGCCGTGTTCCCATTTCAACACTGTCTATGCGTAATTCTTGAGTTCGTCTACTTTGTCAGTGCGTTCCCATGTAAAGTCGGGATCGTCCCGCCCGAAATGTCCGTAGGTTGCCGTCTTTCTGTAAATGGGCCTTCGGAGATTTAGGCGCTCAATTATTCCCTTGGGGGTCATGTCGAAAACTGCTTTCACTGCATCCGTAATTCTCTCATCGGACGCCTTACCAGTGCCGTAGGTGTAGACCATGACCGAAACCGGCTTTGAAACGCCTATGGCGTAGGCGATCTGCACGTCGCACTTGTCGGCGAGACCTGCCGCGACTATGTTCTTCGCAATGTACCGCGCCATGTAGCTCCCGGATCGATCGACTTTGGTAGGATCCTTCCCGGAAAAACAACCGCCACCGTGGCTGCCAATCCCGCCGTACGTGTCAACGATTATCTTCCTTCCAGTCAGGCCGGAATCTGCGAGTGTGCCGCCTACTGTGAAGCGGCCGGTTTCATTTATGAAGAATTTAGTGTTCTTGTCGAGCATGTTCTTGGGGATGACGTTTTCGATTACCTTCTCGATGATATCCTTTCTCATTTGCTCCCTTGGCACGTCTTCGTTGTGTTGGGCCGCGATTACTACTGCGTCTACACGTTTCGGTTTGCCGTTCGAATATTCAACGGTCACTTGCGACTTTCCGTCAGGCCGCAGGTAGGGTAGAATTTCCTGTTTTCTTACCTCTGCGAGGCGTCTGACAAGTTTGTGGGCTAGGATGATCGGTAGGGGCATTAGTTCAGGAGTTTCATTCGTCGCGTGCCCGAACACCATTCCCTGATCGCCCGCGCCAATGTCTTCCTTATCGACCCCCATGGCGATATCTGGAGACTGCTCTTCTACTGAGACGAGGACTCCGCAGGCTTCCCAATCCAAGCCTACCTTCGCGTTGTTAAAGCCGATATCGGGAGTACGTTGCGGACGATTTGGCTAATCGGGACGTAGCTTGCTGTTGAGATTTGACCCGTAACAATTATGGTTCCTTTCATTATGAGAGTCTCGATGTCTACGGCGTGATTTCGGATCCTTCTGCATGATGGCGTCGAGGATCGCGTCTGAGATTTGATCCGCCACCTTGTCGGGGTGACCTTCGGTGACGCTTTCGGACGTGAACATGTAAGACCGAGGCTTTTGGCTCAAAGCCACGGCAACGCTGGCTGATCCGGTGGAAAGTTTGCTCAAGTGATTTCACTGAAACTTATTGGCGAAATTCCGATATTCCTATAATATAACCTTGCGATAAGAAAAAATTCCCCTAAGAATACCCTTCGGAGACGGGTTTGGATCCCATGCTACCAGGATTAGAGGAGATTGGACGGCGGCGCCGGCTCCTAGCGATGAGCCAGAAAAAGCTGGCTAACCTCGCCGGCATAAGCCAATCAATGATCGCGAAGATTGAGAGTAAGAACATTAGCCCATCATACCTGAAAACCAAAGCCATCTTCGATACCCTCGAGACTTTGGAACGAAGGAACGAGATGAAGGCGAAGGAGATTTGCCACGGCAAAGTCGTCAGTGTACAGGCTCATGAACCGATCTCGAGGGGAGTGCATTTGATGCGGGAAACAGGCTTCTCCCAGCTGCCTGTTTTCAACGGCAATCAGGTTGTAGGGAGCTTAACGGAGAAGACGATTCTTCAGAAGCTCGTGTCATCTCCCAAACCCGACCTTGTGTCGAAGGGAGAGATAGAGACGATAATGGATGAGGCGTTCCCACTGGTGAATGAGGTTGCGCCGGTGTCGATGGTTTCTGCGCTGCTTCAGTATGAGCCTGCGGTGCTCGTGGTCCGGCGTGGGCACGTGCTGGGAATCATAACCAAGGCGGATTTGCTGAAGGTTATTGGGTCTTAGCTCGTGATTTTCCTTTTGCGGCCGAGACGATATTGACGACGTCTCTGTCTTTCAGTTTGTAATCGGTTGGTAGGCGAATCTTTGTTCGTGCGTCAACCGCGTAGATCATGGTCCTAGCTAGTTCGCTATGAATCTGACCGGCCAGGTCCGAGACAGAGGCGTTGTATGGAATTAGGAACACGTCCGGAAGCACGCTGCCCTTCCTGTCCGAGAACTTGTCAGCATCCTCAACCGGATAGACAACATTCATGCCGAGCAGTTTGAAGATGCAGGTGTTCAGAGCGAACTGCACACCCGTCCGTATCCATTTTGAGAAAACACGTTGTTCAACGTACGTTAGTGCGTCTCGCTGCTCGGGAGTAAGCTTGCTCCTATCCTTGACCTTGAAAATTTCCTCGCCGGGAACGTACTCAACGTATCCAGTCTGTTCAGCCCTCCGCAGAGCGAGCTCAGCATCGCTTGAGGCGGCGATTACGAACGCTTGCCCAAACTCTTTGACCAGCTTCTCATAGTTCTTCTCTCCGAGTGCGATATCCATCTTATTTGCCACGATCAATGTGGGCTTCGAAATTTCACGCAGCCTCTTTGAGAAATTCCAAATGTCCTGCCGCGTCCATTTACCTAAGTCCTTGTCCGTGAGGTCAGCCGCGTTGAGGGCCTGTGCGATGTGGGTTGCGGTGATTTTCATGCCCGCTAGATCCTGTGCGAATAGGTGGTATACTGACGAGCCTTTCTTCGAATGTTTTTTCACTTTTTGGAGTGTTTTCTCGATTGATTTCGAGAACCATCGCACAATCTCTTCCTCGATATCGTAGACGTCTGCAACTGGGTTTCCCATGCCGGGTTTCGTGAGTTTTCCCTCAGCATCTACGCTTCCTGAGGCATCTGCGATGTGTATGAGAGCATCTGCTTGAGAGGCGACACTTAGGAACTGCGCTCCCAAGCCTTTACCCTCCCATGATCCTTTGATTAGGCCTGGGAGGTCGATTAGTTGTACTGGTATGAAACGGGCTCCGTCGATGCAGGTTGAGTTGCGCGGATTATCCTTGACGCCTAGTTCCTTGCATACGCAAATTGTTTTGGCGTTGGCTTGGCCTACGTTTGGTTTCTTGGTGGTGAAGGGGTAGTTGGAGACTTCGGCGGTTAGGAGGGTTGCGGCGTTGAAGAATGTGGTTTTGCCAGCGTTTGTCTTACCGATTAAGCCTATCTTGAGCAAGAACCTTCGATAGGATTCCGTCTGTTCGCAGTATTATACGCGTTGACCTGGAGCCAGCCATAATCGTTATAGCAACTCTCTGAGGGTGGGGTGCTGGGGCCGACCCTGTTCAACCCATGTGGGGCCGTAGTCACTCCGATGACGTCGGAAGGAGTGGCGGTGTCTAGCCAGGGATGACGACAGGGATACGTACCCGCCAAGGGCTCCAGAAGACCAAACCTTAACGGGTTTGCGGACCTGAACGGAATGACGAACTTCAGGAGCGAAGAAACCCGTAGACATGACGGTATGGCGGAAGTCGAGGGTTCAAAATGGTTCACGGCCGAACCATGAGAGTCCCTTCGGCCCCACCACCCCGCACCGCTTGATGCGGATACCCCCCGGGGGTGGGTACTTTCATGCCCACTGGCGTTCGAGGCGGATGACGCTTGATAGGGGTCGTTGCTGGGGGGATTGAATTCACTTCGGACTCCCTCATCCTGGCTGAACACGTCAGGGTATTGTCAGAACGTTTCAGGACGGTGCACCGTGGGTGTTTGGTTCGGGATGACTAATCCGCCTAAACCGAGAGTTGCCTTGCGGTTCTGCGAATATGAGCTCGGTGAATTGCGGGAGCTGACCCGGTCTTACGGCGGCTTCCCCTTAAGCAGCATCGTCAACATAGCATTGGAGCACCTGTTCGGTTCTCCCAACCCATCAGTCTTCGCGAAATGCAAGAAACATAAGCTCAAACTTGCCATCAACGAACCCCTCATCATCAAGTTGAATGAAATGGCAAAAACCTACTCTGTAAAGAGAAGCGACCTAATTCGCCTCGCAATACGCAACTTCAGACTGGAGGAAACCAAACAACACTAAACCCCGTCCAGCCCCCAACCGCCGCAACAGGGGCCTTCGATTCGATCAACTTATGACAAGTCTTCGAGTGTTCATGCAGGCGCGAAATTGGGTGACCCTAACGATTGCAGAGTTGAACCCTGACCATGGGGAAATCGATGGTTCTACCTTACGTTCTTTTGCCGAGAGCCTATCGGAGGCCTTATCCTCTTCCCCCCGGTTTCGGAGAGACTAACACTTGTTTACTAATCTGAGCGGTCGGAGGTGAGGGATTTGGACAAGGTAATATTCTTCGAAATACCCGCCGACAACCTCGCGCGAGCAAGGAAATTCTACGGTACAGTTTTTGATTGGAAGATGAACGAGATTCCATCGATGCATTACACACAAATCGGAACCGTTGAGGCTGATAAGCTCGGAGTACTAGGAACCCCAAAGGAACCAGGTGCCATAAACGGTGGCATGGTGGAGCGACATGACTCAGTCAAGTCCCCCGTCATTTACATCAGCGTGAAGAACATTGACGAAGCAGCGGCAACTATCGAGCAGAACGGAGGCAAAATCATCCAACCAAGAACGCCCGTTGGAAACTTCGGCTTCGCCGCCTACTTCCAGGATACAGAAGGCAACTTAGTCGGGCTCTGGCAATTCACACAACTCCCATCCAAGCAACCGTCTTCCCCTTAATTTCGGTTCGTGGCGCCTCGTCGTCGGTCGCAGTCAAGAAAGTGTTGTGTATGGCTGGTGCTGCGCGATGGCAGCATTATATGAACTGTTGAACTTTTGCCATCTATCACATTAGCGTTTGCAATTCTTATCAATGTCCAGTTCTTCTCAGTAGCCTGAAGTTAGCGAACGTTCGCCAGATAACATAGACAAGACCGACAATTGCGGCGACGATGGGAATGACTCCCCAGCCGTGGAGCGACTCGTAGGTTAGCGTTATGAAGTTGTAAAAGAGCAAAATCAGTGAGATGAAATATACGCTTTCCGAGACGATATACTCCTCTGAACTGTAGGAGGTTCTCGCCATTTCTCCTGCAATAGCGAAAGTGATTGTGCAAAGCAGGAGACCGACCTCCGCCGACACCGGAAAGGAGTTTCCCAGGAGACCAATCATGAATACTAAAGAGGCGAATGAAAACCCCGCAAGCGTCAGCGCGTTGCTTGAGAGCTGCTGCAGCACCCAAGAATGCTCATCCGGAATGTCACGCTTGAGACCAAATTTCTTTGGCAAACCAAATTCACCCAATAACAAATTGTGAATCAGGAAGATTACTGTTAATCCGTCCCTTTCAAGAAGAAGCTTGATCGCGAGCTACCCGTCAGAGACCATGATCTGTCAGTTCCCTGACTTGGTGTAGTCCCAGTTAATCGTCTTGCTTGGCTTCATTCGGAGTATGATTCGGTTGGCCTCCAGACCGCTTAGAATTCCGTCGACCTTGTCTGACGGCCAGTATCTAGCAACGATCCTACGAACTAGAGCATGGTCCTTGTCATCCAAGATGTCGGCGATGCCTGAAAAGAGAACCACTTTGTGAGCGTTCTCGTTTCGGATGGAGACCGCGACTCTGTTGTCACGTTTTACATTCCTACCCTTCGCCCGCTCAGTAGTGGTTGAGAAGTAGAGGTAGGTACCATCAAAATAATAATCGACAGGCGTGATCTGTGGGGAACCATCTTTCTTCAAGGTTACGATATCAGCGATCAAGGGTTGGGAGAGGAACTCTCGAAGCTCCAAATCACTCATAGGAACGTGGCTCACATATCTCGCTCCCTAAAATCCAAGGCGTAGAGCCCTTACCCAATCAGAAGTCCTGATATTCTTGGACAAATGAGATCATCAGTGTACTGCCATTTCCTTCATCTATTAAAAAGCGCCGTATCGTTTGTGGTTAATTGTAATTGGAAGAAGAATTGTAAGTAGGGACTTAAATCAAGAATCGCCATAAGCGAGATGAAAGGGGCCTCTGTGTCGTGGAGAGAGTTAGAAGCGCTGGACAACAGTTTTACTCGACGTTTTTTACTGAGATCAGTTCGTTGCGCAGATTCCTGAACGCCTATCCGTTACTCACGATTGGACTCACCTTCTTAATCGGGGCCATCGTCGGAGGTCTCCTGAGCGCATGGCCTTCCCAATTCATTATCCTGGCACTGTTAGGCGGTTTTGGTTTCGCCATCGCCCTCGGAACAAAATTAGGACTTCCAAGCTACGTATCAATCGGGCTCGTCGTACCGATTCTCGCCTTCACGACTTACGCCGGCCTAAGAATCTTACATTCAATTGATCAATATGAGCGTGTCGCGCCGCATCTAGCGCGGATAAGGAAACAGTACGGTCCCATATCCACCTACCTAGTCACCCACGCGGGTGCATTTGGAATAATCGGCGTCATCGCTGTCTCCACTTTCCTCATTGGCTGGTGGGTGACGATTGTGATAGCCTACTTACTCGACGTGAAAGTCTCCACAGCCATGGTAGGTACTGGGCTAGGGCTCCTAGTAGGAGCATTGGTATTCTGGGCATCATTCGAAGGACTCGCAGATGGATCCCTAATCCCCTGGTCATAACAGCAATAACGATAGTAATTTTCTCCGCCTCGGCAAGGCTAATCTCTTACAAAGCGCAACATCGAAAACCTGCCGGGATACTTGACTGAAAAGCGTAGAATACAACGAGTTGCCTTATGTGGAAAGCAACGAGACACCGAGAATCAAGATCAATGTCGAATCTCTTTCCGATCTAATCTTCGGGATGGCCCTCTCGGCGCGATTTCTCTAATCGGAAATACACCCACCGACCCACAGGTGGTTCTCTCGAACATTACTGCAGATTGTAGAGGCTGCTGGCATTGCCTTTCATTGTTCGAGATGGACGTTGACGTCTACTTCTCCCGATGGTAAGAAAATCGAAAGAACATGAGTCTCTTCAAACGTAATCCGGATGCAACCTGATGGACGATGGCTTATTCTAATTTACAATCCTTACGGGTCAAGCATGATGGACTCGAATAGGATACGGCTTGCTTAGGGTGGGGCTCCGAGAAAGTGCCCGATTAGGAAGCCTGCGAAACCGGCCGTCAGACCGATGATTAACATCTGCAAACCGCTCTTCCAGAGCGACCCCACAGTCACCTTCGCGCTGTACCAACCAATGAAGAACAGCACCACCCCACTTAGAATCACTGCTCCAATCGCGCCTGCGATAACGTCACCTCCACTGATTATGAAGGGTATGATTGGGATTGCGGACCCCACAATCGTCGAGGCTAGAACTACCAGAAAACTGTGTCGAGCCTCATCCGGTCCAACCGGTGACATCTGTAACCCGTACGACATCATCAACTCAAGCATCGCCTTCGGTTTCGCGGCGATTCTCCGAGCTCCCTCCTCGAGCTCTTTCCCCTGAACCCCCATCCTCTAAGAACATGCGACGCCTCCTCGTAACCTAGGTTAGATTCTTTCAACTCCTTCGTCTCCCGATCAGCTGCACTCAAGTACAAGCGACGTCTAGCAACAGTTGACGTGTATGCGACCGCTCCCATCGAGACCGACTCAGCTCCTAAGGCAGCAAAGGTCGCCACTAAGATCAGGCGTACATCGCGCGTAGCAGCCGACATACCCAATATGATTCCAAGAACATTAACCAGACCATCTTGACTGCCCAAAATGAAATCGGAGAGAGAGGAAGCTGATGAGGAGTGCTTATGCTCGTTAACATCTACTGAATTATTCGACATGGAAGCCGCGTCTTTCGTTCAGTCGCCATTCTTAAGATATTATCGCAGACCAGTTAGTCGATTGCATAGGAGGGTTCAGTACGTTTCTTAGCCCATCGGGCAACGCCCAAGATCGCCACCACTATCCCAATCAACAGCAGCACACCTATAGCCACTGACCCAATCAAAGCGATGATAACCGGTACGATAACACCAAACATCCAGAATGGAATTATCACACCCAGACCAATGCGTCAGAACAATGCGACTCCCACACCTACGCCGGGTACGACAGAGTTCGACCCAATCATTATCAGAGGCGCCACGTACAGTCCAAACCTGTCAACAACTAAGTCAAGTCCGAATATCAAACCGACCACAAAATACCAATCCAGGCCAGCAAAGTTCCATCCCGCCAAACCCTTGTGTTCATTATCCCTCCCAGGCGCACCTTGGCCAGCAACGCCGCCTGCGGCGACACCAACAGTAACCGATACCCATCCCCTCTCCCCAAGCTCCCACATATCATATGCCCCCAACAGTCACTCAAGTGCTGTTCTAATATCTAGCTTGAGAGGTCGCATTGGTAGAATAAGCCTTAAGATAACAGAATTACTAGGCCGTATGTGGGAGAGGAAATGTAGTGGTATTGAA
>CAWHWX010000020.1:0-5506 GCA_963833125.1 Candidatus Bathyarchaeota archaeon | reverse complement strand
CAGATCCGCTTCACGCCGACCGGCGCGCTTTGCGAGAGATTTGATTTTCTGGAGATTGTGCTTAACATTGCCGAGCGCGCAACCAATCTGCGCAACGGATATTCTAGGATTCATTCAATTTGCCTCAGATCGGACTCGTTAGGAATGCACCGTGATTTGATATTTGCTCGGGTAGGATTGGGGAGATCATCTAGTTGATGTCTCTTGAGAGTGGGGCTGTTGAGCAGTGAGGACCTCCCATCATGTCTAGATAGCTGTCATCCCAATTCTTGACGCGGATCCCTCTTTGTTGAAGTGCTTCTATCGTGGCCGTGGTTCTCGCGTAGGATATGATAGTGCCTGATTTTATTGTGACGATGTTGGTTGCTCCGCGAGCTTGCTCCATTAACGCGAGCATCAGGTGATTAATGTCGTTCTTCTGCTTCGGTTCTCCGCCTACGTAAATCAAACCATCTTTGTCGATCTTGTCCTCTTTGATCAAGAAATCTATGAGGCTCACCTCACGCCTTTGTAATACAGGTTCATTCCGCTCACCCCTAGCGTAGACGAAGCATTGACCTGATTTCTCGAACGCGGATGGAGCTACGACATCCTGCAATGGCCTTGCGTTGCGCTCTGACTGCGCCCTTGTGGCTGCAAGCAATTTCAGTAGAAGTTTCTTCGGGGGTAGGTCCTTGACGATCTCGCTTTCAAAACAGTAGGGCATTATGACGGCTTTTCGGTTTGCTGGGAAGTTGATGATGACGTCTAAGTGCATATAATCTACGGCAGGGTAGTCAGCGATATTGACGGCGCAGAGGTACTTCAGCTTCTTATTTGAATCAGCGGTGAAAATCTTCTTCGCAAACTCCGTGAAGCCTGTGAAGGTGGAGCGTTGGCCAACGCCAACTGCTATCGTCTCCTCATCGATAATTTCGGCATCGCCGCCTTCAACGTTTGGTTGCTCAGTGCTTGCGAGGGTCAAATCGTTCGCATCCCAGATTATGCTAACTTTCTCCCTCAGTAATGGGTCGGATTCGTACGCGAGTTTCACAATCTTCGGTTCTATCAGTCTACTATACCTGCGCATATTACAGATGACGGTTCCTAACTGCGTGGTGAAAGACGTGTCCCTCGCATAGGTCCATGATGCACGTTTGAAGTCTGGAAGTATGACTTGACCGGTGGCTTGGTCATAGTAGGGCCTCGGCGGGTACCCATCGGTTAAGTGTTCTACCTTGAGTTCAGCGGGTGAAGGTGCATGTGGGGTGTTGTTCCAGAATTTCTGAATGATCTCCTTTCGTTCTGCTTCGGATGCATGTTCTATGGTCTTCCTCAGAATTGAGGTGACCTCGAACACTTGCACTCCTTCTTCTTTCAAATACTGTTCCAATTTCAGCCATTGATCATGCCCGCCTGCGTCGTAGTCTGCATGCGGACATCTTGGCAGGTACTGGAGGTTCGATTCTGATCCGACGAAGGGTAATTTGTTCTCCCAGAAGTTCCGAGTCGTGTCTTGTATGAGGACTGCATGCATTGTGCCGGATTCCGAATTAACCGTCCACATTGAGAGATCAGCTCTATGCTATAGTGAGAGCCAGAACCGCTTTCTCAGTGTGCATACGATTCTCAGCCTGATCCCAAACAACGGAATGTGGTCCCTCGATTATTCCATCAGTCATTTCCTCACCGCGATACCCTGGAAGACAGTGCATGAAAATGAAGTCCGATTTTGCACTCCTCGTTGTCTCCTCGTTAACTTGGTAGGGTGCGAAGTCTCTGATTCTCTTTTCTTTCTCCTTCTCTGCTCCCCCCATACTGTGCCATGTATTTGCGTAGACGACGTCGGCATCTCTCATTGCTTCTTCGAGGTTGTCTGTGATGACACACTCGGCTCCGGTGATGCTTGCCTGTTTCCTGGTGAACTCGAGAATTTTCGGATTGGGCTCATAACCCTTTGGCCTTGCGACGAAAATGTCCATGCCGAAGATGCTGCTTGCTAGCATAAGACTGTGCGCTACGTTCCAAACATCACCCGCGTATGCTATCTTAAGATTCTCTAAGCGTCCCTTTTTCTCCTTGATTGTCTCCAAGTCCGCGAGGCCTTGGCATGGGTGAGTTAGGTCGCTTAATGCATTAATGACGGGCTTGTTCATATAGCGTGCAAATTCTTCCAAGCGGTCTTGACCAAAAGTTCTCATCACGAGAGCGTCGCAGTATCGATCAATCACTCTCGCAGTGTCCTTAATCGGTTCACCTCGCGCCAGCTGAAGCTCGTCGGGGCGCATGTAGAAACTTTGCTGCGCCAAGATGAGCGATTCCGGCTTGGAAGGATGTCCTTGTGCGGGTGGAGGGTTTTTCGAAGAGGACCGCGACGGTTCGACCGCGGAGCATTTCGTGTGGTTCGCGATTATGCCACTTTCGTTTCAAATCGTCTGCGGTGTCAAGGATGAACCTAATTTCAGTTTTGGAGAAATCCATTAGGGATAGGAAGTCGTGTCCTTTGAGAGCTGCGGCAGATGATGTGCTCATTCTACTTAACGCCTGATGAGTGGGATCATCATGTCACGGACACTTATCGTGTGTCTTGATCGAATTCCGTCGATCTACTCTTGTGGATTTATTCTGGTGGGATCTCCTTAAGGGCTAATCCTATGTCGATGCCTTGTCGGTTCCTTAGATACTTCGAAAGGTAATAGACAATGAAACCGGTAATGAAGAGCGAGAACGCTACACCATAGCCTATCAACGATAGAGTTAGGCTGGATGGGTTGTAGATTAGGAACCCTGGGTTTGAGAAGAATCCGAAGAGAAGTAAACCGATGAATATGGTTGCTATTATGCCTGCGATAGTGATCAGAGGAACTCCGGCGACCTTCTTGTTGCTGATTCCAGACGCCTCGTAAAGTTTCTTGCGCATTGGAAATACGATCCCTGCGATTGCAGTCACGAAGAAATCGATTACGAGCCCCGCCGTACTTGCGGCGAAGAATTGAACGAACTGTGCGACGTAAGTGTATGGAATCAGGAAAGCCTCTGAAAGTATGAATGCGAATACTATGGCGTTAATTGGCGAATGGAATTTGTCGTTAACTTTTGCAAGAGACTCCGGAAGCAACCTATCAAAGGACCAAGCCATGACATTCCGGCTCATCGTTAGGTAGAGGAAAGGTACGATTGAAAGCGACCAAACTGTGATGCCTATACCGATCAAATACAGGAGAATAGGATTGTTCGCCGCCAGAATCCCAGAAAAGAACACGTACGAGGGAGGAACAGAGCCGAGAGGATAGCTCGAACTCCCACCATAGTACAAACCGTAAATGGCGCCTAAGAACTGGTTCCCAAATACATTCGACATCCCGTAAGCCATAATCAAAACGGCGACTGTCAAGATTCCAAGAGATCCCAGTAACGCGATCGGTGCACTCTTTTTCGTATTCTTGATTTCGCCTCCTGCATAAGCTGAGTACTGGAAGAAAATCAGAGTCTCAGCCGCGAAACCTGTCCCAAGCACTGTGGGAATGAATTGATTCCAATTGGAGACGTTTGGAAACAGGCCTGAGCCATTTGCCTGGCTAATGACAGAGTTGTAGTCGCCATATTTCGAGAAAGCTGCAATGAACTGGGCATTTGTGCTTGCTGCAACGAGTATTATTGCGGCAACCGTACCGATGAACGCGATTATGGCTAGGACTCTCTGAACTGAAAGAGTGATTTTGAGTCCCCTTGCAACTAGGGCCGCCATTGCTACATTCACGATGGTCGCAACAATGAAAGTACCGTTGGCCGTCCCGAAGTAGCTACCAAGGTTTGAGAGCCCGCCGTTGCCATAAACAGTTCCGACTGTTGTCAAGAAACCTGAGAGCCCGATATTGGATACGAAGCCTGCGTAGGCGGCGATGTAGAAGATTGTCCAGATCGTGAGTGAGAAATTTGCGGCAAAACCCAGCGACGGAGCCAGGACAGCGCGTATTCCAAATATAATCTCCTCCAGATCTGGGCATTGAGACACTGAACAACCAGTAGACTATGGCCAGCGAGAAACTAGCAATCGCCGCTACAATCACTGCCCCGACCAGGTTGACGCCCGGGAAGGTATACGGTAGAACGAGTAGTCCTACGCTTCCGATAACGAGATTTGCTATTATGATGTTGATTGCGAGCGCATCGGCAGTCGAGATTTCTCTGACGAGTCCTGTCGCATCTCTTAGGAAGACCTTTTTTCCAGTGTCCGTCGTCAAGTCAGTTCCGCCGTGAGTTCCCCGGAAGGTGTAAAAGCCTTTCGAATGTAGGGCGATTTCCGTTAAGTAGAGTCAAGAGAACTGGATGATCGTGAGAGCAATTGATTTGACTGGAGAGATTGCGGTAGGAGGATGGACTTACGGCCCCCCATTTCCGTTAATTCAAATTGAGAAAATTGCCAATATCTCCGAAATTGGGTACGACGCGTATAAGATTGTCTTAGCTGATCACGTCGGTACGCATATAGACGCTTCGTCCCACTTCTTCGCCAACACGATGCCAAGCTCCGAACTCCCGTTGGAGAAACTCATGGGCGAGGCCGAACTGTTGGATTTCAAAGGAAAAAATGCACCTCTCTCATGTATAACTCGAGAAGAGTTCAGTCGCGTGGGGTCGAAGCTGAGGAAGGACTCTATCGTGGTTATTAGGACGGGTTGGGAGACTCATTGGAACTTGGAGGATTACGTAACGGCGACGCCGCACATTACTAATGAAGCGGCGGAATGGCTCGTTGAGCGCAAGGTGAAACTGGTCGCTGGCGATGTTGCTCTGTTTTGTGATCCACGTGTTCCATCAACTGAATTGATTCCAGACAAAATTCTGCTTAGGAGCGGTATCCCTTACATCAACGGCCTGGTCAATCTGAGCAGCATTTCGAAAAATCGTTTCAGATTGATAGCGCTTCCGTTGAAGGTAAAAGGGGTAACTGGCGCTCCGGTGAGGGTTGTAGCAATAGAGGATTGAAATCAATACCTTTGCTGGGCCTGATAATGGACGTATCATCCATCTTCCTTTTATGCCAGTAATCTCCGAGCGCCTTCTGCGAATGGAGCGACTTCGTCACAGTAAGGAATCGCGGTTGGACAATCGATCGAGGGTACTCTTAGGCCTACTATTGGTTATAGTGTGCTTCATGGCGTTGAGTACGCTGGTCCAGTTTGGTAAGGCCCAAACTATCACAACCGCTACTACAACCGAGACAGATACCACTGTCGAAACGAGCGTAGTCACGATTCCGGTAACAACAATCGTACCTGTGACTTCGACGACCGTTGAAACCCAAACAGCGGAGAGCACAGCTACTACCGTCGAGACGACGGTTGCGACGACTCTTGTGACCAACACGGCGGGCACCGTGACAGCGACGGTAACGAACACAGCAACTGACACGACAACCGTTCCCTCGACTACGACAATAACGAGTATTGTACTCGCAGTCGACGGGACTCAAACTGCAACCACCACCGTAACGTATCCGGTCTATCAGACCTACACGACGTAT
>CAWHWX010000019.1:0-232163 GCA_963833125.1 Candidatus Bathyarchaeota archaeon | reverse complement strand
GAACACTTCCTCGCGAGTGAAAGTAACTTTGACGGGCCTGCGGGTCTTAAGGGCTAGACAGGCGCAGATAAGCTCTGAGTGAGTCTGGCCTTTGTTTCCGAACCCCCCGCCTACGTACGCGGGGACAATGACTCGGATTTTGGATTGAGGGATCCCCAGGCCGTCGCTGAGTTCCTTTCGGGCGCGGTAAACATTCTGTCCCGCCGTCCATACAACTAGCATCCCATCCGGTTCGGCCAAGGCTATTGTAGCGATTGGTTCGATGTGCATGTGCTGCACAGCATGAGTGCGGAAGGTGTTCTCGACGATGAGGTCGGCGTCTTTGAAGCCCTGAACAACGTCCCCCTGCCTTACTTTGAATCGATTACTCACATTCGGCCTTGCAGGGTCAAGAGCCGCTCGGTAGATTTGCGATTGAAAGCGTTTGTAGTGAGGCAGGTCGGGATGGATAATTACAGATGGGTTTTCTTTAACGGCCTCAACGGGGTCGAAGATTGGCTCTAACTCTTTGTATTTGACTTGGATTAGCTCAGCGGCTTCCCGAGCCAACTCTGGAGTCTCCGCGGCAACCGCCGCGATCGGCTCCCCCACATATCTAACTCTGACCTGAGCAAGAGTGGGCGTATCATCAGAGACCGCGCCCTCTTCGCCCAGTTGGGATATCTTGACTAGTGATGACCGCGAAACTCCGGGCAGCCCTTCAGCTCGAGATTTGTCTACGGACAGAATTTCTGCATGGGGGAGAGTGCTGCGTTTAATCGCCCCGTGCAGCATGCGTGGTAATTCCATATCGTAAACGTAAACGGCGCTCCCTGTCACCACCTCCTCAGCCCCCAGGCGAGGTAGCGGTTTTCCGATCGCTCTGAACTCGACCGCAGACGTTTCGTTCAGCATTGTAAACTTCAATGCCTTGGTAAGATTCGTCTTTAATCTTTATCTACGCCGTGGCGAGGCAAAGCGACTTGGTAGTAAATGACTGGAAAATGCGGTCGCGCAATTCAGGCCTTATCAAAATTCATCGGACCCACAAGTCAGACTAAGGCGATTTTGGACGATTGGAGTTCAGTCATCCAATTTGACTTGATCGGCGAGGATCCCTTCTATCTCCAAATAGCTAACGCCGCCGCAAGCTTCCACAACGGCAAAGTCGAGAACCCAGATGTGGTATTATCGGGCCGGTCAGACGCTTTCTTCGACGTCATAACCGGAAAACTTGACCCAGATGAGGCATACGTGATGAAAAAATACGCCGTGAAAGGTTCAGTAGTTGATGCCATGAAGTTTCGAAGAATCAGCGAGTTAACCGAAGCTAGACACAAGACCGCATTCTCAGTGTTGAAGACGGTTGGAAAAATGCGGTGAGAAAATAAACTCCTCCTTTCTTCCTCAGTCGTAACCCAGCGTTACAACCGAAATCAGATGCAGCAATTCTCAGATGGATCCAGATTTTACCACAACTACATTCGACCACACATGGCGTTGAAAGGTCAAACCCCTGCTGAGAAAGCGGGAATCGAGGTCAAAGGGAATGATAAGTGGTTGACTTTGATTCAGAACGCTTCTAAGCGAAGCGTAAGAACTGAATAAGTCTTAAATTCTCACCGCACGCCCTCGGTGCTTGGGTTTGCGAGTTTGGGTAAGGGGCGGTTTCTTGCGCCGTTAGGCTTTGTTCTGTTTGTGTTGTTTGTTTTCGTTAATGTGGGGCAGGTTTGGGCATTGATCTCGTTTTCACCTAACCCGCCAGTAGCTGGTCAACCATTCACGATAACTTCCAGCCGTTCTGGCATTACTGTCATTCTCGTGTTTGGAGCTTGCGGTTGCAGTACAACTTGTTCTATTTCGAGTGGGAACAGTCCTTATACTCTCACCTTACCAACCGCTGGTCAATACCACGAAAGCAGCCCTGATGGAGGGTGTATCAGTTTCACTGTCATACCCGCAGTTACAAGCACAACAACCACTTCAACCACCCCAATTCCTGAATACCCGTTAGGACTAGCATTACTCACGATCCTCACCATAATCGGGTACGGCTTAATCAGACGCAAAACCCGAAACTAAGCTTTGTCATTAACCGTTTGGTAACAGCCACAAGAATTTCGTTCATCAACCGACAACGTAACGTTACCCTAAGAAGACTTAGTTAAATTGGTCAGTTACGTGAGGTAAAATTGGATCTGCTTAGCCGCCGCCTACTGGCGGCAAGAGTGACTCGGTCTCCATCTTTCAATTCCTCGTTCTCTTTTGCCCACCGTCCGTTAACGAGAAGTTTGAGTGTCTCCTTCAGTTCGGAGAGTTTAGGGTGGGCGGTCATGGCCTGGGAAACCGCTTGCTCAATCTTCGCGGGTTCGGGCAAATGAACTCTTCTTCCTTTGTGCCGACGGCCTCGCGTGCTGCGCCGAGGTAGACGAGTGCCACTTTGACGGTACTCAAAGCTATCTGAAACCGTTGCTGGGGTGAAGCGGCAATAAAATCTTATGTTGCATACATCAGGGATCTGGAACGGCAGAGGTCATGTGAACCAATTTGCTTCGGTGGAAGCGATGCCTTGATTTTGGGTTATGTGCATGAACAGGTACATGTTCTGGGATCAGATTAGTTGGGGAGTAGGTGCATCTTCTCGAGTTGGTCGGCAACTTGTCCGAGACCGATCGTTTCAAGTTTGGCCCTAGTCGGCATCCCAGTTTTCTTGTCCCATCCTCGAAGTTCGTAGTAGTTGTCGAGCATTGTGTCGAGTATGTCTTGGCCGAAGGGTTTGCCAGCGAATGCTCCGTCGGGGAGTGGCTCCATTAGTCGCTTGGGTAGCGTGTCGTCGTCCCTTGTCAAGCCCTCTCGGGCGTTGAAAGCTCGACTCAGGTCGATTGCTCGTTCGCCTGCTTGCATGTACTCTTTCATGGTCATGTCCCAGCCCGTCGCCGCATTCAGAATCCCCAGTAAGGTTGAGTGTTCGATTCCTCCTCCGGGGTATATGTCGAAGACGCATACGACCAGGCTGTTGCACATCGACCAGAGATCCGCTAGAATTTTCGCGAGCTTAGTTTTGCTCGGCCCATAATCCAGCAACGTGCGATTGGGCAGCTCTGCGGCCACCATTCCAAGTTCAGGCTTAAGGTAGGTGTCTGCCTCCCAGTAATCATCATGTTCCCATTCCATATGGCAAGCACCTCTATCTCCAACGGCATACATCAAGCCCACGTTCCGCTTACCACGATGCTCATGCATTGGAACCTCACGCCCTTTCACATGAATTGCGAAGTCTTCTGCACCTTTCCCTAACTTCTGGGCAGCCCTCCAAACCCCTTCACCCAAAAGGTCACCAATCCCTTCTCGGTTTCCGATCAGTTCAACCAATTTGATTATGGCGTCTGGGCTTCCCCATTTGATCTCAAGCCCACCGGTCTGTTCTTTAGTGATGATTCCTTTCTCGTACGCTTCCATAGCGAACCCTACGACAACGCCAGTCGAGATCGTATCCATACCGTACAGGTTGCAGAGTTGATTGGCCTTTGCAACTGCGTACATGTCACTGTTTAAACAATAAGAGCCGAACGCGGTTGAGGTTTCATACTCCTGGCCACCTACCTCCCGGTCGAGTAGGTATGGCTCCTTCCCGTCAACAACCCGCTTGCAGTTTGTCGAGCAGGCCCAGCAAGTGTCCCTACCGACCAGCAATCCGCTACTCACCATCGTCTCTCCAGTAAGCTTGTCTGCTCCTTCGAATGTTCCTCGCGAAAAGTTCTTGGTCGGAAGCCTTCCCGAGGCGTTCAAGTCGTCCGTGTCGCCATTCGTACCGAAGTCGCGAAGTGGTTTAATGTATGGGCCTTTCTTGACCTCAGTCACGCATTGCCTAATGTATTCCTTCAGCTTCGCATCATCATGAACTGGAACCTTCTGGCTCCCTTTGCATCCCCAAGCCTTCAGTTTCTTTGATCCCATAACTGCGCCCATGCCCGACCGGCCTACAGCCTCGCGGAGGTCGTTCATGATTGCAGCGAATCGCACTTTCTTTTCGCCAGCCTGTCCGATCGTGGCGACGCTTGTTTGCCGCTTGTCAGTATCACCTAACTCTTTCTTGATGCCATTCTCAGCCTCCTCAGTGGATTTCCCCCAATACTTCGATGCGTCCCGAAGCTCAGCATTCCCTTCGTGCACATAGAGCCAGACAGGTGTCTTTGAGGCACCTTCAATTATGAATGCGTCAAAACCAGACTGCTTAATCTTAGGAGACATGTAGCCACCACTATATGATTCGCCCCATCCCACTCCCAGAGGCGACTTAGCGCAAACGCTGAATCGACTGTTGCCCGAAAATGGAATCGCTCCCATCGGGCCGGACGCCACCACTAACTTGTTCTCCGGACCAAGTGGGTCGATCCCCGGTTTCAGTTCGTCAAACAATATTTTCGCTGATAACCCTCTGCCACCGATATATTTCCGGGCGACATCATCCTGAAGAGGTTCAGTGCTAATCTTTCCGGTTGAGAGGTTGACTCGAAGAATCTTACCCATGTAGCCATTCAAGATAGGGTCACTTGACCAAAATGCGATGCAGCTCCTATTATAGACTGTGTCTGAGCCGCCAAGTTTCATCGCCTGCCCATGCGAGAGTGGCTGACGATTATCCATACACATCGTCGTTCGACCTGTTGTATACTAATTGATGTTGCTGAATGTCTCGGTTCCGAAAATTTGAAATTAGTTCACTCTCCCATATGGCTACGGCGGAACCATGGTCAACTATGTTTTGCTCGCAGCCGTATTGACCATCGGCTGGGTCCTCTACGCAGCTTTCCGTGTAGGGCCATCGCTTGCGAAACGGTCAAAGACCTGGGGAGAGGTTTGCGCGTTTCTTCTCTTCACAGGAATTGAAGTAGGGATACTGGTTGCCTTCCTGAGACCCTCATAATGCGACCGTTGCGTTCTGGCCTTTTAGAATACGAGAGCCATTAAATGTTGAAAGCGGATACGTGGCAGCCATGCAATATACTCGTCTAGGGAAAGCTGGGGCCAAGGTTTCACGGATCTGCATCGGTTGCATGTCATTTGGCAGTGAGAAACCTTGGATGGTAGAACTCGAACCGGCTCGTCTGATCGTAAATCGTGCCATAGAATTGGGCATCAACTTCTTCGATACTGCAAACTACTACTCAAGCGGTCGCTCAGAAGAGATAACTGGAGAGTTGTTGAAGGAGCATCGTGATGATGTGGTAATAGCCACGAAAGTCTATTTCCCAATTGGAGACAAGCCCAACCAGCACGGTCTTTCACGAGCACATATACTCACGCAAATCGAAAAGTCACTCAGCCGACTGCAGACGGATCACGTTGACCTGTATCAGACGCATAGATGGGACTACGAAACTCCGATCGAAGAAACTCTTCGCACACTCGATGACTTGGTCCATGAGGGTAAGGTGCGTTACATTGGCGCGTCAAGCATGTGGGCCTGGCAATTCGCGAAAGCGCTCTCGACAAGCGACCGTCTTGGGTTAGAGAGATTCGTGAGCATGCAGAACCACTACAACTTATGCTATCGGGAAGAGGAACGCGAAATGAATCCATTATGTAAAGAAGAAGGAGTAGGACTCATACCTTGGAGCCCCCTCGCAAAAGGATTCTTGTCAGGAAAATACAAGCGCGGCGAGACTTCTGACGCAGTAAGGTACAAGTCCGATGAACTTCTCACTGGACGTTTCTTCCGACCGGAAGACTTCGATGTCCTCGAAAGCGCGGCAGCGATCGCTAAGGAAAAAGATGTTTCCGTAGCTCAAGTAGGGATTTCGTGGCTTCTTCACAAAGGAGTGACTGCACCAATCGTCGGTGCCTCGAAGGTCAAACATGTGGAGGACGCTGCGGCGGCAGTCGAACTCAAACTGAGCGCTGATGACATGGTGAGGCTTGAGGAACCATACAAACCCCACCGAGTCTTGGGCCACGAGTAGGTTTGAACAGTCCTACAGATTCATTTTCAGGGGATTAGAACTATTTTTCCGTAAGCACTCGAGTTCAGAATATCCTCATGCGCTTTAGGCGCCTCGGCCAACGGCAACTCTTTCCCCACGATAGGCCTGAGAACTCCATTTTCCAACCCTGCGAAAAGAGCGCTATGAACTGACTTCAAATCTCGTTCCGAGGCGTTGAACAACAGCATACCCAAGACGGCGGCATCACGCACCATAGTATCGCGTGGATCTATCTCCGCTGGGCCCCTACTTCCTATAACGACTATCCGCCCTCCAGGAGCGAGAAGCTTCAGATCTTTTCCAAGGTTCAGATTTGCTAACATCTCTAACACGACATCTACCCCTCTTCCGTTCGTTATCGCTAGGGTTTTTTCGAAATGATCAGGAGCTTTGTGCTCTAAGGCGTAGTGTGCTCCTTCCTGGAGCACGAGTTCCATTCCCTTCGGAGACCCTGCGGTCCCCAAAACGCGTAAACCTGCGGCACGTGCAAGCTGTATCGCAGCAATTCCTACTCCACCGCTCGCGCCATGAACTAGCACAAACTCTCCGGCAGCCGCATGTGCTCGTTGGAATAGGGCACGGTAGGCGGTGGCATAGGGAACGTTGATCGCCGCCCCTTGAGAGAAGGTTAATGCAGACGGTAGCTCGTGCACATCTGCCTCCTTACAAAGCGCCTTCTCTGCGTAGGTTCCAGTCAGAGTCCCTGAGAGGTACACATGTGTACCAACCTTCACAGCCACATCCTTGCCTACGGATTCAACCACGCCCCCCGCGTCACTACCAGGAGTGTAGGGCAGTGATGGTTTTCTTGCGTAACTGCCAGCTCGGACGTATGCGTCAACTGGGTTGACACCCGCCGCCCCGATGCGGACAACAACTTCTCCAACACCTGCTTCCGGGTCAGGAACGTCTTCAAGCCGCATCACGTCCGGAGGGCCGAACTCGTGCACTCGAATGGCTTTCATATCTTTCCCTCTCAATCCACATCATTATTGTTTTGACTTGAATATCTCCGCAACAGTAGGGGAGCTCGGATTGACGGTGACTACTCCGATCTGGTCTCCCGTCTGCGATGATACCTTCCTTCAAGACGGCAAGGTAGAAACCGCTTCGTCCGCTCAGCTGGAAACGTTTCACCATCTCCATTGAACCGAACTTCATTCCAAGCTTATAGCATGGGAATCGTGGCTGCGTTACGATCAATTCCGCTGAACCAACTCGAAAGGAATCGCCAACATGCACTGACTCCTCCGAGAGTCCTTGAGTTGTAAGGTTTTCTCCAAACATACCCCATCGCAAATCGGCCTGCAACTGATTATTCCAATACTCGTAATGCTCGGAAGGATAAGCGTACACAGCCTTCTCCTTGCCCCCGTGAACGGTAAGGTCGGCCTGTACATCCCCCTGCAAACCAAGAGTCTCCACTCGAACGGAGCCCTTAACTGAGGTCTTGAATATGCCCGTCGAAAACTTTTGACCTTGCCACTCAACCACCGCGAACTTGCCCTAAATTGACTGACACTATGCTCGCACACATTCCATTGAAGCTCCTGGTCCAGTTAGGCTATGTACTCCGATTTTCGGATGAAGTTCTCGGATATGGCCCGCAAACTCTCCACTTGATCGGCGAGCGTCGTCGTGCCACTCGGGCTGGGGGTTACGAGGGTGTATGATACGCCCAGCTTCTGGAGTTCTGCGATCGTGTTCTTGTTTTCCGGCATGTTCCCCGATAGAATTAATCGATGATCTCCCTGTGGTCCTACGAATATCGACTCTTTGGTCTTAATGTTAACTGGAATTCTGACGGAGATAGGTTTCTCCATTCCGCCAGGCAGGTTCCTAAACTCTGCGACAAGCTCCTTGAACGACGGGAGTGGGCTCACGTTTGGGTGCCAAGCATCCCCGAGGGATATTGCTCGCTTCATTGCAGCTTTACTTGCTCCGGCGATCCAGATTTCCAAATGCCTCTGGATAGGTTTGGGTTCGAACACTGCATTGGTAATTTTGTGCGGAATGTTCCGTCCTTGGAAGTCGACCGTCGCTCCCTCCGCCCACAATGTTCTAGCGAGTTTAATGGATTCATCTAGCCTCTTTCCGCGTGTGTGGAAATTTGAACCAAGGTGGGCGAACTCTTTCTCATTCCATCCAGCGCTTGTCGCAAGAATTACTCTTCCGTTGCTAAGCTGATCTACTGTGGCAAGTTGTTTGAGGGCGACGACTGGATTTCTCATCGCCAGGATAAGTGAGGAGATGCCAAGCTTCACCGTCGTCGTATGTGCCGCTAGGTACGCCAGGGAGGTTATGCTTTCCAAGATTTTTTCATATGGCGTGCCACTCTTGAGGGGCATGAGGAGATGGTCGGTTGTCCAAATCGATTCGTAACCCATCTTCTCCGCTTCAACTGCTACTGTTCGCATCGAGTCAACTGAGAGCGTTTCACCGTAGTTAGGTATGCAAACGCCGAATTTCATGTGTAGACATATTTTCCAATGTTGAAATGGCTACTAAGTCTTCCTGTAAGAGGGGAGGATCAAATTGCCGAATCTTCCGCTGCGATGAGTCTTACGGGTGAACCACGCTTGGGCACGCCCACCACCTTTACCTTCACTCCCTCAACCTTCACCTTTGGCGCAAAGCCATAGTTCTCGCTTGATGCAAGCCGTGCGGCTCGAATTCTCAGGCTGAATGCCAGGTTGCTTGCGGCCTTCTCTGAGGCGCACTTGACCTTGAATCCGTGTAGAATACCTCTAGCGACAAGTATGAGCTTACGTTCCCTCTGACCATATGCTACACGTTTGTCGAAGGTGCCTGGTAGGTATTCTCTAAGTTTCTTACTTCCTTGCCCCGCTGCCGGCTTTCGGCGCAACCTTCTCCCTCTTCTATGTCTTAACGTAGACCCGTCCAAAGCATGATGCTCAGTGCCGCCGTTTGAACCATCGTTATCGCCAACACTATCCCAGTAACCCCTGCGGCGTAGTACATGAACATAGTGAGGAAGGAGTAGAGTGCAATCAGGTTCTGAACCAAGAATAGGGCCGCGAAGAAAACTAAACCCAATGTGAATTGTGCCCGTACTTTCCTAAAGCTGCTCAAGTAGATCCAAATCAACCCAATCAAAAGTATCACATTTAGGAAAGAGAAGAAAGCGACGATTTGAGCCATAATTTCTTCCAAACAACTCAACCCATTTTCAGCAGATAGATACCCTCAGGGGGGTCAGTATTGAAATGGCTACGAAGCAGAAGGATTGGTAGTGTTCGCATATGTTTTCACGGCTCTTCGCCTGGGCCAGTTATCTGCGTTCCCCCAATTTTAGCCCAAATCCGAAGGAATTCATCGTAATTCTGTTCGAGTTCAGGTGAAACGAAGTACATGGCGCCGTAGCCTTCGCCTGCTTCGACAATTAGATGATTCTTCAGGAGTACATGCAGGTGGTGCCTCGCCGTTTTGTAATCCATTCCGAGTTGGGTTGCGATTTGATTCGCATTCATGGGCTTTTCCTTGACAGCTACCACTAACCTAGCACGGTTTGGCCCTCCTCGACTTCCGGTGAAGACCCACCAAATAAGACGCCTAACCGCGCTTGACAAATTACGCCTTCCTCCTCAAGAGAAGTGAATTGCTATCGAGGGTCAGGATGTTTGACGTCTCCTAATAGCCCTGGCCATTCCCCATAATATTTGGGCATAAATTGGGCCTTATCTTGGTCTATCGCTATATCGAGTATCTTAGCCGTCTAAACCCGAAGAGCAATGGCAGCTCTAAAAATCGAGATTACGGCTATCTGCAAAGTTGAGAATCCATGCATTCGGGGCTTCATCTGGCCTGAAGCTTTTTCAACATGCGGAGTTACAACTAGGGAGGGCGCTGCTTGAATTCTGTACACTCTTACAAACGATGTTTTCTGATAGGCATACTCGCCGGCGCAATTGCAACCCTGGTATTCTATGTTGGCACTGAACTACTTGGGTTACCATATCCGCCTGAAGCTATTTTCCAAGGATTAATCAATCCCGTGCAAGGGTCAGTTCAATCAGTTGTGGTCGACAATTTCCGCCAATACGCGAAATACGGCGCCCTGACATTCGCCTCGGTCATCTTCGTAATCATTTACGGTGCAATCGGAATCCTGATCGGCCTTCTCTCAAGGCGCAGAGCCACCAAATGGGGGCTGATCGGCATCGGGACGATCATCACGACAGTTCTGAGCTTGGGACTCGAAGCCGAATTCGCTTCGAGCGTATCGGTGCTCTCATCAATATCGGGCTGGGGCCTCGTCGCGGCCCTCGCAGTTGCAATTAATCTTGGGTTCTCGGCGTACGTAGTTTCGAGCGTGCAAATCGGTCACCCCATAGTGACTCAGCCAACAATAACCTTGGCCCCGGAGAGACGCAAACTTTTGAAGCGAGTTGGTTTGGGCGTGTTAGCGATAACGGTTGTATATTTCGCCTCTAGAGTGGGGCTGTCACTGTTTTCTGGTCAACCCGTAATCCAAAGTAATACTCCAATCCCAGTCAACACCGAAACGAGTTCGGTTAGTCTGACCGGGGCACCCGATATCTTTAGTGACCCGCGCATCGCTAATTTAATTGCGTCAGAAGTAACCGATACCCGAATTTTCTACCGAGTGGATATTGATCCCTTCCCACCACAGCTTGATTTCAACCAATGGACGCTGAACGTCACTGGAAAAGTGAACAAACCGCTCACAATCACAATGAGTGACCTTCAAGTTATGACAACTTCAGATGAGTACGCGACTCTAGAGTGCGTAAGTAATACTGTCGATCCACCTGGCGCGCTAATCAGCAACGGGAAATGGAGTGGGGTTCCTCTCGCAACGATTCTGAACCAAGCGGGGCTCAACTCCGACGCTGTCTCCGTTATCTTCCATTGTGCCGAGGGATATTCGGTTGGCATACCTTTGGAAAGGGCTCTTGAGCCCGGCGCCTTGCTAGCATACAAAATGAATGACGCGCTGCTTCCCGCGGAACATGGTTCTCCGTTGCGAGCCATCATACCTGGGCTCTATGGGATGATGAATGCGAAGTGGATTACTGGGATCGAGGTGTCGGACAGCGTCTACCTCGGATACTGGCAAGAACGGGGGTGGACAAATGATGCCCAAATACACACGACGTCAATCATCTATTACCCACAATCCGGCGCCCAGGTTAGTGGCTCACTACCAATCGCAGGAGTGGCCTTCGCTGGGGACAGGGGCATCAGCAAAGTTGAAGTTAGCACTGATGGCGGATCTACCTGGAACGTGGCCGAACTGAAAACTCCGAAGTCACCTTACTCTTGGGTCTTATGGGCGTATAATTGGACACCAACGACGAATGGAAACCAAACCATAATCGTGAGGGCAACCGACGGAACTGGACAAGTCCAAGACTCGAGTAATTCGCAACCATTCCCGAATGGCGCGGCGGGTTATAACTCGACCCAAGTTAACGTTACCTCTTAACTGCATCCAGTCCCGCAATGAGACGCGCATAATCATCCAAACCGTAGAGAGTTGGCAATTCTCACTGCACGGCTTTTGCTGTATTGTTGTGAAAAGACGCCGTTGACGAGGGTCGATATTGATTCCGAGACAGCGTAAATCAACATATTCCCTTCTCTTAGTTAGGCCAAACGATTCGGGGCAAAGAGTATGACTGTAACTGAGAATCTTCAACTACAGAAACAGAAACGGTTCTTCTGCGAGAATTGCAAGCGCGAAGTATTCCTCAACAACAAGTACTGCGACAAGTGCGGAGGAGAGATCCAATGGCCGGAAGAGATCAGCAAAGTCCTTTCAACCTGGACCAAGCAAACGAAGAAGAAAAAGTAATCACACATATCCTCTAGCCCTTCGTTTTTTCCGAACTCAATTCTAGTAGCGCATTCACGCCTCAGCGACCATGGGACTCTCTGCCCCACCAACTCAATCGTCGGCTAAATCTTGGTTTGACATTTAGGGCCGCGTAGTCAATCAACGAGACTTTGGCCAATAGCGATACCAGAACGTTGCCAAAGCTTTATTCAAGCCGCGAACAACTACCCTTCACTGAAGCACCGGATTGAATCGGAGAACCGCGACTTGGAAGCATATTTCATCGAAACGCCAGTTGGCATCTTTATTCTAGATGAGAAAGGAGACATCCTCGAAAAGTCACTGTTCTCAACTGATCCGAAAAACGCCGCATTAGAGCTCAAGAATATTCAAGACGGCAAGATTAGCGCACCGATTCTGGAAGTGCTGAAACGGACCTCTGGGAAGTACTCCCCGATCGTATTCGAAAGTGAAAGACTGGCGCGCACGGCCCAAACGGAAGGAGGAATCACAACCTCAGCTAAGGGCATTCCCCCTCGCAGAAAGATTCCGCAACCGGCTTGCCTCAGAAGAGAAAGATCGCGACAAGTGGTTGAACGAGCAAACCCTCGCCACACCCTCACTCAAGACTCCACGTGCCTACAATGATTTCGCACGAAAGGTAACCCTGGAGCTAGCAAGATTGGGAATCGCTAGCGCAGCTGCAAAGCGCGATTTGAGCGCGGTGCAGGCCGTCCGCGCGATGGACGACTTGGACAAGGTGCTGAACCTTCTTGCCGGCCGAGTTCGTGAATGGTATGGGCTTCATTTTCCGGAAATGGACAGGCTCGTTGAGAAACATGACATGTACGCTCGGCTTGTGGCTAAGCTAGGAAATAGGCGCAACTTCACATCCGAAGCCCTAGTGGGCGAGGGTGTGCCATCGGAGAAAGCCGAGGAACTGGCGAAGGCAGCGTCGAGGTCGATGGGTGGGAACATAGACGAGTCAGATTTGAAAGTCCTGCAAGCCTTTTGTGGGCTCATGTTGGACTTATACAAGTTCAGGGAGAAAAGCGAAAGCTTCGTTGAGGACTCTCTCAAACAAATCGCTCCAAACATGACAGCCATTGTGGGAGCCTCGCTTTCAGCGAGACTGATCTCAATGCGGGAAGTCTCGAGAATCTAGCGAAAATGCCTGCGAGCACCCTGCAGGTTCTCGGCGCGGAGAAGGCTCTCTTCCGTTCACTGAAGACCGGAGCGCTGGCCTCCGAAACATGGCGTGATATTCCAAAACACTGCCATCCACCAATCGCCCCGATGGCAGAGGGGAAAGATTGCGAGGGCGTTGTCAGGAAAACTCAGTATAGCATCGAGGGTTGACGCTTTCGGGGGAGACTTTGTCGGGGAGAAACTTAGGGATAGTGTCAGTAAGAAGGTTGACGAGATAAAAGAGAGGTATAAGACCCCTCCTCCACCGCCCACGAAGAAGAAAGAATATGCACGCAGACGTTAAGCCCCATGAGAAGTTTGAGGGCGTCTACTGGGTCTCCCTCGAAGATCATAGCAGGCGTTTGGCAACAAAGAATCTAGCTCCGACATTCAGCGTATATGGAGAGAGACTGGTCAGCGACGGCGAGTCAGAATATCGGACCTGGGACGCTTATAGGAGTAAACTGTCAGCAGCGATACTACGCCACCTAGACACCCTACCCATTCGGTCTGGCACGAATGTGCTTTACTTAGGATCCGCGTCTGGGACTACAGCCAGCCATATTAGCGATATTGTCGAAGACGCTGGACGAGTCTACTGTGTGGAATTTGCTCAACGAAGCATGCGTGAGCTAATCGACACTCTCTGCGAACAACGCGCCAATGTATACCCAGTCCTTGCCGATGCTCGCCTACCCGAAAAGTATAGGTCCATCGTAGGGCAGGTCGACGTGATCTACTCCGACGTTGCTCAACCCGAGCAAGCCAGAATTCTAGCAGACAACGCAGAACTTTTCCTGAAACCGCAAGGGGCGGCCCTTATAGTAATTAAGTCGAGGAGCGTCGATGTGACGATGGAACCAAGCGACGTTTTCAAACAGGAGATAGCAATGCTTCGTCAGAGACGCTTCAAAATGATTCAAACAGTCAGACTTGAGCCCTACGAGCAAGACCACGCTCTAGTCTACTTGACTCACGAGTGAGTTACATGTTCACTTCAAAGAGCACGTTAGAGAGAACATTCGACGCCCTGCTGAGCCGCGAACTCAGAAAACTCAACACACATCTACCGAAGCAGAGACGAACTCTGAAGGAACTACTCGCCGAAGAGAACCCGACGATTCCTACAGTTGACGGCTCTACGATTCTCTTGAAGAAATCGGAGATCGAAGAATTAGCCAAGATCGTTCCATTGGGATACCATGGGAATCTGAAACTACCTTTCATCGTTTTGCGAAGAATGGAGTTAGGGAGGTCTGTGTACACGATCTCAGGCGATAGAGTTGAAGAATTCACAGTGAAGAAAATCTTGGGAAGAACGAACGCTGGCTATCATTCAATGTATTCCGATCATGATCCCCTCTTCCTTTACAGGCCTGACGTGAGCGAGCTGATTCGAAGGTTCCACAGTCTGGTAGTCATCGGATTCGGGATACCTAAGGAACTGTCCGACTACGTTCCGAACCGAGTCTGACCAATTTCAGACTCAATTTCTTTTATCGTCTTCCATGACAAACGAACGATTGGCGGATACTCGGTATGGTTGCGACGCCAGTCCCGAAGAAAGGACATCGTTTTGGGGTCTGTCATATACCCGGAACCAAAGTCTCCGTAGTCACGACGAAGACTTTCGACTGCGGCATCTCTCCTCACCTTGGCTATGATACTCGATGCTGAGACCACTGGGTACGTTCTGTCAGCATGGTGTTCAGAAAAGATTTTCATTCCCTTCGATGGGTCCGGTAGAAATTCACGAATGCTCTCCGCATATCTCGCTTCATTTACATCGGATGCATCTACGTAAGCTTCCTCAGGCGATAATTGGCCGATCACTTGAGCCATCATTCTTGCTTCCAGATAGTTCAGCCTTCTAAGTCGTCCACCATGCAAGACGAAGTCATCGATCTCTTTCGGTTGCGCTTCGACAAAGGCGACTTTGGTCGCGACGGACCGGATCTTTACATCCAACCTAACGCGCGCTTCTGGGGTAAGTAACTTCGAATCCCTAACCCCCATCGCCCTAAGTTCTTGTTGAGCACCATCCGGGATAAGTACGCCAGCGATAACAAGTGGGCCTATGATTGGGCCTCGCCCGGCATCGTCAACGCCCGCTATGAGTTTGGCCAAGGGTGGATGGGCTCTGGCAGTAAGCATGTAGTCCAGAAGTTAATAGTTGCGACACCTGCGCTACTAACATGGGCCCTCAACGTCTGTTTCTCACTGGTGAACCTGGATCTGGAAAAACAACCGCGGTGAGGAAGACGGCGGAGTTGCTATCCCAGCGGGACATGTTGGTCGGCGGCGTGTTATCTGGGGAGATTCGTGAAGGCGGAATACGAGTGGGTTTCAGTCTTGAGGACCTGGTAACGCATGAAAGCGGAACTCTCGCACACGTTGGTCTGCAAGAAGGGCCACGAGTTGGCAAATATCGGGTAAATCTCAACGATATTGACCGCATTGGGGTACGCGCCATTGAGAGGGCGGTGAGGGATGCGCAGGTCGTCGTCGTTGACGAGCTTGGCCCGATGGAACTCTTCAGCACCCCATTCGTTGAAATCGTTGAGAAGGGCTTGGCCTCACAGAAACATTTTCTCGGGACCATTCATAAACGGGCCTCACACCCGCTTATCTCATCCATAAGGTCGAATTCAAAATGCATAATCCTAGAAATCACACTTGAAAACAGGGATAGGATGCCAACGGAAATTGCGAAGAGAATTGTCTCTAACGGGTAGAACCCCTGCGCCCTCACCCATCTACCATCCTAAGGTGGTAACTGAAGGAAAAGCGAGGGTACAATTCACTTCCCGTTCCAGCAATGTATTCTACAATCCCAAGATGAGCCTAGGCCTGCGACTTCGCTATTCTATTTGCTATCTCACACTTCCCCCATGATAGATTGCTTCACCTATGCGATCCCATGGCCGGTTCCGGCGTTAGGGCCGTACGTTACACATTGGAAACATCCAACGTTGCGATCGTCCTCGCTTCTGACAGGCAACCGGAAGCGGCGGAACTAGCTCGGGAAACTGTTCTCTTGAACAATGTGGAAAGCAAGGTATCCGTCATCGAAGCCGACGCATTCACGCTGTTAGCAAAGAATCCACGTGAGAGGTTCGACCTCATCGACTTGGACCCCTTCGGTTCTCCGTCCCCATTCTTCGAATCGGCTCTACGAGCTACCGAAAGCGGTGGAGTTTTGGCAGCCACAGCAACCGACATGGGCCCTCTATCAGGAGCTCGACCTCGTGCCTGCAAACGCAAATACAGCGTCGACTCGATCAGGGTAGAGTTTGAGAAAGGAAATCGCTCTCAGGACTCTGGCTAGCGCTCTCACGACCACCGCGGTCAAACTGGAACTTGGCATTAACCTCGCATTCTCACACGCTACCGACCACTACGCAAGGTTCTACGCTACCGTCACTAAGGGGAGAAAAGCGGCTAACGCATCCCTACTTAACCTAGGCTTTGTAACTCACTGCTCCACCTGTCTAACCCGAACCACTACCTCATTCCTCTCTTCAATTGATGGAGAATGCCGGAACTGCGGATCCCAGACCTCAACTGGTGGCCCATTCTGGCTCGGCCCACTTTGGGACCGAGAGACGGTTGACAGAATGATTCAACACACACCCCTCCTCCTTTCTACGCGCCTTTCAGAAATCCAGAAAACGCTCACCAGCATAGAAGGTGAACTTGACCGCGGCACCATTCTACTACACTACAGACACTGCAGCCGCCGCTTTTCGCACGAAACCTCCTCCAATCTCCACCCTCCTCTCCTCACTCAGGCAGGTCGGGTACAAGGCGTCAAGAACTCACTTCAATCCCACCGGTTTTCGCACCGATGCCCCAGCCCCACAAATAGCTTCCCTATTTCGCACTCTCACCGACGAATCCAAGTCCTAGAAAGTATAGCTCCGCACTCTCCGCGCGACTAGCTTGAGGTTTTACAATCCTAAACTCATCGAACAGAGACCGCATGTGATCTCGGAACTCCACCACCTCCGACCCCTGAAACACTTTGACCAGCATACTGCCCGAAACTTGCAACAGCATTCCCCCAACCCTTACCGCACATCTTGCCAATTCAATTTGCCTTGCGTGATCTATATCCCAAACCCCCGAAACATTTGGAGCTAGATCAGACAGGACCACGTCAAAGCTTGGACCGGCGTCTTTCCTGATTTCATCGATGATCTCAGGCTTGGTTATGTCGCCGATCATAGTCCGAACATTCGTAAATGGCAAGGCGGTGATGGGTTGTATGTCGACTCCGAAGACGAATCCCGAGTTTCCCACTTCCTGCCGAGCCGCCTGTAACCATCCACCTGGTGCGGCCCCAAAGTCTAGAACATACTGCCCTGGTTTGATGAAGTTGTATCGTTTGTTTATCTGCAGTAGCTTGAATGAAGCTCTGCTACGGAACCCTCTTGCCCTCGCGAGGCGATGAAATTGGTCCCTCTTACGTTGACGTAACCATTCACTCGGCACTTTTGGCTACCGCTTTGGCAGATTCCGCGAGGCCCTGCATCCACTTGGTGAGGTTCTCGCACTTGTTCGGGTTCATGATCCACGCCTGAGGACAATTTCCAACCAAGTCGCAAAAAGCACAGGGAATGTCAACTATGGAATCGATGGTAGAGTAACGCCTTTTCGCGAAAACCCTGTAAGTCCAACGGCCATCATGGAGTTCCTTCTTTCGTGCGATAAGCCCCTTCTTTTCAAGTCGCAAGATTGCCCGTGACCCTTCGCGGCTGTCGGCTGTCAGTTTTCTCCAGAGGTCGGATTGGAGAATACCCATGTCGCCGAGTTCCATGACTATTCGTAGAACGTCTTGTTCGGTGGGTCCTTTCCTCGGCAATCAAAAACCTTCCAGAGTTCAACCTAACTATTCAGAATTCTGTGAAATTGGGCGTCATTCCATTTAAAGGTTGAACATCATTCCCAAAACTGGCTCATCAACCCGGCCAGTTCGATTTTCGGGAACTTAGTCACGTAATTCGTGCGCCGTTGGTAATCTCCCGGTCGGTTGTGAGGAGAGCGAGTTTGGATTCGTGCTCCGCAGCGAGTAACATGCCCTGGGAAACTTCCCCAGAAAATCTTGTCGGTTTGAGGTTGTAAAGGAAGACTACACGCCGCCCAACCAGCTCATTAGGTTCATAGTATCCGACGAGGCTTGACAACGTCTGTCGAATTCCTAAAGGCCCTAAATCCACAAGTATCCGGTAGAGCTTCTCAGTTCTAGGGACTCGGTCTACTTGGGTTACTGTACCGACCCTTGCGTCGATTTTCTTGAATTCATCGAAGCTGATTTCGGGAGTGGGCTCAACAGTCATGATCAATCACTTCAAACATGTTCTAGCCCTTCGGATAAGTCAGTTATCAGATCTTCGACATCTTCAAGCCCGACCGACAATCGGATTAGGGAGTCGGTTATTCCGATTCTTTCTCGTTCTTCCTTCGGCACTGAGGCGTGAGTCATTGAGGCGGGATGTTCGATTAGCGATTCAACTCCACCTAAACTTTCCGCGACCGTGAAAACCTTCACATGCCGCAGCAACCTCTTGCAAGCCTCGAAATCTCCCTTCAATCGCAAACTGATCATCCCACCGAACCCACTCATCTGTTTCTGCGCTAGAGCGTGCTGCTGATGCGATAATAGGCCAGGATAGATGACGCTTCGAACTTTCGTATGTGACTCAAGAAATTCGGCTATCTTCTGGGCGTTGGCACAGTGCCGATCCATTCTCACAGAAAGCGTCTTGATGCCTCGTAGCGCGAGCCAACAATCGAATGGCCCGGGAACAGCGCCTGCGGCGTTCTGTGCAAAGTGCACCTTTTCGTAAAGTGAAGGATCTGATAGTACGACTGCACCGCCAACTAGGTCGCTGTGTCCGCCGAGATACTTTGTGGTGCTGTGAAGCACAATATCTGCTCCAAGCTTGAGAGGCTGCTGAAGATAGGGACTCATGAACGTGTTGTCGACGACAAGCAAGGCATTGTGATCATGCGCCGATTTTGCAGCAATCGAGAGGTCTATGATTTGCAGTAAAGGGTTTGTGGGCGTCTCTACCCACACGATCTTGGTCTCCGGCCTAACTGCCATCTTGAAATCGTCAGGTTCGGATCCTTTTACGTACGTGAATTGAACCCCGAAGTTTTTCATTATACGGTCAAACAGACGCCGTGTGCCACCGTAAAGGTCCTGAACCGCAACGACATGATCCCCCTCCTTGAGGAGGCTTAAGGCGACGGTAGTAATCGCTGCCATTCCTGAACCGAAAGCCAACCCGTGTTCACCCTCTTCAAGAGATGCCAGGGCACGCTCCAGGGCATGGCGTGTTGGGTTGCCGGTTCTAGCATACACATACTCGCCCTCGACTCCAGGCTCCCTTTGACGAAATGTGGACACTTGATAGATCGGAACCGTAACCGCGCCAACCTCGTCTTCAAGGCAGTCCCCAGCGTGGATTGATCTAGTAGAAAAACGCAATAAGGTACATCTCAACACGGGAAAGATCTCAACGGCGCATAAACCTTCCACCAAGGGACGTTTCGGCGGGTAACGTCCAGTTAACGGTTGTTAAGAGATTCCTCTTGTTTTTGTACGGAATTAGGTAGGGTGGCTCCACCCCTCGAGGGGTGGTGCCAAACGGTGCCAAACGAAGATACCCCTCGCCCCATTTTACGCCCCGATCCCCCCAAACGAAGCAGTTTGCAGCAGCAACCAACAAGTTGACTTGACCTTTCGGCGGAATACTCTATAGCTACCCTGTTGATAGTCATTTGTCCGTTCAAAATCTTTTGTACAATTGTAGTCGCATCCAGACCGAGGCGCATGAGGCATTCCACTCGTCATAGTCCCAACCCCGGTTTTTCGATCAACTGGAATAGTTGGTTTCTACTGAATTTCATGGAAGCTTTATTACCGGTTCGGCTTCGACATTAGGGCGGTGCGATTGTTTGGTCACTAAACGAAAAACCAAGAAAGGTGCTAAGAAGAAAGCGAAACGAACGGGCAAGAAAAAGACGAAATCAAGAAAGAAAACTACTAAACCCGCTCCTAGGGTATCACCAGCGCCAATGCCTGAACCAGAAGTTACACCTCCCCCCATGCCTGAACCTCAACCAACAACCGAAACAACACCTACCACCGAATGGACGCAACCCAGCGAGTCCCAAAGCGGATCAACGCCCAGCCAATAACCGCTTCTTCACGGGCATTCTCGCCGCAGAAAGCGAAGCGATGCCTAGCAACAGTTCTAAACAGCGTCAGCCCTAGTGAGCCACACCGACCTTTGATTCTAGACGTACTTATTTGACAACAAGCGTGGGACATTTGGCATGGTGGCAGACTTTATCCGAAACACTACCGAGCAGGAAAGCGCGTACCTCAGTTAACCCCCTGCTACCGACGATGATTAGATCTGAACCCTCGGCTTGGGCACACTTGACAATCTCGTCGGCTGGGACGCCCTGAACAATCTTGCGTTCGCAGCTGAGTCCTTGCTGCTTCACGTAATCCTCTGCTTTCTTGATTATCTCCTCACCCTCTGCTTCCATCTCCTTCACAAACACTGTAGTAGCTAACACCCCGGCTTCAGATGGAGTGACAGCATAAAATCGACGAAGGACGACATGAATAATGGTCAACTTAGAGCCGTATTTTTTTGTCAAATCGGTCGCGTAGTTCAGAGCCTTCTGAGCAAAAGGTGATCCGTCGACGGCGACAAGAATCCTTGAGAACATAAGAGTCGGACGGAGAATATGTTGCGAGCTAGCTATAACATATTCTGAGGAATCCCGTAGGAACGCCACCTAGGTATTCCAGAACAGTCTCTTCATTCAGTCAACGCTTGGTTACAGGCTCGACAATAATCTTCGTTCCTTCTAGGGAGATGAATAGTGGTTGGCCTTTCTGCCACTTCAACTTCTCGACCATTTCACGTGGAATGGTTATCCTGAACTGAGCTCTGAATCCCTGTAATCTAACGATCTCGAGGTTTTGCGACAACGTGGCGACCTTTTAGAGTCCTGAGGAGGTGCCATAGGCCTAATGAGCATTACGAAAGCTTATATATACTATGAATACTGATTAGTACTCTTGAGGACTAATAGGTTGGAGACAGCAGAGTATTACAGGGACGCTTCAGGATTCTGGAAGATGAAATCGCCAAAGCGTAGACGTATTGTACACCTTTAGCACGCGCCAAAGGTTTTGCTTGATTCGCTGCCGGGACTAGGTTTCGACTTCTATCTTCTTGAGCTGTTTCTTGTACATTTCGAGCGCTTCCTCCGTGGTCGTCGCATCTTCAGCTTGCTTGTCTTTCCTCCACTTCCCGGTGAACCTTGGAAACCTGAGTGCCAGCCCGCTTTCGGGTCTGATAGCGCCTCTGCGCATGTGTGAAGTGGTGAGAGAGTAATTTCGTCCGCTGCAACCTCAAGCACAAACGATGGTGTGAACCAGACATCGGGCTCCATAAGCGAGTTGACGCGTGGGTTTCTATGATTTGATATGGTCTCCTCAGTTATTTTCGGTAGATTGACAAGGTCTTCGTCCGTGAACCCTGATCCCAATTTGCAAATCGTTTCGAAAACCTCCTCTTTCGAATCATAAACTGCCATCAGTAGTGCCCCGAACCGGCCTGCCCGCTTACCTCTTCCAGCGAAAGCCCCAACGGGAACTAAATCAAACGTATCTTGTACCGCGGCTTTGTAGGAACGTTTGTACTTTATCCAGAGATAGCCTCTTGCTCCTGCTTGATAGACGGATTGCTGTGAGGTATTCTTCACGACGAGCCCTTCGCACCCAGCGGCAACGGCTTCGTCCATTAGTTGCTCCAATCTTTGAGCATCTTTGACCACTGTTTGTTGCGCGATGAACACCCTGTCGGAAGTCTTTGCAACTTCGACGAGCTCTTTGCGCCGCTCGAGGTAAGGCATTTGCGTGAGGTCTCGGCCGTCTGCGTAGAGGACGTCGAACAGGAAAGCACTTACCGGAACTTCACCAGTCATCCTGGTGATCTCATATTTCCTTCCGTGCCGCTGGGAGACCACCTGGAATGGAAGAAGGTCTCCCGTATTGGGATCAGCGGCAACGCACTCGCCCTCGACAATTGCCTCCTTGGCGCGGATACTCTGACGAAGGTTCTCTGCTACGTCTGGAAACTGCTCTGTAATGTTCTCGAGACGCCTCGAGAAAAGATGAAATTCTTTGCCGTTTAGGTGCGCTTGGATCCGAAGACCATCATATTTGTACTCAGCAGCCCCCTCCCCTCCGAGTTTCCCGAGTATACTCGGTGCGTCAGGCAGGCGCTCGCACAACATCGGCCTAATCGGTCGCCCGACGCTGATCTTGAACTTTGCAACTCCCCCTAGGCCCTCCCTTGCCAGCACCTCCGCCACGTAACCCAGGTCTGATGAAAGGTTGTATGCTCTCTCAAGAGGTTCCCTCGCGGTCTTGTCTCCTCCATAGGCTACCGCTAGAGCGTCAAGGACAGTCATGTCTGCGACGCCCAACCGCAGCTTGCCAACAGCCATTCGTGCGATGTACTTGGCCTCTGTAGGTTTAGCCTCGTTCAGAAGGCTGGTCAAGAGGCGGACTTTCATTTCAACAGAGCCGGATCCTCCGCGTGCGCGATCTTATCGAAGGTTCCGTAGACGAGTTCTACTGTTAGTGGTCGTTTGGCCAGGGTAGTTTGCGACCTTTTCTGGACGAGCTTTTCGATCGTGCTTCCAAGATCGCCAGTTTTCTTGAAGTCCGCCTCGATTGCTTTCTCGGTTCGCCCTGTTACCTGAGCGACCGATTTCATGAGGAGTTTTTCGGCGAGACCTAGCTCTACGCCCTCATAGTCTGGATACAGCTTACCCTGGAGGAGGTATACTACCTTGCTTAACTCCTCCTTCGGAGTTTCTTTGATTAGTTCAACGAGGAGACTGGTCATCTCTAACCGTTTTGTGGTAGCGTCGATTTTTTCAAACGTGTTCGCGAGCTCAATGAACTTCAACTACGAGCAACTCCACTACCTAACCCGGTAGGGGCAAAGACAAGGGCATGAATGAAACTACACGTATTAGCAGTTTGCGCCCTCACGCAGGGCTTCGCTATTGCGTTTATCCGGTGGAACAGAATCCCCCGTAATCGTGAAATAAATGGGCTCACCCACTTCCTGAGAATCATCGACTTCAACGGCGAGATTGGAATGGCATCAAAACTACCGGCCCGGCTGTATTTTGGCTGCGCCGGCTGGTCGTATAAGGAATGGGTTGGACCACTGTATGATCACGAGAAAAACATGCTTCAACAGTATGCCTCAGTGTTTGATACTGTCGAGTTGAATTCTTCGTTCTACAGGGCTCCGAACGAAGGCACAATCTTAGGTTTTACTAGATTTACGAAGAGGGGGTTCATGTTTAGTGCCAAAATTAACCAAAAGTTCACCCATGATCTAGCCCTGAAGCTTGACGAAACCAGCGTTTCGGAACTGGAGGATTTCGTGCAATTGTTCGACCCTCTTCTTACTCAAGACCGGCTGGGGTGTTTCCTTGTACAATTACCTCCCTCGCTCAAGAGAAACGACCAGCTCCTGGAAAGCTTCTTGGCTTCGCTGCCTCATCGATACAATTACGTTGTGGAGTTTCGTAATAAATCATGGATGGATGAGGCTAGTTGGCGCATTCTTGCGAAATATCAGGCTGCGTATTGTATTGTAGATGAGCCTCTTCTGCCACCCGAAATCCACGTTACCTCTGATATTGGTTACATAAGGTGGCATGGGCATGGCGAAAGGCCATGGTATGATTACCAATACACCCAACGCCAGCTTCAAGAATGGATCCCGAAAATCCGAGAGGTACAAGAGAATACGAAGAAGACTTTCGGCATATTCAACAACCATTTCCATGGGTATGCTCCCGAAAACTGCCTTCAAACCATGCAGATGCTTGGAATTGCGAATCCTACCCAGCTAAAAACAATGAAACGAGTAGAGCGCCACATTGAAAGGGAAATGGCTGGGCTACCGCCCGCCGGAACACTCGACGAGTACGCCTAGGCCTGCTCACCTTGAAACTAGGAATGCAGTGGAGGCAGTCCATGGGAGGTTCGGCGGGTTTGGTCGATCGAATACCTGAAGAGTTCTTAATAGTTTGAAGAAGGATATTTGGTAACGGAAAGTTACGAGCGTATAAGGTCGGTTTATGTTTTGAAATGCCCCCTTTGCGGCAAGAAAATGTCAAGCATGAGAGAAGGCGCAATAGAATTTTCGGCTGGGGCGACGGATACTCGAGAATTAATTTACTTCTGCGAACAGCACGGTACCATGAATAAGATGACCGATCTTAAGGATAAAGCGGATCAAGTAGCCAAGAAAGCGTAGAACATTCTACGCTTGGCGGCAACTGATCGTCAACATTCTATGGTTACATTGTCGTGCGCAGAGCAAAGAGATTAAGGCAGGCCGTCTCTGTTTGGCAGGTCACACCGAGTGTAGGCATCATGGCATCTGAGAAATCATGCGGAGCGGTAATCTTCAAGGGAAGTGATAGGAAGTACTTGCTTCTGCATTACGAAGGCGGTCACTGGGATTTCGTCAAAGGCCATGTCGAACGAGGCGAGACTGAGAAGGAAACCGTGTTACGGGAGACCCAAGAGGAAGTTGGGATTACGGCAGTATCATTTATCGAGGGCTTTCGTCATCGAATCGGTTACTATTACAGGCGGGCTGGGAACACCGTCTTCAAGGAAGTCATCTTCTATCTTTTAGAATCAAAAACCGACGCCGTTAGGCTGTCACGAGAACATGTAGGATTTGAATGGACGTCGTTCGGAAGGGCGTACGAACGGCTCACGTACAAGAATGCGAAGGACACCCTAAGTAAGGCGCGCGACTACCTTGAGAGCCTCGAGCAAGGAAAGCCGTTAGGCGCCACTAACGAAAGCGGCTAGCACGGCCCGTGCTCCGTGAAGTTTGTTTTCCGCCTGCTTCCAGACAATGCTCTTGGGTCCCTCGAGTACTTCGTCAGTTATTTCTAAGCCTGCGGTGGGCGGGCAAACAATGCATGACTGCGACGTTCGGTTTGGCTTTCGAGACCAGCTTCGAATTAATTTGATATGGCTTAAACACTCGCTCTTTTTTCTTTGCCTCCTTATCTTGGCCCATGCTGACCCAAACATCCGTGTAGAGTATATCGGCGTCTTCAACCGCTTTGAGTGGATTGGAGACTAGTCTTATGCTCCCACCAGAATCTTTCGCGAGACGTTTAGCTTTCTCAAGAATCCCGTTGTTCGGCTCGTAGCCTTTTGGGCATGAGACGACCATGTTCATTCCGGTGATCGCCGCTCCAAGTAACCAGGAATTGCACACATTGTTTCCATCACCAATCCAGACGAAATTTACGCCTTGAAGAACTCCTTTGGCCTCGAGTATCGTAAGCATGTCTGCAATAATCTGGGTAGGATGTTCTAGGTCGCTAAGGGCGTTGATGATGGGGACGGGGGCGTACTCAGCAAATTCGATCAGATTCTGATGAGCATATGTCCTGATTACGATCGCGCTGAGGTATGCGCCAAGAATCCTTGCCGTGTCCTTTAGGGGTTCGCCGCGAGCAAGCTGTAGCTCATCAGCCCTGAGGTACATAGCTTGGCCACCAAGCTGGTATACTGCCGTTTCGAAGCTCGCACGGGTTCTGGTAGATGGTTTCTCGAATAGTAGACCGATTACCTTCCCTGATAAGCGATGTTCTACTGGTCCTTGCTTCGAGTCCGACTTTAGCCTGACAGCCAAGTCCATCAATGATTGAATTTCGGCGCGGGATAGGTCGCTTACGGATAAGAAGCCTCTACCAGCAAGCAATGCACGTTACCGATTCGAGATGGACCGTGGTTATTGAAAAATGCTTCAGTGGAGGCCTCAAGTTGCGCGTGGACTTGCTTTCAGCTTCTTGGCGGCATACTTCGGCGTTCTTTTTGTAGGGTCTATCAAGAACCTTCCTGACTTGAGAATATCCATCCCGATGAGGACTGGGTACCGCATGTCTGAACGATCATTGACAGTTACGGGTAAAGCGAATCTTACCCCCGCGATCTCTACGATACCTCGGACTAAAGGTCGAGTTCGAACTTCGTCCAAGAAGGCGGATTTCACTTTCGCTACGTCCACGGTCGGGCCGAGCCCTATGTTCGCTGCAAGCCACACATCCACAGAGGTCCTGCTGGCGCCCGTGTCCACCTTGCTTTTGACGCGGGCTTCACCGTGATGGCCTATGACCTTCACGTACTCTATCGGGCCGATTACAATCGGCTCTTTCCTTTTCACCGCCATCACTGCCACACCGTTTATGAGAACCAAGTATTAAGCTGCCAGCAGTCAAGGCTTTTTCTATGCAGATTGGAGTCCTTTCGAAGAACCGTGAGTTCTGGGCAACAACCGAAATCATCAACGCTCTCAATAAGAAGAGAGTAGCACCAGCATACATCAAGACGCCAGAAATACATCTCATGTTAGGGAAGAAAGCCGATGCAATTTACGAAAAGAAGTCGCTTTCCACCTTAAGCGCAGTCATACCGCGCATCGGCCGCAGCTTAACACAACTGGGAGTCATGCTTCTCAAACACTTCGAGTTAATGCACATCCCATCGACTCTCTCGATCGAGGGCCTAACCACAGCTAGGAACAAGTACCTCACTCTTCAAGCCCTGTACGCTGCAAAAGTCAGGATCCCCGAAAGCATTCTTATCGCGTCGAGAATCAAGACCCAGGAACCTACCGACTACCTCTCCCCTCCACTCGTAATGAAACTACTCAGTGGAACCCAAGGGATCGGGGTCATGCGAGTCCGTGACGTGAAGGAGGCGGGGCCGATAATCGATACGCTATCTGAACTAGACCAAATGATCTGTCTCCAGAAATTCCTCCCGAACCCTGGAGAAGACATTCGCGTCTTCCTCGTGGATGGGCAGGTGGTTGCTGCTATGAAACGCAAGGCAGCGCCTAACGAGTGGAGAAGTAACATCCACATTGGCGGACACGGAATCGCACACAAACCAACGAGAGAGGAGGCGGAGGCGGCTACTAAGGCCGCAGAAGCGGTCGGCGTAGAAATTGCTGGGGTGGACTTGATCTCCGTTGAGAACGAACCCTACGTTATCGAAGTAAACGCTTCCCCAGGGTTTCATGGATTGCTTGAGGCTACGGGCATAAACGCGGCCGATAGCATCGCAGGTTACGCCATAAGAAAAGCGAAACGCTAGACCACCAGTTTCAGAGCTTGCGCCGTAATGCTCATTGGATTCAACCATCTAACCTGGCTTGCTGTTCGCTATGAAGACAGTCACAAATATGATGCTCAAATGACGTGAACCTGGGGTATCTGAGCGGACAGTGCTTCATACCTGAAGCGTGGACTATGGGGCGGGTCGTGTAGCCGTGGGCATCTCTGTTCAACGTTCCTGGGTCGACGAGTTCACCGATAAGTTGCAGCTGAAGGGAAACGACGAATCAAGCGTGGAAAGAACCAGATACGAACTCCTACGCGTCAGAGACCACTACAAAATCGACCTCGTCTCTGTCCCTCGACAACTCCTAGCCCACCTGACCGCCTCTGATGCTCAACGACATGGGGGTTGGTGGCCGGCGACTAACCCCTATGTCAGGTTAGGCCAAAAACGTGAATGTAGTACTCCAGTACTACATTCGCATTAGTCAGGGAGCAGATCAATGTATTTCCGTGCAGGTGACGGCTTTGAGTTTATTAGTGCGCCTACGAGCTCCCAATTGTCAGAGGCTGGAAGTGCGAATGGGTTGAGCGGCGTTAGTGTTCTCGTCGGTACGCGAAAAGGTGCGTTCATCCTCACTTCAGACGGCAAACGTGAACGCTGGGATGTTAAGGGACCCCATTTTGGCGGTTGGGAGATCTACCATTTGAACGGCTCGGCCGCGGATCCGAACCGCATCTACGTATCCCAGAGCAGCGGTTTCTTCGGCCAGATCATTCAGCGATCCGATGATGGCGGCAAATCGTGGTACCAGCCTGGATTGAAACCGGGCGAACCGACGACGAACCCGGCCGGGATGCCCCTCGCAGAAAGCAACAAATTCGTTTACGATACATCCCCCGCGACCGGGAAACCGCTCACGACCCATCAGTGGTACGATGGCACGCAGCATCCATGGGAGTTCAAACGCGTCTGGCATCTCGAACCGTCCCTAACTGATCCGGATACGGTCTACGCAGGAGTTGAAGATGCTGCGCTCTTCCGCACGACCGACGGTGGAAAGTCTTGGAATGAGCTTGCCGGCCTGCGCGGTCACCCCTCGGGTGCGCAATGGGCGCCGGGTGCCGGCGGCATGTGTCTCCATACAATCCTCCTCGACCCTACAAATCCGAAAAGAATCTACGCCGCAATTTCTGCCGCGGGAGCGTTTCGAAGCGACGACGCGGGAGTTTCATGGAAACCCATCAACCGCGGCTTATACTCGAAGTATATTCCGAAGCCGGATGCAGAGGTGGGCCACTGCGTTCATAAAATCGCCATGCACCCATCGCGGCCGAGCGTACTATTCATGCAGAAACATTGGGATGTCATGCGGAGTAATGATGGCGGCGAATCTTGGCAGGAAGTGAGCGGGAACCTACCCACGGACTTCGGATTCCCAATTGCGGTTCATGCTCACGAACCTGAAACGATTTACGTTATTCCAATCAAGAGCGACGCGGAACATTACCCACCCGACGGAAAACTCCGAGTCTACCGCAGCCGGAAGGGCGGAAACGAATGGGAAGCGCTCACAAAAGGCCTGCCACAACGCGACTGCTACGTAGACGTATTACGGGATGCAATGACTGTTGACCCTCTAGACCCATGCGGAATATATTTTGGGACTACCGGCGGCCAAGTGTACGCCTCGGTAGATGACGGAGATAGTTGGAATCCGATCGTGCGAGATCTCCCACCCGTAGTCTCCGTCGAGGCACAAACACTCCCATGATCCGAGTTATCCTCCCCTCACACCTCCGGAATCTGGCACATATCGAGGGCGAGGCAAAAGTCGAGGTTCATGGTCAAGCTACACAACGCACGGTACTAGACGCGCTCGAGGCCAACTATCCTATGCTACGTGGGACGATCCGCGACTACGTCACCCAAAAACGCAGAGATTTCTTGCGGTTCTACGCCTGCCAAAAGGATCTGTCCAACGAACCGCCCGACACACCGCTACCGAATGCCGTCCAAAATGGCGACGAGCCTTTCCTCGTCATAGCAGCCGTTGCTGGTGGATAGTACCTTATCTTTCAGCGGATTTACGTGGATTAAACCTGCCTTTTCATATCTCACGGAAAAGTGGTCACCTGTGACCACCTCGGGGACGTTAGTAGCAACGAACCGGGGTACAGCAAAGTTAATTCCAACTTCAAAGGAGCGAGAACGAGATCGACAAATTGGATAGATTGTTCGACTCCGTGTTTGTGAGACCGCCACCCAACAGCTACGGTGAATGCGTCTCGGCGAATCCGCATAGGGGCGAGATCGACGTAACTCTCGCCAAAGCACAACATCGACAGTACTGCTCAATCTTGAAAGAGTCCGGTATAGGGGTCATTGCTTTGCCGCCTCTCGAGAATTTTCCGGACTCCGTCTTCATGCAAGATCCAGCACTCCTAGGATCACGAGCATCAGTGATCGGAAGATTTGGCGAAGCGCGTCGTCGAGGGGAAGAGAAGGTATTGATCGATGAACTAAGGGAGTCGGGCAAGGTAGGGAAGCTAAGTTGGATCGTTGAGCCCGGTCAATTGGAGGGAGGCGATATTGTAATCACTGAGAACGAAGTGTTTGTCGGGGAATCCAAACGCACGAACACCCATGGAATCCAACAACTTGCGCAGGTATTGAAAGACTTGAACGTCAAGGCGGTAAAGACCCAGTTAATGCATCTTTTGTGCGGCTGCGCTTACCTGAACAACAAGACGATAATCATAGCACCCGAACTAGTGGATACGAAATCATTTCCAGGTTTCAAGTTCATCTCTATACACAAAGAAGAAGCATACGCAGCAGATGCTTTGTACTTGGGAGATAGGAAAGTGCTCATCCCCTCAGGTTACGCGACAGCAAATGCGAGGTTGAAAGAGGCAGGGTACAGACCCATCGAAGTCGACATGTCCGAGTTCTGGAAGGGTGACGGTGGAGTTACGTGCCTCAACTCACCCATTTACAAACTACTGTAAACCAGGCGTAAGCACCCGTTTACCTTAAGTTTAGACAATGCCGGGATTGGTGATCGACGACACCACGTATTCGATTTGGTCGGAATCTCTTGCCCTAGTCAGCTACGTAACTTGGGCAGGATAGAGCTCAGCCAGTCTTACCTTGACGTGCCTTCCCCGAATGGTGAGAATTATGTAGGGGTTGCCAAATTCACGCAGTAGTTGCCTGCAATTTCCACAAGGGGGCAACACAATGTTCTTCTTCCCATTGACGGCAACTATCGTCACAATTTCCGATGCGCCTTCGGAGACCATGGTGCCAACTGCTGCGTATTCGGCGCAGAAGGAACTTGGCGCGGAGCCGCTCACTTCGATGTTCACGCCTTGAAAGACTCTCCCATCCTTGGTCCTGAGTACGGCTGCGACTGAGGTTCGTTCGGACTTTCTTTTCTTAGCGAGCTTTGAAGCCTGATCGATTAACCACTGATCTTCAGTGGACAGTCGGTGCGTTCGCATTATGCATCAAAGAAAGATGCTACGCAGCGCTCTCGAATAAGCGAGGCGGTGTCGCCTTCGCGGACACGGCGGCGTTATTGTTGGGAAGCTATTTGCTCGCGCATAGAGATTGGCGCTCGAGGGAGTACCGAATCCCGAAGCACGTAGGAAATCGCTCCCGCAATTAGAATGAGAATCGAGCTTGCCGTCCCGAGCCCAGTGTTCAGATCCCGGTTTGTTCCACCCAAGCCTACACTGAAAGCTAGCAGGATGGCACCGAAAATAATTCCCCTCATTCCGGCTTCATGCAACAACCTCTTGGTCGTCAACGTGAAGCAGTGAATCGCGCCCAGTGAGCAAATCACCCCCACGATGAGGACAACTGCGAAGACGAAGCTGAAGAATTGCATCTGGAACGGATAGAGGCTGTAAATTGGGATAGCCACCAAACTGACGACTAAACTCACTACGCCACCAATCACGAAGAGCGCAGCCGAGATATCGATAAAACCCGTCTTTAAACTAGACTTACTCAATATGCTAACCGAGAGGGTGTATGGGCGCCATTACTTTAAAATCTGATTCGCCAAAAACACATTTTCCACTTCAGATATGCAATTCCTTACCGAAAGAACTGGCCCCGGTGAAAGTCGCGCAGTTTTAGACGTAGATCTTACAAAACAAACAAAACCATCGGTTGTTTGTTCTCTGAGTGCAACCGCCGCATGCACGACACTTCGGACAGTTGCGTAAGGGTGGCGATGGTAACAAATCTGCGTCGTTAAGGTTGAACCGGGGTGCACCGGAAAAACCTGTTGATAGCGTCTAACGATAATGTATCAATCCCTGTTGCCTTAACTAGAGAGATTTTCATGAAAAACGTCAATTCCGCTCGGTTTGGGGAAGCGGTGTTGAATAGGCTAACTTTGTCCGAAATCGGTGCGTGATTCCGTTTAGCGCGTTGACGCACGAGATGATACGAATGGAGGTCAGCGCGGCGGACAGGGAAACTGTGGACAGCACAATGGCGACGGAAGCGACGGTCAACAGGATTATTGAATTTAGTAGCTCACCGATGGCAAGGATTCCAATGGCACCTGACAGAATTACTCCAAGAGATCTTACGACGGACCTTTTCGAGGCTCGGTTTCTCAGTGGTCGCGATGATAGTCTGAGTAGGGCAAGGGGTAGACCGAAGTAGACCGCTCCAATCAATCCACTTGCGAGCATTCCTGAAATTAGAAGTCCAAACTCGGGTTGGGAACGGGTGAGGCTGAACATACCGTATGAAAGTGATAATATCCCAATCAACGGGTAAAGTACTGACCTCATGAGATTTGATTCTGCCGGATTGTTCGCTATGTGATTCGCTACCTGTGGACTGAATGAATAGTACCAGGCGTTGAAGGCGATCATGAAAGCTGACCCCGCTTTTGTCTTCAAGATCGCGCCGTCACGGTAGTTGCGGAGTATTTGGACTTGCGGAGCGAGTTCGGAACCGTAGGTGGCGGTTGCGATGATGCAACGTGGACCGGAGGCGGATATTTGGACGGTTATGTCTGTGCTGTGTTCAAGTGTGCCGCTTGTGCCCGCAATTCGTAGATCGTAGGTTCCGGTCGACGCGGTTGAAGTGGTTGTGATGCCCATTGGTGAGCTACCGGCCCCGCCTGGTGGTGGGGTTATTGGTGCGGGCAGCGTGAATCCTACACCTGCAGGGGAACTACCAACCCAAGAAGCTGAAAATGTAACTGGTGAACTGAATCCACCCAACGAAGTTACTATGATGGTTGTTGATCCGCTCAATCCTTGAACGATTGACACGGTTGATGAGGATGAGTCAATTGAAAAGTCGGGGGTTCCGGTGGTGCTGGTCGTAGTTATTGTTGTCACAGGTGCGATAATGAGAGTCACGTCCACGGTATGCGTTAAGGAGCCACTGGCTGCTGTAACTCTGAGAGTGTAAGTGCCCGGGGGAGCGGTAGGGCCTGCGACGATGGTAAGAGTGGACGTTGCCGTACCCCCTACGGTCGGGGTTATTGGGCTGGGGAGGTTGAAGGTCACGTCAGCAGGCGCGGCGTTTACCCAAGATGCGGCTAGGCCTACTTGAGAATCGAATCCGTCAAAAGCCGTGATGTATATCGTTGCAGTCCCGGTTGCTCCTGCCGGTAAGACTACTGTTGGTCCTGAGGTGGCGGCGAAGTCCGAAACGCCTGTCGCGACTACGGTCAGCGCAAGCGTGGTTGAATGAGACAGGGAACCACTTGTTCCAGTTACTGTGATTGTATAATTTCCAACCGGAATATTACCCGGCACGAAGATGTCGAGGGTAGATGTTGCAGTTCCGCCTGGGGTGGGAGTGATCGGGTTGTCGGTGAATGAACCACCTACCCCGTTGATGGCAGAGATAGACATGGTGACTGGGGATGCGAAGTTGCTCAGAGAGGTGACGATCAATCCTACGCTTCCAGATGAACCTTGAACCAGAACTAGACTTGAAGACGTTAGTGCGACCGAGAAATCGCCTGAGTATTCTATGAAAGCCCAAGAGTTAGTCTGACAAGTACCGTTCGCGTAACCACAACCTCCGCTGTAAGTTGTCGAACAGGCACTCCACTTGATAGCGGAAGAACCTGACTGATCTATCAGATCAATTGCATAGGTCGAACCGGGAGTTAGATGGACTCCACTTGGGAACTGAACCTGGTACCAATCACCGGTAGGCGCACCAAATCCGCCCGGAATGGAAAACGTGAAAGCAGCCAATACGGCTCCCCCAATCCCTCCGAGCCGAATGTTTGCAGTCATGGGGGTAGGGGCACTACTTACCGAATAAACGTAAACGGAGACCCCCACTACTGAGGACTGAGTTGGAGTGAATGTTTGACCTGCAGGTTCATGCGTACCGACTCCGTCAAGATATGATACCCCAACTGACGAACACTGCTGATCAGCAACCAACGAACTTGCATTAACTCTCGTCGTACTCACGGAAAAGACCGTGAACAGGAGCAAGAGCGTTAGAGTTACGCTCGACAATTGTGAATTTTGGAGTTTGACCAATTGAATCGTCACATGCTGGGAACACTTATCACGGGCCAGATATTAGCCGAACTTCTACTTTTTCCACCAGACCCTAGTCCTGGATACCGTGAGCGTGTCTATTCACACGGTTGATTCGGCCGCCGGAAAGTGCAAAGTAGTCGTATCGTGGAAATGGTAGAATCACACATATTGACCTCGCAGGCTGGGTTACTCCAGGCAGACGGTTAAGATTTGCGACCCTCACACTCCCTAATGTCTTGGGCAGCCTTCTTTGAGATCGACCAAACCGTACCTCGCGTTCGTGTAAGTGAGTGCTAGTGATGGCTACCAGATTCGGCGGCACGTTATCTGAGAGGCTTCTAGTTCTGATTGCTACGGTTGTTGCCATCTTCTTGGCATGGAGCGTGATCCGCTACTGGCTACTTTCAATCTCGTTTCCGGATAGATTCATTCACTTCATCGATATCGGGGTGGTAGTAGTAACTGGTACCGCGATAACGATAACACTCCTTAGAATAATTGCTCCCCCCATTGCGTCGCGAGCGGGACCTACCCAGAGAAATACGGTCAAGATGCTTTTTCAGCTGTTAGGGCTCGGAATAATTATTGTAGCAGTCATCTTTCTCTCAGGCCCTACGGGAGGCAGTTTTGTTAGCGCATTAGTGGGAATAGGATTCTTTGGCATAGTGGTAGGACTCGCTGCACAGGAGGTACTAGGGAATCTTATCTCAGGGTTAATGCTTCTCGCTGCCCGGCCCTTCAACATTAACGATCGAATTGCCTTGATAACCTGGCAATACGGGAAGTTCGCTCCTTCTATCGCCCATGGTTGGATGGAACCAAGCTACACGGGAGTGGTGAAGGGGATCAGCCTGGCATACACGATGATCCTAACCGACTCAAATGCTCTGCTGAAGGTACCTAACAGCATTGTAACTCAATCATTGATCATGAATCTTACACACGGAAGACAGGGTGTGATCGCAATTCAATTCGAAGCACCGATACATTTTGACCCTGAGAATTTGCGAGCGCATTTGAATTCGCATGTTTCTAAGATGAAGGGTTTCAACGGTGAGGAAGATAGTTTTGAAATCTTGGAAGTCTCGCCTAGCGGCTATCTTGTGTCGACAAGCTACAGAGTTGAAAAGCAAACGGAGAAAGAGATGAAAAGCACTCTCTATAGCGCAGTTCGATACGTGCTCAATGAAGCAAGAAAGAAGCCCGGAAAGTAGTCTACCCTGGGACGTTTCTATTGAGTTTAGTCGTATCAATATAAACTCCGGTCACCTAATTCCGCTGGGTAGATGTATACACATGTTCGACCAATGCTAATGGATTACGAGACACTAAATTCTTGGTAGAGGTTATGAAACAATGGTGACTGAACTCAGATTACATGACAACGTCGCATATCTTTGCGAATTCTGTGGATACGGGTATCAGGCCATCGGTACAGCGGAACGTTGCGAGCAACATTGCGATACGCAACTGCGATCTTCAGCGAAGATAAGAGAACGTGCAGTCTACCAGCCGACGGTAGAAGTCTTAGCCGCGAGCGGTTAGGAAACACGCAACATCACCACACCGAATGAGGACCAAATCCCTGCAAGTTAGTCCAGAATAACAGAATTCGACGGTGGTGAGCGCTTAACGATGAGAGCTCCTATAATGTATCCCTCGTACCTATACCCAGCAACTTACGCGTACGGATATTACTACTACAACCCGTGGACAGGTTACTACCTCTGGGAATGGTAACCTTTACCATGGTTCACGTTGGATTGGAAGGGTATTGCCTGACATCCTTTTTTCGTCGTTCTTCTTGTCAGTAGGGTTCTGAAGCGCAAAGCAAATATTGCCTCCGCCCCTGCGCTCGTTCTGCAATTTGACAACGTTCGGATGTAGTCCAATATTTGTTGAAGCTGACTCGATTCGAAGGCAACCCCATAATTGCTCCAAGAGAGGAAAAATCGTGGGAGCTTAAAGGCACATTCAATCCTGGAACAATAGTCGAGAATGGAACCATCCACATACTCTACCGTGCCGTAGCTGAAAACAGAGTCTCCAGACTAGGCTACGCACGAAGTAATAACGGGACCGAGATTTATGATCGCTCGGAAAAGCCAATTGTCGGACCGTCTGCGGGCTGGGAGGAGTTTGGGTGTGAGGATCCTCGGATTACTCAACTTGATGGTATGTATTACATTACGTACACTGCATATTCTCGGCGCGGCCCCCGCTTGGCACTCACCTCAACCTTTGACTTCAAGAATTTCGAGAAACTTGGTTTGATCGGGCCGGACCGCGATGACAAGGACTGCGTTATCTTTCCAGAACGCATTGCTGGCAAAATTGCTTTGCTACACCGATTAGAATCTAAGATTCAAATCGCCTACTTTGACAGCATCTCACACCTACAAAAGTCTCAAGAATTCTGGAGAAGCTACATGGAGCATCTGGATGATTATGAGGTCATAAGGTCTAAGTTTCCGTGGGAACAAAGAAAGGTTGGCGTCGGACCTCCACCGATCAAGACAGATCGTGGATGGTTAGTCCTCTACCACGGAGTAGACATAGATCACATTTACCGAGCGGGAGCAATGCTCCTTGACCCGGAAAATCCTGCCAGGGTACTAAGCCGCTCCAGGGAGCCCATTTTAGAACCTGAAATGGACTTTGAGAAGCAGGGAGTGGTCTCGAACGTTGTTTTTCCTGACGGGGTAGCGGCGGTTAATGGGACTTTATTCGTGTATTACGGTGGAGCGGATGCTGTGTGCTGTGTTGCCTCCGCGCCGCTGAACCAATTTCTCGATGAACTCGAAGACTCGAACTGAATCCATCACCCTGGGCGGCCGAAACATGTTAGGAATTCCTCTGCAGCTAATAGGAATGCGATTGTAGATTCGGCTCCTTGGTTCTGGTTAACTCCGCGCTCGCCGATCCCATCATACGATCCTCCTGATTCTTCATCGTAAACGATGGCGTTTTTCGTATTCATACCGAAGAACCATCCCAGTGCCCGTCTAGCCATATTCTCATAAGATCTATCACGCGTCATTCGGTAAGCATTCGCATTCGCTTCGATCAATGCTCCCGGCTCGATGGGCTGCTGGTCGTACAGAGCTTTCTCTTTCCCCTTTCCGTACCAGCCGTTGTTACCTATAGGAGTGCAAATCCCATTTTGCGTCTGCGCGTTGTTTAGGAAACTCAGCGTTTCCTCACCCGCCTTCAGTAACGCTTCGTCATGAAGAACCTCGTATGCTACCAACATCGCTTGACTCAACCGAGCATTGTCATATGTGAGAATGTTCTCGTACCACTTCCACTCACTATCTTTGTTCATCTGATAGGCTTTCAGTAGACCTGCTGAAGTTTCCCTCAAGTCGGTTTGCAGATTCTTGTCATCAGGTTCTGCGAGCATTCGTTCATGTATCGCAAGACACGCGTAGGCCTTCGTTCGAAGCGAGTCGGAGACGCGAGCCCACGGAAGGGCTCGATCGAAGATTAGCCTTGCAGATCCCTTCATTCCTTCTGCTACGTTTGAATTCAATATCGTGCCTGTTGCCCAAAGTGTTCTTCCCAGATGATCGCCTATCGTCGGTTTGTCGATGAGATCTAGAGTAAAATCCATGAAGTTATGCATCACTCCACCGTCGTCTTGCATTAGCAAAAGGAAACTCAGAAGTTTCTTCTGAAGATCGACTAGGCGGTTGTCAGGCCAATATTGAGGCGCCTTAACACTGAACACCAATGCCCGTGCACTGTCATCTACCGCATACCCCTCCTTCTTGTAAGGAACTGAGAACCTCGCGTGTTGGATTACTGCGGTAGCATCGGTGAGCGCGAATAGGTGGTCGAGTCTAACTGACTTGACGAGTCTCTCGCACAACTTTGGCAGATCTTGTTGCAAATCTGAAGGTTTCAGCATACTCGTCAGCTACCCTTGTCCATCCCACTTGTCGGCCGTACTTGAATGCATTTCCTTCCAATTGCCGCTTAAGCACTGAATCACTCATTATCCTATCTACACAGGCAGCGATCGATGGTGCGTCCGCAAATTTGCAGAGCAACCCCCTGTTGCCCGACAAGACTTCCTTTGAGAAAGTCGATGGTGTTGAGACTATAGCCTTCCCGTGGCTAAGAGCCAAGGTCAAAGTGCCGCTAGAAACCTGATCTCTCCCAAGATAGGGCGCAACATAAACGTCCGCTGCTTGGAGGTATCTTGACAGTCTGTCTTCAGGCAGAAAGCTATCAATGAATTTGACATGATTCTCGACCCCCAGCCGCTTAGCAAGTGCAACAAGCTTATCGCGGTAGGCCTCTCCTTCGTGCTTACGAACCTCCGGGTGAGTCTCGCCTATTACTAAATAGAGAATATCCGGCCGTTCTTTTACAAGCCTAGAAATCGCTCTTATTGCGTACTCGATTCCTTTCCCCTCACTGATCAAACCTAGTGTAGCGAGAACGAAGTGTTTCTGTAACCCTAATTCCCGTTTAGCATACTGGTCCCGCGGTCGTTCCGGTACTGCCGCCCCATGGCCTATTATCCGTATTCGACTGGGTGAAAGTCCAGTCTGATCCTCCAGAAGCTTTGCAGCAGATTCTATCGTGACTACTACTGCCTCACTCATCTCCGCGAGCTCGCTCAAAACCCGACGCGCCTTTCTTGGGCGGTTTAGCCATTACTGTATGAAACGTCGTTACGATCGGTTTCTCGAGGTTGGAGTAGAGATCCAAGACATACTCACCCCATTCGCCCCCGAATATTCCGTACTCATGCTGCACACTGGTAATTGAGACGTTGGAATCGTTCAGAAATTTGGCTGCAGCTAGGTAGCTTTCGCGATCGTGCTGATCTATTGTGCCTCTTACGTTCTTGTCCGAGTAAAGGTTTCCTCCTTCCTCGTTGATCGCGACAACTACATTCTCACGGACATGGCCCCGCATCAGCAAAGCGAGTGAGAGGTTCCGTGTGTAACTTGCTATACCGCATTCCCTGGGAGGGTAAGTGCTGACAAAACCAACACGCAGTTGAGCATCCAACCTACTCTCCTTCTGCAATTCAACACCAAGTGTCGCTTAGTTTCGGATCCCGACGAAGCGGGTTCGGTACAAAACGCACACGACGATTGCTACTAAGGTCATGGGCCGTTAAAAAGGTAGGTGGAACTGTCGCCTATCTGCTCAACCAACCGATCCATCCGCGAACAAGGGAATGAGAACATATTTCGTCTTTGTTAGGTCGACATTATGAATTGGTCTAAACTAAATTCCATCTTCAGATCATGTTGCATCGATGCAGCAACCAAAGAGTTGTACAACAGCATTGACACTGTTAGTGGGCCCACTCCTCCAGGGACGGGGCTTATGATGGACGCCACACGAATTGCATTGTCAAAGTCAACGTCGCCCAGCAGTTTGCCGCCAACGCTACTCGTGCCGATGTCCACAACGGCGGCTCCCGGCTTAATCATCTCGGGGCCGACGGTAAATTCGGAACGTCTCCCGATCCCCGTGAGAAGAATGTCGGCCTGTTTCGTAATGTCAGCTAGTGTCTGCGTTTTCGAGTGACATACGGTTACGGTAGCATCCTCGTTCAACAGAAGTTGTGTCAAGGGCCTTCCTATCAGCTTGCTCCTGTTGATTATGACTGCGTGCTTCCCTGCGAGTCCCACCTGATAATACTTCAACAGGACAATTACTCCCTTTGGTGTACACGGGGCCAGCTTCGCATCCTTTTCTGCCAATCGCCCAACGTTGCAAGGGTTCAACCCGTCTACGTCTTTCTCTTTCGCAATTGAGGCCACAGCCGCGGCCTCGTTAAGATGCTTGGGTAGTGGAAGCTGAAGGAGAATGCCTGTCACTGTCTTATCTTCATTCATGTCGTGAATTGCCTGCTCAAGCTCTGACTGCGGTGTATCTTCTGTCAATTCGATGTTGCGTGATTTGATCCCTGCAGCGGTGCACGCCGCATTTTGATTATTGAGATAGGTTTGAGATGCTGGATTATTTCCGACGATTACGGTTACGAGACTGGGTTCGATGTTCGATTTCCTAAGCGAAAGGACTTCTTCCTTTATCTTCGATCTGATGATTCGGGATACGGGATTCCCGTCCATTATTCTAGCAGTCAAGTTTTCCCCTGCCAAGATTAGAGTATGACTGGCTCACCTTATTGAACAGTAGATTTACTTCGAGAATCAACCGAAACGAAATTAGCCTCGGGGCCCCTCCTCGGGTATGACAATTTTTGAAACTGGTAGAGTGCGTCCCTAATTTCAGCGAGGGAAGAAGGAAGGAAGTGATTGACGCGATTGTCAACGAGGCGCGAGCTAGGAACGTTAAGGTCCTCGACGTCGAATCCGACGCAAACCACAATCGATCCGTCTTGACGTTTGTCGGCGAACCCGGCGATGTGAAGGAAGCTGGTTTAGCGATCAGCGCAAAAGCCATCGAGCTCATCGACCTGAACAAACACCACGGCGAACATCCTCGGATGGGAGCGGTCGATGTCATCCCGTTCATTCCAATATCTGATGTTACAATGGACGAATGCGTCCAGTTAGCGAAGGATTTTGCGAAGGAATTTGCTGCTAGATTCAAAGTCCCAGTCTATCTGTACGAGGAGGCGGCAACGAGACCCGAGAGGAGGAATCTCGCCGACGTTAGAAAGGGTGAATTCGAGGGATTACGCGAGGAAATAGGCAAAAACCCCGATAAGACGCCGGACTTCGGGCCTAACGCGATTCATCCAACTGCCGGAGCTACCGCGATAGGCGCTAGGCCGATACTCATAGCTTACAACGTGAACCTGGGAACTGCCAACCTAGACGTGGCCAAGAAAATCGCCAGACAGGTCAGGGGAAAGGACGGTGGACTTTCTGCCGTAAAGGCTCTGGGGTTCGAGCTGAAAGACCGCGGCATCGTCCAAGTCTCAATGAATATGGTGGATTACAAGGCTAGCCAACTCTTCAAAGCATTTGAGCTCATCCGAACCCTCGCTGAGGAACAAGGCGTCCAGGTTATCGAGAGCGAAATCGTCGGCCTAGTTCCCACAGAAGCCTTGATTGACAGCGCTCAGTTTTATCTCCGTCTTCAGAGTTTCAAGAAGGACCAAATCCTAGAACGCAAGCTCTCGGAATCGGAATCCAACCGACTTGTGTCAATGAACTTGGCGGCTTTCACTTCTGAACTTGCCTCCGAGAAACCGGTTCCAGGAGGTGGAAGCGCATCGGCCTACGCTGTTGCCTTGTCGGCAAGCCTCGTAAGTATGGTTTCCCGACTCACCCTGAAGAAAACTGAATACGAAAAACACTGGCCGGCAGTTAAGGGAATTCTTGAAGAGAGCGAAAAACTCCGAGTTCAATCGCTCACGCTAGTAGACCGGGACGCGCAGAGCTTCGCTACTGTAATGAAGGCGTATCGTTTGCCGAAAGAAACTGATTCGGACAAACAGGCCAGATCTGCGGAGATACAAATGCGACTCAAGGACGCCGCCCAAGTGCCACTTGAAACTACGGACTTGGCTGCACGTACTCTGGACGCGGCCAGGAACCTCGCTGAATACGCAAATCTCAATGCGCTCTCAGACATACGAACCGCCGTCTTTCTAGCCCGGGCGGGATTCCAGGGCGCGACCGCCAACGTCGCAATCAATCTGACCGGAGTTAAGGATACGGATTATCGTAAAAGAACGGAACATCTCCTTAACGAATTGCAGAAGCGAGTTGAGAAGACTTCGTCTGAAGCGTTAAGCGTTCTGACTGCAAGGAGCAAAGATAGCAGCTAGGTTAGCGAATTCATTTCGGTCCAGTTTTCTCATACATTCTCCGGAACGTCCACCTTATTGCATTCTTCAACTCGAGCAGCCTGCGGTCGTCTCCATAGTTCTGCACGTGAATGGACTTGAGGTGCCCCTCCTCCTGCTCAACATCGTAGGTAAGCATGTTTTCGGGTTGTAGGGATCCTGCCGTCGCGGCTTCTTTGTCTTTGCCCTGCATGGGTTCTAAGACTTTTGCCATGAGAAACGAACGTAGAGGTGGGGAATTGGAGTCCAAGTTGATGCCGGGTTCGGGTACAACGCGAAGATCATTTGCTTCGATGGTCATTGAGGCGATCCGGACGCCGTCGGTGGTCATGATTGGCACATTGTCAGATGGAGTCTTCTCAGATGCTTGAGGCATCGTTGGAGGCTTAGTTGGGGGCGCGCTGGTTGCAACTCCGATGTCGACAGGTCGGAAGCTTCTCTCCGCGAGAAGCGTGTCGACAACTTCCAAGAAAGATCGCAGGTAGTTTGCTTCCTCTTCCTGCTGCTTTAGGCGACGCTCTAGGAATGTCTTCATCTCAGCCAATTTCTTTGTCAGTTGAGGGTCTGGCGGGGCCAACGAGCTTCACGGTGTATGGGCAGAGCTTGACGGCATTAAATAGTTAATTGATGGGCGAATCTTAGGAAAGAAGGCAAGCGCGGGAGTTAGGTTGCTTTTGGTTTCGGTTCCGCGATAACCTTTTGCAGTTCCTTTTCGGAGTTGTCTGCTGTTATGAATATGGGAACGTTTTCCATCCCTGTCGCAATGTAGCTAGAGAGTAGCCATTGGCCTGGAGCGAATTCAAGAGTTTTTTCAAGAATTCCCTGATCGATCGTGAACGTGCTGCTCACGAGACTACGATCGTATGGCCGAGGTAATGGGCCGACAAAGTAGGTATGTAGTTGTTGCAAAGCGTTTGTGTTGAGGTAAGCGATTCTCTGCGTCGCGACGCAACCGCCAAGCCCATACTTCCTTCCCTGCCGGAGCAGAGTTTCGATGCGATAAGTGCAGGTAAGATCTATTCCTCTGGCTTTGTCATAGGCGGGAATGAATTCTTGGGCTTCGTCGAAGACGAACAGGATTTGGGGTTCAACTTGAAATTCCCGTTTCCTCCGTCTGAGCATCTCGGATGTTAGATCTATAGCAAGTTTCTTGATAATACTTGGCTCCGCAACGGATAGACACAGGAGCCTCGTATCGCCGTCCAAAAGGCCCAATAGTTTTTCGGTGGTGTAGGCATTTTTATCGATGGTCTTTGCTGCTCGACTGAGCGATGACTTGAGTTCAGACCTTGTACCAGCCCAAGCAGCGAGTGACCCGCTCTTCCAAACCTTGAATTTCTCAACCGCGGTTGTAGCAACCGACTGTAAGTAGTCGAGAAATTCCGGGGTTACAATACCAAACCGATCTGCCCGGTTATCCCTTAACCACTCAAGTACTTTTTCTTCGATTTCATGGATAGCATCCAGGTTTACTTGTTTGTCGCCCTCCCCTTTCTCCAGGAGCCTAATTTGTTCTAGAATGTTCTCGAATGTCGGTGGGGGTCTTCCTGCCTCTGCATAATGGCCCAATTTTCCTTGAGAGAAGATATTCTCTAGGTTCGGGGTTAGGTCATATTTTTCGAAGTCCCTGGGGGTTACTATGACTTTCCGGAGGTGGTCTGCGTCTTCGACCGGCATCTCGGTGATTATCTTGCTATTGATTGTCTTATCCACAAATACGTCTTGTAGAAGGAATGGATACTCCATCGAAATGTCGAAGATCACGGTCTTCGTTTTAGAATGGTAGATTATTCTTCGAAGGATATTGGAAAGTAGGTTGCTCTTCCCGCCGCCGGTGAAGGAGAATACTCCGAAGTGGTAGCGTACGAGTCGCTCGAAACTAACGTAGATCGGAACTGCACCATCTTCCTCTTGGAACATCTTGATCGTGCCCACGCGTGGGTCTTTTCTAGCATCAGAGGTGGTGGCGATCTTTTCATTCCACACGAGTCCAAGCTCATCCAGGAGTTTTCGGTTGTACATCCGATGGATTGTGCCCTTGTTTAGGATGAATGCGCGTTCGCCTACTACAGGGTAGGTGAATCCTTTGACATACCGTTGCTCCGACCCGTCTAGAATCAAGTCGTAGTTGAGGGGTATTGCGCTGAGTTGTATTATCATCGTTGCTTTATCGTCTGTGTCCCAATCTGCAACGCTTTGTTCAATTATTTCGAACTGGTATGGATAGTAGTTTTGGTCTGAGAGGCCTCGCAGTCCGAAATGTTCTGGTCCAATCCGCGAGACCTCAAAAAGGGTAAATCTCTTCCCGTCGTATTTCTTGGCTTTGAAGTTACGTACTGCGAGCAGCATTCCCTCTTCGAGCATGCCCATGAGGTCTTTTTGGTATTGGGCTTTAACGCGGCATTCATATTTGGCAGAAAAACCAGTGGTCTCAGCTGAGACATCTGTTCGTCTTATGGCGTAGACGGCAGCAAGTCTTCCTTCGAATCGGCCGTCGAAGTCGGTGAATTGTCGGTTAAGTTCGGGTTCTAGCATTTTCTATTTCGCTCCTTCGTGACCGGAAGGTGTTCATGTAGAATGAGTATTTTCTCAGTTTTGGGTGCGAGATGAGCCAATGTCCCATTCCCCTAATCATTTGAGACGCGTTAGTTCGCTGGGCCTTAGCTATCTTATCTGCGATGTAAAGGGGCTCATTGTGGCCGAATATTTCTGGAATACTGTCATGAGTCATAGCTTTCAGCGTAACCATCATCAGCTCTTGAATTGGATTCTTGGAGCTCGCTCCTTGCCATAGAACCGGTTTTACCTCTTCAACGGCTCCCCCATACTCATGTTTGAGCATGAGAGTTGGCGCGTTCTCTGACGGTAGGTATAGCCGATCAATGAACAATACATTGCTTCTGAACTGATCATCAGACTTAGCCTTATCCAATTGAATATATGATTTGACGAAGAGCTGTTCTTGGATTATCCGATTCTTTACGGCGCCCGAAACGTCTCCTTTCACATCGTTGAATCGTCCAACAATTGTCTGAAATGATGTGTCATACTCAATGGTGGCCCAAGGAACTTGGACTTGGTCATGATGGAACATGCTCAAAGCTTGCAATAACATGCGATCCGTGGTCGCCACGTGCTCCGAATTCCCAGCCCAAATGTGACGTTCGACACATAACGGAATGAGATGCGTAATCATATCCCTTGCAGTTGTGTCCTTAGTGATTCCGATGAGCAGAACTTTGTTGAGTCGGCAAGTCTCAACAAGCATGTTCAACGTAAACAAACAGAGGAAAGCCAGGTCAAGGGTGGTTAACCATCTTGATTCTCCACCGTCTGTAATCTGAAGCGGGTTCCCAAGGTTGCTCGCGAAAAAGCGTTGACCAACGTACTCGACCATTTTCTGAGTTCGATCCCACGCCGTCAATAAGTTAGGCATCAAGGAAAACTTGCCATTGGATTTGAGAAAATACTTGCCCTCTTTAGCAGCTCTCGTTAAGTACCTGTCCAATTTTTCGACTCTCAGAGGGTCGGACTTAATGTTCAATCGGGTGGCAACTTCGTCTACGGTGAGATCCGTTTGGAGTTGTTCCATTAGAAACATGGCCGAGTGACGGAGGTAGTCGCCTCGTGGCGGAAGCAAACCTCCGCTGTCTCGGGTGCGGTATCTGCTGAATGCTAGGTCTTGCTCATCAAGCCTCAGGCCGTCGCTGGTAATTCGTAGGGTAGCGCATTCACGTTTCCAGAGGGCTCTCTTGGAGGTGTCATGTAGTAGGCTGGACTGAGTGCCAGAGAGTGAGCGGTCAAGCAGGATAATTTGGAACTCTTTGGTTTTTGCAATAGTATACGCCAAGTAAAGCTCCGAGAACAGCATAATCCAATTGGCTATGGTTGAGTTGTCTACCGTAGATTGATCAGTTAGAGGACCTGAGATCGCCTGATTCTCAGATGCGTTGAAGGTGCTTTGGGGTTCGACTTCTGGAATCGAATCAACGTAGATTGGGATACAGCTCGCAAGGCCATGCCCTTTCTCAATAAAATGGGTATCGTAAGTTACAGCAGGGCGTTCGTTCTTCATGTAGGTGATTGATCCCGTTGCGGCATATGCCCCCGCCCAGAACACTGCGAGCCCACCGAGTAGATCCTGGTCCATCGACCCATCTATTGCCGCAAACCTTGCCGAGGGTTTCTTGAACATGTCTTGGGCCGTTACATATGATCGGTCATACCTGAAGTCTGAAATTAGCAACTTACTAACCAGAGGCCAATACGTGCGGCTTGCGCCTTCGAGGCGCAATCCGCTTTCACCAACCTGACCTTCGGCACCTTCCTTCAGAATCTGTCCCAGTCTCTTGACGTTCATGCTCATTATCGAGGACATGGCTTAGATCCCTCTGAATAGACAAACTCATCATTTACATAAAGGCTGAAGTGTGATCGAGCATCAGAGATGATGGAACTATGAACATGTTTCTGGAATACATGGGCTCAGACATTCTCACCCTCTTCGTAGTTCTTAATCCGATTGGTGTGATTCCGTTCTTTCAGGGGCTTACGGCGAATGCAACTGGGCGTCAGAAGAATATGATTGCGAATCGAGCCATTGTAATTGCGGCGTATTGACGACTATCGCGGCAATTGTTGTTAATGTTCTTTTGGCTTGGCTCATTCTGAGGTCAAGTAACAAGTTGGCCCGTGTGTTGAGCCCATCCACCCTAATGATTCTCAACACCGTCATGAACATACTGATTGTAGCTATCGGAGTTGCATTCGTTTTGAAGGGCGTGAGCGCAGCATTCGGCATCGGAATCAAGTAGACAATGTCTGCTGCTTCCTCGGTTGTCGATTTCCTGAAGTTACCTTAAATACGGATTCGCTGTTGCTCCCCTCAAGGTGCCCGACCCATGAGTGACTGTTTTAACCCCCGAACCGAACCGGTTTAACCGACGACTCGCACATTTCAGGCACCAAATATTTTCCGAGGTTCATTGTTGATGGATACTGTTCAAACTATAGCAGAAATATTGGACGGTAGGTTCGATGGAACCCGTGTTGCGCTGAGAGGATGGCTGCACCACATACGCAGCAGCGGAGGAATACTCTTCCTACAACTACGCGACGGCTCAGGCGTCATCCAATGTACACTGAAAAAAGACAAGATTGATCCGGAGACCTTCGACAAACTCAGCACGACTCCAATAGAGAGCACCATCGAAGTTTCAGGTGAAGTGAAGAAGGACCCCCGGGCCCCACGAGGATACGAAATTCGAGGAGAGAAAGTAAGTGTACTTTTCCCTGCGCAGGATGGATACCCTATTGCAAGGAAGTACCACGGGCCAGATTTTCTGCTGGATTACCGACACTTGTGGATTCGTAACGAGAAAATGCAAGCTACCATCCGATTGAGAAGCCGTTTGATAGAGGAAGCACGGAGGTGGTTAATGGATCACGGTTACCTTGAGGTTCAAGTCCCGATACTCGTAAACGCGGCGGTGGAGGGAGGCTCGACCCTCTTCCCAGTCAAGTACTTCAAACAGAAAGCGTACCTCTCCCAAAGCTGGCAGCTCTACGCAGAAGCGATGATTGCAAGCGTCGGCAAGATTTTCACTGTAGCACCGTCGTTCAGAGCCGAAAAGTCCCGTACGAGGAGACACCTTACGGAGTACTGGCACCTTGAAGTTGAAGCGCCTTGGCTGGACCTTGATGGGTTAATGCAACTCGAGGAGGAGCTGGTTACCCACATGTGCCAGCAGATCGCGCAGAAGATGCCGGAGGAATTGAAGTTACTTGGCCGCGACGCAAGCAAACTCGTGAAAGTTCAACCGCCCTTCCCAAGAATCACATACGACCAAGCAGTAGAGAAGATCCGAGAATCGATGCCCACGTTCAAGTGGGGAAAGGACCTCGGCTACGAGGAAGAGAAAGTTCTCACCCAAGGCTTTGAGTTGCCGTTTTTTGTCAGCCGCTTTCCGAAGGAAATTAAAGCATTCTACCATATGCCTGACCCGCAAAACCCGAAGGTCACCCTCTCAGTAGACCTACTAGCCCCAGAAGGGTACGGTGAGATTACTGGAGGCGGGCAACGCATTCACGTCCTCGAACAACTCCTCGCTAGGATAAAGGAGGAGGAATTGAAACCCGACGATTACAAGTGGTACACGGAGCTCCGCCGTTATGGGACGGTTCCACATGCAGGGTTTGGAATGGGAGTCGAGAGAACCGTAGCATGGGTCTGCGGCCTTGAACACATCCGTGACGCGATAGCATTCCCACGCCTAATCAATCGCATATACCCTTAACCTAACCTTGAAGCTGCTCCCGCATTGCTACGAATCAGAAAGATGCGCCGTGACGACATCAGCTTCGCGGTGCGGCTCGCGGATCAAGAAGAGTGGGGGATTCCGGCCCGGGATTTCGAGAGGATTTTACGCCTCAATCCGCGAGGCAGTTTCATCGCGATGGAAAACGCGCGAAGGGTCGGCCTTGCAACGACTGCAAGCTACGGAAAGCAAATCGCGTGGATCGGCAACGTCGTTGTCGATAAATCATGGAGAGGAAAACACATCGGCCAGGCTCTCGTCAAACATGCAATAGGCTACCTAGAGAAAGAACGAGTCGCCCGCGTAGTCCTGTATTCTTTCGATGAAACCATCGACTTCTACCGTAAGCTCGGATTTGTCGTTGGGCCGCGATTCGCGAGGTTTCGACGAGAAGGACGACCCACACCAAGGAGTGTACCTAAGTCGAGCGAACACGGAAAAATGCCTGTAAGTGCCTTGCTGGCGATGGATAAGAAGGCTTTTGGAGCCGATAGGACACGACTCTTCGTCGATATGCTAGATTCAGGGTCTGCATGGTATCTCGGCTGCGCAACTAGGTCAAAACGGTCCTACTTATTCGCCAAGAAGTACGCCGATATGTACGAACTCGGACCATGGATATCATTCGGTCTCGGCCGAGCAGAGCTGGAATCGATGCTTCGTCTCGGTCTAGACAAGATGGAAAGCAGGCCCGTTGAGATCACCTGCCCGTTAAGGAATCGCAGAATCTTGACCATGTTATCGAAGCACCATTTTCGAACGATTGAGAAAGGGCATATGCTGTGCTACCGGAGGCTCTCAAGGATAGGCGATCCGAAAGCTGTAGTCGCTTTTGGGTTTCTGGATAAGGGTTGAACTACGTTTTCGGTATTTCGACTATGCAGTCTCTCGAATAAGGGGTGTCAATTCTGGCGCCGATTTTCCGAGTTTCTTGTCAAGCGATGCTTTGATCAACCCATAGTAAGGTGGCGACGGCCTGACTGGTCTTGATTTGAATTCCGCATGGAACTGCGTACCCATGTAGAAGTATTTGTCCGGCAACTCGAAAATTTCCATTCTTCTCCCGTCCATGCTTCGGGCTGAAAAGACACCTCCGGCTTTCTCGATTTTGGATATGTATTCTGGGTTCACTTCGTACCTGTGTCTATGGCGTTCAGAAATTATCTCTCTCCCGTATAGATAGCTGGCTAGGGTGTTGGGCATGACGCGTATTTCGTGGGCACCAAGCCTCATCGTCGCACCCTTCGTTTCGACACCAATTTGCTCGGGCATCAGATCAATTGCAGGATAGGGAGTCTTGGGGTCTATTTCGGTGCTGTTTGCATTCTTCATCCCTAAGTGGCGACAGAATTCAAGAACAGCCATCTGGAATCCGAAACATATTCCGAGAGTAGGAATATTCTTCTCGCACGCATAGGCCAACGCAGCGATCTTCCCTTCTGTACCCCTCGAACCGAACCCTCCCGGGACAAGAATTCCATCGAAACGGGACAAAATAGAACAGTTAGATGGTTCATTCTCGAAGACCTCTGTCTCAATCCAGTCTATCTCAACTCGTGCGTCGCACGCTCCACCCGCATGCTTCAATGCCTCGTTAACGCTAACGTAGGAGTCAGCAAGTTCAGCGTATTTGCCGCAGAGCGCAATTCGAACAACCTCGTGCGGATTGGCTATCGAAGCCACTACCCTATTCCATGGACCCCAGTCAACCTCATGCTTATCCAAAGAAAATCGTTCGATCAGGAAATTTCCCATTCCCTGCGAATCAAGTTCGACCGGCCCCTGGTAAATTGTGGGCAGGTCGGCTGAAGAAAATACACCACGCTCCTCGACGTTACAGAACAAAGCTATCTTCTTGCGAGGTCCCGTCATTAGTGGTCCATTAGTTCTCGCGACGATTAGGTCAGGTTGGATACCGATCCTTCGCAGCTCCTGAACACTGTGCTGAGTCGGTTTCGTTTTCTGTTCACCAACCACATCTAACGCCGGGACTAAAGTGACATGAACAAACAAGACATTCCTTTGACCTTCCTCAAGCTTTAGTTCACGAGCAGCCTCAAGGTAAGGAAGGCTCTCAATGTCGCCAACTGTCCCACCTATTTCTACGAGAAGCACGTCAGGTTGGGTTTTTGCTGCGATGCCCCTCACGACGGATTTGATTTCATCGGTGATGTGCGGAATTATTTGTACACATTGACCGAGAAAGTCACCACGCCGTTCTTTGTTGATGACGGAAGTGTAGATTTGACCAGTTGTCGTATTGTGACTTCGGGAGAGATTAATGTCCAAGAATCGTTCGTAGGTTCCAAGGTCCATATCAATCTCCCCACCGTCATCAGTAACGAACACTTCACCGTGGGCGACCGGGTTCATTGTTCCTGCGTCAACGTTGAGGTAGGGGTCTATTTTCATCGCTGAGATTTTGAAGCCCCGAGTTTGAAGAATCTTTGCGATTGATGCGGTGGTAATTCCCTTACCTATACCGGACATTACACCGCCGGTGATGAACAAATACCTCGTATCTATCGGCATAACTCACTCGAAGTGAGCGCACAACTTAAAGTTTCTCCGATACGAGATCGGAGATGATCGGCAAGAAATTAGGTTAGGTTATTTTGCTTGACTCTTGAGCTTCCTGATCTCTTGGTTGATCAGGTTCAATGCGACACGTGCAGTTGATATGGCTTGGTCGACTGACTGTGAACTTTCAGAAGACCAAATCTTCGCCGCTCCCTGAGCCGTTTGGTTTCCAAGTTGAGTAAGATAGTAACTTCCAGCCTTGTCGAAAATTAAACCCGCACTCATGAGGCCCTTGAGGCCCTCACCCTCAGATGAGGAAAGGTGCAGATCTGATTTCGGCTTACCGGTTTCCGGTGAAATCGCGTTTGCACGAAGAAGTTTTACTAAGACGCTGGGACCAGCGGGTATCGCGTCCCCGAATTCACTCTTGGCAGAATCCTGAAGTTTGCGGAGTTGCTCAATTCGAGCCACTGCGTCGGTTACAGTAGTAAGGCTTCTAGTGATGTTGAGGAACGATTGCACTACTGGGCTTTGCGAGTTCATCCGATAAAGAGTAACGGCGCCCACGTGTCGTGAAGGGGATATTGCTTTCATTCTCTCAAGATCGTCCCACACCCTGTATAGGGTTGTGCGACCAATACCAGCCTTTTGAGCGATCTCTGTCTTCGTAAGGTCCTCTTGCGGGCGTTGAGAAAGTATTGTGAGTACCTTGAATTGGGGGCTCTTGGACAGTACTTCCATGAAAGCGTTGGCTTCGTCTACTGCCATGTAAAGTTCAACGATGTTATGGCACGGCGGACGGTATATTAATGTTCCGTTTTCCACACACCGAAGTTTCATATCGAAGATGGATATATCTCCGATAGAAATCGATGAAAACCATGCCCCAAGACAACGGCCTCTCAGAACTCCAGGAGACAACACTTCAAACCATATGGAAACTCAAGGGCATCGGTGCGAATGCGGTATACGAGGATCAGCTGAGAGCTGAATTGACCATCGAACCCTCTGAGAACATACCCTCAACGGTCCAACTGCTACAAGCACAAGGGTTCATCGAAGTCAGAGAGATAGAAGATCGTAAAGCTATCTCATTAACCCCCCTGGGTTTGGCGATCCTGCGCAAAATTGAGGAAGACAGGCTGCAGGAACTGAAGTGAAGCCACCCACTCCGCTCAAGTAAGGTTTGACGGATTGTTGGGGACATCACACATGCACCTACTCGCAGACCAAGCTCGGGATACTCTCCCGAAAGGCCAACGAATTTCTGGAAGAGCGATGCGCATCGCAGGTTTTTGGCCCGAAAGCATTATCGGTAGCCTCGTTAACCTCAAAGACTTGGATGATGAATCCTTTAAGTACGGAGTGCCATTCAGCCGGCACGATGACGCTTTCGACGGGCAGACTGATTCTTTTTTCATCGCCCGTCGCAATATTCGATGCGGCCGTCGTCCTTTGTTCCCAAACATTTGTTTCGCTGCTAAAGTTTAAATTCAGTTTTCGACGGCATTGATGGGGAAACTGAGTGGGCGCACCGCAAACTCCGATCTTCTTGGTTGCGTCCGACCTAAACGAATTCACAGGGACCTCTTTTCGCTTTCCTAGGAGCATTGGAATTGCCTAGCCTAATCGTAGTCGGCTGCCAATGGGGAGATGAAGGTAAAGGGAAGATCGTAGACTATCTCTCTTCCCAAGCAGATTACGTAGCCCGCTACCAGGGCGGTAGCAACGCAGGCCACACCATCAATGTTGGCGGGGAAATTTACAAACTAAGGCTTCTGCCCTCAGGCGTGTTACATCGCAAGAAGTTGGTGATTGCCAACGGGGTGGTCGTGGATCCGTCCGTGTTGCTAAAGGAGATCTCGGATCTAACGGCTAAGGGTTACAAGCCTGACCTGGCCCTAAGCGACCGAGCGCACATTACTCTTAGTTACCATCAAATGTTGGATGCGGCTGAAGAGAAGTTCAAAGGTGCCCTTCGGTCGGGAACAACCTTACGCGGGATCGGCCCCACGTATACTGACAAGGTGGCGAGGTACGGGATCAGGACGGCCGATCTGCTAGATCCAGAACTCCTGAAACAGAAAATCTCTCAAAACACTATCCTCAAGCAAAGAACGCTAAAATCAGTCTACGAGTCAGACGCCCAAATCAATGAAAGGGAACTGTTCGAAGGTTGTGTAAGATTTGGTCAGTGATCTCCGACAATACATTACTGACACTTCGGTCCTTTTGAACGACGCCTTGGACGAAGGTAAACGGATTCTCTTCGAAGGTGCCCAAGGGCTCTTACTGGATATTGACCATGGAGTGTATCCGTTTGGAACATCGTCAAACACGGTGGCCGGAGGCGTCTGTACGGGAGCAGGAATCGGACCGACTAAGATCAACGATACGTTAGGAGTAGTCAAGGCATATACTTCGTGCGTCGGAGCGGGACCAGTGCCAACTGAGCTGACTGACGATTTAGGGTCGAAACTTCAAGAGAAAGGAAAGGAATTCGGAACGGTAACGGGACGTAGACGAAGGTGTGGATGGATCGACGCAGTGGCGCTAAGACTAGCTGCAAGAGTAAACGGTCTCACTGCGATAGCTCTCACGAAGATGGATACTCTCGGCGGATTCGACCCCGTCAAGATATGTGTAGAATACAAGATGGAAGGAAGAATCGTGCGAGATCAACCGGCAAGCCTGCGTGAGTATTCGAACTGCAAACCTGTCTACGAGGAGATGAAAGGATGGCCGGACCTATCTGATTCTGAGTGGGCTGCTATAGCAAAGAAAGGCTACGATTCCTTGCCCTCGCAGGCGCGAGACTACGTCAAGAAAATTGAAGAGATCACGAAATCGCCAGTGAAAATAATATCGGTAGGCGAAGCCCGCGACGCGACGATATACCGCTCCGAGGTTTGGGCAAGTTAGCTGGAAGGTTTAGCTTTTACATTCCTCATGAGCCAAGTGTCAATCGAAGTTATGTGCCGGAATGAGTTCGTTAAAGGCGAGACAACTAGTCCCGCGGGAATCGCGGCCGCTAGGAGGTTTATCACGTTGTACAAAGCGGTGAAAACGAGCACCCAGAAAAGTAGGATAGCGTCGCCGTTGAATTGCCACCCGGTCGTTTGGACGAGGGTAATCCTAGCGAATGCCATGTAGTTGAGTCCGAAAATGACTGGCCCGACGTACACGAGGACTATGTAGTTCACAATAGTCATCGCCACAACACGAAGAAGCATCCCCCCGCCAAACATGAGTGAGAGTGAGACGGCAGGCCGCCCCCGTTCCCTCACGAGACGAGAGTAGATAGCGCTCCCTGCCCAAAACCCGCCGAGAGTCGATAAGACTGCAATCAATTTTATTGCTGGCCCTAAAGGCGCATCAGAGCCGGTTATGTTGAGAAATAGCCAATGTACTAATTCCGTTATGATGGCTGCCACGGGCCCGAACAGGAAAAATGCAATGTAAATCGGAAGTTCTGCGAAATCTATCTGGAGGTACGGGACTAGTGGGAATGGAATTGCAGCCCTGGAGAGAGTCAACAACGCCGCAAGTGCGGAGAATACGGCTGCGCCGGCGAGAGTGACTGTGAACCTTTGGGGATTGTTCTTCAACCGTCTTCGGTGAGGCCTAAGAATCTACCAAGAAAAGCGTTTCTACCCATTCTTTGGTGATGAATCGTGGCGGGTCTTCACGCTCCTCCCGCCCGGTCTAGACATCCTTCTCAGGACATCGACGGCTTCGCGGACGTTTTTGTAAGCCACACGTGGATCCGAATCCAATGTTGCCTGGGCTTTGGCGATAAGGTCACGCACATGATCAGGAGAAAGCGTCTCTGCGGGCTTACTTTGGGGATCATAATCACTCAAGTCGTTAATGATCGCTATCCTAAACGCCAAATACTCAACCTCAGCCTGCGCATTTCCAAAGAAGCAAATCCCGACTTGGATCAGATTGGGACTTCGTTGAATTACGAAACTGATCAATGAGCTCTAGGGCTTTGGAAAAAGAGCGAGTAGTCGGTTCATCATGTCTTCCGCTTAGTACGCCGTTCGTCGAACCAGACCTCTCTTTGTTACTTGTTTGCTAGTGTACGGTTACTGATTTCGCCAGGTTTCGTGGAAAGTCGGGGTTGTATCCTTTTCTCACCGACATGTAATACGGAAAAGTTGGAGTGGAAGAATGAAGACTATCGGCGTGAGTGGCGAAGGGATCCCAGTAGGCGTCGTTATCGTTTCATCCGATAAGCCTGCGATTTGTTTATCCTCTTCTTCAACTATGCTGACTACCTGCGCACCCCGTGCCTTCATTTCCATAACATTCCCAATAATCTTAGAGTACGCTTCGTCCATGGGTGCAATGAAAATTACCGGATAGCCTTCCTCAACTACCGAGATGAACCCGTGTTTCGACTCACCCGCTGGATATGCAATCGCGGGTAGGTATGAAAGTTCAAGAAGCTTCAGCCGTCCTTCAAGCGCTGTGGCGACACTGATCCCCCTGCCGAGAAAACAAAAACTAATTCTGTCGGAGTATTTTTCAACAATCCGTCTTACCTGCTCCTTTTGGCTCGATAAGCTTTTTGAGAGCCATTCGGGTAGTTGGTGGAAGCCGCGTTCGAGCATCTGCAATTCATTCTGGCTCAAGGTTTTACGTTTCTGCGCGAGGGCCACCGCGATCTTGATGAGGACGGCAAACTGGGCAGTGAAGGTCTTCGTAGCGGCCACGCCCATTTCTGGACCGGAGTTTTGGCCGATATAAACGTCCGACAGCCTAGTCAAGGTTGATCCCATCACGTTGCTTACGCCAAGTATTGTGGCACCACGATCCTTTGCCCCTCGAACCGCCGTGAGTGTGTCCGCAGTTTCGCCTGATTGGCTTACAGTCAAGACCACGGTATCCTGATCGATTAGCACCCCATAACCATCTATGAATTCTGAGGCAACAACGGGTGTGACTTGAACCTTGGCGAGGTTCGCGAACACGTAGCTGGCAGCCAGGCATGCGTGGTATGAGGTTCCACATGCAAGCAAGAATACTCGCTTCGCCCGGTTGATAGCAGAGGCCATTAGATCGAGATAGATCGGATGAGTTCGCAGAGCATTACGGACGGTGTGCGGTTGTTCGTAAATCTCCTTCAACATAAAGTGAGGAAAACCGGTCTTAATAGCCGTCTCAACGCTCCAGTCCACCACGAAGGGCTGCCTGGAGACTTTCTCTCCACTCTCGACCTTTAGCAAGCTGACACTGTTAGCCGTGAGAACCGCCATCTCATCATCTTCAAGAAGAATTGCCCGATTCGTTCGTGAAAGGAAAGCGGGAATGTCGGAGGCTAGGTAGTTTGCGTTATCACCCGTGCCAATCACGAGCGGGCTCTCCCGCCTCACGCACACGATCTTGTCGGGTTCCTCACTGCATATGAGAGCGAGGGCGTATGCACCGGTGAGCCTCTTCGCAGCAAGCCGAACTGCTTCAACAAACCCTACCCCTGACTTGAGGTTCTCTTCTACGAGGTGTGCGACTATTTCAGTGTCGGTTCTTGACTTGAACTTGTGCCCAGAAGCCTCCAACTTCTGTCTTAAGTCCAAGAAATTCTCAATTATGCCATTATGAACGACTGCAACCGTGCCCGAGCAGTCTGTATGCGGGTGCGCATTCTCCTGGGATGGTGCCCCGTGAGTCGCCCATCTAGTATGGCCAATCCCAACTATCCCGCCCAAATCGCTGATTCGTAGCTCTTTTTCGACCTCGTCGATCTTACCCTTGTCTTTCTTTACGACAATCTTTCCGGTGATAATCGCTGCAACGCCAACCGAGTCATAACCCCGGTATTCTAGTCGTTTCAACGATTCGTAAAGGATCGGACCGACGTCGCCGGACTTTTGTACGACACCGGATATTCCACACATGAGTTCCAGTTTCCTGATAGAGTTCGCCGAGGTTGCAGGGCAGTTGTCATAAGGTTTCCTTAGGTTTAGTGTTGATGAATCAGGGCTCTTCCAGGTGGTACGGGTTGAGGATGCGCGCAGATTAATCAAAAACGTGTTTAATAGTCAAATCTTCACTTTATTAATGCACCTTCCGAGGCCAACATGCCATGTCATACCTATTGCTAAAGGAGAGACGCGTCAACCGACTCCTCCCCACCCGAATCATCTCTGACCCGAAAGTTGCTCAACTGCTTCTGCAGCCAACCCGATGGAAAATCTTGAGCGAGTTGTCCAATGGCGAGAAATGCGCGAAAGACCTAGCTGACACTTTCCACACTAGCGAGCAGGTGATCTGTTATCATTTGAGAGAACTCGACAGAGCGGGTTTAGTGGCGTTAGAGAGAACGGAGAAGAAGAGGGGTGCGACGGCCAAGTATTATCGAGCAGAGGAGAAAGCGGTAGCCATCATACCCCGACGAGGATCATCGAGCACAGCCTCGCGGGATCTCGTCGAGGAAACTCTCTCGGAACCCGCCTCGAAAATGCTGGACCCATTCATTTCGCAAGGCCACTTCAACGGACACATTGTCCTGGGAAGCCCCGATGCACATGGCATCTTCAGCAGCCGAGCCCGCTGCGGCGACAGAGCCACAGACCTAGCATTATTCATAGGATCGCTCCTCCCCGTCACTCGAGAAAGCGTTGTACGTTTGGACACTGAATTGTCCCAACAGGAATCAGCACGGAACCTCATCGTTGTTGGAGGGCCTAGGGTAAACACTGTTACAATGACCGCGAACGAATATCTCTCCATAACATACGAATTAACCGGCCACAATATGATGATCTCTCGTCTCTCGGGCCGAAGCTATTCTGGCGAAGAAGAGGGGGCAGTGCAATTGATCAGCAACCCCAACAACCAAGACTCAAAAATGTTCGTGATAGCGGGGAACAGCTACCTTGGCACAAGGGCTGCTGTTCTCGCGTTCATCAAGTACACTGACGAAATCGCAAAAGGCAACACGGAAAACCGGAAAACTATCGCCCGAGTCGTTACGGGCTTAGATGTAAACAGCGACGGCCTGGTAGACGACGTTCAATTCCTCGAATAAAGATCCACCCAAACAGCAACCCCGCTGAGAACCAGCGAGTGCCAGCTGGAATCGGCCATTCAGCTGGATGACGTCCGCCCAGCCATTGCCACCATCCTATGCTCGCATGTTTGTTGATGGCGGTGCCGCTTTCCCGGAAAAAGGTGCCGTTGTGGTGGCTTCACACCCAAATCTTAGGCGGGTAACGTCAACTTGTTGGTTGCTGCTGCAAACTGCTTCGTATGGAGGGATCGGGGCGTAAAATGGGGCGATGGTTACGTTCGTTTGGCACCGTTTGGCACCACCCCTCGAGGGGTGGATCCACCCCCCCTTATTCCGAACAGAAAACAAGAAGAATCTCTTAACAACCGTTAACTTGACGTTACCCTCAGGCTGCACTCGCCAGCCTCTTCTTGAGGGTCTCAGTTACAAGCTTAGGGTCAGTTCGCCCTCGTACTTCGGACATGATGGATCCCATGATCGACGCAAAAGCACCCTGACCCTTTGTCTCGATTAGTTTCTTGTTCTTCTCGATGTGACGTTCAACAACTTGCTCCAATTCCGTCTGCGACAACATCTGTAATCCAAGATGCTTTACCCCTTCCGAAGGATCCGCCCTTGGATTTGAAGCCTGCCACTTTAACAAATCAGACATAGCTTCTTTCGAAAACGCACCTTTGACCAGGAGCTGGAACATAGCCTCTATTTTGGAGTCTGGAACAGTGCGTACTGGGACGCCCTCCCGTTCAAGGCTCTTACTCGTTTCCGTTAGAAATGTTGCAGCAAATGTGGGTTGAACCGTCCCTTTTGTGACGACCAGTTCGAATAGGCTTAGATAATCAGAATCCACCAGTTGCTTTGCTAATTTTTGGTTAAGTGAGAATTGATCCATCAATCGCCTCGTGATTCTATCGGATGTCTCTGGTAGTTTCACCCTGAGCGTGGCTATGTATTCTTCCGGGATGGGTGTCTCTGGAACATCAGTTTCTGGATACATACGAGCTGCGCCTGGCCGTGGACGCATGTAACGAGTGGTCCCGTCAGGCATAGCCGTACGGGTCTCTTCCGGAACACCTTCCAACGCTTCGTTCGCTCGGTCAACAACTGCATCCAGCGCATCTCTTTGCCTTGACATTGTCGTCAGCGACTAGGACAAACGCGTCTTCCTCTGCAAGACCAAGCTGATTCCTAATTGCAGTAACCTGGGCCTCAGATATTCCGTAGGCAGGTAACTCGTCTGAGTGAAATATTCCTCCTACCCCCGCCCAGAATGATGCGCGGTTGGAAAGTTCCGCACCCAAACGTAAACCTGGGGCGAGCTCTCTGCCTAGGAGGCCTTTGAACTTGGACAGTTTTACAGCCAAGACTACTCCACCCTTGGCCATTGCTGCTTTGATGACCCGAGCCTCTGATTTCGAGAAGAGTTCTGAGAAGTTGACGTACTTTTTCTCTATCTGGTTTGGTTTCAGGTTTCTAGAGGATAGTTCCTTGCGGATGGTGAGTAATGTTTGCTGGCGGTTCACCTCAAGTTCGACTGCTTTGCCCAGAACCTCCAGTTCCTGAACTCCTTTGATTTCGATGAGAGCTCCTTCCGGAATGGAGACATTGAGGTCTTGCCTGATGCTTCCCAAGCCCTCTCTTCACCTTGCGAGTCGCTCTCAGAATAGTACCAATCGCGTAAGCGACCTTCTCAACCTCTCCTGGCGATTCCAGCACAGGGCCGGTGGTAACTTCGATGAGCGGGACCCCGAGCCGGTCTATGAGATAACCGGCTGCAGTCTGGGACTGCGAAGCCTTTCGCGCCGCATCCTCTTCCAGTGAGATCTGAGTAATCGGAATCTTCTTACCGTCAACTTCCAATGCTCCATTCAATGCGATTACTGCAGTTCGTTGAAAACCGGTCGTGTTTGACCCGTCTATGACCACCTTACGCATTACATGAATCTCGTCCACCGGTTTCGCGCCCATCAGCAACGCCGCGGTTACGCAGATCTCGACGGCTTCGCGGTTTAGTTTCGCCGGGGGTTCTTCGTCCATTTCTACGAGGCATGAGGTTTGGTGATCAGATTCGTAGAGAATGCTTCTACCGCGATGGAACTCGAACATCGCGGCTTGGTCAATTTGTCCGAGTTCACTTTGAGTTGGCCTGAGTCTTCTCAGGAACTTCGTTTCTGGTTCCGATTCCGCGAATTCGGTGGGGCAACCGCAGAAGAGCTTATGATCCGTGTCAAGTTGACGGTGAATCTCTAAACCTACCTTGACCTTTGCGTGCTCGGGTTTCCGTGTTGCTCATTCTATCTGTGCCTCTAACTCGCGTCTCTCCGAGAGTTCGTTTGCTATGTTTGTCGTCATGATTTTCTTAACGTTCTCAGGGTTCTTTTCTTGGCCGAAGGCCCACATCATCTTTACCAAGGCCGTTTCCGACAGCATGTCCCCTAACGGAAGAACTCCGATTCTCAACAGGTCCCTTCCGGTTGAGTAGACATTCATATGAACACGGCCCCAGATGCACTGCGAACACATACCAACGACAACTCCGTCATTCACCGCTCGTTCCAGCGACGAGAACAACGCATCGCCTACGTGACCCAATCCGGTTCCTTCCAATACGATGCCTTTGAACCCGGTTGCCGTTGCCCAATCGATAATTCCAACGGAAATTCCGGGATGGAACTTGATGAGTGCAACGTTAGGGTCGAATTGTGATTTGACCGTTAGAGACGTGCTCTTACGCCTCTCTCTATATTGTGTGGCGTCGAGATTGAGGGTACGGTGAATGAGGTCATAATGTGCGATTGGCTTTTGGTTTACACTTCTGAAGGCATCCCGTCGACTCGTGTGGCACTTCCTAACTGTTGTTCCTCTATGCACGGCAACCTTCTCATCCGATATCCAATCATGCATTGCAACCACGACCTCGGCGAATGGCGCTTGTCCCGCCACCGCGGTTGCGGCGACTAGATTGGAAGCGGCATCTGAACTAGGGCGATCCGACGAGCGTTGCGAGCCAACCAATACGACAGGGATGGGCAGGTCGGGTAGCGCGAAGCTGAGGGCCGCAGCGGTATATCCAAGCGTATCCGTTCCATGCGCGATTACAACTCCGTCTGCGCCCTTTCGGGCCTGATCTGCAACGAACTCTGCTATCTTCGGCCATTGTGGCGGACCTATGTTTTCGCTGAAAACGGAGAAGAGAATGTTTGCTTCGATTTCGGCCAGGTCCGCTAACTCCGGAACGACGCTGTAGAGATCCTCGCTATCGAGCGCAGGTTTCACTGCTCCAGTCCGATAATCAACCTTGCTTGCAATTGTGCCGCCAGTGCTCACGATCGAAACCTTAGGAAGACCAGGCTTTTGAGAGGGTGGAGGCGGGCGCGTAAACTGTGGCTGCTGCCCCTTACCGAGGATAGAGATTTTCGTTGATGAATCGATCCTAACTCCCACGTTATAACCGGTCTTGAGTTTAACAACAAGGTAGTTTTCCTCGGATTCAGTGCGGTAGCGTGGCATAAGCAGACCCTCAACCGTCTCCTGCCCTCCTGGACGTTTGAGTTCCAATTGTATTCGGTCGCCAATCTGGACTCCCGCCTTCGAGAGTAATTCATTCGCTAACCCGATGTAGCCATTCAATTCTTCTTGCGGCAATGTTCTCCCCAGTTCGTCTGGAGAAAGAAAACCTGTGCACCTTAAGACATTAGCTACGTCCGGAAATCAGTTAATCTTTTTACCCATGTACGGGCCGACATGTGAGTATCCCAACCGTTCATAGTACTGCTTGGTTCCGAGAGCACTCAAAACAAGAACCCTTTTCGTACCAGCCTCGCTCGCCTTTCTCTCAGCCTCTGCCATCAGCTTTCGCCCAAAGCCAGCGTGCTGCCAAGCACCAGAACGCCGTTGTCCCACAGGAACTTCCGTGCCAAAGACGTGAAGCTCCCGTACTAAGGCTGTTGAACAGGTCAACTTCCTGCCTAGAAGCATATTGTGATGGAATCCTGAGTCGGACATATCCAACGAGAACATCGGCGTCCGAATTCTCCATCGAAATGAAGAACTCTTGTCCGTCCGACGCATGATATTCCGTGGTTATCATTTCAACCCGGTCTGGTTCAACGAGAACTCCATCTTTCAATGTTCTATGTCCGATCTCTCGGCATCTTATACATCTGCATCTCTTGCCCCTCTCACGAAGACGAGCGAGGGCAAGTTCCCGCAAGTTGCCGCTTTTTACTCCAGCTTGAATCAGTTGTACTGGGAACTCCCGATGAACACGCATAATCCGTACCCATGATGGCACGAATTCCTTCACTTGAGCTATCAGCTCAACCGCTTGTTCCGTATCAAACGCCTGGTACTCGCCCTTTTTCCACCAATCGTACAGTTCAGTACCTTCCATTACGAGGCATGGGTAAATCTTCATCATGTCGGGGCGAAAGCGCGGGTCTGACAAGAGCAGCTTGAACGATGCGAGATCTTTCTGGAAATCAGATCCGGGCAATCCAGGCATCATGTGTGCAACGATTTTGAACCCCGCATCTCTTGCTATTTGAAACGCTTCCACAACATCTTGAACAGTGTGACCTCGGTTCGTGAGCGTGTAGACGGTGTCATCGATTATTTGCACGCCGATTTCTACGCGAGTACAACCGAATCGTAGCATTTGGTCGACGTGGGGTTGCTTGCACCAGTCTGGTTTCGTTTCAATGGTCAGACCAACATTTCTGATTTCACTAGTTTCAGCCAGAAGCTTAGCGTCATTGAGGGTTGGGGAGTTGACACCGTTTAGGGCGTCGAGGCAACGTTTCACGAATTCTTCCTGATAGTCGTATGGTGAGGCTAGGAAGGTTCCACCTTGAATAACGAGTTCTACTTTAGAGGGCTCATGCCCAATTGCCTTCAGTTGCTCGACACGGCCTGTTATTTGGACGAACGGATCGTAATCCGATTGCAAGCCACGCATCGCAGCCGGTTCACCGGAAGTGTAGCTCATAGGGAAGCCTTTCTCCATTGGGCAAAACACGCACCGCCCATGAGGACAAGCGCGGGGAGAACTCATTACGCCAATCACGTTCACTCCTGAAACGCTTCGGACTTTTTTCAACCGAAGACGCTCCGAAAACTTCTGCCGAACGTCAGGAGAGAGGGCGCTGATAATGTCTGAATTCCTTGGCATCCAACCCAGATGATGCTCCCGACAGAAAGTCTAGCTTTGCCCTGTTCAAACTGTCCGGATCGATAATGTCATGTTCCGTTATCTTGGAGGCGAGTTCAGTTAGCAGGGAGTCATGAAGTGGCGAATTTAGTTGCGCACACATCTGACATCACGCCAACTGCGAGCCCAAGACACGGACAGTGAGTGGCTCGGTCCGGGATACGCTTAGGTGGGTTGTTTGGTAGCGTCGACACAGATGTATAGTATGTTACTTCCTCTCAGTATTACGTTTCCGTAGTTTGCCGTGGGGGTATTGCCGCGGTATTCGGTGGCTCCTTCGAGTATGATGTTCATGTGGCTATCTGCATCGATCATCTTGCCGCGGTATTCGACATCGTTCTTCAGCCGGATGTTGACGTCGCCGTTGAGTTTCTTCACGAGCAAGTTGAGAGGTTTTCTTGAAGGTTCCAAAGCGTTCCACTGATTCTTCCGGCGAATCACGATCTTACGCTAAATAAGCTTGCTCCCTGTAGTCGATAAGAGTCGAACCTCCGTTCCGGAGAGTTATCATAGAAATTGGCTTAGTTTTGCATCCTTTCGACTCTTCAACACTGTAAAACATTTTTCCGGTGCTAGTCGGATAAACTCCAATTTCAGAGTGTTCAATGGAGGTTGTGCGTTTTTTCGAAGCTCCGGTGCAACCACTATGCCTCTAATTTGCCTGTTGATTCTCTTTCTCAACGTGTCGAGGTATCTTTGAAGCTGCATCACCGCGTCCTTCGATGCTGCCAGTCTCTTTATCTCTATAACGACAAGGTTACCCTGCTTGTCCTCGGCAAAGATATCAGTAAACCCGGCTTCGCCTAGGCTCTTCTCCTGCTGAAGAGGCTTCAATCCCTCTTCCACAAGGTCAGGAGCGGTAAGGATAGCCTGTTTCATTTGTTCCTCAGTAACGTGGAGTGCGAATTCACCTGAATCCGCAAGCTTCCCGGTAGCGACTAACATGATTTCTTTGAATCCGATGGAAACGGTCTCTTTAGGTTGGGGCCGGGACGCGTTAACCACTAATGTATTGTCATCGACCCTCAAGCTTACCATGCATTTTGGGGGTTGCCAATTTACAGGTTCGTATCCGGTCGGTCGATGTACCAACACAGATCCATCTTCTTTGATCATAGCAATTCTCTCTCCCCATTCCAAGGTTGATGACGCCCGACCCTCATAGTCAACCCTACAATTACCAATGATAATGACGAGATTTCTTGCCCGGAACGCTTTCTCGAGGATTTCAGCTGCTTCAGAAAGGGGTGGGCTATTCTTCACTATCAGTGCCATTGACAGACTTTCCCAAGGTTTCTATAAGATTGTTTCAAGGGTTCCGACGGTACTTTCATCCTCCTCTCTCCGTTATATCAAGCAACGCCACTAAGAAATCTAGCCAATCTTGAAATAAGCAGGGTGTTAGTGTTGTCAACGACCCAAGTCTTGAAAGAGAAAGCTAAGGGAAAGGAGACTAAGGAGAAGGCGGAGAAGGAGACCCGGGAGGAAATTCCCGAGGAAAAACGAGAGGAACCCGTAGAGGAAGAAAAGGTTGAGACGGCGGCTGTTGAGAAACCGCAGAAAAAGTTTGAGTTCATAGAAGACATACCGGGCGTTGGGCCCGCGACTGCTGAGAAACTTAGAGAGATGGGTTTTCACACCGTCGAATCACTTGCCACAGCCACGATTAAGGAATTGACTATAGCGGGGGTCGGCGAAAAACAGGCGGCTAAAGTAGTCTCAGAGGCCAGGGATAGCCTTGCGCTCAGCTTCATTAGAGCCGACGAACTAATCAAAATGAGACAGAACGTACGACGCCTCACAACGATCAGTAGGCAACTCGATGAACTTCTGGGCGGAGGATTAGAAACTCAAACAATAACAGAATTCTATGGCGAGTACGGAGTGGGCAAAAGTATACTCTGCCATCAACTCGCAGTAAACGTCCAATTACCTGAAGAAAAAGGCGGCCTCAATGGCTCCGCTCTTTACATTGATACAGAAAACACATTCCGTCCCGAATGGATAGTCCGCATGGCCAAAACACTTGGACTCGACCCCACCGAAACCGCGAAGAAAATCATCTATTCAGTGAAGCCTTCAATTCTGACCATCAAATCCTTCTCCTTGAGAAGGCAGACCAGGTCATACAGGAAAACAATGTGAAGCTGATCATAGTGGATTCGCTGACCGCACATTTCCGAAGCGAGTACCTAGGCCGAGAGATGCTCGCTGAACGGCAGCAGAAACTTAACAGCCACTTGCACCGTTTGGTTAGACTTTCTCGGGCGTTCAATGCGTGTGCTGTGGTTACGAATCAGGTTATGTCTAAACCTGACGCGTTCTTCGCTATGGTGGTCGAGCCGGTCGGAGGACATATAGTATCCCACACGAGCCATACTAGGATGTTCTTGAGGCGCACAGCAAGTGGCCCAGTTAGGATATGTAGGCTCATTTCCAGCCCGTACCTACCCGAAGGGGAACGCATATTCAAGATAACTGAGGAAGGTGTCAAAGATATCTCCGAAGAAGACGAAGTCAAACGCAGACGCTGAGAAACCCACACCCAAACCAGAACCTACCCCGACCTTCAACACGGATAGACTCTTCCAGGCACTGATCGAGAGAAGAATCGCTGACGCAGAGAAAGAACTGGATACTGTACGAGCAACCCTTCCTTCCACCGAATCCGCGAAAGGTTATCTCAAGGCGCTCGAAGGACTGCTCCTAACCGCCAAATCTAACGAAGACAGGTACCTTTACCTTTCGAAGATCGAGAAGACACCCAAGAACCTCAAGAACCTTCGCAGGGAATTCAGCCAACAGACAAAGAATGCGCTACACGGCGACTTTGACCGTGGATACTTCCAAGCACTGGAAAGTTATCTCAGAAAACTGGAACACGCCGGACCTGCCGTAGAGCCGGCCACCCCAAAGAAATCAGATTGATTTTCTCTAGACACTGATCGTGTAGAAGAGCACGGTCACCATGATCCAGATGAAGATGAAAGTGCCTCCGCCTAATGTTATGTCGCGATTCTTGCCCCTGAGCTCAGCTACGCCATAATGAAGCACATGCCGCACGATTAGAACTGAGAGCAAGTAGAATGCTACGCCGAGACCGATGCCGACGTAGGTGGAAGCATCACCGAAACTGGCATAATTGATGTGGAGTAATTGGTTGGATAGGCCTGCAAGGATCGCTAGGACGAACCGAAGCCAATAGACGACCGAGGACGGCTTGAGGAAAGGCTTTGGTTGAACTTGAGTAGTAGTAGCCGGTGTAGGTGTAGTCAACTCTCTCCCGTTCCAACCCAACCTGACATTTACGGCCACCTAGCACGCGTTCTCTAGATAATACTTGCCTGTCGCTCCCAGATGCCCCAGCAAAGCCCTTAAGGCCCCGAAAAAGATTCCAATTGTGACCCTCATTGACAACAACCGCCAATCCCCCAGATGTGAAAGTCGAGGATGTCATGTCAAGCCCAGTCATAACCATGAACGAGACGGATACTGTACTTGCAGCAACCAAACTAATGAAGAAACATGCGATAGGTTGCGTTGTCGTGGTCGACAAGTCCGGCAAGCCGCTGGGACTGATGACAGAGCGCGATGTCGTTAGAAGAGTAGCTGCGCTTGACTTACTTCCAAGTAAGGTTACGGCTGGAAAAACTATGACCAAACCACCATCGACCATTGACGCCGCAGCGAACGTAACGGACGCTGCAACAAAGATGCGACAACTGAAGATCAGGAGATTGATTGTCCTTCAAGGCGGAAAGGCAAAAGGCATCATAACCAGCAACGATATTGTCGATATCACCCCTGCGCTTATCGATGTTATGGCAGAAAAATCGCAGATCTCACCAGTCCAAAAAACAAAAGAAGCCACGACCCTGAGCGGATACTGCGACAAATGCGGTTCATGGGCCGAAGAAATGAAATCGCAAGATGGCCAGTTCCTCTGCGACGACTGCGCGGCAGAACTTGAAGGACCCGCAGAAGACGACGAAGACTAATCCAGGCCCACACGAGCGTAAATGCGGCAGTGGTAACGAAGAGGGAAAATTGTAGGCTCGCCGAAGGGCGACTAACCAAATGTGAACCTGCTTGAAGTTCCTGCTAGATGGGATGCTAGGCAAACTTTCAAGATGGCTTCGCATGCTCGGGTACGAAACCCTGTACGAAAACGATTGCTCCGATAACGAGCTTCTCGCCGCAGCGCAGCGAGATTCCCTCACCTTGTTGACCTCTGACGAAGAACTCTACCGCACTGCATCCATTCGCGGCGTTGAATCATTCCTCATTCAAGGCCGCACTGAACCGGAAAGACTGGCGAACCTCGCAAAACGCTACAACCTCACGCTCAAAATCAACCCTAAGGATTCCAGGTGTCCAACATGCGGCTCACCGATCAAGGAAACGCCGAAAGCTGAAGTGGAAGGCGCGGTGCCCCCAGCAACTTTTAAAGTATACTCGACTTTTTGGGTCTGCACGAACCCAAAGTGCGCCAAAATCTACTGGCAAGGAAGCCACTGGATGAAGATCGAGCAAACGCTCGAGACGGCGAGGGAAATCCTTGACTCCAAAGCAAACTCCTCAACTGGCGCAAAACAAACTAACTCTTGAAGAGGGCACACTCCTCGTCAGAACAGCGCGATCTGCAATCACAAAATACTTAGAATCGAACCAAATCACCAAATCACCGATTGAAACCTCAGAAAAGTTACGAAGGAAATCGGGCGTTTTTGTTACTCTGAATAAGATCAAACCCGTTCATGAGTTACGCGGTTGCATCGGCTTCCCTTACGCTGAGAATCCGCTCATTGACTCCACTATCAGGGCGGCGATATATGCCGCCACAGAAGATCCACGGTTCCCCGCTGTCTCACTTGGGGAATTCGAGACTTCGATTACGATCGAAGTAACTGCCCTCACGCAACCCCAGGTGTTGAAAACACCCGACCGGAAAACACTGCCCAACCTGATTGAGGTTGGACGGCATGGACTAATAGTTGAAGACCGGGAAAACTCAGGCCTACTTCTGCCCCAAGTCGCGACAGAGTGGAATTGGGATGCTTCCGAGTTTCTAATGAACTGTTGCCTGAAAGCGGGCCTCCCACCAGACTCATGGCTCCTTGAAGGAGTTGAAGTGAAAATATTCGAAGGAGAGATCTTCGAAGAACTCGAACCTGCCGGCAAGGTCAGGAGAAAGTCGACTGGTGAAGGCTGAGAATGCGCGTATACATGGCTCCATGCGGAATCGGCCTAGGCCATATAACGCGTTTACAGCCTATTGCTGAAGAACTCAACAAACGCGGGATTCCGACTGTTTTCTCTACATACCTTGATGGCCTGGAATACGCTAAACGGAACAAACTGCCCACGTTCGAGGCGGTTCCCTTGAACTTCAGGGTTACAGCCGATGGAGCAATAGATTTCAAGATGACCGCAGCAACCGCAGGTTTCTCTTTAGGCATCAGAAGATTTCTTCGGCAAGTGACGCGGGAAATTCAGTTTCTGAAGCGGTTCAGGCCGGACGTGGTGGTTTCTGATTCACGAGCCTCATCCCTCGTTGCGGCACGGCTGCTGAGGATACCAGTTGTGTTAATCCTCAACCAATTTCGAGTGGAAATAATGAGACGCCCGACGGGCCGAAAGCTAAGCCTGCATGACAGATTATTCTTCTTCATCGCCAATATTGGTTGGGTTTTCATTCGCACCGCGATTCAACTGGTTTGGGGGACCAGCCAAGTTATATTGATTCCAGACCTGCCCGCGCCGTACACAATCTCACTCGGAAACCTTGCGATCCCCAATCGGTACAACGAGAAAGTGAAATTGATTGGACCGACTATTGAGGAAGCCGACAACTCAGAAGCTGGGGAGGCCCGGACTAGACACGAGTTGGGATTCGATCGCAGTCGGCCGGTAATATACGGAGCTGTAAGTGGACCAAGAATAGAGCGTGAGGTATTGGCGCGTAAGCTCTTGGAATCGTTCGAGCAGTTGCCCCGCGGATTCCAAGTAGTGCTCTCCCGTGGAGACCCAAACGGCTCCAAGAAAGGTTACAGGGAGGGAGGAGTGAAGGTTTTCGATTGGTTAGAGAACCAAGACGATTTCATCAGAGCAAGCGATATCGTGGTCAGTAGAGCCGGTCACGGAACTATCATGAAGTGTCTCCTCTCCGGAAAACCCATGGTCCTCATACCCATCCCAGACCACACGGAGCAAATCGGCAACGCCAGCCGCTCCGTCCAGCTTCACGTAGCTAGGACAATCGACCAAAACGCACTGAACGGAGAAACCTTGGAATTAAGCATCGAAAAGATCTTGCACTCTGATGAGTATCGGAAAAACGCTCAAGGAATCAGCCAAAGAGCCGCATCCATGCATGCGATCTCCACGGCCTGCGACGTAATAGCAAAGCTAGGTAGCCGAGCCTAGAACTTCACTTCATGCACCAAATGCCCGAACTCGGTAGTGAACCCAATATCTCTGCCTTGGACCGAAGACAGACTGTACGCCAATTCTTCATTGGCCATCAACTCATCGTTACCTACCCCGGCTAAGCTAGACAACTCAGCAAGGTCTTCCCCTTCTAGCCCTAACAACGGGTAGAAGACGGGTAGTTCAACTTTTGTTGCGGTTGACTCTTGTAGATTTCCTGATACGTCTCCGAGCACCAGCGCCTTGAACCTTTTTTCCTTTGCAAATCTGGCCGCCAGCGACCTAACCAACTGCTTCCACCCATCCGATCTGGAGTGAAGATCATTAGAGCTCTTCTCAAGTAACGGGTCGATTTCGAGGGTGAACGCCTTGTGATTTGGTCTGGTTACAAGCCTATCCAGCCTTCGTGCTAGACCTAGCTGTGTCCTGATCGCTAGCTCTCCTATTATTCCTGAGGTTGGGATGAACAACTCCACTACGCATCCTCGACGCATCATCGCGTAAGCGGCTAGAATCGAGAATGGACCCGAATCGAGGGTTGCGAGCATTTTCCATTGAGAGGATAGTGGCAGCCCTCCGGGTCCTTGGAGCCTTTCGCAATAGACGTAGGCGTCTTCCCCGACCAAATCCACATAAAACGTTAGATCAGGATCATCTAGATCCACAGCAATGCCCCGCTGTTTCATTAACTGCAAAACAGCCGCCCCACCTTTTACCTCAACATCACGTCGTGAAATACTCCCGTCGGTTGAGCGATGCGCACGAACTGCGAACGATTGCCCATTTTGTAGACGTTGCTCAGCTAAGGTTACGATGGTTCCGGTAACGTCCGTTAGGGACGCCTTGACTAACAATTGTGCAGGAGCCGCATACGCGACCCCAAATACATTACTGCACGGAATCGCGGGATCCCCCGGTCCTCGTGCACCAAGTACGACTAATCTCGCAGCTTCTTTCTCGATCCTGAAACCATCGAAACATGCACGTGTCAGCGCGAATTTCAAGTCGTCGATTAAGCGTTGCTCCAATGTTCGCCTGACTGGTGAGCTCTTCAAGATGAACTCTGAGGACGCAACGAGCACAACTGGCTGAACGGGCGTGGACAAGAAGAACTCCCTATGGATGTGATAGGGAGGGAACTACATTAGGATGAAAGAAAAGAGAGTGAAAAAAGAAAAAGTAGGGTGTCTGTCAGCGTGACAGACGTCGGGTATTCTAGTAGTCTTCTCCGCCGGGCATTCCGCCCATACCGCCTGGTCCACCTGGGGGCATTCCGCCGGGTGGTCCGCCTTTGCCTCCCTTGGAGGCTACCACGTCGTCAATTCGGAGGATCATTGATGCAGCCTCGGTGGCCGACTTTACGACCTGTAGCTTTACTCGCAGCGGTTCTAGGACGTTTATGGTTCGCATGTCCCTGACCTTTCCTGAAAACACGTTTACTCCGAACCATCGGTTTGCCGGGTCCTCATGCTTGGCGCGAAGTTCGACCATGATGTCGATTGGGTCTAGGCCCGCATTTTCCGCGAGTGCGAGTGGAATAGCCTCCATGGCGTCGGCGAAGGCCTCGATGGCCAACTGCTCACGCCCGCCTACCTTGACGGCGTATTCTCTGAGTTGCTTCGCGGTTTCCGCTTCAGGTGCACCGCCGCCTGCAACCATTTTGCCGTCCTCGATGGCATCACGGACAACACATAGTGCGTCGTGTAGTGATCTGTCTGCCTCGTCTACCACGTGTTCTGTTCCGCCTCGTATCACGACAGTTACAGCCATCGGGTTTTTGGCGTCACGAACGTAGGTTAGTTTATCGTCGCCGATCTTCGTTTCTTCGATAACTTTTGCTTCCCCGAGAGAGGCTGCGTTTAGGTCTTTGACGCTGGCCATTATCTTAGCTCCGGTGGCTTTGGCGAGTTTCTCCATATCGCCGCTGCTCATGTTCTTGACTACGGAGATGCCTTTCTTGGATAGGAAGTGTAGGGCTATGTCGTCGATTGATTTTTCGCAGAAGAGGAAGTTGCATCCGCTCTTAACAACGTCATCAACCATCTCTTTGAGCATTTTTTCCTCTTCGTCGAGGAACATTTTCATTTGGTCTGGGCTGTTGATGTTGATTTTCGCATCGAACTCAGTCTTCTCTATTTCGAGTTTAGCGTTGAGCAGGGCAATCTTGGCGTTGTCGATGCGTTTGGGCATTTGCGGGTGGGCGATTTCCTTGTCGACCACTATGCCTCGGACGAGTTCTGTTTCCTCAAGGCTCTTACCGTGTTTCTTAAGCACCTTAACGAGGTCTACGTCAACCTTTGTCTTGCCGTCCCTTGTCTCTTTAACGAGGAGTGCTGCGTCCACCGCAATCTTGGCTAGGTGATCCTTTGCGCCTGTGACGCCTTTCGTGCTCATGGCGGTCATAGCTATCTTGCCGAGTGTTTCGGCGTCGTTGGGGTCTATTTTTTCGCTCAGGCTGTCCAGAATCTCCCGAGCCTTATCGGCCGCCTTTCTATAGCCTTCAACTATTACGGTTGGGTGAACGTCTTTGTCTAGAAGTTGCTCCGCCTTGTCTAATAATTCGCCGGTTAGGATTACGGCTGTAGTGGTTCCGTCGCCTACTTCGTTGTCTTGTGTCTTGGCGACTTCGACGAGCATCTTGGCTGCTGGGTGTTGGATGTCTAGTTCCTTCATGATCGTGGCGCCGTCGTTCGTAATCACGACATCGCCTATCCCACTGACGAGCATCTTGTCCATACCCCGCGGGCCGAGAGTAGTCTTAACGGTCTCGGCAACTACTTTCGCTGCGAGAATGTTATTTCGTTGTGCGTCCTTGCCGGTAGAGCGTTGAGTTCCTTCCTTCAGAATTACGATTGGTATCGACTGTTGGTTAGACATGTGAAATCATCACTTTTGTTACTGCAGGTAAAAAATCCTATATAAAAATTTCGGGCGCGGGTTCTGGTAACTTATTGTCGGGTAAAATAGGCTGTTAACTTTCGTCGGATAACGGTCTAAGCGTTCTGATTTGGCCTTATTTTGCGCTTGATTATCCCGTATGCGATTATGGTGAGAATTGCGAGTATCGGCAATCCTAACGGGTATTCAGGTATTGGTGGCGAGGTAGTTGTTACGAAAGTCTCGAATGCCCAGTCTGCGCCCCCGTCGAGAGCCCAACCTCCGCCGTTGTTATGGTATGAATCTCCAGCAGCATAGGGGTTTGATTTGCTACCCCACACTTGAAACGCAGTATTCCCACTGGGGCTCGATGTAAGGATAATTGAGTAGATGTTTCCAGCCACAATAGGGATGCTGAAGGTGATGACGGTAAATGGAGGACTATTAACAAGAGGTATTGTTGAACCGCTTATAGTCTGTGAACCCAATGGTCCAGTTCCGGGAGGTGTACCTGAGAATATTTGAACCGTCAAACTCGAAGTTGGACAGTCAGAGACGTTGAAACAAGAGATGGCAAGGTCAACTTCCGTCAACGTGCCAGTTAACCCAGCGGTGAATGTCTGCGCTAAAGATAGGCCGCCGTGTAATACATTGATTTCCACAGATTCGTTTGTTTGCTGTTGGTCAAGTGTCCCGGACGCGTTTACAGTTTGGACCACTGCAAACGACCCGAACAGTAAGAGTAGAGTTAGACTGAGTAAACACACTCCGCTTCGACGCAGCAGCTACACCCCAACCCGTCCAAGCCGTAAGAATTAATGTACTTTGCGGTCCGTTTCGCTAACGGTCTTTTTTTTTCTTTTTTTTCTTTCTATTAACGCGGCTCGCTTCGACAACCCAATTAAACCCTAACAGTGAGCGGCACGTACAGGTTTAAACCTTCGCAGAGGTCTTGCTCTTGCTTTGCGTTCTGAATCAGAGTCAACCACTTATCGTTACCCTCGACTTGAATCCCTGCTAAGTTGATAGGGGTTTTTCCGTCTAAGCCCATGTGTGGCCGAACGTAGTTATGGTAGATTCTCATTCCCTCAATCAGTGGACTATCTTCACGCTTTAGCCCTCTAACCACCTTTTCTCGGTCACGGATTTCTCCGTTCATCCGTTCCATCTTATTGTTGTGAATCTCTCCACCAAATCGAATGTTACGCTCATGCAGCTAAAGCAAGTTGTTTCTTCTCGCAATAGACCTCAGCCTCAGTCCGCGCGCAAAAGTCGGGTTCAGGTCTTTTACTAGAAACTCGGCAAATGGCGTTGGTCGATTTCCGACTTAGCACCTTAAGTGTGTTGGTGTAGATTGTTTGGTAGGAGGGAAATGAGAATGAACGGAAAATCTAAAGGAGTCGCCATCGCTCTTGTTGCAGCAACTGTTGGAGCAATTGTAAGTCTTTGGGCTTCAAGCCCTAAGAATCGTAAGATGCTCACTAAACAAAGCAAGAACATAGGCGATCAAGTTAAGAAATCAGTCAACTACAAGAAGCATAATAGAGCAGCTTAGAATTTTTCTGCTACGACGATGACCCCAAGCCTGTTACTCATATCCAGGCTTACTGACGGGTTCTGTTACCTTCTGCGGAATTGATTTGGACTGATACAAGTCCCCAACATGACACGGTTCAGTTTCGTGTTTTTCTTCCAGCTAGCCCGTACGCGATTAAGGTGCGGATTGCGAGTAACACGCAATGGTATTCACGTATTGGCGGGGATTCCTTATTGTTGCTGCCAACGATAATTCAAAATGCGCGGCTGCAGAACGTCTTCACTGGTAAGGAATGATGGACCTCGGCAGAACAACCAAGCGGTCTGTAGTTAAGGCTCTCACCTACAGAGCCGTGATTATCGTACTAGACTTCTCCGTAATTTACATCCTCACACGACAAGTCGATGTCGCACTGGGGTTTATGGTAATTAGCAATCTGTACACGACGGTTGCGTACTTCGTGCATGAACGAATTTGGAATAAGATACGATGGGGAATTGAACCAACTAAACGGAGCACTCCTTAGCTGATCTTCAATTCAGAGCACGCCTTGGATCGTGGCCAATAGTTGACTTCGTGAGCCTCACTCTCAGATGACACCCAGGAAAAACCAAAGGCAAGGAATAAAGAAAATCAGGGCGGAAACACTTAGCCGCCCGTGATAGGGTTAAGCTACTTGTTCCTCTTGTTTTATGTTTTTGTCGTGTTCAGTACCTAATTTCATCCTAACTTTGCGTTTCGGCGCCAATCTCAAACACCTCCATTTATCCTCTGGGAACCTGCTGTGTGCCGTTAGGGTATTTAACGTGGCTTGGAGAGCAAGTCGTAAAGAGTAATTATGCCTAATTTCTACTCAGTGGAATATGCGCCCCGACAGGCAAAGCAGTTTCAATACGGAATCGCTCTACTTCATCATCCAATGCGTTTAGTTGAGACCTTAAAAGAAAATGAGGAGCGAGGGAGCGCAAGTGCTCTTGACTCCCGTTAAGTGGATCAGGTTTTTGCTGGCTCTGGTTTCTTAGCGACGTAGGCGTGTCCCGTAATTCCCATTCCAAGCCTCTCTATACCGAGGAGTATCAGAGCAAAGGCTAGAATGTACACGACAACAAGAAGCCCTAGTGCAGGGTACACCAAAACGAGAAATCCCGCAACAAGAGTCACTAACCCTACTACAATGGCTAGAGCCCACACCCAACCAGGCATCTTTCGAACTTTCAACTTCCATTTCCAACTCACCCCCAAGTAATTGAGCCTTAGAGTGCAGTAGATATAACATCGAGCAAGGCGCCAACAAGAGGTAACGTCAACTTGTCGGTTGTTGCTGCAAACCGCTTCGTATGGGGGATTGGGGCGTAGAGTGGGGCGGTGGTTGTCTTCGTTTGGCACCGTTTGGCGCCACCCCTTGAGGGGTGGATCCACCCTAGCTCGGGTAATGCATTCTTTCGTTAGGCGGCTAAGGTTCTGAAAGTGGGTGAATACACCCAATGATTGGGTGATTACACCCTGCAAATTTAGGTTCTATACCGAAGACCCTCTTGCAAGCCTTGAAGAGGCCAGTTTCATTGAGTTAGGACTGGTTCGACTTCCCTAAGTTACAGGATGACCTGAAGGTACCGGAAGAATGACGTGTAATCGCCTGCAATGACGTAAAACACGGCGATCCCCAGAGGGAGGTATTTGCCGATATTCGAGAGTCCCATGGATAGCACAGTAATGTACCACAGAATTCGTGTAGTACACCCAGACACATATAAAGGTCAACTCAAAAATCGACATACATCGAAAAGAAGAATGGTCGATAATCGACTTATTCCAATATCGAGTTTACATAAATGGACGAATACCCAGCTGAGTCAATGGACACCCGACGGCCTAATCATCTTTCGAAACCCTACCTCGTGAAGTCAAGTAGGCTTCGATCATCACTCTTGCCTTCTACCTTCTCCAGCGCCCTTCGATTTCTCCGTCTCTCCGCGCAGTTTCAGCGAGAAGGACGAGGGATTCTCCTTTCGGTATGTTGAGTCGTACGGCTAGTTCGTCTGGAGAGATGTCAGGGTTCTCCTTGAGCATTACCTCCTGAACATACCGCTTATGGCTCTTGTACATCAGAAGGGCATGTGCCGTGTCAACAAGGGCCTTCCACAACTCTTCATTCTCAATCGCGTTTGGAGCGTTTGACATTCTATTCCCCTATGGCACATTCGATCATTGGTGTGCGAAATACACTGTTAACCCATTTTCCGTAACTTGGTCGACTCTTCCAAACCCGAACCTAACAAACTGAATCACGGATCCAACAGGTTCTGCAACTAATCCTTTCTCAGCGAAACCCCTTACAATTGGTAGCGTCTGGCATCACCACGGTTACAGGGACGATTTCTTCGCTCGGCACCCATTGCAGGATCGGGACATCCTCAGCTTTCCCTGCCGAATCGCCCAAGTATACTCCCTTCAGTTCGCCATGCGAGAAGCCATCTGGTCGCATCCTGAAGAGCCCCATCAACCTTACCATTTTGCCAGAGACTAAAAGCGCCCTGTCGGTCCCTGCCAGGAGTAGCTTAACGATGCCATTGTGGGCGTGTACTTTCAGAGTCCTAGTGCCCATCTCTGGATATTGTGGATGGAGGGGGGCGTGTACTTCCTTGCTCTCTTCTACACCACTCACGATCGTTGTAATTGGGTCTGGGACGAAGTAGTATCGGTGTGAGGTTGGATCGATGAGTTTGCGGTTGATGGCGTTGATGTTATCCCAGCTGATCGTTACATCTACAGGTTTCGGTCCTACATCCCAAATTAGCTGCCTAATCGTCTCGGCGCGGTATCCCCGCCTTCGAAGTGCTGCCAGTGTCCCGAGCCTTGGATCGTCAACTCCGTCGTATTCTCCCTCGTCAAGAGCTCTCATCATCTTCGATTTGCTCAGGTTCATTCCTTCGACCTTCAACCTGCCGAAATGAACAGCGGTTGGGTAAGTCCAACCCAGGTGCCGATACATGAACAGTTGGCGAGCCATGTTGGTCAAATGCTCCTTTCCCCTAATCACGTGGGTTATTCCAAGCTCGTGGTCGTCAACCCCGGACGCCATGTTATACAGCGGCCAGACTCTAAACTTCGAACCTACACGTGGGTGAGGGTTCTTGATCGTGTCAACAATTCGGAATCCGGGCCAGTCCCGAACGGCGGGATTCGGATCATTCAGATCCGTTTTCACTCTGTAGACGGCTTGTCCTTCACCGTAGCCTCCATTCAGCATCTTCTCCCATCTTTCGATTTGGTTCCCGACACCTAGATCCCTGTGTGGGCATGCTGCTCTGGTGTTGACAAGTTCGCGCCATCGTTCAGGTTGGCATTCGCACACGTAGGCTGCGTCCTTCGAAAGAAGAGCTTGCCCGACTTCGTAGTAGTTTAGAATACGATCACTCTGGATGTATTCCTCATCCCAATCACAGCTTAACCATTTCAGGTCCTCTCGAATAATGTCGTAGTATCGTAGCTGAGCTTTCTTAAGGCGGGGATCGGTGTCTTCGAATCTAACAATGAACTTACCGTTGTACATTCTAGCATAATCGTGGCTGAGGATCGCAGCCTGCGCATTACCAATATGAAGTACAAAGTCGGGATTAGGAGCTACACGAGTCACAATTCTTGAATATTTATCAGCATTTGGCAGCGGAGGGAGCTTTCTCTCCTCTTCCGGCTTCTCCTTCACTAATTCCTCCGGCCATTTCTCGGACGCTTCTCGGTTCAGCTCCTCCAGCTTTGTTGAGTTAACTTCTTGAACGACTCGACGGACCGCTGTCATGAGTTCTTTTGCTTTTGGTTTTAGGTCGTTGTTTTCCCCGAGAAGATTACCTAGAACAGCGCCGGGATCTGCGTTTCCGTTGTGTTTGATCGCGTTTAGAACCGCGGCTTTCCTGATTTTCTCCTCGATATCAAGGGTGGACATTCGGCTTTGCTCTCGGTGGATTTCTGTGCCCTATTCGATCACGCCGGTGATCGTCGCAACCTTACGAGCCGCATCTTGAGTTAAACCACTTTCTCCTAGAATTGTGTAACGTTCGGGCCGTATACTATGCGCCATGGTTAGCGCTTTCAGTATGTACTCTGACTCAATCTGCAATTCCTTTGCCGTTGTGGGAGCGTCAATCTTGTGAAGGAAGTCCTTGATCAACTGCCAATTCGCTCCATGCAAATATGCACACATGATCGTGCCAACGCCACACTGTTCACCATGCAAGGCTGGTTTCGGGGCGATCATGGCAAGCGAGTGGCTGAAGAGGTGCTCCGCTCCGCTGCAAGGGCGGCTTGTGCCTGCTATGCTCATCGCCACTCCGCAACTGATCAACGCCTCCACCAAGGTCCTCACTCCTGAATCGGACATCGCCCGAATGCTGGACTGGCGTTCTTAATGACAACACGTGAACTCATTAGAGCAAGTTCGGCTGCGTAGTCTCCGTAGTATTCGTTCTTTATTCGATGCGCCAACTTCCAGTCCCGCACAGCCGTATACTTTGCAACTACGTCCCCACAGCCACTTGCGATTAGTCGGTATGGTGACTTGGCGATTATGGCGGTGTCTGCGACGATGGCGATTGGGGAATGAGCAACGTAGGAATAGGGGCGATCCATGCCCTTCATCGAAACAAGCGGGCTGGCGATGCCATCATGTGATGCGGCCGTCGGTACACTTAGGAATCGAGTGCCCGCTCTCATGCTGCTCAGCTTGGCTACGTCGATATCCTTACCACCGCCAACACCAACGACCACGTCGGGTTTCATCTCACGGATCTTGTTCTCAACCTTACCCACTTCCTCAGTTGTGGAACTCTTTACGGTCATCGTTTCCGTTTTGAAACCACGCAGTTTCAGTGATTCAAGGACGGTGTCGCCTGCAATCGAGATTACCTTCTCACCAGTAACCATCAGTGTCGGGCCGTGAAAGCCGAGTCTGATCAGTGTCTCGCCCACCAAAGGCGCAACGTTGTTGCCAATCAAAACCTCCCGTGGAAGCTGCATGTAATGTGAATCACGAGGTACGCTTGGGATCATTGTCACACCAGAAAGAGTAGGGATAGGACCGTGATTACTACTACCATTGGGAAAAGCGTGAGGGCGGTCAATTTCGAGACTCTGTAAACCATGCCCATAACGCGCCTTAGTGATTTCTGGCCGAGCGTTGTAACTGGGATCTGACCGGAGATCACACCGACCTCACCCTCCTCTAAGTTGCTCAGAGCCTCTCGGCATTCCGCTGTGATTTCTTGGACTATTGGTCTTCTTGGAACGACTTCGCCTATGGGGTGGTACCCTAGACGTGCGGATACTATTCCATTGACCATGTGTGTGTCGGTTGTCATGACCTCTGCATCATCAAAGCCTATGCTTTTGACACTCTTGAGAATCTCTTCCCTCAGCCCACTAATCATGTTGTTCCCATCGATAGTTATGTATGCGAACCGCTGGCCCTCGACTTCGAGGGCAATTACAGAGATTCCCCCCGGCCCGAACCCATCCTTCAACGTAAATCCTTCCGGCGTCTTGTGGGCAACTCCAACCTTGAAGTTCTTTGACTGTTGCTCTGAGGAAATCTGTAACGCAGCCAACGCTGCCTCCTGGAGCGCACCTACCTTCTGAGGAGTCATGGTTGTGGGGCCAGTGAGACAATTGTGAGCGTCGACTAACGCTAAGCTCCGAAATTTGCCGTGCGTGAGTCCAAACAGGTTTCTCCCTAATTCAGACGGGATATCCTCCATGTCCAGCGGCGAAGTAGTCATCGTAACTAGAGCGCACCCGTCGAAGATTTGCGAAGTCGCAGTGGCCATCTCGTTGGCACTTCTTTCAACGGGAGTGGCGCCTCCGTAATATTCTGCCTTTTCGAGGTTCGTGAACACCCAGTTGAGGATTCTTTCATTCTGCTCTTGGGACACTAGGTTCAGTTCGTGGCCGGATGCACCGTGAGGGACCAACGCCACCGCATTGAACGTTCTCTGGACAGCGGATTCGAACAGATATGGGAAAACGCTGCTACCGACGTTTAGGAATGGACCAGGATGTAGGGTGGAGACTAGAATCATGCCCTTAATGTTCTGACTTCCTTTCTTGCGAAACGCAAATGCGGCCGTATCTACCTCGGTTTCCACACCTAACTCGTAGAGGTATGACTCGAGCTCATCATTCTGGCCTTCTAACCAATCAGTCAGGAAAGCACGAAACATTCGGATGGGTGAGAACCCTATTGCTTTGCGGCCATTGGATTCAATCGTGGAAATCAACGCAAAAGCAAACGCCACACCAACAGTTGAGGCGAGCAGCAGACCCGTAAACATGCGTCCCGCCGGAAGGCCGAACAGAAGTACCACAGTTATCACTATCAAGCATGGTTCAAGGAGCGCGAACAGCAATCTCCTTGCGAAGCTGGTCCTCGACATTGAAAAAACCGCCAGAGCCCTCGGCGGAATAACGGCAAATAATCCTACTATGATAGCGAAGTCAGGAAAGATGAACCTTGGATCGAGGACGGCGATGATTGCACTGAGTAGAAACACAATAACCATCGTGATCGTTGTGAACAGTGAGAGACCAAGACACCGTCTCAAGTAGAAGAGGGGGTCCTTCTTCATTATCGTGAAGTAGAGAACGATGTCTGACGCGAGAGCAGGAATGGCGAGGGTGGCTACTCCCCATACCATGCCGACCAGGAAGGATCCGGGTGTACCTTCTGATATTAGGAAGGACAATCCGATTCCGAATGTTGTGAAGAGAATCGAGTTGACAATGATCGTCCTTGTCGATGGAAATGCTATCCGCCTAATCATGTTGTAGTAGGGCGTGGTACCAGTGATGCGTCTCGAGAACGAATGCGCCAAGCGGCTAGCCAACTGTTACTGTATGGCTTGGATTATTTCGCGCAGTTTCCTCACAGATGCTTTTTCCGCAATTGTACCCGTAACGATTAGATCGACGCCTGCCTTCACAAGTTTTACGGCCTGTGGTGGGGATCTAATGCCGCCGCCCGCTATGATATGCATTCGGCAAGTCTTGCGCACCGCCGAAACCATTTCTGAAGAGACTATATGTTTCGCTCCTGAGCCGGCTTCAAGGTAGACGAATCTCATCCCGAGATATTCTGCGGCTAGGGCGTAGATTGCTGCTAGTTCGGGCTTGTCGTATGGGATGGGGTTCGCGTTGCCCACAAAACCTGCTGCGCCAGCGTGTTCTCCTATAATCAAGTACGCCAGCGGAATCGGTTCGATACGGTACTTCTTCACTAGTGGAGCTCCAAGCGCTTGGGCTCCCGAGAGGTAGTATGGATTTATCGAATTCAACAGAGACATGAAGAAGACAGCATCGGCATCCCGGCTCAACCCCGCAACATCGTTCGGAAAAAGGATCACCTTGAGCCCGGAAGGCTTGATCGCTTTAACAATTGCATCGAGCTCATAGACTGAGGTCGACGTGGAACCTCCAACCATGGCCGCAGCCGTACCAGCCTTCTTAACCTCGGCCGCCAATTTCTTGGCGGCAAACGGCGTCAGTTTTTCTGGGTCGAAGAGGGTTAGGTGAGCAACTCCTCTTTCCTTAATCACTGTCAGTAGATGATTTTCTACGGGGCCGATTTTGATTTCGGACAAGGGATGAGTCACCCACCATCTCGGAGTGTTGAGAGAGATTGACTGTTGTTCAAACGGGCGTGACACTATTAAAATGGTGGGTTAAAGAGTTGTTCGCGCATCAAGTGGGCCCGAAAGAATTGCAGTCCAACTCTAACTATTCCATGGTCCAGAAAATCGTTGGACTCCTAACTATCATGCGCTTGCCTAATTGCGTAATGATAGGCTTCGCAGTCATCGTGGGTGAAATCATATCTTCTTCAACGGTTACCGCCAGGGCTCTGCTTTACGGTTTCGCTGCAGGTTTCTTTCTGTTGGCCGCTTCAATGGTAGTAAATGATTATTTTGACCGTGAGATCGATTCGATCAACGAGCCTACGCGGCCTCTACCTTCGGGCGTGGTTAGTGCGAGAGAAGCGCTCTCCTTTGCTGCGATCTTAGCATCTCTTGGGCTTCTATCAGCCTCTAACACTGGGATTCCAACTCTCGTGATAGCGCTGCTTAGCCTGGTGATTATGATTTCTTACAATGCGAAGCTGAAGAAAACGGGTCTGCTCGGCAATATATTGGTTAGCACGAACGTAGCGATACCGTTCCTCTATGGTGGATTTGCTGTAGCTAGTCTGAATTGGTCACTCACCATTTTCGCTCTGCTGGCTTTCCTCTCAAGCGTAGGGCGGGAAATTGTGAAGGGCATCGTTGATGTTCCCGGCGATCAATCGCGAGGAGTTAGATCTATCGCCGTAACAAAAGGGAATGTGGTCGCTGGGAAGTATGGCGCCGCGCTCTTCCTAGCCGCCGTTGCCCTAAGCTCGCTACCGTTACTATTCGGTTTGGTTACCTCCCTCTATATACCACTGGTCGCAATATGCGACTTTGGCTTTGTATTGACCGCGTACTCCATTTTGAGTAATCCAAGCCCCCGGAATGCAAAGCGCAGCAAGAAGTACGTACTTCTCTGGATGACGTTCGGCCTACTCGCCTTCGTGTTCGGCTCCTTGTGATGGACCGGCCATTGAATGACACCGAAAAGCATGGTTCACAAGGCTTTTATGAGATCGAAACCGTAAGGGCGAATGGAAGGGTATATTTTGAAAGCAAATGACACCAGGATGCGCGGGATTGAATCTCGCGGCAAACGAAAACTTTCGAAGGAATCCTTAACCGCCTTTCCAAAAGAAATTGTTGGAACATTTGCCCACCTACCCAAGGTCTTCAAGAAAGTCGACATCGACCGCTTAATGGGAGACAAAATTTCTCGAAGCATGAAGTGGCGCTATATTCGCCGAATGGAACGCCTCGGAATAGTAAAGCACGCAACCAAGAAGTACTACAGAAAGATGTACGATACCATCTCCGAGTGGATGGAGAAGGATGCGATTCCGAAGATTCGCCGCATCGAAATGCTAGTAGAAGTTGAAACTCCGCCATCACCACCTAACGCCTAGAAAACTCCTCCAGCAACTCCTTCGCACGATCCACCCTTACTTTTCTTTCAGCCACCATACGTGCTGAAATCTTATCGATCAGATCTCCTGTCGCGCCGACACTTATCGCTACGTTCCGCGCATGCAGGCCCATGTGCCCACGTTGAATACCCTCGGACGCCAGAGCACGCAGCGCGGCTAGATTTTGGGCCAGACCAACCGAAACAATCACTTCTGCCAAGTCCCTGGCAGTCTTTATCCCAAGAATCTTCACAGCGATTTTCGCAATTGGATTCGATGCAGTTGCTCCGCCAACTATTCCCACAGCCATCGGCATCTCCAAAGTCCCCACTAGGTCGCCATTAGCGTCCTTCTCCCATGATGTCAGAGATGTGTAGTGACCTGACCTAGCAGCGTATGCGTGCGCACCGGCCTCGATGGCTCGGGTATCATTGCCGGTTGCAAGGACGACAGCAGTCACACCATTCATGATACCCTTGTTGTGCGTTGCACATCGGTAAGGGTCCGCTGACGCAAAGGCGTATGCGTTCACAATTCCGTTTACAACTTCCTCTCCACCAAGCGCTTCCTTCGGGAAAGTTGCTTTGGCACGGGCTAATCGTTTCACGGCTAAGTTGGATATGATCCGCAGATAGACCCGTCCTCCTGAGATCTTCTCAATAAGTGGAGCAATTGCTTCGGTCATCGTATTCACAGCGTTTGCTCCCATCGCATCGCGGCAGTCGACCAATAATTCAGCTATGATCATTTTTCCTTGAAAAGTGTCGATGATCCGAGCCTCTAAGTCTCGAGCACCGCCCCCCAGAGAGACTAAGACAGGGTCCTGCGCGTTAGCATGCTTCAAGAGCTCCGTTTTTTGTGCGAGAATTTCAAATCTTGCTCTGTATGCGTCCTGAACTCCCACGACCTGAATTTGCCCAATCATGATAGGGTCGGTGGTTGTGGCTTGGAAACCGCCTTTTGCCCGAGTCATCTTAGCCGCATTACTAGCAGCCGCGATTACCGATGGTTCTTCAATCGCCATAGGAACAATAACCTCTCTCCCATTGATGAGAAAATTCATTGCGACGCCCATCGGGACCGGCATTACGCCGATGACGTTCTCAACCATGCGATTGGCAACATCAAATCCCAGCGCCCCTGGCTTCTGAAGTAAAGCCGCTTCTTCATCATTGAGCCCAGCAAAATCCTTAACCGCTTTTACCCGGTCAGCAACGGTGAGCTTATAGAATCCGGAAAGTTCAGAACTTTTGGCCATCGGCAATCATCTGAACCCGAAGTACCTACTTACCTTTAGAACTTGGGATTTACAGGTGAAAAATATTCCTAACAGTGGGTAACTCTTATAACGCGATTAGTTCGCTCGAACCATGTGCTAGTAGTTGGCGTTGAGAGCCCAACCAACATTGCGCTCGTGAAGTATTGGGGCAAGTATCCGAAATACGAACATTTGCTCATACCAACCAAGAGTTCCGTCTCTTTCACAATCCAAGGGCTCCACGCAAAGACCCTCCTTAGGGTTGAGAGCGGTAAGGGAGAAATCGCATTTCAACTGAACGGTAAGAAGATAAAGGAAACACAAAGCGAATTCGATTACGTTAAAGACTTCTTTGACAAGATTACCCGAACCTACAAATTCACCAAGGATTATCGGTACGAAATATCATCCCAAAATGATTTTCCAACGGCATCGGGGTTTGCTTCCTCTGCAGCGGGATTCTCTGCGTTAGCACTCGCATTCGCAAAAGCGATGAGCAAGCTAGATCGCTTACCCCAGTTGAATGAAAGGCAGCTCTCAGTACTAGCGAGATTAGGATCCGGCTCAGCAGCCCGTTCCGTCCCTTCACGAGGCGGATTCGTTATCTGGCACCGAGGGTTTGACAATGCTACTTCTGAAGCTGAAGCCTCAGACCTCTCATACGCAGAAACACTTTACGAACCAGCATACTTCAGCGACCTCTCCATCATCTACGCTAAAGTGGAATCAGAACAAGAGAAGAAAACAAAAAGCCGGGCGGGCATGAAGGAAAGCGTTCGAAGTGTATACGACTATTGGCAATGGGTGGATTACGAGGAAAAAACTCTGCTCCCAGCGATACTCAACGCCGTTAAAGAAAGGAATTGGCTTCAAATGTTCAAATTGACGAAGCAGGCCTCGAACAACTTTCACGCAGTGTGTTGGAGAACTGACCCCCCGATCATCTACCTAAACGACAAGAGCACCGAAATCATAAACACTATCCAACCATTGGCTTATGGGGCCTACACTTTTGATGCCGGTCCCAACGTGGTCATTTTTGCGCTGAAGAAGAACGCAGAAGAAGTAGAGGAGCGTTTGAAGGCGATCGTCGGGAAGGAAAATACCTACAGGACGGAAGTTGGCGGGGGACCCAAGGACGCTGACCGCTAATTGCTTACTCAGCTCAAGAAAAAGACTCTGAACGTCCCTGGGAAGGTCCTCTTCTTCGGAGGATACTCTGTCCTAGAACTTGGACACATCTCACTCTCTTTGGCTGTCGTTGACCATACGGGGAACGGGGTCACTGCTACAGTCGAAGATGCCGACTCGGATGCTCTGATCGCCAGACAATTTGGCATCGAACAAATGATCGATTCTCCCGAATTAATACGAAAGAATATCGCCGTCTCAACGTTTTTCTTAACTAGATTATACCTAAAATCAAAAGGGCATTCCACGAGTCATACCGTGTCCCTTACGAACAGTCCGATCTTTGGAATCGAACATAAATCGGGGCTCGGAAGCTCCGCAGCCGCCACTGTTGCTGTCGTCAAATCTCTCTTTCACGCCTACTGCATGGACAACGCCGAACATAGTGAGATTATTCATAAACTATCACAGTACTGTGGCGCTGCTTTCACAAACAAGATCGGGTCTGGATTTGACATTGCCACTTGCGCAGCCGGCCACACCATAATATACAAGCGATTCAATCCCAGCTCGATCATTCTACCTCTAGACTTCAAGAATGCAACAGAAACGACATCGAAGATTCTGTCTTCGATTGAAAAGCCCTGGCCAGATCTACAGACCCAACTAGTCTCAATGCCATCGAAGTACGGCTTGCTCTTCTTCAATATCGAGGGCGGAAAAACATCAACGGTCAGTAATGTACGGACAGTGAGTGAATGGAAGAGCCAACACCCATCCGAATACCGTGAGCTCATGGAAAAGCAGAATTCGAGTGAAACGGATGCAATTGGCAGAGTGCTTAAGGGCGACAACGATGGCTTGAGGCGTTGCACGCACTCGGCAAGGGAAATCCACAGAAGATTGCAAGGCCTGGTCGCAAAATCCTATGCTGACCTGGATCCAATAGAACCTGAACCTCTTACGAAGCTGATAGAGTTTGCAGAAAAAATTCATGGCATCGTCGCTGGACGATGTCCAGGGGCAGGTGGCTGGGATGGGCTGGCATTCATAATAGACAGGGATAGATTCCATGAGGGCAGTATCAATGCGATTATTGCTAAGGCGAATGAATACGAGTTGGTCCTGAGGCACCTTCCGTTGCAACTGTTATGAGAGAAATGTTGATCGGCGATAGTCTAAATGCCGATCATGGTACGAAGCGTCTGGGAACCATGCCGTTCGATTTCGTTCGCCACCCGATCCTGAAGTTCTCGCCCCGGGGTAAGTGCAACCATGTAGCCTCCCCTTCCCCCTCCCGTAAGTTTCGCTCCTAGAGCACCCGTGTCGCGGGCCAGTTTCACTAGGGCATCCAGCTCTGGAGAGGACACGCCTATTTCCTGGAGCAGTTTGTGGTTTTCGTTCATGTAGGCGCCCACTTTCTCGAGGTTGAAATCTTCAAGTTGCTTCCTCGCATTCCGAGCCAGTTGATCCGCGTCTTGAAAGAAGCGCCCGTACTTTTCAGGTTCCTTTTCTTTTCGTTCCTTGACTCCCGCTACTACGATCTTGGTGTCTGCGACTTTCCCCGTATTTCCCATCACTATCTCCACGGGCTTACGAAGTCGCATACGTTCCATCAATTGCGCCGATCCCTCGCGTCTGTACCAGATCAGGCCGCCGTATGTTGCCGCCGTGTTATCGATGCCTGACGGCGTTCCATGGTATCCCTTTTCTCCCTCGTAGGCCACCTCATTTACTCTCTCGTCTGAAAAGTTGAGGTTGAGTTCTTGTGAGTATGCGCGGGCGATTGCAGCGCAGGAAGCCGCGCTTGCTCCTACACCGCTGGCAGCGATCAAATCTCCGCCCAAGGTGATCGTGTAGTGGTCATGTTGTGTGTCAATTTTCATGAATTTGAGCATGATATCCAAAGACTCCTTTTGCTGCTCTAGCTTCTCAGCCTTGTATCCTGGAGTCTCAGGGCGTTCATCCTTGAGTTCTACCCCAGATCCGGCACTTCGCTCGACTGATGCAATTGTCTTGGCCCCGATAGCTGAAGCGATTGCAGGAATTCCGTACACGACGAAGTGTTCGTTGAAGAGAATTACTTTACCGAACCCTGCAGCTTGGCCCAAAGAAGTTTCGCCTTTCACTAGTTTCGCGTGTCTTCTAGAAAAATTAAACGGCTCCATGTGTCACTAGTTACGAGTAAAAGTCAACGACGAATACCCGACCACCGCTGATTTATCTCCCGTGATATCCCCGCTGGTCTTGTACGCCAACAAATCGGGTTTCACGTCACCGAGCATTTTCGCTGCGGCGATCAAGGTGGTTATTGGGCCGTACCCGCACATTGTCACGCGGTTGCTGCCTCCCAGCTCATTTAGTTGTTTATCATCGAGTTTGAGTATCGCGTCGATCGCTTCCCTGTCCTTCCTATTTGCGGCCGCCTGCGGTTCATAGTGGGTAAAGTCGCTCGATGCGATTATTGCAACATTCTTACCTTTCGTGGTTTCAATGATGGTTTTCGCAACGTCTATGGACGTTGTTAGATCTTGCATCATCATGCATATGGGGACGAATTCTATGGCGTCTTTGAATAGGAACTGGAGGAATGGTAGTTGAACCTCTATGGAGTGTTCACTAGCGTGTGCCGTATCGTCGACGTCGATTATACTGCTTGACTTTTGGATCTTCCTAGCTAGGTCAGAATTGACTCGGGTTATGCCGATGGGCGTCTCCCACGCTCCTTCGGTCTGAATCGAGAGGCCGCTTCCCAGTCCGGTATGGTTAGGCCCGAGAATAATGGCCACGTCTGGTTGTCCGTCGGTTGCGAGCTTACCGTACCCATTCGCCGCCACCGGCCCTGAGTACATGTATCCCGCGTGTGGACAGACTAACCCCAAGATCTTTCGTTGGCCTTGCGGGTTTGGTTTCGGAACCTGACCCGGCCCAAAGGGGTGGGTGAAGCAGTCGGTTATCTGTTTGGTGAGTGCAGTTTTGGTTCCGGCGTAGAATGCGTTTGCGACATATGGTTTCCGAATTTTCAAAGCTCACCGCCCGATCTAGGGGCGATAGCGGCCAGCTTTGTTTCGAAGTCGTCCACTGTTGCAGTTATGGTTCCATCCGCTGGTAGTTCTCCTCTGTCACGCAGAACTTGTCTAGCCAATAGCCAGTACAGCATAGCTAATGCGCGGCGGCCTTTGTTGTTCACTGGTATGGCGAGGTCGACCCCACTGAAGACGTTGTCAGTGTCACAGAGCGCGATAACTGGGACCCCCGCTGTTGACGATTCCTTGATTGATTGCCAGTCGGCTCTAGGATCGGTTACCATAATGACCTGAGGGTCTGCGTGATTGGGTTGAAGTGGGTTTGATATTAGGCCGGGCATGAAACGGCCGACCACTGGAACCGTTCTCGTGATCTCGCAGAACTTCTCAACGGGGGTTTTCCCGTAGAGCCTCGACGAGATTATGAGGGTTCGTTCTGCTTCGAACCTGGCTATGAACCGGGAAGCAGTACGTATCTTTTCATCCGTCTTTCCAATATTTAGTATGAAGAGTCCGTCGGGTCTAACTCGGTAAATGTACGGTTCCATGTCACCGGTTTTGATTCTTGTTCCGATGTGGAGGCCTGCCGCGAGAAGATCTTCTAAGGGGATCAGTAGGTCCTCTGATTTCGGCATCCCCTCTTTTTCTTCAACTTCTGACATTGTGCTCGATTCCTATTCGAATTGTGCCCGTCGCTTCGCTGTTACCTGCGTGTAACGTAACAAGTCATCAATCACGTCTGCCTGTGTTATGAACATGCGCCGGCAGCAGTAACGAGTCATTCCCATGTCATCTAGAACCTTCTTCGGCCTCTCGCCCGCTTTAACTCGTCTCGCGAACTCTTCCCAGTGGTCGGCGACGAGTTTTCCACAGGTGAAGCAACGGACCGGGATTATCATTTCATTCTACCTGTATGATTTCTGTTCGCGTCTTCTTGCTCCGGGTCCGCCGAATTTCTTGGGTTCCTTTCTTCGCGGGTCCCCTGCGAGCATAGTTCGGTCGTAATTTGTCATCGACTTTCTAAGCTCAGAACTGCGCGTCCACTGTACCAACCCCTTTGCAACAGCCATGCGCGACGCTTCAGCTTGCCCCATGAACCCGCCTCCGGCGACTTTGACATTTATGTCGACGGTTTTTGACCGTTCTCCTGAAAGAACTAACGCCTCGGTAATCTTCATTCTGGCGATTTCTGGGGTAAACATTGTTAGTGGGATTCCGTTGATGAACACATTGCCAGAGCCATTCTTGATTATCGCTCGTGCGATCGCGGTCTTTCTTTTTCCTGTGACAAGAATTAGCCGCCTTCTTTCGACTTTCTCTGTCTTCTGGGCCTTTTCCGGCTTCTCCAGTTTTTCGAGTGTTTCGCTCACCTGCTTCAAGGCCTCCATATCTCTTTGGCTAAGTCTTCGAGCGTCATGTACGATGTCCTGAGTTTAGAAGCATTCGCCCCTGGGACTTTCGCGGCTTTCTTCTTTGAATATTCTTCAGGTACGCCCATGAAAACGTAGACCCGGTGAAATGCAGCTTTGCCTTTCGCCTTTTTCCAAGGTAACATGCCACGGACAACGCGTCTGAAGTATAAGTCGGGTCGGCGTTGATGGACTGGTGCCGTTGTCTGGTTGGCGAGTGTTCTAGTCTTTAGACGGCGCATAGCCTCTTCGACAATGTTGCTCTTCCTTCCCGAAATGACTGCTTTCTCCGCGTTTAGAACTACTATCCTGTTTCCGCCCAGCGCACTCTTCGCTGCATAACTGGCCAATCGGCCCATGACCTGATCTGTAGCGTCTAAGAGAATTGGTTCATCAGACATTATTTCCATCACCTAGAAGTTGCACGTTCGCTCCTTTAGGATGCTTTCCAACGAAGTCCTTTATGCCGACACACTTCCCGCCCGCCTGTTCGATCTTCAACTTAGCGTCGGGTGTGAATTGGAAAGCGCCAACCGTGACGGCATGTTTGATGTGGCCTGAAGCCAGTACCTTACCGGGCACGAGAAGGAGCGAATCTGGTTTTGAGACGCGGGAGATATGATTCAAGTCGAGTTCTGCTCGGCCTCTTCTTGGCTTGGATAGATTTTCGGCCGCGACGGTCCAGATGTTCGCCTTGTTTTCCCGGGCCTTTACTTTTAGAAAACGAATTGTTTCGAGTAGTTCGGGGTTTGTGATTTCGCGACGCAATGCTAGTTCTCCTTTACTCAAGCCCTTTCTTTACAAGGTCAGTCAGATTGCTTGCTTTCTTGTCCAGAATCTTTGAGGCTTCGCTTACAATCCTCTTGGGTGGAAGAGCGCCAGTTGATTCAACGTAGAATACGAAAGCGGTATCGTCCTCTTCAACCTTGACCGGAAACGATTTTTTGGAATCGATTGGAACTGCTTTCTCGACACAGTCCATGCAAAGGGTACATGCAAGCTCATCCCGTACAGCAATCTTGCTCTCAGGATCGCTCACGAAGACCTTCGTTGGACAGATTCGAATTACCTCTGCGGGGTTGGCTAAGTTGTCGGGGTTCAGGGTTACCTTTGGGAGGTATTTGTAAGCGCAAGCCGTGGTTGGCTGCCACTTGGCATGTTCCAAGCCTCGCCCAAGCTTTGCGTACAATTCAAGTTTCAACTTCTGCGATGGGCCAAGTTTAACGATGGGAATGCCACCGCTTACTGGGGTAACATCGCTGTCGCCCTTCAAATCAGACGAGTAAACCATCACTGGCTCATCTATGCATTCAACCTCAAGAGTGAAGGATGCACGGCACTTGCTACAACCCAATTCGCTCTTGCAGTCGCACTCTTCAGGAAGGACAAAAGTGTCTAAATCCGTCTTCAGGGGGATCAGCCCTAGTCTGTGCGCGATAACCTCGTCGTATAGAACTGAAGTGTTCTCGATTATGATCACATCCTCGATTGCCATCGCCGGAACCTCCGCCATCATTGCGCGCCGCAAGGCGTTGGCGTGGGCGTGGCTGGTTCCTTTCAATAGGAACCGGAGCGAGTTATCTTTCTCTTCAAGAATCTTAATTTCCAAGACCTACGGACCCCGCGGGAACAACAGCGACTCTCGTGGGCCGATTACGGCAAGTATTCGGCCTGAATCCTGATTTTCGGGTCCGAAGTCCACGACATTTCACTTCTACGTAAAGAGATTTTGGAGGTAGGCTCTGGTGCTTATAAACTATTACGACCCACAACAGGTTTCACGGAGAAAAAATCTGGAAGAGTTAAAGTTCACGACTCATCCCGAGTTACTTTGAGCAAGTGAATCCTCTTGGACGCGCCCTCCGTTACAGAAGTCGGATTCATACTGATCATCTTCGGATTCGTCCTGGCCTTCGCCGCAATGATTCTCCTTGCATTTCGCTCAACTCGCAGCTCAGGTAAGACTCGAGCTGCCGGAGTTCTACTTATTGGCCCGATCCCAATAATATTCGGCACGGACAAGGACTCGGTGAAGGGACTGATGATTCTAGCGATCGTGCTGATACTGGTCGTTTTCGCCATCATGTTTCTCCCATATCTGTTCGGGAGGTAAACGTCATGCCACCTACTCCTTGCGCAATTTGTGGGAGAATCCCGGCGACTTACGTTTGTCAAAATTGTGGTAAGCCAACATGTGGCGATTGCTTTGATTCGGCCAGCTGGACTTGTAACGCCTGCAGCAGTAGAGCTGTTACCGACCCGTGGCTGGGAAGGCTACCCTCAGCAGCAATTTCAGTTTTCTTTGGCAAGCATATTGTTTCTCATAGCCTTCGCAGCCATCTTCGTTGGGATGTTGCTAGTTACTTTGGGTTCGATCACGAATTTAGGCACTAGCAGCGCGGGTGCTGTGATCCTGATAGGCCCTATTCCGATAATTCTTGGGACGGGCCCCTATTCCTTACCGCTAATCGCACTGTCAGTGGGCGTAACGGTAGCGGCGACTAGTCTTCTTTCTTCTCTTTAGAAGACGAGTTTTGTGACTAGGACTCAGCTACGGCTTGGCCGGCTGCAGTTGCCGTGATAACTTTCCTTGTTGAGTGATCTGCCTTTGATATCGGGCTTTGGGAGAAGTACTTGAGTTTCCCTTCTTCGTCTCGTTTAACGATGTAGCCTGGGACGGAGATTACATTACCGGCGACTGATATGTGTCCGTGCGAAACAAATTGTCTCGCTTGAAAAAGCGTTTTAGCCAGGCCCTTTCTGAAGACCATAGTTTGTAATCGGCGTTCGAGCAGGTCTCTAATGTCTAGGTCGAGAACATCGTCGATTGTAGCGGATTCAGATAGCACGCCTATCCTGCGCAGTTTAGAGAGGTATTCCTCGTCCAGGCGTGCACGTTGCTCTCCGGTTGAACCGAGCATCGACCGCGCGATACCTCTTACCTCTGAGAGCATTGTCTTGTAACGCCAGAGTTCCCTCTTGTTGCGAAGCCCGAAGTCGCTCATCAGATGAAGTTCGACTTCTAGTTGGTCTCTGCGCCAAGGATGTCTGGGGGTCTCGTAGCTCTTTCTAGTTCTCTTTGGATCGCCCGTAGCGCATCACCTACTTCTTCTCTTCCTTCTCGCCGGCTAGAGCTGCAGCTCGAGCGGCTTCCATTACAACTTTCTTGGCAACCCCAACTGCTCTACCTTTTCGGCCCGTCGTGCGCGTCCGTTGCCCTCGAACTTTCAGGCCCAGAGAATGCCTGACTCCTTTCCAACTTCGAATATCGGTCATGAAATCGACGTCAGTCTTCGTGCTTAGCGTGAGGTCGGCGCCTATCAAATGCATATCCCGACCTGAATCAGGACCTTTGCGGCGGTTGAAAAGGCGTGGGGGCAAGCCATACTTTGCGGGGTCACGCATCGCGTCTTCCAGCTTCTGCACGTCAGCTTCAGATAAGTCGCCCATTCTAAGCTCAGGCTTGATTTCGGTGGCCTTCACTATGGCAGCGGCGTAGCTTGGGCCCACACCCCTGATGTGGGATATGCCGTAGGCAACCTTCTTGGTGCCGTCTATGTTTGCGCCTGCGACACGTAGGACAAGCCTAAAATCCTTAGACATGACTCGCTCACCGAAATTTACATTAGCGAACAGGCAGAACGATATTAAACCTTGCCGGAGTCCCCATCTGAAGAGACCCCGGAAACCCAGCGCCTGATTCGAATATCTCTTGGCGTTCCAGCTGGTTAGCCAATCCCTTTTCCTCCGAATCACACCTCGGTGACATGAATTATGGGAAATCACGTTACTGCTATGAATTACGAGAAAACCTGCTAAATCCCTGAGAAGGCCAATTTATTGCGACGAAAAATGACACGGACAAGGAAAAAACATGTGAACCTCGAATCCGAAGTTGCGCCTTCTGAGGGCGACGCCTGGTTCGCGGAGTAAGCAGTAAACGACAATCGGATGGTTGGTCGATGGAGAAAGAGATCGGCTCCGAGTGCCCGAAGTGTGGACTCCTAAGCCTCAACCTATACTATGACGACGGCGATTCACCCATAGGGGCGAAGTGCGACAATTGCGGTTTCAAGGGATTCTACATGAGGGAGGATCTCGTCCCGCTAGCCGCGGTATGACAGCCTGGTGAAAGATATTGGTTGAACGAAGACAGAGCAGATATGGAATGATCTACGTGTGTGAACTTTGCGGCTTTGGGTATACGGATGTTGAGGTCGCCGAATCCTGCGAAGAGTTTTGTGGCCTGCATGGGGGCTATGCGGTCAATATCACCGCAAGGGCTGTCTTTCGACCTAGAATCCACGTCGTCTCGGTTTCCGATTAGCGCCAACTGCGCACTCTATGGCTCGGCCTCGATACCGTCGGATTGGTCCAACATTTTTTGAATAGTTGAATTGAGGACGACTTCCGCAACGTCGGTTGCGTATTCTCCGATTCGTCTTAGGCTTTCTGAAATCAAGCGCATCGCGGAGAGGTCGCCCGCTGGAAGCTTCTCCTTCAGTAATCTCTCAACTAGCCTCGACTCGAGATCAGTAACCTTCGCACCTTCAAAAAGCACGCTCTCCGCAAGTTTGTAATCGCTGGCGAACAAAGCTCGAAGCGAGGTCTCCATCATTCTTGACGATTGCTGGCTCAGCGCGTTGGCGTCCTTGAATAAGGATGCTCCAGGCGCCTGCTGCAGAAGAAGGACGTTCACTCCGATCCTTGCAGCATGATCTGCAGAACGCTCAACGCTCTTGCTGATGATCCTATACCCAAGGCATTCCACGGGCGAGGCTAAACCGATTCTCGAAAGTAGGGTGGGGTGTTTTACGGCCCACTTTAGTTGCCTAATCACGTACAGGCTGAACCTGTCGATCTCATCGTCAATCTTGACAACCTGATTTGCCAAATCTTTATCCAATCTGGAGAGGGCTTGCATGGAATCCTGTTGCATTGCGTTTAGAATTGACAGCATTCTTCTCAGAGCGTCCGGTACGAGCAATTGAGGGTAGCTTAAGAGCACCTGCAGGGTTGCGCTCTGGGCAGATTCAGTAACCAACTCCGTGCCCACAAGCTTACCCCTCGCAACATCACGAATCGTGTCTCGAATCTTAGAAGAGAGATTTCCTGACTTTGATCTGATCTCAATCGTCGAATATCCAGCAACATAAAGCGAGATTATCATTCGGGTTAAAGCATCGGGGTCGATATTGGAATTAAGTGACAAGATACATCGGGTGCGTTCGTCATCGTACTTAGTGCTCCCGAACGGCGTAAGAGTGAGTCCCCAATTTTCCTGCTTACTAAATTCAACTCTACCTCCCTTTCTCAGGCCCGCCTCCTGAACCCAAGGCTTAGGCAACGATACTATGTAGGATCCGGGCCAGTGACCTGTACACGGCGAACATACCGATCCTCAGGCGCAGATTGCTCTTCGTCTGTCTCCTTCTTCGGATTCTGCGTATCCCCTTTCATGGTCAGGCCTTCGATCCAGTTACAATGTAGACAACGGAATCTCCGATGTAACAGGCATGATCAGCAATTCTTTCCAAATATCTTAACACCAAAGTAGATGCGAGGGCGCATCGAACCGTGACGGACTTATCGGTGGCCATCGCGGCGGTGTACTTGTAGTACACTTTGTCAACCTCATCGTCGTCCTTTCGTAATGACCGAGCGAGTTCCGTGTCGCGAGTCTTGAAAGATTGGATGCTTCTTTCGATCATGCCGTTAACTTTCTCGCTTAACTCGTGAACGACCGATTTGTCACAAAGCGATAAGTCGCCATACGTCTCTAAAACCAGTGCGATGTCGAAGGCGTATCTGCCGAATCGAGAAAAACCATATGCAATTTCAAGACAAGATTTGATGAAACGTAGATCAGTTGCTACGGGTTGATAACGTGCCAAGAGGTCGACGCCAAGTTCCTCAACCTCCGCGCTTAACTGCGCTAGTTGAGCTGCTCTCTTGCGCGCGAGGTCAGTTGCTTTCTGCCCTTTCTCATAGGCCTCGATGGCTTTCACTACTGAGTCTTGGGCCAGGTTTGACATGTCCACGATTGCGCTGGAGAGCCTTTCTTCTCCCATGTCCATGAGCCGCGGCATCGAGCTTCACCCGAATTTTCCGCTAATGTAGCGCTCTGTGAGCTCATTGTGTGGGTTCTGGAATATTTCTGTCGTCGGCCCATACTCGATGAGCCTGCCAAGGTATAGGAATCCGGTTAGGTCGGAGATGCGAGCTGCCTGTTGCATGTTGTGCGTTACGACGATTACGGTGTAGGTGGACTTCAGTTTGGTTATGAGTTCTTCGATCTTTGCGGTTGCTATGGGATCGAGTGCTGAGCACGGCTCGTCCATGAGAATTACTTCAGGTTCCACGGCTAAGGTGCGTGCGATGCACAACCGCTGTTGTTGTCCACCTGAAATGCTGGTCCCCGATTCCTTTATCCTGTCGCCGATCTCGTCCCAAAGGAAAGATTTCCTAAGATTCTCTTCAACCTTTTCAGCGATAACCTTGCGATCGTGAACGCCATTCAACCGAAGGCCTGCCGACGTTATCGTAAATTGACATTGTCGGGAATGGGTTCGGTTTTTGGAATACCATCCCTATCCTTCGACGGACGACTACAGGATCCATCGAGGGGGCAAGAATGTCTTCGCCGTCGAGTATTATGTGACCGGTAGTCCATGCATCTGGGTTGACCTCATGCATTCTGTTGAGGCAACGGATGAATGTGGACTTCCCGCATCCTGAAGGGCCGATTATAGCGGTAACGGTATTTTCCTTAAACGAGATTGATATGTCATCCAAAACTTTTTTTCGACCGAATCCTGCGCTTAGGCTGGTTACCTGCATTTTTTCCTTTAGGGTGGACAAATCTAGAGCTCTCTTGTCGGTTTCTGGAGTACTGCGCAACTCCGTTAAGAGTTCTGAAGTCATGCTTCGCTACCGACCATTCGGTTACTGTGATCATTGAGTAATTGAATGCGAGTTATATGAATCATATAGATGATGGTGAACACACATATGTACGCATGTTCACAATGCGTTTTGGCTAAATAAGAATGGGAGGCTACGTGCGCTCGCGATGATTCGCATGTCGAGCAAGAATAACAAGCGTAATGTCGGAATAGTTGCTCTTGTTGTCGTCATATTGGCGGCAGTTGCAGGAGGATACTACTTCACGACAATGAACAGTAGCACAGCTCAAAGCATGTCAACAGCATCAGTTATGTCTTCTGAATCGTCGATGATGTCGTCAGCGTCATCGGTGATGACTTCAGCGACCATGACCGAAACCTCCATGGTGTCAGCAACATCTTCTGTAGCAGGATACCAACCAACGACGCCCGTCTCGCTTCTTGGAGCGGGGGCCACGTTTCCCGCCCCATTACTTCAGAAATGGACGGTCACTTACAACCAGCTATACCCTGCAGTTACCATAAGCTACAATCCCATTGGTAGCGGCGGCGGAATCCAACAGATATCAGCAAAGACAGTCGACTTTGGTGCCTCCGACGCTCCACTAAACAACCAACAGTTGGCGGCCCGCCAGGTCTCACTCTTTTCCCTGAGACACTCGGTGGGGTGGCCATTACTTACAATTTGCAAGCATGGGGCGTAAGCAATAATGTCACACTGAACTTCACACCAGAGGTCATAGCTAACATCTACATGGGAAACATAGTCAAATGGAATGATCCAGCTCTAGTGGCGCTTAATCCTGGTGTCGCCTTACCGAACGGCTTCATCACCGCCGTACACAGATCAGACGGCAGCGGAACGACATATGCCTTCACGAACTTCTTGTCAGTTGCCGTCCCAAACTGGGCAGCACAAGTGGGATACAGTACCTCGGTGACCTGGCCTGTTGACACGAAGCTTGGGGCTTATGGCGTTGGCTCAAAGGGTAATTCCGGAGTTGCAGGTACGGTGGCGAACACCAACGGAGCATTAGGCTATGTTGATCTTATCTACGCAGTCCAAAATAACCTCGGGGTAGGCGCGGTCAAGAACCCAGCAGGCAATTTCATCGTACCAACTCTACAAACGATCCTTTACGCCGCTCAGAACGCAAGGCCCCTAACCCTAACGATCTTAGAATACACCTAGTAGAAGCCGCCGGAGCACAATCCTATCCGATCTCAACCTACACCTACATCCTCGTCTACAGAGACTTGTCTGCAAACCCTAGCACAACTCTCGCTAAGGCACAAGCCCTAGTACACTTCCTTTGGTGGGCAATCCATGATGGACAGCAGTATTCAATGCCATTGGATTACGTACCACTCCCAGCAAACGTTGTTGCAGCTGACGAACAACTACTGATGACGCTCAACTACCAAGGTACAGTCCTCCTGACCGGATAGAAGCTAGCGGCGCACAATGCAAAAGCAACTCGAGAAAAACCGTGTTCGTCAAAGGACACGGCACCATGATTTTTTGCACTTCGTCTTAATTATTGCAGCGGTTGCGATTCCAATCATCGCGGCTCTTACCGTGTATTCGCTTTACACTGGAAGCTTGGACTCTATTCAAGCCCTAGGGCTCAGCTTTTTGACAGGTACCCTATGGATTCCGAATCCGCCCAACGGTGGACCTCCAATCTTGGGAGCACTCCCCGCAATGTACGGATCCATAGTGACAACGTTAATTGCGCTATTATTTGCGGTTCCAATAAGCTTGGGTGTTGCCCTATTTCAATCAGAGTTGGCTCCTAGGAAATTGCGACTGCCCTCGATCTTTCTAGTTGAATTACTTGCTGCCGTACCTAGCGTAGTCTATGGACTCTGGGGATTATTCTTTCTCGTCCCCTTCATGAGAGATTACATAGATCCCGGACTTATAGGCTCACTCGGATTCATTCCAATCTTCGCGGGTGAAACAAACGGACTCGGAATGCTCACCGCCGGTCTCATTTTGGCGATCATGATCACCCCGTATGCGTCCGCAGTTATGCGGGAAGTTGTTGTGGTGGTCCCGCGTAGTCAGCGAGAGGCTTGCATCGCATTGGGTGGAACACGGTTAGAGACAATCCGAATGGCAGTCGTTCCGTATGCCAGCACAGGCATAATCGCGGCCATCGTTCTAGCGATGGGCAGGGCCATCGGAGAGACCATGGCCGTCATAATGGTCATCGGGAACGTCGCACGAATCACCCCTTCACTTTTCCTTCCTGCAGAAACTATCCCAAGCGTGATCGCTAATGAGTTCACAGAAGTCGCAGGAAACAACATTTACCTCGCCGCTCTATTCGAGCTCGGTCTGATTCTCTTGCGATCGCTTTTCTGATGAACCTGGCAGGTCGAGTACTAATTTCGAGACTAAGTTTCCATCCCCGGGGGTCAACGGATGTTTAGATCCCTGAGTGGACGACGGTTCAGCAATAGACTGTTTACGGTTTCAGCCACACTTGCCTTCCTAATTCCCATAATCCCATTAGCTTCAATCCTCTACGAAACCGCCACCCTAGGATATAGCGTGCTGAATCCAGACTTTTTCACGCACATCACCCCTCCAATCGGCGGAAGCGGCGGAGGCATATTGAATGCGTTAGAGGGTAACTTAGTGGTGGTCGGAATAGCGTCCATAATCGGTGTACCCATAGGACTCTTAGCCGGGGGCTTATCTATCCGAATACCCCGGTAGAGTCGCAAACTACGTTAGACTGATCGCGGAGGTTCTCACAGGGGTTCCGTCCATCGTGACGGGCATTGTCGTGTATGTTTTGGTTGTGGCCACCTTACACAGATTTTCAGCCGTCGCCGGCGGGATCGCGCTGAGTTTCATGATGATGCCTATTGTGGCGATATCGACACACGAATCCCTGAGACTTGTGCCCTCTTATATCAGGGAAGGTGGCTTGGCCCTCGGAGGAGTGTCAAAGACTCTCCTCTACATCCTTGTGTCGACCGCTAAGAGCGGAATCATTACGGGCATTGCCTGGCTGTTGCTCGATCCGTGGGGGAAACCGCTCCCCTACTCTTCACGGCTCTCGGCGGCCAATTCATGATGAACACTGTTTTCGATCCTACAGCCACCATGACCGTGCTTATTTTTGACTTTGGAACTTCCCCGTATCCCAACTCGCACGCCTTCGCTTGGGGGGCAGCCTTCATACTACTGATGATAGTCTTGGGGCTGAACATAATAGTTCGGACCGGCTTGAGGTTGAAACCTACAGTACCTATCTGACTTGATCCCCAACTCTCGTCGGTAACAAAATGCGCCTGAAGACTAAAAATTTGTTCTCCGTGAGTCAACAGACGTTTCGCTCATTCATTTGTGGGAGAGTTGAATTTTAGGCGATGTTGATCAGTTGCCTTGGGGTAAGCAGCCAGATCAGTGTTGCGCACTTGCCCATTAGTAATTTTTCTACTTGAAGCTTGCAAACGCTTCCTTTCTTAAGCACCGGTCTCGCGCTTGCGCTTCCCGTTGTCAAGGTGGAAATCAACGCACTCAACTGAGGTTCGTGTCCCACCAAGAGCAAGCGCCGGCATGGCGAGTACTTCTCTTGCACGGCTCTGATGGCTTCCTCCGGAAGTACATCGGGTCTAAGCGCCTGGGAAGTTTGAATTATCTGTCCCACCCCGTACTCGCGCCCAACGACGAACGCTGTCTCCAAAGCTCGCCTATACGGACTCGTCAGGATCAAGTCAAACTGAACATTCAAGTGACGCAAGCCCTTGGCGATCCGACGAAGCCTCTTCACACCTTTCATCGTTAGAGGTCGATCGGAATCTAAAGGGTAAGCTGCATCGCCACGAGTAACAGCTATCCCGTGCCGAAGAATGAATAACGTCTTGGAAGCTGAGGATGCTACGCCTGTTTGTTCATGAATAACTGGCTTCCAGATGTTACCGAATTTCGGAATAGACCTAAGAAAGCGTTGGGTTGCTTCCATTTTCCGTCGTTCAAGGTCCAACCATATCTCTACTACCGCACCAGGTACATTTCCTTTCTTCCATCTGAACTCAACTAGATCTTTCATGAGAACCTCGAGATCCTGAATCTGTCCCATTAGTCGTGCGAGAAGCGTGGCGGTTCTAAGCTGCCGACTATCCAGTCCCACCACTGGCTGCAGCATCTCAATTGTATACCGCAGCGGCTTGAAGGCAAGCCGCACTCGATGAATCGAGGCATAATCCGCGGGCGTAACATCTTCAAGTTTCTTGCTCAAGTTATCAAAAGAAACGTCTAACGCGGCGTCGACTATTCTGCGAGAATTCTCTGACGTAGTAGTGGCGCGCCGGGCGTTTAGCCTAATCCTAGCTCTGTTGACGGCGTTTTCAATAAATCTTCTATCCGATTTCCAGGGGATCTTATTGGCGGACTTTAGATACTTGGTTTCCTTGTCACGTAGCTCGTCGTAGAACTCCTTCGTCTCGGGTAGTTCTTTCAGAAAACCTCGCATCCTTACCATTTCGATGTGAACGTCTCGAAGAACACTTAGCTCTTGGAGTTGGTCCTTGAGTTTGACGTGAGCCTGCCGGACTACGTTATCCGGATTGAATCTATCGATCAAATCTATGGTTGTAGTGAGGCGTCTAATGCTAACGCGGAGATCGTGGACATTCTTAACCGAAGCTAGCTGCTGATAGCGCTTCAAACTTGTTAGGTAATCGTTCCATCGCTTGTCTAGGGCTAGAATAATGAAATTCAGGACGTCCCTCCCGCCGGATGTTCGTCGAAGGGCCGCCTTCACAGCTACTCTACGTTTGGGGACTTTCTTGAGAGCGACAGACCTTACAGATTTCACTGCCGGCTTCGGTTTCTGTGTTGTTTTTGGTCTCGGTCTTGGTTTGGTTTCGGTTTTGGTTTTTTGGAGGGCTTTTGTGGAACGTGTTCGGGTTTGGTTTGCTTTCTCCTCGATTTACCTATCGCCAGCCGTTTATCTTGCAATATTGTTCTTGAACGGCTCAATCTGCGCCGCGCCGGGGCTCTGCGCGTTTGCGGGACCTGTTTCTTTCTTACCGAACTTTTTCTTTTTCTCAATTGCTGGGTGCAGGCTCCTTATCGTGATGAGTCTCAATTGGTGGTAATCTCGATAGAACTTTTTCGACCTTGGATCTCAATTCTCGATGTATAGCAAGGGGGGATCTGTTTCCGTTAATGGTTTCGAATTTGTAATCCAAAGCCATGCGTTGGAATTCTGCGCGCATTTTTCGTTGATAATCGACGAAGCATTGGTACATGTCCCCCGAACGGCGAATGTCCATTCCCGATTCCCAGAAGTCGAGCAATCCGCTCTTCATGAGGTTGCGTTCTGCGAGAATGCGAGGGCTGACAGCGAGGTAGAACACGGCATCGGGAACCAAGGCAATACTGTACATTTTCTGCACCCATTCCCTACTCATCCCCCGGACGACTTCACGGGCCATGAGCGTGTAGATGTAACGGTCGGCAAGCACTACGAAACCAGCCCTCAGGGCGGGAAGGATGTTGTTCTCGAGCTGATCTGCAAAGTCGGTCGCGTAAAAGAGGGTCATTGTGACAGGGCTTAGCGTATTCCCCAGAAGAGCTTCCTGCAATTCCGGATACAGACGTGACCGTTTTAGACCGACGTCTATTGTCGGATAGCCGAGGACTTCTAGGTGCTTGTGCAATAGGTCGATTTGTGTAGATCTTCCTGATCCATCTGACCCTTCGACGACGAGCAGTTTTCCCTTGAGTTGTGCGAGGTTGACCTTAGGAAGGCCTTTGCCAAAGAAATGCTTTTCAGAGCCATTAATCTGGAACGGAAATGTCACGTCTCCAGCATCCGCTAATGTCAGCACATCATTAGCGGGATCCACGGTTTGCAGCGGTTTCCCTTGTGGCGCCTCTCCCAGAGCACTCTTAAATTTCTGCTCCGGGAAGCGAGCCGCGAGGAGTCCAGGTGGAAACGGCAGTGGTCCCTTCGCCTTATGTTTTGATAGATCTATTCGCTGGTTGACGAAATCGGACTGATTGTTGCTGGTCGTCGGGGGGGCGGCTTGCATCTATTACTATGAAGTTGTACTTGGGGGCGATGTTGTGGTATTCGTTGTTCAGCATACCTTGGAATCTTCGGAAGCTTTCATAGGGATCGGGGGAGAGATCGAGGTCCATGCCGGCCTCATGATACTTCAACTCCGGACGGCCTTCTAGAATCCGTGAGAGTGCCGTCTCTAATGGGACGTCAAAGAAGAATGTGACGTCTGGGTGTCGTGCGAAACTGTAGAGATTCCTCACCCATTCCGGGTCGCATCCCCGAACCATATCACGAACGAAAGCTGTGTATACGTAGCGGTCGGCAAGTACTAGGTAGCCGGCTCGCAGTAACGGAAGAATTTGTCTCTCATATCTATCGGCGAAGTCGGTGCAATGGATCAGAGAAAATGTCGTTGGCGTCAATAGGCGTTTCTTTTTTCCCTTCCGTGTTGCCTTTTTCACCAGAGAAGATGAATTCCATTCCGTGAAAATTACCTTGTACCGTTCTAACTCAAGCCATCTGCGGAGCAGATAGATTTGAGTGGATTTTCCCGAACCATCAATTCCTTCTACGGCGATCAGCTTCCCGGGTAGCGGCTTCTGTTCTGACGAACTCATGGCGCGATCACTATCTTCTTCTTGTAGGTTTTCTCGAACAACCTCGACCCGGAATTTAGCGCCCACCTCTCAAGTAAGAGGTTACCCTTGCCTTTAAGGAGCAAGATTAACTTCTTCTTTCTCACAGTAACTTTCACGCTTTCAACTCGCCCGGAGTGTTCGCGGTCAAGCGCTTCAGCTAATCGAAGAATACTGGCCAATTTTACCACAGTCCTCCGTCGTTTCGGCGAGATATCCATGAACTCCTTGTGACTCGACTTAGGGAAAGAACGACTGTGGTAACGAGTTACAAGGGCAATGACGCTCTTATCGGAGTCATCCACGCCGATCAGGGGCGACGCGTTGATCAGATACCAGGAGTTCTTGTGGTGATTGTATGTCCCAATGTAATATCCAATGTCGTGAAGGAGTGCGGCCACTTCAAGCAAAGTTCGTTCGGTTGTATCAAGTTTGTGGAGTTTCTTGGTCGCGTCAAATAGAGCGACTGCAAATCTTGCAACAGTTTGTGCGTGTTCGGCCTCATAATCATATTTTCTTCCCAGAAGCCTCGCTGAAGTGATGAGTTGAGTTCGGTCGGGTGGACCCGAACCGCGGCCCAAACCCCGTGCCATGTCAATGAGTAGTCCTTCTCTGACTCCAACCCGAGGAATTTCGATTTCTTGAATCCTCGCCTCCTTCGCCACAATTTGGAGCACAATTATGGCGGGGATAATGACGTCAGCTCTGTCCGGTCGAAGCCCGAAATCTTTGACCCTTTCTTCGTACGACCTTGATTGGAGTTGTTTGAGAATAGAGTCGAGCTCATCCAGTGAGATAGACGTGTCATTGTTGGCGTCACACAATTGAACTCGAAGTCTCCGAGTGATTCAACATTGCCTCCCGTCGCAATGCAGAGGTCTATTGCGTGTTCACCGATTTCCTTTCTAAGCCGGGTTCCGGAAACGTTGATGTATTCACGGGCGAGTTGCCGGAAAACCCTGTCTCCTCTTTTCCGATGGTCGAGCATTTGTAGCAGCCTTACGGTACCGATTCCGAAGCTCTCAGTGGCAATTATCTCACGTTCCGTTGCGAGGCTAATCTCCACGCTGCCGCCGCCAACATCAACGAGGAGCGCAACTTTTCCTTCAAGCCTAAGAGTTCTTGATACAGCTACGTAGACTAGGCGAGCTTCTTCTTCTGGGCTGATTACGTCTACCATTATCTCCGTGGCCTTGGAAATTTGCCCTATGCAGTACTCTCGGTTCCTAGCTTCCCTTAGAGCGCTAGTCCCAACAGCTCTCACCGACTTGACCTTATGTTGATTAATCAATTTCCGAAACTTGAGGAATGCATTCATTGCTTCAACAAGGCGAGCGTCAGATATTTCGCCAGTCGCGAATACGTCCTCTCCTAAGCGCACGGCCTCGCGGTCTGTGTGGATTATGTGGATTCTGCCATCGTCGTCAGCTGATGCAATAGCGAGCCGCATAGCGTTGGAACCAACATCGATTGCGGCAAGCTTGGGCATACTTTGAACCTCCGTTGCACCTTAAAGGGGAATCAATATGCGTGACGTCTTGCCTTATCAAAAGTTCGTAAGCCAGAAACTTCTTCGCATATCTCTATGTGAATTGCTGCTATTCCGTTATATAGGCAAATGAAGAACCTGCAACCAACGCCTCTTTCCGAAATTTGTTAAGTAGGATCAGCTCCCAGAAGCGTTTGATTTGCCATGTCGCCGCAAAGAACGGTTGAGGTGGAAGGGGATCGGGGTTCCAGTGAATTCCTCTGCGTCGCAACCGTACTACCCATCCGAAGTTGGAGGCACATCATTCCATTCTTTTTGATGAGTGGAAAGGTGCAGAAGCAGCTGGAACAGTCGAAAGGTTTGATCAGATATGGTCTGAAAACCGATTTACCGCACAAACGGTTTTGGACGATGTCTGTGTGGCGAGATAGAGATGCGATGCAGAATTTCTTGAAAATGCACCCACACACCGACGGTATCGAAGTTTCCGGCATGGGCGGGTGAGGGCGCAGCCTTCGTCGAATGGAATGCAGCCAATGGGAAGGTCGATTGGAAGCTAGCCTCGAAGCAACTTGAGAACCCAACCTTCCGCTACCACGAAAACAACCCAACGATTTAGCCTGCCCGCGACAAAAAGGGAAGACCTCTCGATGCAGCTGGCGCTCGCCTTTCCGGCGCACGCTTAGCCCGAGACACGAATATCGTTTCTTCTTTACCTATGATAAATCGGAAAACTCTCCTCTGATTAGTATTCTAGTATATTATCGGAAAAAAGGAAAAGGGATACGGGCGCCTTTGAGGGGCGCTCGGACGCTTAGTTGCGTCTTCGTCTGAGTAGGTATAGAGATGCTGCTAACGCTGAAAAGGCGACAACCGCTACTGCACTGAACTCTGGGACAGGGATGTTGCTTTGCTCCAGGTATACGTTCTGTCCGGATCCGGATTGGCCTGGTGAGACCGAGACGGACCAGGTTTGAGGCGCATATCCTGGTTGGCTTAGGGTGAACTTGTAGTTGCCTGTGGGCAGGAAGGCTTGGTAAACGCCATCGTACGTGTAGAAGTTCCACGTTGCTCCGCAAGCGCCAGTCACGCTGACTGTACCCCAGCTGAGTGTGCGGAACTCGTTGCTCCACGTGAAGGCGAGAACGTTGCCTGAGACGAACCCGTTCAGATCAACTTCAAAGATCGCACTAGCTTCACCACTGTTGTGAGTTCCTGCGATTTGCCAGACTCCTTCTTGCGAGTACGGACCTAAGTGATTCGCCGCCATCGTATGGCCGACGAAAGCGCTGCCTGGTGGCGATACGTACTCGTTCAATGCTGTGTCTTCGGTTAGGCTGATGCCTGAGAGTGCGGTCGTGCCTGGGATGATGTGATACGATTCACCCATCAGCAGACCGTTGACTGGCGGATAGTACTGCGCGAATGAGCCTGGTGCGGATGCTGTTTGTAGTCCACCGCTTGCAGCTTCCATCGAGGCCGCGTTGGCGGAGTACCATGGGACGAAGTCGGCTTCAGCTGTCCACCCACCCGTGTAGTCTGGAGCACCCGCTATTCCCGTGTAGGGGAACGGGTACTGAGCATACGGGGCTGGGAAGCACCAGAGATTGAAGTCGCAGTCACCGAAGGCACCGCCACCGCCCTGCAGCGGATCGCTGAAGTATGACGGGTTGGTTAGGAGGAATCCTGCTGGCGGCTGCTGTGGTAAGCCTGCGGTAAGCATGTGAAGTAGCGTTGTTCCTGCAGGTAGGAAGTTGTATGCTTGTAGGCCAGATGCGGGCTTCTGTAGACCCGCCTGGTCGCTGAATGGGTATTGTGGAGAAGTTGGGTTCACGAACCCACTTGCTACCGTTGCACCGTTGGCTGCTATGGCGTGGCCAGGAGTGTTTACGTAGACGCCTTCACTGGACATCCATTCAGCTACCAACTGGCTTTGGTCATTGAAGAAGCGAACTCGTGCAGACATGTTCTCGGCGGTTGGTGTTATGATGCTCTCTTTCTTGAAGAGAATATCAAGTGTTATGTTCACGCCGATGATTAGGTTGACTTTCATGTCGGCCACTTGGCCGTTCTGTGCGTAGGCTGTGAAGTCTTTGTCTTGTATGTAGCCGTACGTGTAGGCTGCGAGGTTGTATGGACCTTCATTGAAGTGAAGTGGCCAGACGACTCTATTTTGAGTGAACATAAGGTCCACCAAGAGTTTCGCCTGTGTAGTGAATCCATTCTTGCCAGCGGTGTATCCGCCGACGAATGCGTAGCGTGCTGATTCACCGTAGAAGACATCATGGGAGTTACTGAATCCTTGTAGTACGTTGCGTCCACCGCCATCCATTTCACTGCAATTGAAGGAGTAGGGCTGTGGTCCCAGAGGATCCTTGAAGCCGTCGGTCTGTGATGGGTTAAAGCAGTCTATTCCTTCTGGACCTTGGTACAGATGTGTGGTGAAGATGCTTGGTGGTAGGTAGAAGACACTAGAGACGTCACCGGCCGTGTCCCAGACCTTGCCCGCAGTGCCGTTCACTACCGGGTAGAAGCCTAGGTCGATCTCTGACCCTAGACAGCCGTTATCTTTGCCGGCGTTGCCGCTGCCGATGTTGCCCTTACCAGTTGCGAGGCCGAACGCCATTCCGTCTTGGCATCCGGACCATACCCAGTTCCTGCTGACCCGGGTCGTTCCCAGTCAATGCTGTATACTGATACGTTGAAGCCTGGCGCTAGGAAGAGGTGGTCGCTGACGAGTGTTGGGTTACCGCTTAGCGTTACCGATACCTGTTCTAACGGCGTTGGGCTGTAGTAGCCATTTGTGGCCACGTTCGGAGTGTATGTCCCAGATGGGATGCCGTAGTTCTCGCCACCCCATGTATCGTTGAGGCCCCAGAATTGTATAACAGCTCTACCGGTCGCAATGGCATCTTTGTTGAGGTGAGCTCTGTCGAGTTGGTCAGTTGCGCCTGGACAGGCTTGCGTCGGTGCGCCTGTTTCGCCGGAGCCGAGGAACCCATTGTAGCTCACGAAAGTTCCCAGGTTATCGGATTGTCTCCCGTTGGAGTTAACATCGTAGGCGCAGTTTTGGTAGTATTTGTCGTTGTATCCTAGGTTGGTTACATTGTGAGCGTATACGTGCCCGTCAGCGCCTATCAAGTTACCCCAAAGGTAACCTGCGCCACTGTGGATTGGACTGGTTGTGATCGTGTTTGGTGTGTCGTGGAAGTACACTGTCTTGTTAACCCAGCTGCTTAAGCGTAGGTCAAGAGGCAATGTAACGTCACCCGCCCACTCGTTAGGTGTTACGTCAAAGTAGTACTCCTGGAAGGTAGAACCGTCCAGGGCTGTCTGAACGTAACGGAAGACCCAAGCACGTACATAGTACCTGCCTGCTGTGAGACCGTTGATCCAAGTAGCGTAAACCTGCGGCACCTCGCCGGACAGGCCTTGGGGAGCACCGTACTCACCCTTCAAACCAAACTCAAAGTGGAACGGAGTCGTAGTACCGCCAGCCACATACCATTGTTGTGGTGGACCGACACCTTCAGGGTCTGAGGTTAGGAAGGTGCAGGTAGCGGCATTTCCGAGGTTTCCAGGGTTACTGCCTGGTGCACACTTGTTGCTCCACGAAACGTCGCGTGTGTAGCCGTTCGTTGTTCCGGTGAATGGGTTTGGTACGTCGTTGTATGCTGGGCCGAGGCTGTTCGGGGCATACTCATGCCATGGAAACGCAATTAAACTTCCAAGGCGCGGGTCGCCGCAGAGTCCTGCTGCGCGGCGGCCATAGTACTTCTCTTGGCCTCCCGCCGGTGCATGGTAGCGGGGACCATGAGACTGGGCTGCCGGCGCTTGGGTCAACTAGGTTGCTTAGAGTCGCGGCTGAGTAGAGTTCAATCTTGATGTATTGACCCACAGTCGCGGAGCTGACACCGACTCCAGAATCCGTCGATGATGGCCACGGTTCGTCACCGAATTGGTGCTTCGTGAACACGTTGCCGTGAATCACTGGCCCTGGTTGGAGGTAACAGTCGAAGTGAAGGGACTGTCCCTTCAGGACCGTTATTCCACTCTCGCAAAGCGCTTGTGGGTATCCAGCTGCGGAAGCGTAGATATCGTAAACGCCTGGTGCCATGCCTTCTAGTTCATAGTGGCCGTTCGAGGTGTTGTTGATGAATGCTTGTGCGTTAATGGTTGGTAGGTCGGGTCGGTTTTGGCCGGTGTATGGGTCGATTCGCATAGTCATGTTCGCCCAAACCGTTCCAGCCTCAGCGATCGGTTGCCCGTATAGGGTTGAGTTGTAGCCAGCATACCGGATAGTTCCGGTTACAATGGCTGGGTCGGTCTCACCCTTGACCAGCATGACTGGCCAGTTTTGGGGCGGTACCCAAACGTCTGGATTCTCTCCGCCACTGGCTCCGCCAGATGCTGCTAGGGTTGGGCCGACACCGTACTGGTTAGAACCTGAAGCTAGGTTTGAGTAAAGGAACATTTTGAAGAAGTATCTTCCAGCTGTTGCTGGTGCTGTTACTCCGTTGATTCTTACGTAGTACCATTCACCAGCGCTTGTAAAGTTCAGGAATTGATGGTTGTATCCGGGGTTTATGATAGCGTCTGCTTGTATCAGGACTAGGGTCCAGCCTGGCGCATATCTATCGTCTGGTGAGAGCCTGCCCACCCATACGTTGGCGTAATTGTTCGTCAGGGTGGATACGATTTGGGATGCATCCTTGACCGTGAATTCCGGTGGGATCATTATGCTTAACGTGTCCCAACCGTAATTGTCTTTTAGCGTTGACTGAATTTCAGTCTTAGTATTACCATTGCATCCGGACTTCCATTGTGACGGTGTGCAGGTAGCGTTTATTGCGAAGATCAGGTCACCCGTCGAGCTCGTTAGTACCGCTCCGAATGGGGCATACGTGTCCCCTTGAAGCTGATACCAAGAATTGCTCGGTGCACCCGGAGGATTACCGTTCGGGTAAGGTGACTGATAACCAGGCGAACAGTTACTGTTTGCCTGGTTCGGGATACCCTGATACGCACATTGACCGCTGCCAGGCCAAACATAACCAATAGGCCCAGCGACGTGCGGATCAAAGTTGTTAATGTCGTACGGGGAAGTTCCCGACAGATTACCCAACGTGAAATGCGCTTGAGTTGGAACAATCACCGCTAATGTGCTAATTAGGAAAATAGCGATTGTTAGCGTTGCAACTAATTTCTTACGCAAATTTTCATATCTCCTTTATTCTCATTTATGCGTAATTGTTACGCAAAAAATCGCTAGGGCGAGCTAGTGCTTTATTAAATGAACAGTCGAAACCCAGAAGCATCATTGCCGAGTTACATGAAATCATATGCCGGCATATGATGTAATGTAATTACCGGAAAAGAGGCATATTTTACGCTAATTCCTTTGGATTCATGATGAAATCCCGCCTCTCAATTTCCGAATGATAGTACGTAAGCATATACGAAAATTCTTGCCCAAAAAAACTGGGGCTTTTGAGAGCAGTTTTCCAAGTTCTGGTTTGTGTGATTATTTGGTTGTCAGTTTGTGTGTATAGGCGTCGGCCAATTTCCCGAGCTTCCACGCGAGCAACACCACTGCCACAACAATGGCCGCACCTAGGATTGCTCTAATCACTAAGCCCACAAAGAGTAGGCCAATTATAGCAGGCATTTTTTTCTTCACCTTCAACGCGCAACGTGTATTTTCTTGATAAAAGAAATTGCGTACGAATCATCCAGACCTATCAATCATTGCCAGGTTCGATGATTCAGAGTGGAGGGTCAGTCAGTAAATTGACAAGACATCCTTTAACATCCGTTGAACCCCATTTCCTACCGAAGCCAGGCTCTGTGGCAACGAGCCCACGCATCAACCTGTCCGGGTTCTCACGGTTCAAACTCGATCGATCAAGGGAGTGTTAGATTCGCTTAGTGGCAGAAGGTTAGACGTCTTCTCCTGCTTTCGCCCGTAGCTTGCTGTACCAATCCGCCAGTTTGTAATCTTCAGCCCTGTAGTCCCCTCGGTACGGTTTGATATCCAGTACAGGTGTTCCGTCAAAGAAATCCAAGCCACGGACCACTAGCTTCCCTCCATCAATCTTCACGAGCTTAGCTAGTGTCAGCCCGATTGGGTTAGGACGAGTGGGGGAATCAATAGCGAATACGCCCACCAGCGGCAATTCTTCAAGCTTGAAGCCTTTCGCTAGTAACCTTCTGGGTTTAACCTTCAAGACCCCCGTCTGATCAGGTCTTAATTTGTTCAAGTAACTCAGGACGAAAATATGTGAGAATCCCTGCAAACCATCTATCGCGTCCCGAAATTCGGGGAATATCTCGATTGTTGACTCAGTTTCCTTGCTTCGAAACCTCACATCGTCGTCGGAACCACTGGTTCGAACGATGCCTACAGGTCGAAAAACAACACTATCATTACTTGCCATGGGGTCTACTTCGCTATTCCCCAATTTAGAGATGCTTCAATCTAGGTTACGAATAGGCTCTTTCGAACTCGGGTCTGAGTCTATCGTATACGTTCTTGTATGTCGAGAAAGCGTTTCCATAGACTTGAGCGGTTCTAGGATCAGGCCGCTTCGTATCTCTTATGCGTACAAGGCCTTTGGTCGTGCCAGGAAGGTTAGAGAATACGCCGGAACCGTATCCTGCTAACAGTGCTGTGCCGAAGACGGTAGCTTCGACGTGTGAGGTGAGCTCCACCGTTTTCCTTGTCACATCTGCCTTGATTCTTCTCCAAAGTTCGCTTCTCGCTTGGCCGCCTGAGAGTCGGATTTTGCGCACCTTGATTCCTTGTCGCTCTATCATCTCGAGGTTATGTCTCGTCGCGTAGGCTGAAGCTTCAAGAACCGCTCGCACAAGATCTCGCCTCTGATGGGAGAGATTCAGCCCAAAGATAACGCCATGCGCGTATGGGTCCCATATCGGAGAGCGTTCTCCTCCAGGAGCAAAATACGGTAATACGATCAGACCATTGGCCCCTGGCGGTGACTTCTCCGCATCTGCGTCCATTAACGCGTAAACGTTACCACGGGCCGATGCACGGTATCCTCCCAGCAAATCCTTAACCCACCTGAGCAACCCGCCCGTAGTGCTCGATGCGGCAACGGCCAACCAACGGTCCGGGGTAACATGACATCTGTTTAGTGTTCCCGTTGGAAAGTTTGGTTTGCTCAAACAAACCGCGAGTTTTGTAGCTGTTCCACCATCCTCCATCGCATCGCCGCCGTCGACCGCTCCGACCCCTAGGGCTGCACAAGCGGTATCTGCACCGCCCGCAATTACCGGCGTGCCTCTTGCTAGACCTGTTTCCCGGGCTGCAGTCTGAGTTACTTCTCCTATCACATCCCACGGCGCCTTCAGATCGGGTAGCTTATCGAGAGGAATGCCGACTTCTTCGCAAAGTTTGGACGACCATCGCTTCCGATCTCTCGTTTCGAAAAGGAGAGTAAAGGAGGCGTTCGACCAATCCATTGTGAATTCATTCGTCAGATACGCCTCCAGGAATCCGTTTCCGTGCAGGAACTTGAACGTCTTCGCATAGACCCGTGGACGGGTTCTTTTTATCCACAGCATTATTGGCGCGGAGTAGGCTGAGTGAGAAATCCTGTTTCCTGTGGTCCCGAAGAACTTCTGACTTCCGATTTCTCTCTCCATCCAGTTTGCTTGAGCTATGCTTCTGCGGTCCATGAAGAAAATCGAATTCATGAGTGGGTTGCCATTCCGGTTTACTGGGATCAGGGACGGGCATAGGCAGTCGACTGACACCGCCACGATTTGCTTCGCAGGAACGCAGTCCTTTGCGAATTACTCTACGAACTACACTCTTGAATGATGATAACCAATTCGCCGCGCCGTGTTCCCCGGCTAACGGTTCGTTATGTAGGATGGGGTATTCATCGTAAGTTAATGCAACTTGCCGCCCTTCCGTATCGAATAGGGCTGCTTTCATTCGGGTTGAACCGACATCGACCCCCAGCAGGAGATCTGCAGGCATAGCTAGCTCTTCGGCAGGTTAGCGATGAGACCGGTGAACACTGCGGCCCTCGCCACAGTCCTCCGCCCAGTCAACAAAATTGAAGGCTTCGAAGATCGTTTTGCCTGCGGCTACAACCCCATGCCCTTTCATCAGGACCACTCGCACCGATTCATCCTGAAACGCCTCGGTAACCATCCCAGCCAATTCGGCAGAGCCCGATGGCGCCCGTTCGACCATAGGAATTCTCTTCAACCAAACCTTGGAGGGAGCGGTTACAAGTGGAAAGACTGTGCCGGCTATCGCCCAAGATGTGGCGTATGGGGGATGTGCGTGCACTATACCCCCGACATCAGGTCGTTTGGAGTAGATACCCAGATGGAAACCTACCTCTTTCGAGGGTCGACCCTCGCCTGTAAGAATCTTGCCAGCAGGATCAATCTTGAGAAGCGCCTCTGAAGTAGTCCACGTCATGGCCTCTCCAGAGGCTTTTATCAGAAAACTATTGGTGTCGGGTATTCTTACGCTGGTGTTTCCGCTGCTGCCGGGCGCCCAGCCGCGCTCTGCGACTTTTTTCGTTACCGTTAGAAGATCTTCTCTCAGCTTGGTTTCGTCCATGTTAACCGCTCGTGGCGATTGGTTCGTCACATATTAAGCGGTTTCTCGTGCAATCAGACTTCGAAAGTGAAACATTTCCCGATTCCGGTACAGCTCCGTCGTCTTGGAGTTTTCAGCAAGCAGAAATAAATCCGTCCTTACGCAGAACAACTTGGGATATGCCTGAGATGGCCTCGCCTCAAAAAGAAACTTTCGGCAACTCAACGTACGAACATCTTTTCCTCGATTTCATGCAGATGAAGGAATTCTCGAAACATCCTCTCATTATGAAGAGCGCCAAAGGAGTCTGGTATGAGGATGTGAACGGGAATAAGTACTTGGACGGCATATCAGGAATTTTCGTCGTGAACGCTGGCCACGGCAATTCGCGAATAATCCACGCCATGAAGGAACAGCTCGATCAACTTGCATTCAATCCCCCACTCCAATCAACAAATCTAAGAGCACTTCAACTGGCAGAATTAATCGCCACTCTAACCCCAGGAGATCTACGCACGGTCAAGTTCTTCAGCGGAGGTTCGGAAGCAACTGAGGGCGCGATGAAGCTTGCAAGACAATATCACGAACAGACCGGAAATCCCGGCAAGTACAAAGTGATCTCCCTCTATGACGGGTACCATGGAGCCACTATGGGCGCGCTCGGTGCATCCGGCGTAACCCGGAGGAAGACAGCGTTTGAGCCAATTGGCCCCGGGTACATTCACGTCTTTCCACCGACCTGCTACCGGTGCCCGTATGGATTGAACTACCCCGACTGTGACGTTTTATGCGCCACAATCGTCGAGCAAATAGTGAAGAAAGAAGATCCTTCCACGGTCTCCGCCTTCATCATAGAACCGATCAGCAATACAGGTGGAATCGTAACACCGCCGGATTCGTATTTCAGAATTTTGCGGGAGATATGTGACAAGTTCGGCATTCTCCTAATCTTTGATGAGGTAATCACAGGCTTTGGCAGGACAGGAGAAATGTTTGCCGCACAAACCTTCGGAACAACTCCTGACATTATCTGCATGGGCAAGGGAATGGCCAGCGGCTACGCTCCAATCGGTGGGATAGCCTTCAGCGATAAAATTGCTGACTCCTTCCTTGGAAGCGAAGAGGAACAGGTTCAATTCAACCACGGGCACACATTCGGCGGCAATCCAGTGTCATGCGCAGCTGCAATTGCGAGCATTAACGAAATCAAGGAAAGAGACCTCCCACACAAAGCCCGGGAGAGCGGCACGAGAGTCATCAAGCGATTACAAGAATTGGATGGACTAGGCGTTATCGGTGATATTCACGGAAAGGGGCTCATGATCGGCGCTGAGTTCGTGCAAGATCGGAAAACCAAAGCCCAATTTGACGAAAGCTTCCGTTTCGGTACTCGAGTAGGGAGGACGGCCCTGAAGAACGGGGTGATTCTGAGGCACGATCCCAACTGGATTGCTTTCGCGCCACCTCTAATCATCGAGAACAATGAAATCGATACTATGATGACCAGATTTAGCGAGAGTCTCGAGCAGGTATTAGCGGTGGCAAGTTCGGGTAAGGCGCCCGCACCCGCTTCGGCTAACTAGTCTACTCCGGCTCTAGTTAGATCGGTTTTGAATGTGGTGACAATTCGACGTCTATGTCGCAATTCATGCTCTTGCCGGGGTCGAGATGTGACGTGCGTCCTTCACTTATCGCCTGCGCTAAGTCGTAAGGGTAGCTTGTGCTGGGTTCGATTACTGCAGTGTACAATGATCTGTACCCTCCGTAGGCTAGGAATAGCCAAATGTTATTCAGAACCTGTTTAGGGAAACTGATTTTCACGTCCACATTATCCTTCGGATTCATCAGCTTGACTGCCCCGTCTTCGAGGTCGGTCACGTAGTGAAGGCTACAGGTATGCGCGGTCGGAGACGGCACCTTGCTCAAATCAATTCGCTGTCCTTCCTTGCTTTCGGCATTGGGCCATGAATATCTGTGGCTGGACTTTGCGTACAGATGATGTAACGTGGGTCAACGATTCCTGTCTTCGCAGAATATCTCGATACTGCAGGTTTCATTGATTTGAAACGCAGGGATGAATCTTCCATAAGAATTTCAGGGCATCTTGGCCAACGTTCTCCAGCAAGTATCGTAGGTGTATTTTGGGTTCGCCTGCACGGATTGTTAGAAAGCGTGTGAGTCTGCACGGCGTAATTGGTGTCGTTGCGGAGGTTATCAAGGTGGCTGTTTCAGGATGGCCCTCTGGCCTGATTATCGAGTAACTCCAAGTTGTTGACCATGCCTCACCCATGTCAGGGTATCGTTCTCCATTGACATTGCATGGAGCATCATTCGGAAAGATCTCATCCCATCCCCCACACCAGACATCATCGAACGCCGTTCCCAATGGAACTTTGGCTGGGTTGATTCGAGGGTTATGCCACAGCACGTTCTTTTGAAAGGGTTTGTAGATCAGGTCGTATATCTTGGCGCCTAGTTCAGGAAAAACGAGCAAACGAACAAATTCGTTTTCGAGCACAACGGACCGAATGCCCCTGTAACTCCAGTCTTCGTTTACAACCACCGTCTCACGGTTCATGGTCTAGTACTCACACGGACCATTTATCGTCACTATTCTTGCAGTGGATAATGGCAAGCAGCATAATGTCCATTCCTTAGTTCAACAAGCTTAGGCTCCTCGACAGCGCATTTCTCTTTCGCATAAGGGCAGCGAGGATGAAATCTGCAACCTGACGGTGGATCCGCCAAATTCGAGGCGTACTCAACATCAAGCTTCGCGTCTACCACAGAATTGTCTGAACCCGGAACGGAGGCTAGGAGAAGATTTGTGTAGTGATGGAGGGGATGGTTGATGAGCTCGTCTGTCTCAGCCACCTCAACGATTTTACCGAAATACATTACCGCGATTCTGGCACTGATGTATCTTGCCACTCCAAGATCATGCGTAATGAATAGGTAGGTCAGGTTCAGTTCTTTCTTGAGGGTTTGCAATAGATGCAGAATGCCGAGTCTTATCGAAACATCCAACATCGAAACAGGTTCGTCAGCAATCAACAGGTCGGGTTCGAGAGATAGGGCGCGGGCAATTGCGACCCTCTGCCTCTCGCCTCCACTTAGTTGGTGTGGGTATCGGTCCATCTTTGTTGCGGCGTCTAGTCCCACTAGCTTGAGCATTCTCTCCACGATAACGCCACGGTCTCGCTTGTTTCGTGATACCAGGCCGTGGATCACACTCGGTTCAACGATAGCGTCGAATACGGTTGAATGTGGATTGAGAGACTCGTATGGGTCTTGAAATATCATTTGAACTCGTCTTCGCAATTGTTTAGTTTCTTTTCTTGTTTGTTTGAAGACGTCTTGCCCGTGGTAGAGGATTTGTCCGCTTGTCGGTTGGTTCAATTTGACTATTGTTCGGGCTAGGGTTGATTTGCCGCTTCCGCTTTCGCCGACAAGTGAAAGGATTTCGCCTGGAGCGATAGTTAAGGTGACGTCGTCAACGGCATGGATTGTTGTCCTTCTTCCAATAATGCCTTGTCTCTTTTGAAAGTACACCTTGAGACCGCGAACTTCTAGAATCGGAGGCGTCTCGGTTCTGCTTACCGTTTCTTGATGTGGTTCGTTAGACAAGTGGCTCTGACTCGGTGGCAGCTAGCGTTCCTTAGCGTGCGTGCAGGCTCGCATTAAGCGTTTGCCGAGATGAGATGGCAAGCGGCTTGGGATCCTGTCTTTGATTTCATTAATTGTGGTTCTTTTTCCTTGCACAGGTCCCAGGCATACTTGCATCGAGGATGGAATCTGCAGCCGGTAGGCCACACTCCAGTGGGTGGATTTCCGGGAATCGAATTGAGAGTCTGCCGATCACCGAAGACTTTCGGAACTGAGTTTACAAGAGCTTCCGTGTACGGATGCGATGGATGTTTCAAGACATCGTCTTTCTTGCCGATCTCAACGATTCTGCCAGCATACATTATTGCGATTCTATCTGCGATTTCGGCGATCACCGAGAGGTCATGGGTGACGAAGAGAAAGGAGACCCCGAGTTTTGCCTGCAGCCCCTTCAAAAGGTTGAGGAGTTGCTTCTGAACAACGACATCTAACGCTGTGGTGGGTTCGTCTGCGATAACGAGCAACGGATTAAGCGCGAGAGCCATAGCGATCACGGTTCGCTGCTTCATTCCTCCGCTGAATTCGTGGGGGTAGTTTCTTGCCCTTGAGGGGTGGATGGCTACTGATGACAGTAGTTGGGTTGCCATTTCCCACGCTTGCCTTCTCGGAACTCGCGTATGTGCAGAAATCGCTTCGACTATTTGTTTGCCAATAGGTATCACGGGATCAAGCGAATTCATTGACCCTTGAGGGATCAAAGACACTTGCTTCCATCTTAGATTCCGGAGCTCTTCTTGACTCATCGTCAAGATGTTCTGACCATTTATGAGAACCTCGCCCTCGGTCTTGGCGTTTGAGCCTAGAAGGCGAATTAGTGAAAGAGCTGTTGTGGTTTTTCCGCACGCTGATTCTCCGGCTAGCCCTAGAACCTCGCCTTTGTTTATGGTGAAGGAGATATCGTCGACGGCTTTCGTGTAGCCAGCGCGGGTTTGGTACGTTACAGAGAGATTCTTCACTTCAATTAATGCACCTTCGGTAGGTGCAGTTTCATGGTTGAGGACTGCTTGAGGCGTCAAAGGCTTCTCAACTTCGGGTTGAAAACATCTTCAATTGAAACGCTGATGAGGACGAACGCAAGTCCTACTAAGATTATGCATAGACCTGGCGCGATAACCCACCACCAAGCGCCATTGAAGAGAGCGTAAGCCTGTGCCCAGTAAAGCATTGTTCCCCAACTTACTACCGTAATGTCGCCTAACCCTATGAAGTCAAGCGCGGCCTCGCCTACTATCGCGGTGGTTACCATGAGAACTGCGTTGGCCGCTATGATGCTTGCTAGGTTCGGGAGCATGAGTTTTGTGATTATTCTGAAGTCACTTGCACCAACTACTCTTGCCGAGTCCGTGAAGGGTCGCTCGCGAAGAGATAATGTCTGGGAGCGGACCACTCTCGCCACTGCAGGCCACGAAGTAACGGTCAAAACTATGATGACGGTCTGAAGACTAGGACCCAGATAAGCGGCAAGTATGATCATGAGGGGCAACGAGGGCAGGATGAGAACGATATCTGTTCCTCTCATTAGGACTTCGTCGATCGTCTGCTTGTAATAGCCCGCTATCACACCAACAACGGTCCCGACCAGCGAAGAAAGGGCGGCTACGACCAGACCCACCGCGATAGATACTCTCCCTCCGTAAATGATTTCGCTCAATATATCCTCCCCTACGTAGTCTGTGCCTAGGAGAAAATGCTGACTGGGAGGAGCGTAAGGCTGACCGGGGGCCGGGAAGGCGTAAGGAGAATAAGGTGCTATGACGGGCGCGGCTAAAGCCAAGATTGTGAAGAAAACAATTATTCCAAACCCAACTTGGGCTCGTCGATGACGTAATACCTCGGAAAGCATCGACGGCCAATGTGAAGTTAGACCTCGGAGTCGTTGCTGTATCGTGTCTTGCTGCATGGCCAGACCTCACGCTAATACTTTATCCGCGGATCCAGGAAAGCGTAGAAAAGGTCAGCCAGATAGTTAGCGGCGACAACCGTGAGAGACAGAATAAAGAAGAGGCCTTGAAGCAATGGATAGTCGTGAGCCAAGACGGCTCTATAGGTTAGGTAGCCTACTCCGGGATAGGAGAAGACTATTTCAACCAACAATGCACCGCTGACGACGTACCCCAGATTTAATCCAATCAGGGTTATCATGGGCAGCATCGCGTTTTTCAGCCGCGTGCCCAAACAGAATCGCTCTTTCACGCAGACCCTTTGCTCGAGCCATTAAGATGTAATCCTGCGATAGCTCGCCAACCATTGTGTTTCGCATAATCAGCGAGTACCCCGCATATGACGCGATAATCAAAGTCATCATGGGCAAGAATGCGTGCCACAGGATGTCGCCCGAATCCGCGAAATCGAGGGGGTTGCTGGCAGTTATGCCCGCTGAAGCCGCTCCGGCGACGGGAAACCAGTGAAGTGTAATTGCGAAGATCCACAAGAGGATTATTCCTAACCAGAAAAATGGCATAGTCCATAGTAACATGGAGACTGACATCGTGGCGGTGTCAAACTTGCTTCCGGGACGAGAGCCGCTCCATACTCCCAGTAAGATGCCGATGATGGCAGTGATTATTGTGGAAACTCCTACTAGGAAAAGCGTCCACGGAAGGTATTGCATTATCGTTGTGAAAACTGGAGTTGGGTAGAAGAGATAGGAGATTCCAAAGTTCGGCGGCCATGAGAGAGTATTTGCGACATATAATGTGAATTGAACCCAGACTGGGCGATCCAGCCCGAACCTTCGGGTCAGGGCCGCCATGGCCTGTGGCGATGAAATTATGTGTGGATTGGCGAAGTAGATTAGCGGACTGCCAGGCATCATGCGAGGAATTAGAAAGTTGATGCAGACTACAGCGAAAAGTGTGAGTGCGGCGTAGATCGTACGCCGTAACACGTACTGGCCGCTGACTCGCAACTAGGTTCGCTTAGGCGCGTTTTCTTCGCGCATACAGCCCAACAGCGATCAGCGCGATCACAACGATTACCCCGCCGGCGATGTAGGGAGTCATATCAGCGCCTCCCGATGGGGTGGTGCTTGACGTGGAGCTCATGGTTGTTGACTGAGCGCTTAGGCTGTATATGCTCGCAAGTGCTGTCATGTTGAACATTCCGCCCGGCCAATCCATCGTGCTCGGGGGTGATGGCCATCCGCCGAAGTTCGCGGTGTTGTACACCCAGACTGAGTCAACGTAGAAGAGGGTTAATGATGGTAGGTTCTCGGCGACGATGCCCTGTAGGTTTTGCATAAGCTGCGCCCTTCCAGTCGCAGTTCCTTCAGAGATCAGTTGCTTCAATGTGTTGTTGTATTCGGTTCCGACGCTAGTGGGCCAAAATACTGGCTGCGTCAGAGGGGGCCCTGTGCCGAAACCGTCGAAAGAGTAGTCGAAGAGTAATTCCGAGTTCGGGTAGCCGTAGTTCTGTTCGTGGAAGTACATGTTCGTCCCTTTAGCCCAAATCGTCGACATGGAGGTGGTCGCAATCGACTGAACCTGGGCATCAATTCCTACTGCTCTGAAGTACTGAACAATCCTGTTACCGGCTGTGACGATTGGCTGGGCTTCCGCGGGAGCGTAAATCGTTGGTGTGAAGGTTGTTCCATCTGGCAACTTCCAGTATCCGTCACTGCCCTTAGTCCAACCGGGTAGTGATCCTAGAAGTTGCTGCGCCATTTGAGGGTTGTAATTGTACTGAGGTACGCTTGAGTTGAATTCAGGTGCATTCTCCCACGGAATGTATCCTGAGTTACCGGGCGAGCCGTAACCCGCTAAGGCGGTCTGCACTAGGTCAGTCTTATTGATCGAATAGGCCATGGCCTTCCGGAAGTCGCTCATGTTGTACGGATAATTCCAGACGGGGTATTCGAGGTTCCATGTGTCCGGAGTCGGGCCGTATGTGGCTTTGAAATTGGGATTGGAGGTAAGGCCTGCAACGTCAGATGGCGATACGGGGGCCGCATCAATCTGGCCGCCCTTCAACATCAACGATAAGTCCGCCGTAGTCGGGACAAGCAGAACGATCACTTTGTCCAAGTACGGGATGCCTTTCTCGTCGCCACCGAACGGAGATCCGTATGGGTTGGGAAGAAGAACTATCTGGGAATCACCCTGCGTGTAATTCGAGACATAATATGCGCCTGCGCTGACAAGCGTTCCGAAGTTCGGGCCTGGCGCTGTGCCGTTCATGATGTAGTTCTTCCAAACGTGGTAGGGCACAAGATTAGGCGTGTTCTCAGATCCAACGATGTCGCCGAGTGTACCGAATGGTTGATTCAGATCAACCTCGACGACGGTCGCATTCACCGGTCTAATTGAACTATCAACCGTGCCCGCCAGATAGCTTGCGTAAAGTGATAAGCTGCCAGCACCCCAAGTGAAGGTCGAAAACATAAGCTTGAGTGAGTAGGCCAAGTCTGTGGCATTGACTGGTATCCCATCGGACCATGTCATGCCAGGTCGGACCATGAAATACCAAGTGGTAGCCTGGGTATTCGACCAATAATTCGACACTGCAACATGCATAAGTCCCGTACTCACTGGCACGCCAGGGTCCGGGTAATCCATCTGATTGAAGTACCAAGCTTGGTAGGAAGAGGTTAGAAACTGGGAGAAATTATCAATCGTGTTCGGCAGCGCGAGGTGAAGCGTCCCGCCGTGCTGAATCATCTGCGCGTAGGCAGGCATGAAAGTTGCTGACAGCAAGATCGAATTTACGATAACAGCCACAATCAAGAGTCGGAATCTAGAACCCATCAGTCTCAACCTGTGTGAGAGCTCAGGTGGCCTTCTAGATGTATTTAAGACTAAGCGTTGCGAGCCCCGGCAAAACGTTCCTGATCTATGCTCACAAAGAAATCGGATCCGCCAATTCTGGGTAACGCTACTCCTAAGAAATCTTATTTCCAGAGGTCTTGAGGATAGGCAGGAAGTTGGTTTGAATGAGTTCGAATTCTCAATTTGGTCTGGGGCTTGAGGGCAAAGTAGTGATTGTAACGGGCGCAGCTCGTGGTATCGGAGAAGCGATCGCCAGGGCTTTTGGACACTCCGGATGTAACGTGGTCATAGCAGACAGGATGAGGCGACCTGACGGTCGCAAGAGGTGTGAAGCTCTTGCCGATGAGATCACAAAGGCTGGCGGTCACGCTATCGTCCTGCAGCTGGATGTCAGTGACCGAACTCAAGTGGAGAAGATGCTTGAGACGACGCTCCAGAAGTTCGGAAGGGTTGATGTGCTCGTGAATAACGCGGCGATAATGAAGGGGGGTTCGTTGATGGATATGGACGAAGCGAATCTTCAGGAACATTTTGATGTAAACATAAAGGGCTGCTTCAGCTGCAGCCAGCTGATTGCGAAACAAATGATCAAACAGGGTTCTGGTGGGAGAATCATCGTAATCTCATCGGTTGACGGAATGGAGGCGGAGGAGGGCGTCGTTGCTTACTCTTCGAGCAAAGCCTCACTGATCATGATGACTAAATGCATGGCCGTAGAACTAGCGAGTCACAAAATAACCGTTAACTCGATCGCTCCAGGTTGGGTCGAAACCGACATGACCGTACCGTATCTCAACGAAGAGTTGATGAAGGAACTCAAGAAGCCGAATACCTTTGGGGTACATGGCTAAACCCGAAGAAATAGCAGGAGGCGCCCTTTTCCTGGCCTCACCACTGGCAGATTATGTCACTGGACAGGTCTTGGTTATTGACGGCGGCCTAACTTCCAACATAACGATAAAGGCGGAGCAAGGAGTAATTCAATACTGAAACGAGCTTGCCATCGTGACTGTGAAATATGTACTGAATTAAGTTCGGCATGCAAAGGGCTTGGTTTGCAATATGGGATCGGTGAGCGTCAGGTACATTGTGAATGATGTAGATGCAGCTATTGAGTTCTACACGAGGATGCTAGATTTCGAGATGGAGATACCCAGCAGCCGAGTTTGCTATCTTGTCACGAGGCGATTTTCGGCTATTCCTCACAAAACCTAGTGCACGAGGTGGCGGCGGTCAATCAATGCTCGACGGGACACCACAATCTCCGGGAGGCTGGAACCGAATCTCAATCTCAGTTGACGATCTTGACTCAACCGTTGAGAAGCTAAAGAAAGGTGGTTGCAGGTTTCGCAATGAGACTGTTACGGGCATCGGCGGCAAGCAGATTCTTCTCCAGGATCCATCCGGAAACCTCATAGAACTGTTTCAATTTTTCCAAACCCAGCAAACGAAGTAGCCCCAGCAACGGGCATGAGCCAGAATTCTCCGCCGGTCAAATAGAGAAACTCTACCACGCCAACGACAGTGCCGAGAGCAATGATCCACTTAACAGAGACCCCGAGTTCTCCGCCATTTCCCAGCTCGTCCCTCTTCAGAAGCATCCAAAGTATTGACAGGTATGGCGCCGGGAGAGGGATTTGAACCCTCGAGGCCCCAAAGGACCACAGGCTTACGGTTCCATGATTCCAGGCCTAGGCGTCATGAATCTGCCCCTTACCAGGCTAGGGAACCCCGGCTCCTTCCGTTTGAAAACCCCAAGCCAAATTTAAGCATGCACGAACGAGCCATAGAAAACCAAGCCCCGCAGGTCGATTCCCGACCTAATGTTTCCACAAAGCAGGGTAAGTGCCCCGCTCCATAATGACACGTACAATCTTTACCGCCTCGCCTCTCTCTTGATCCAGCATCTCTCTAGAAGTGAGGAGCGCTCGTCCCAAGCCCACGGCCTCACCCTTCAAAGTGAAAATGGCAACCAGCCGGTTCCGTTCAATAGCGGAATCCAATTGCAAAAGACCTGGCAACGCCAAGTCAGCCCCATGACAGACGGAGTCGACTGCAGAGTCGCGGATAACAACCTTAGGAAGAGAAGTGAGCGCCGACCTCCATTGGTTGTATGATTTTCATCAAGGCGTGCTCGTCACCCGATTCGAAGTCAGTTTGAGCCGCGCTAAGCTGGTGTAAGGTGACAAGTGATGTGTCTTCAGTGAAGGGTCCCGCACGTGTTCGCCTTAGCTCCTGCATATGCGCTCCGCACCCCAGCACCTCGCCTATGTCCGAACATAGTTTGCGCATGTATGTCCCGGCTTGGCAGGAGCATTTGAAGAGAACCTTCCTTCCATCGATCTCGAAAACGTCAAGCTGGTAGATGAAACGCTTCCGCGGTTCCCTCTTCACCGAAGCCCTCAACGGAGGCTTCTGCCACATCTCCCCAACGAACTCATTCAGAAGATCACGGACAGTGCTTTCCGGTATGTCGGCATGCACCTGCATTACGCATACGTACTCCTTGCCTGAGTAGAGGAAACCTTGAACGACTTTCGTGGCTTCCTCCAGCGCGACTGGTAGGATGCCGGTTACCTTTGGATTGCCCCGACTATGAGGTCTCTAGGGTTCCGCCGTGACCGGCATGTGAAAGCTTCATCATACGCTTAATCCAAGCCACCACTTCATGACTGGAAGGGCCTGGGGGTTTATCCAGATTTACGAGGCCGTATTTTATCCTGAGCTGTATCGGCCTGTCTTCGGGCCTGCAGCCATAGGTTGCATTCGTCGTCTCCTCAACCTTCGTAATCATCTCCCTGCTCACGGCCCAAGGCGTGACAACTTGCAAACAATTCACCTCACAGTAGGAGGTAGCGTTTTGACGCTATTAAGGAAGAGAATTGTTTTGGCGAACGTTGGCCTACAAGGCGTATGAATTTCGTGTCTTTAGCTCGCTGCCTGCGGCCTCGTAGGCATGACGTCTTCCTTCATGTATTTCGTTTTCTTGCCCTTCGTAATCGCCTTCTCCACATCTTCGTCCGCGGCGCCTTTCTTGAGTTCGACTAGTTCAGCTGTTGGTTCGAGATGGTCGACGTTCGTTCTCCTCCGTCTTACACCGCTAACAGATTTTGGTCCTGTTACGAGCACAAAGTTCTTGTCGACAACATCCACGACTACGCATTTCTTGCCTGTTTCACGGCCTGAGAGTTTGACGCAGACTCTTCCTACTTCCATTCCGGGCATAGATTGTCACACGGATTGATTTAGCGAAGTAGACGCGTGGGAATAAATAAGGGTACCCTAACGCGTGGACTCTTTCAGCTTCCCTCTTTTCAAGAGGAAATTGCGCACGGCGTCTAGGATAATCGCTTTCGTTTTTTCGATGGGGTATAGGCTTGTGTCGATCTTAAGGTCGTAAATGGATAGATCGGTTACGTCAATCGCGTAATATTTCATGTAGCGCTGTTTTTGGATAGTTTCTCTGTTTTCAGTTTCTCTCATCGCACTGGCCATGTCGCTACCGTCGCGTTCTGCGATCCTCTTGAACCTTATTTCATCAGGTGCGGTCAATAGTACCTTTACGTCCGCAAGATCCCTCACCATCCACGCCCCCAACTGAGCATCGATTACAACACCCCCCTTCTTCGCTTCGGCCTTCGTTCGTTCATCTAACATCTGATCTATGCTGGAGTCACTTGCGGCGCGGTGGCTAAAGGCTTCTAGAGAGAGTTTATGCTGTTTCGCAAGATCCCTAAATAATTCGCCGGCAGAAACATAACGCAAGTATAACGCTTCAGCCAAGGCTTTCGCGTAAGTCGACTTTCCCGTCCCATGGGGGCCACTCACCGTGATAACCGGCCCCGGCAATGGTGTTCTACCCGACTCTGGTTGCTTGTCGAACCATTTCTCGAACGCATGCGTGGCAGAGTGAACCGCCAAAAGGCCTAGACGGTCGTTTTGAGGATCTTGCTCCTCTTCTGAGTGATTTTGGTTCAGTGCCGCGTAGTGGCATACCGCATGAAGCGCACGCGCCGCGGCCAGGGCCTACTCTATGATAATGAATTGCAGTCCTTCCACCAGGGAGTCTCACGTTCTTCCGCTTTATGTTCCGGTTACGAAGGGCTCGTCTTGGCAACTAGCTATCACTCATTCCGATTCCGAAGATCCTCATCAGTGGAAGGTTTACCGAGAAGGAGCAGAGTAAGTACCAGTAAAAGAACCTGAGGGAAGTGCCCATAATCGGGAGAGGGAACGGTGCAAATGCAACCGTATTGGCTCCGAGCACCGCGTTTAGCAAATACCAAATCAGAAGAAAAGGAACGAACGTCACGGCGGTAACCTTCATTTGCTCCATGCTTGCCCGAGACTGCTGCTTCATCATTGCTTGGCTTTTCTTCATGAGCTTTGATGTTGTCTGCTCGTCCTTCGCTTTCTTTGCGGCGTTCAACTCTTTCTGCCAAGCCTGAACCTCTTTCATAGTTGACCGAACCATGTCGTAATCCACTAGTACTTTGGCTGCCGTAGACGAAATTAGGGCCATGCAAGCGGCCACTCCGATGGTAAACAGGGTGGAGAGCGGGATTTGCGGAGGGTTACCGATATAGGGTGTCAGGGCGCCTTTAACCCACGCAACAACTGGAGTAGTAATGAATCCTAAACCGAATGGAGCGCTTGAGTTCGTGCTCGTCGTTGTCGTGCTGTTCGTCGTCGCGCTCTGATAAACGTGAATTGAGCCTGAATTCGTAATGGAGGTCTGTTGAGCCGCGGAGGGCTGCATTAGAAATAATGTAACTGCTACAGCGATGAGAAACGCTAGAACGATGATTCCTGGTCTGGTTGAAGTGTTCAAGGTTAAGCCACAACTAATTTACGGATAGCTTCGAACAACTCCTGTGCCGCTTGCTTCTGCTTACCTGCATCATTTCTTATAACCTTAACAGGAGCACCCGTCGCAACCGCAGAGGCTGCTGCAGTAGCCCTCGACCATTGCAAGTCGAACGCAATATCCTCAACCAATGACTGCTCCCGCTTCCGATCAGTGTCAATCTTCCGTCTCCCCACAATCTGTTCAGGATCAGCCTCGATGAGCACAAATAGTCGCGGGCCAAGCGTCTGAAGTACGTTCTGGGGAAGGCCTGCCCACATGCCTACGTTTGTCCTAACGAACATGTGGGTGTCGACTACAATCGTCCCTTGACCAGCTCGGTTTGATATTTCGTTGGCTGCCAGCTCCTGAACCTTCCGCTGAGTGTCGATCCCCTGCTCTCTCATCTCGTCCCTATTCATTTCCTTGCCAAGATCACGCATTATCTCATTCATTATTGTCCCGAAGTTCAAGACTGTTAAGTTTACTCGATTTTGCTTCGCTAAGTCCTGCAACTCGCTGAGAACGGTGGTTTTGCCCACGCCGGGAATACCGGTCACCACGACCGTCCGTGACAGCGCCTATTCACCCAGGAACCCTCTGGCGGCTGGGTAAAGTTCCGTGATCCTCTCTTGCACGAAGATTTGATAGTATTGCTCTATGATGCCCACCGTTAGAAGGATGCCAGTTCCAGAACCGAATGCTCCAAGGAAGTTCGCCACTCCAGCGATTAGGCCAATGAGGATAGCACCCAGAATTGTAACAACTGGAATGTACCGGTCTAGGATCTGTCTTATTGGGACTTCAGATCGCCTGAACCCCTCGATCTGCATCCCCGAATCCAGCAACTGCCTGGCAACAGTTCGGGAATCCATGCCTCCAACCTCCACCCATGTCACCGCAAAAAATACGCAGCCCATGATTAACAGACCCAAGTACACCAACGCCCTCAACGGATCGGTAAGCGTGAGCTGGAGGCTCTGAGGGGGAACGACGTAATAGACCAGTCCACCCGACGGTTGATATTGAGTTCCCTGGACGGTGAAGGTGCCAACCAGGTTTAGCCAGAAGTTGGCGTTGAGATTGTTGTACCTCTGCCAGATCAGTTGTGAAATGAAGTAGATGTTACCAAAGAGGGCGGCTGCGAAGATTACTGGAATGTTTGAGACATAGAATAGCTTCAATGGGAATTTTCCACGGAAGCCACGGTACCTTGCATATGAGACGGGGATTTCAACACGCATGCCGTTGAAGTAGATTATGATTGCGAAGACGCCTAGCGTCGTCATGAACGCGACCATATCTGGGAGACCTCCCGTGTGCGAGAGGACCGTTCGTACCCCGACGAGGCCACCGCTGACTCCCTGGGAGAAGGCGATTAACGCGCCTAGGTACTTGCCGTCTGACATTGGTCCCATCGGTGCTACTGAATCCCACCAAATTGTGGATGCCACTCCGGCGGCGATGAAGAGGCTGATTCCGCTTCCCAGCCCCCAGCCTTTCTGAAGGAGCTCGTCAAGCAACAGTACGATAAGTCCTGCCGCGACGAGTTGAAGCATGATTACCATTTCCGTCGTGACGGGGATGGAGCCATAGGTTCCTCCGAGTATGTATGCTGAAGCCTCAAAAATAGTCATGACGACTGAAAGAATCTTGCTCGCGCTGGTGAATAGCGATCGGTCCTCGGGGTTGCTCATATCAATGTTCACCATCTTCGAGCCTGCCAAGACTTGGAGAATCAGGCCGGCGGTGACTATGGGTCCGATTCCAAGTTCCATAAGCGTGCCGCGGTTTGAAGCGAAGATTACTCTAAGCGAGCCTAGAGGGTCGTTTAGCCCCGCGTTGCCGATTCCGTAGAGAGGGGTTTGCGACATTACGAAGTAGATGATGAGCGCGATAGCGGTCCAGAAAATCTTTTCATTAAAGGCAACTTTCCTGTCGGGCGCTTTAATGTCAGGGAAGAAACGAGCAATCGGTTTGAAGAGCTCGATGAAACGGACCATTCAAATTCACTTGGCGGCCGTAGCGCTGATCAATTCTCCGCCGGCTTCCTTCAACTTCTTCGCGGCACCTTCAGAACACTTGTCCACCTTCACTTGAACAGGTCTCGAGATGGAACCTGACCCAAGCAGTTTCCTGAACCCAAGTTCCTTTAGGTCCACCACAATCTTTTCCCCCGTTGTTTGGGTCTTCTTCTCAGCAACTAGTTTGTCAACCAAGCTTGATAGTTGCCACAGGTCCAAAGTCCGCCCGGGATCCTTGCTTGCAGAAACAGGAGTGAAGCCTTTCTTCCCCTTGTAGTGCATATGGGCGAATTCCCCGGTTCTGATCAAGCGCGACCGCTTGCCTCTGTATCTTCCAGATATGCCGGCTCCTCCCTGCATTCCGGTTCCTCTGTGTTGGCCAGATGTACCCCAACCGTGAGTACGTGAAGCCCTTAGACGACGCCCTTTCCTCAACCTTGTGGCCAACTGGACAACCTTCACTCGATCGTTAATTGAATCACGCGAGGTTCAGAAGTGCCTAAGATAAATGTTTCCGGCATCACGGGGTTAGCACGATCTTACCACAATCTCCTGAACCAACTAGTTTCATTGCTTCATCGAGTTGGTTGAGCGACATTCGATGAGTTATCAACGGCCGCAGGTCAACCTTTCCCGACTTTAGGAGAGCCTCGACCTTATACCAAGTCCTGAAGATCTCGCGCCCCACGATGCCGCGAACATGAGCTTCTTTGAAGATCAGATCATCGCCAACGTTCAGCTTCACCTCTCTCGATGGAAGCCCAAACAGTATCACGGTCCCGCCGTTGCGCACTGCGCGAAATGCATTTCCAATGGCGACTTCGTTTCCTGACATCTCTAGAACTACTCCAGCGCCGCGTCCTTCGGTATCGGCATGAATCTCCGCCACGGCGTCTCGTTCCTTGGAGTTGATGGTCTTCGAGGCTCCCATTCGAGCAGCAAGCTTCAACCTGTACTCGTTAACATCAACAGCTGTAACTGAAAGAGCGCCCGAAACGTTCGTTAGAGCAACTGCTGAGAGGCCTACTGGGCCGCAGCCGAAAATTGTGACGTCGTTTCCTGCGATGTCAGCCGCAAAGGCTGCGTGCACAGCGTTTCCCAGAGGTTCGAGAATTGATGCGGTTTCGGTCGGTACTTCCTTTGGAATTGGCCACGCGTTTTGCTCGGGAATTTTGACGTAATCCGCAAACGATCCGTCGACATCGACTCCTATTATCCGAAGTCGCTCACATATGTGAGCGTTGCCAGTTCGGCATTGGTAACAGGTGCCGCATGCGATGTGGCTCTCCGCGGCGACCATATCTCCGACTTTTCGCGTGGTCACGTCCGGTCCCAGTTCTACGACTTCGCCTGCGAATTCGTGCCCGATGATGCGTGGAGGTTTTATGTGCGCTTGCGCCCACTCGTCCCAGCTGTAAATGTGATAATCCGTCCCACAAACTGAGGTCACATTCACCTTGACGAGAACCTCACGATAGCCCGGCTGAGGTTGATCCACCTTAATTTCCTTTAAGCCAGGTTCGGGGCGAATCTTCGCGAATGCCTTCACAATCGGTTCGTCGTTCTAACGACGCGTTCAACCTTTATGTTTTGCCTGCAGCTTCCACGGGCAAACCTATTTTGGCAACATCTCTGGACTCAGGCAATAGTTGAGATCTTATGGCATTGCCGTCAAGTGTCAAGAGAGACCCGCGTTCTTTTTTGCGCCAGGAATACGATAGGTTGGTTTCGGAGGACCTTGATTGGCGAGTACGCATCCTCGCGAGCAGCAACGGACCTTGGACTATCGTTTCGGGCAGAAAAGTTCTGATGCTGTGTTCGAACAACTACCTTAACCTAACCAACCATCCAAAAGTGAAGAAAGCCGCTCTGGATGCAATAGAGAAGTTCGGAGCTGGCTCTGGTTCTGTTCGGCCGATTGCCGGAACAATGCAAGCACACATCGAGCTTGAACAAGCCCTCGCCAAGTACAAGGGCACTGAATCATCCCTAGCGTATTCAACGGGGTTTGCAGTGAACGCAGGTCTGATCCCACAACTCGCGAGTGAAGGGGATCTGATAATCAGTGACGAACTCAACCATGGAAGCATAATTGATGGTGTTCGTCTCAGCCGTGCCGAGAGAACCGTCTACAAACACCGTGACGCAGATGATCTTAAGCGTGTATTGGATGATGCTGAGACGAAGAATTACAAACATATTTTGATTGTTACTGACGGCGTCTTCAGCATGGATGGCGATATCGCGCCTGCCGACGCAATTGTTAGGCTCGCAGCGCAACATGGTGCAATGACGTACATCGACGACGCCCATGGAGATGGAGTTCTCGGAGATGCGGGTCGAGGAATTACTTCACACTTCCACATCGAGGGAAAGGTAGACGTGGAGATGGGCACTTTCTCTAAGGCGTTCGGCGTCGTGGGTGGCTACATTGCCGGCTCGAAAGACTTGGTAAATTATGCGTTGAATAAGTCGAGAACTTGGTTGCTGAGTGGTTCTCACCCGGCGAGTGTTGTTGCTTCATGTAAGGCGAGCATTGAGGTCATTGAGCACGAGCCTGAGCATTTGAAGAGGCTTTGGGAGAATACACGTTACTTCAAGACTGGTTTGCGCAGTTTGGGCTTTGATACAGGTGCTAGCGAGACACCAATTACCCCTGTTATCGTTGGTCAGAGTTCGACGGCTCGCAAGATGAGTGAGATGCTCTTCGACGAGAACGTTTTTGCGCTACCCATCGTGTTTCCTATGGTCGCCCGCGATAAGGCAAGGATACGGACGATCATGAATGCTGGGCATTCGAAGGCTGACTTGGATATTGCGCTCCAAGCGTTTGAGAAGACCGGTAAGGCGTTGGGCGTAATCTAGGTCGGCTAAACAACCCAGTCTTTCGGTGCGACGATGCCGTAGGTGCTCCGGAGCGCCTCGTAAACTGCGAACGCCATTGAGCCCACTGTGCTCGTCGATCCAAAGCTTCTAGTCCAGCAGTCCTTAATGCCAGCTAATGTGAGAATGATCTTTGGAGTTTCTCCCCCAACGAGTCCGAGCCCTCTAGGTCCGGGTAGAACCTCGATTGCCACGCTGCCGCACTTGCCTCTTACCCTGAATGGGATCGAGTGAGCTTGGCCGCAACCACACTCCCAACTTCCGCATCCGCGTCGTATTGGAACGACGCCTAGCTTAGCAGCTAGAGTTGCTTTGTCAATCGCACTACGCACCTGTCTAGCCTTACCTTGACCAACACCGAGGAAGCCGGTTCCATTCCCAACAGCAACCACTGCTTTGAATCGTGACTTCTCGCCTGCGTCAGTTTGTTTCTGTACGAACCCAATGCCGAGAACTTCCTGCCTTAAGCCTGGCAGTAATACGTCGACTATCTCGGGTTCTTTCATCTTCAGTCCTTGAGTAAAGATGTCTTCGAGCGAGACTATTTCTCCGCTCTGGACCATTTTGCCGACTTTGGTCTTGGGAACCCAGCCGGCCTCAGCTCTTTGTGTTTGTGCGGTTTGCATTTTAGCGTCTCCTCGACAACTTGTGCGTTTCTATGTACTCGTCCAAATGTGCCCCACTCCGAAAGGTTCCGCCCTTGGCCATGAGTGTAAGCTTCCTGTAAACCTGTGTAGTTATGAATCGTTTGTCACGCAATGTCCGGAGTCTGTTCCGAATCGACCTTATTCGAATCACCCATCGCCTCTTACGATGAGTAGTGCTTCCCTTGACACTACCTGGGCCTTTGTGGCGCCCAGCCAACAGTTCCTCTCGCCGTGCCCGCTTTCTTCCTCGACTGATTCCGATTTGGGGTACTTTCTTGATGCTGCCCTCGTGAATGAGTTTGCGGATTTCCTCGCGAGTTATCGCTGATGACACTCTATCGGTGTCCTCTGGGTCGACCCAGACTCTGCTGCGGCCGACCTTTAGGATTTCAGCCGCCAATCGTTTCTGGCTTACGACGCTCATTTCTTACCCTTCTTCTTGCCACTCTTACCGGTGCGGCGTTTCTTAGACTCTTTCTTTCCGGGCTTTTCTGTTTCCTTCGTCTCTGATTTTGGTGCGGGTTCTTCAGTCACGCCGGTTTTAGTTTCGGCAGCCAATTCAGGTGGAGCTTCGGTTTCAACGGTGGCTTCTGTGGGTTCTGTAACTGTTTCGGGCACGACTTCCGCCGGTTTCTTCAGCCCTGGGTTTAGAACTCTGATGTTAGCCTTCTTTGCATCTTCCAGAATCTGTACCCGCTTGTTTTCTCCTACCGTATGAGCTATTCTTGCGGCCTGAGTCTTTGAATCGATCCCCTCCAGGTCTTTTGGTCGCCATACCATGACCTCTTTGAGGCCTGACGGGTGTTGGCCGCGCGTTGCCTTCGGTCTCGAGTAACCTATCTTTACTACGGGTGGCCATCCTTCTTTGCTGCGTCTGACTCTGCTTGTCTTGCCGTGCGGGGCTCGCCAGGGTGGCTTAACTCGCTTGTAGCGCCAACTCTCCTCTCGGACGAAGTGGGGTCTTTTGTATGACATTTACATTCCCTCATTCTTCTCGAAGATGTATATTCCATCTAGGAAGACGCGCTGGTCTTTGTCTGGTATCCTGGTTCCGTCTTGAATGTTCGCCGCGGTTTGGCTTACATCGCTGAGGCTGATTCCTTGGACGTGTAGTTCGTCGCCTGCGACCTTCACCTTGGCATTTCCAACGATTTTAATGACACGTGAAGTCTTCTCGCCCGTGAAGTTGTCTATTGTAAGTTTCTTTTCCTTCTCGATTACCTTTACAGTCACCGGGAAGTGCGCGTACACAATCTTGAGTTTGTAGGTGTAGCCTGAGGTCACGCCGCGGATCATATTTCTAACGTGAGCTAGGGCTGTGCCAACGAGCGCGACTTCACGTTTTCTTGCCCATGGCGCAAAGATTCTTAGTGTCTGATCCTTTAATTCAAACTGAACGGGTAGGTGTGCGAAGTCTTCTTCCAGCTCTCCCTTTGGTCCCGTGGCTTTAATTCTCCGTCCCTCGACGCTGAGTTGAACTCCTTCGGGAATCGGAAGGTTCCTTTCGATTAATTCGACGATGACCAAAATTTCCCAACCTACATGTATTTCTTGAAGCCCAGGGCCGGCGCTAGTTCCCGAAAGCATTGTCGGCAGAGGTAGAGGTCGTACTTTCGGATGACGGGGCCGTATTGGCCGCATCGTCTGCATGGCCTGCTGCCCTTTCCGTACTTTCGAACCTTTTTCGCTTTTATCTTGGCCATTCTATCTAGGCCTCGCTAATTTGTACCCCAAAGTTGTCTGTAACGAATTTGATTGCGTCTTCTCGTGTTACTCTTTGAGATTTGCCGATTTTGGAAGGCCTGATCCTTCTTCTCTTAACCCGGAAACCGGGGCGTTCGAGGGTTGCGACAACATCCATTCCGATGATGCCTAACTCCGGCACGTACTTAGTGCCTGGAATCTCAATGTGTTCCTTTATGCCGAAAGCAAAGTTTCCATTTTCGTCGAAGCTTGATCGCTTAATTGAGTTATTCACTGCATCGAGCGCTCGTTTCAGAAATGTGGCGGCCCTTTCACCTCGCAGGGTTGTCAGGCAGGAGATTGGTTCTCCTTCACGTATGCCAAACTCCTTTATCGTCATCTTGGCTTGTTTGGTGCAGGGTTTTTGACCGGTCAGCTCGGTAATTATTTTCTTTGCTTTCTCGAGCATTTCGCCCGATTTCCCTACTCCCATATGCACTGTGACCTTCGCGAGTTTGATGGTTCGCATCGGATTTTCGTGTATCGTTTCGGTTACGGTTTGCATGGCCTAAGCTGCCTCCAATTTTATGGCTGGTTTGTCGGTGCCGACCACGAATGTGTAGGCGAGTACTGTATCGAACTTGTTTCCAGTGTCGTCTTCTATCCTCACCATAGCAGGGCGGGTAGCGGTTCCGGGTTGTGTTTCCACAATCTTGCCGCTCTTCCCAAGGTTGCGGCCGGCTGTGACCAAAGCGTAGTTGCCCTTCTCAAATTTTATGTGGTTCAGTACTCGTTGCGTGGGTATACTGATTCGCAAGGTGTCGTTAGTTGAGTACGCTGCTGCCTGCGTGTCCGTCGGTGGGACGCTGAGACTTCGCCCGTCGTGCGTTCCATATTGTATGAGCCCTTTCGGCGCTGTTCTTTTTCGTAGGATCTTGCAGAGTTTGAACTTGGCTTCTTCTTTTGAAATCTTAATGAGGCTAAGACCCTTGCCCTTCACCGGCAGCATTCGGTATGTTAGGTTCGTGTCTGTAAATTCGATTACATCCATAAGGCCCGCGGGGTGATTCTTCTCAAGTCTCGATCTCCCATCTACCTTTACCTTTCCTCCAGCGAGTACCTTCGATACTTCTCGGCGATCCTTCGCGAGTTTCAGTTCGTCCCTGACGATGAGTTCTAGCGGGAGGCAGAGCGAGGATCCGTGCGCTCCAGGATTCGGTTTCGGCACCCATGGGGATTCCTTTCTATGTATGGGCCAGAAGGCCGGGGAGGCTAGTCTCTTTAGGTGGCGGAGTCCGCCTTTGCGTGCCATTATTCAGTGCCTTCCTTGCTTGGTTTTGTCTGCGTTAGTTTGATTGATTCTGTTCGCCATTTGTCGTCGAGGTTGAGTTTGGTAATCATGACCTTCGAACTGTGAACTGATACGTTGGTTGAGGTGCCTGATGTCATTTCCCGCGAGACTCCTTCGACGAACAATCGTTGGCCGCGGGTGTCGATGTCATTTACCTTTCCTTCAACTCCCGCGTAATCCCCTCGTAGGATTTTCACGGTGTCCCCTTTCCGAACAGGATAGGATCTTCTTCCTTGGGTCGTCTGCAATTCTTCGGAAAGTGATGCGGCAAGTAGCTTTCTGAGGGCTTGGCCTTGGGCGTTATAGTTTTTCTTTCGTTGCTTTGAGGGTCGGCGTACGTTCATCCATGTTCCCTCAGATGATTATGCTTGCGAGGTTGGCTACTCTAGGCCATCGTTCTGCTGCTTCTTTCGCCACTGGTCCACGAATTTCGGTGCCCTTCAACTCGCCCTCGGGAGTCATGATAACTCCTGCATTGTCATGAAAAGAGAGCCTAGTTCCGTCGGGGCGCCTGAAAATTCGAACTTGGCGAACGACGACTGCCGGGAACATTTGCCTTCTCAAGTCCGGCGTTCCCTTCGATACCGAAACCATGATCATGTCGCCAACGCAGGCTGAGGGAACTCGCCTAAGGCGGGTGTGGTGAGCGAGAACCTGTATAACTTTCAATTCCTTGGCGCCAGTGTTATCGGCGCAGTTGATGCGGCTTCCGTTTGGTAGCCCCCGTGCAATACGCGGCCGATACTCTACCATTCCCTTGGCGCTGACAGCTCTAGTCTTGGGGGCTGGCAATTTTCCTTCACGTAAGGCGCTGCTGAACGTTGCTGCAACAAATTAAGGTTATGTTGTTAGAATTGTGTCGTTACGTCAAGAAATTCCTGTTAATTTCTCTACGACTACAAAGGCGACTTCTTTGCTGATCGGTCTGCATTCAGCAACCTTAACCCTGTCACCTTCCCGCACCTCTAGGCACGGCGGACTGTGGGCCAAAATTCGGCTTCGACGTTTTTCATACCGCATATACTTCGGATCGTATTGTTGGTAATCCCTTTCCACTGTTACCGTTTTCATCATCTTTGCGCTTACTACTCGCCCGTCGAGGAATTTTCTTCGCACCGATAGACCGCCATGGAACGGGCAGTTACGATCATCGCAAGCTTTCTTTGGTGCAATCGCACCTATTCCGAGGTCTGACATTACCATCGCCTAACTCTAGTCTTGAGTCTGCTCTCGGGTCGAGCCACTAACCGTTCTCCGTCGACATCAACCCGGATCCCGCTCGGTAGGTTGAACCTAAAAGTCGCAATCTCCTTCGGGATCATAAGGGCCTTCTCGGGGCCTAGTATCTTGAGCATGTTCTTGGTCTCGTCCACAACTGTTCCTCGAATACCCTTGAAGGAAGGGTCTGTCGCTTGGGTCACGCGGACAGTCAGTCCAATTAACTCGTGCCTAAGAATATTCTGCGGCGTAATGCGCATCATGATTGAGTTGCCTCAGGTATGGGTTTCTCATGTTCGATTGTAAGCAACCTTGCCACGGTCCGTTTGAGTTCTCGAATCCTTCCGACATTATCAATATTGCCACCGGACTTGACGGTCGTACGCAACTTCACCAATTCAGTCCTCATCTCGGCTAGCCTCTTCTCCCTCTCCTCAGGAAGGAGCTGCCTAATTTCACGTTTCCGAAGTATCGGCAACTTCAGCAACCTCCTGTACTACCCGCCTTCCGCGGCGACTTGAGCAACCACTGGCTTCGGCGACGGAGCTGGTCCCATTGGGACATCCCGAATGACGGGTCTGTCTGGTAAACTTACATTCGGCGGCATAAGGCGAACCCTAATCCCGAAAAGCCCCTGTTTCAGTTGCGTGTCAACAACTGCAACCCGGACGATCCTGTCAATTGCCTCTCCGACGGAAGGCAGGTAACCGGCTTTGTATTTCTCATAACGAGCTCTGTCAGTAGTAAGTTTCCCGCGAATTGAGATCTCAACCCCTAGCGCTCCGGCCTCGATCGTTCTCTGGAGGGCCCAATAGCACGCACGCCTAAAATGAATTCCACGTTGAAGCGCCATTGCGATTTGAGACGCCACCACCTTGGGATCAAGTTCTGGCGCTTCCAGTGTCGCCACCGAAATCTGCGGGTTCTGAACGCCGAACTGTTGCTCAAGGACGGCGGTTAAGTCCCGAATACTTTGGCCCCGTCTGCCTATTACTAGGCCTGGTTTCGCCGCGTACACTACAACTCTCGTTCCCAGAGGTGTCTTGCTCATCTCAACCTTACTGTAACCCGCCCGTTTCAGTTCCTGAGATAGGAATTCGTCGATCTCAGCCCTACGGGCGTTTTCCTTTACGAAATAATTGTGAAGGGGCAAGTCACTCAGCTACCTCATAGCCCATTAGCTCAATGTGAACGAGAGTGTTTCGGTACGGCGATGCTCTGCCATACGCCCTCGAAATGACACGTTGCGTTTTCATTCCCCTCTGGGAAGCCGCGTGGACAATTCTTAATCGGTCAACATCCAACCCTTTGTACTCTGCGTTGGATTCGAGTTCCTCGAGCAGAAAGAGGAATGTCTTCGCAGCTTTCACTGGATAACGGCCAGCATACCAGCCCTCATCCAGACTTCGGTGCGGTACTTCCTTATGGTAGCGTCGGAAGGCTATCGCCCGTTTCTTGAGTGTTACTCCTTCCAGAAGATCTTTCGCGGAATCTAATCTCATTCCTCGGAGCTTTCGACAGATTTCGGTTGCGTGCTTTGGGGATATTTTCAACTCCCTTCCTGAACACTTGACTGCTCGGTCAGGATCGAACTCCTTAACCGAGTATCCCCACTTTGGCATTCTGATTGCACCGTGCGCAGCCGCATGTGCGCAGTACCCCTAAAAAACGTTGAGTTAACTGAATAGTGTAAACAAATAGCAAGAATTGTCTCTCAGGTCACTCCCGCGATGTTATTGCGATGTTCGTCGTAGAAGCGTGAGCCATGCATGACCAATTTGAATCCACAATGCCAACCGATTTATAGCGCGGCTACTTCCACACGCGGGATTGCTCATGAAAATCGGATTTTTCCTTCCGCAGATAGGCCCTGCTGCTAACGCTGATTCGATTGTTACGGTTGCGAAACGGGCTGAGGAGTTGAAGTATGATAGCGTTTGGGTGACGGATCGATTACTTTACCCCACGAATCCTCAGACACCATACTTCGGTGGTCCCCTACCTGACCCTTACAAACGTGTTTTCGACCCGTTGGAGACGCTGACGTTCGCCGCTGCACATACCAGCCGGGTAGCATTAGGAACGAGCGTACTGGATATTCCCTTCTATAATCCAGTGACCCTAGCACGTCGCTTAACCACGCTGGATGTTTTATCCCGAGGCAGGCTAAGAGTTGGTTTCGGGCTCGGTTGGTCGAAAGATGAATATGACGCCACCGGAGCGAATGTGAAAACACGTGGCAAACGCGCAGATGAGTTCATAGGCGTACTTCGTGCAATATGGACCACCGACCCCGCAGAGTTTCACGGCAAATACTTCCAACTTCCAAAATCCATAATCCAACCGAAACCAGTCCAGAAACCTCACCCTCCGATTTACCTAGCCGCATTCTCCCCAGCCGCAATGAAACGAACAGCCAAGCTGGCTGACGGATGGATGCCGGTAGGCATGACAGTCGAGCAACTCAAATCGACTACAACGCAACTCAAAAGCCTGGTGAAAGAGGTGGGACGCGATCCAGCCAATTTGAAGAGTTATCGCTCGATACAACTTCGCCGTTACTCCACAATCACAAGGAAAAGATAGAGCGTTCTTTTCGGGGACGCTAGCACAGATCAAGGAGGATGTGGCAGCAATCAAAGCACACGGACCTGACGAGCTGATTCTAGACCCTACATTCTCACCAGATACGCAAACCGAGAAGGACTTCCTCCGGAACATGGAAGAAATCCGCAAAATGCTCTAAATCAGTCCCTGCTTGCTTTCCTAGACAGGGAGAGCCTATCTGGACTAGCGGGGTTGTCACCGACAGGCTATGTGAGTGCACCGAGCAACTTTGAATCTGTGTGCGGCACCATCAGACCTAAGGTCACCCGTATTATGGAGGGATTACTCTCTTGCCACTTTTCTTATCGAACATAACTGTCCACTCGCCCCTGGGAGATACGCCCTTGACAACATAGAACTCCGCATCTTCGTACTTGTCGGTAACCGCTGCCTGATGCCACGCGGTTCTAGCGAATACCTCCGCACGCCTAGTAGCTTCACTCAAGTCCGAAATCTTCTCAGATTCCATTCTCCTTCCGGGAACCATTCTGCGCCGACTCCTCTGCCATTCACGTCTAGCCAAGACAGACCCTAATTGTAATGACTTGACGCGTGAATAGAACTTTTCCAATGCCGACTCGGCTTTTCGTCCTGAAGTAAGTTCTATCTAGTCTCAAGCATACTTTCTTACTGACCTAACATTGGAATCCACCAAGTCTCCACCAACGAGAGAAAGCGAGATTCATGGTACAACACTTAGGGTGTATTGGTACCTGTTCAAGAGTTCCGGATCCGTGGGTGTTCGCGAAACCCAGAGGGCGCTTTCTATGTCAAGTCCGAGCATCGCCTTGTACCATCTCGAGAAGCTTCGTGAGCTAGGGGTGGTTGACAAGGATTCTGGCGGTGACTATTTTCTGAAGCAGCAGGTTCAGATAGGGTCCTTGAAGTCGTTTCTCAAAGTTGGCCACCTTATACTACCCCGATACCTGTTCTACGCAATCTTCCTTACGACGGCCGTACTGGCGTATTCCATTGAAGCAATCCTTCAAACCGGCACGGTAGAGCCGGCTGGCATTGTGCTGGGGGCTGCTGGCGCGGGTATCTCTTGGTATGAATGCCTGCGTATGTGGAAGGACCAGCGTTCTTTAGGGGAAATCGTTGTTCGAAAACGTAGAGTTATCCAAATTGAGGCTGAAGTCTAATTGAAGAAGATGGAGAAGAGAATCTGGTTAGCCGCCCTGCTGGGCATTCTTATTGGCGTAGCAGTAGGATACGTTCCATATGTTTCACCAACTACCGCCCCGCGAGCGCAGCTCTTGATGCAACAGACTGCCCAGCCGAACGTAACGCAAGCCAGCCCGCAGCCCTCAAGCGATGCTCTATCAATTCTCATCGCACTAGTGTTGGGCGTAGTAATCGCTATCCCAGGTTTCTGTGTTCGCGAAAAGACGGAGCAGTTAGAATCTAGTAGAGTTCACTAGCCGGACCAGAGAAGGTCAGGCTATTTGAGTTGAGGAGCCCCGGTCAGAATGATGCCTACTTAAGTGGCACGTACATTGAGCTTCTTGATGCTCCGATGCCTGGTGTTCCGTGTTGTACTTTCTTGTTTGTGATTACGAATTCTCCGACGTAGTGGCCTAACATTTCGGGTTTGATGTCGAGCGCGGTAAATTCCTTACCGCTGTGGATCAGGAGATTCAACCCTACCATTTCGGGGATAACCACCATGTCCCTGCAATGTGTCTTAATCGGCTTAGCATCCTTCGACTTGGTCCTGCGGTAATTTCGGATGAGCTCCATCAATGTTCGTTGCTCAGCAGTCAATCCCCGAGTAAGGGACCGTCTTTGCCTCGAGGGGAGTATTCTGATGAATTCGTCCATAGACATCTGTTGCAACGCTTCGAAGGTATGACCTCTGTATAGGAATTCACGAGGCAAGACTTAGCACATCAGCGATCGTTCGGTTCTGTTCTAAATAATGTTGCCGCTTCGAGGTGCGTATGATGAGCACAATTTTCTATAGTATGCCTAACCTGACCGCTAGATCAGAAGCTTTGAAGTCCGTGCGTGAGTCTGACGAAGGCCTTCTTGTCGCCCTCTGGTGTGATTAGGGTTCTTACGTCTAGAACCTTGACTTCGTAGAGTTCTTGAACCGCCCGTTTGATGTCGTGTTTGTCTGAGCGTCTATCGACAATGAACGTGATTTTATTCTCCGCTTCGAGCAGCGTCACGGCGTCTTCGGAGAGCAAGGGGTACCTGACTACGTCGTTTGTTGCTAGCTTTGTCAAGCCGGAGTTCCTCCCATGCGGGTCTCAAGCCCTTTGATAGCTGACTCGGTCCATATAGTTAGTCGACCTGGTTGAGTTCCGGGGGCTAGGTCACTAACGTTTAGGCTGGATACGTCTACAACGCCGACACCACTGAAATTGCCAAAGGCTCTTTCCGCGCCTTGGCGTTTCGAGACAACAATCAATGCGCTCACGCGTGTTTTGTGAGGACGTCCGCGTACGCTGCCTTTTCCGCTGCGAATCTTTCGCTCAGAGGCTCTCTCAACATCCTCCCACACTCCAATGTTCTTGAGTATCTTCTCCGCTTCAGAGCTCTTCGTTAGTTTCTCTGCATCGTCCGAAACGACGAGGGGCAGTTCTAAGTCGTCTGCGATTCTATGCCCACGAGCTTGAACCAAGGGATTGGAGGAAGTGGCTGCAACCGCGGAGAGCATTGCGAGCCTAAGCTCCTTTCGATTTATCTTCTTACCAGAGCGCTTTGCTGATGTAGGTGGAAACGTTAACCGCCCCTTAACGGTACTCGGCGCAAACCCGGCCAGTCCACCCCTCGCATATCGTTCACCTTTAACCCGTGGGATTCGAGACATTCCGTGCCCGACTCCCAAAGATGCGGCCGTCGTTCTTTTGCCGGCCATCGGATTCCGGCCCTGGGGTTGGAAGGAATGACTTTGTATGGCCACGACCGCGCGTCTGATGAGATCAGCGCGCACGGGGGCTTCGAAAAATCGTGGAAGAGACACCGTTCCGGCAGATTTCCCATCTGCGCCATAAAGCGGAATCGTTTTTGCCAAGGGTAGTCACTTAAGTTTCATTTCGTTAAGCATGCCCAACGTGATGAATAAAGCCTCTTCTGTTCGAACGGTCGCGACTTGCTGAGAGGGGACCGTGTTTACGAAGAAGTGAAAGAGATCCTTTGGTTTCTTGCCTTCTTGACCGAGAATATCCAGTAATCCCCTTTTAGGTGAGCCGAAAGCGATTAGAACTGATTCAACATCACTCAGCGATTGACTGATCTCCGCCCAAACCTCTTCTACAGGCGTCCCATATCGTGACGTACCGATCTTTAGATTGAATTGTTCACTCTCAAGCAGGCATGCAAGCTTGAATTTTGAGCGGGTTACTCCGTAGCCCCAATATAGGTTCGTACTCGATGCTTCTACGATTTTCCCACGCAACTCCATCCCCGCTTGAGTGAGTTGAAGCGTAACTCTTTCGCCGACCTGATAATTTCCTTGACATTCGACAGTTTCCTTTAGTCCAGCATCAACCTCCACATCTGAGCCGCTACGCGCAGCAACCACGCCATCTCTAAAATCCCCCACTTGGACTTCCGACAGAGAGCTTGGTACATTATGTGGAGGGATCTGTAGTGGGGGTAAGATGCCCGTGAATTCGAACGTGGGGCTCAGCTTGAACAATTTCCGGCGGAGATATTGTGGCGTCTCAATGTAGGTTAGAATGTCGGTACAGAATTGCAGGTCCGCTCCTTGATCGCGATTGGGATCATCGGGATAGAGAATGATCTCGGTCACTCCGAAGATTGAGCACGCCCTTGCGATTGCTCCAAGCTTAGCAGTTTTTTCACGTAGATGTGGTGTATCCGAGACCACTGAGCCTGGAATAGCAACCGAGAACCGCCTCCCCATATACCCCCCTCTTGTCATCAAGACCGACTCCAGGCATCGATTCGGTTCTTAAAAGATGAATCTAACCAGCAGATAGAAGGATTTCAGGGTGTCACCCAACGGTACTGTCGACGGTGACAGAACGTCTATGATCATGGATTCCATGCTTCCATTAAGGTGTGATTCCATGGAAGTCGTAGGCAAGTCGACTATTACGGGGAAATATCAATTAACCCTCCCGAAATTCGTAAGAGAATTCCTCAGGGCTGACAACGGCGATCTAATAGTGTTCGTCAAAGACCACGACAGGATTCTGGTAAAGCGAGGCACGGTGAAGATCGAAGAGTAAATCGATAGGGCGCAACAATGTTCGGGCACCTTCAAAATTGAATTGAATTGCGACAACCACAACGGGAGTTCAATGATGCATTGGTCGAATCCATAGACGAAACCATCACTGATCTTCTTAGCCGAGCTGTGGTTGATGCGCTATATGTCCATCTCCAGACATTTCACGCTATTTCGAGAGATCAACTCCCTGACAGTCTTGACAGTCTACTAACTGCGCTAGAGCAGATTTTTGGCGCTCGGCACAGAAACTATAACTAAAGCTATCGCCAAAACATTCTACCTCAAATTGGGGCTCGAGTTCACACTCAATCCTAATCGCACTCTCCTGGAATATGTTGATGAGGCGAAGAAGAAATGCAGAATCCGTCAGTAAAGTTACATAGGCATATGTTGATCGAAAAAGAAAGAAAAAAAGAAAAGAAACTCAAGCTTAGGAAGAGTGGATTGGTCTCATCGATATCTGAGGATAGATCAAGACTTCCGCTCATAATCTCAATATGCTTTACCGCATTAGCAGCAATTGGTGCGTTTGGAACTCTAGCCTGGGTGACCGGCCAGCTTAACATTGCACAAATTAACCCGTTGTTTGTTCCAATTGCTCCATTGACCATTGTCCTCGTCGTGTTGCTGGGGGCATCGTGCTTTCTGTACGGTGTGGGACCTGAATATTCCCGGTTTAGAATACCAGTCGGATTTGTGGGTGTTCTCGTTGTAATGTTGACCTCATTAACCATCTATGACGCCCTGATTCCGGGAAGTTTCAGTATCGAGGCAGTGATATTTCCTCATCCTGCTACCCTTCAGGGATATCCGCTAGCCAGGATATCCATCGTCACGAGCGTTATGTTCCTCCTTGGGGGCCTTTCGCTGATCTTACTCGTCTCGTCTTCAGGGACGCGGACGAGAGCTAGTGTCGCTTTGCTTGGGATAGTTATCCTATCATGCGGAGTCGTGACGAGTATCGGCTACTTGTACCAGGCCCCGCTGCTTTATGGCAGCCCAATAATACCAGTCTCAATTCTAGCGGCGATCGCCTTCCTATTCTTGGGAACAGAGATCTGGGCTGCAGCTGGGCGAGAATGTTGGCCAATGCGGACTTTAACGGGGGATTCGGTACAGGCTAGGCTGCTGCGAGCTTTTCTTCCAGCCTCAGCACTGACATTGGTGACTTCTCTCGTCATTGATGAAATGCTGGGAAGTATCTACCCTGAATCACTCGTAACGTCGTTGGAGCTGTTGGGATGGCTCGCAGTAGTGATCTTGGTTACTGGGAGATTGAGCATTGGGATCGGCGCAGAGATCGATCAAGGCATAGCGGAACGCGCACGCATGGATAAGGCGCTGCAGGAGAGTGAGGAGAAGTATCGTGCGATGGTTGAGAATTCTCCCAACCTAATCGGTATTTTCCAGGATGGAGTTCTGAGGTACATCAACAGTGCGGCAATCCTCAAGTTGGGTTGGACTTACGAAGAATTAGTATCGTCTATTGACCCAATAGAGAAGGTAGTGTCGCAGAAATCTAGGAGTTTGCTCAAGGAAAACGCTGTCAAGAGGCAGCGTGGCGAGGACCTCCCTCCTTATGAGATAAGCCTGACCAGGAAGGACGGTTCGGAAATACCAGTCTTGACTAGAGCTACGAAAATCACCTACGAAGAAAAGCCGGCAATTCAATTTTCTTTTGTTGACATCACTGAACGCAAGGGTAATGAAGAGAAGCTTCGTCAATCGGAAGAACGATACCGTTCTCTCTTTGATCAGATGCTGGATGGAGTATATCTTAGCACACACGAGGGGCGATTTGTCGACGTCAACCCTGCTTTTGTGAAGATGTTCGGGTACGCGAGTAAACAGGAAGTGTTGTCCATTATGGACATCAGGAAGGAACTGTATTTCTCGGCCGAAGAACGTGGAAGCCACATTCTGGATACTGGTCAAGAAGAAGTGGAGGCATACCGTATGCGCCGGAAGGATGGTTCAGAGATTTGGGTAGAAGACCACGGCCGTTATGTTCACGACGAACAAGGAAACATCATTTACCATGAAGGAATACTCCTGATGTCACCGAACGTGACGGTTGGAACAGAAGTTGAGGCAACAATCGCTGCATCTAGAGGATCTGATTGCAGAGAGAACCAGGAAACTACAGGAAAGCGAGGAAAAATATCGTGAACTGTTTGATGCCTGCCCGATATCACTCTGGGAGGAAGACTTCTCGGCAGTGAGACAATTCCTAAATGAATTACGGCAAAAGGGAGTTTCAGATTTTGGCGACCACTTCTCTAATAACCCTGGCGACGTTGACAAATGTCTTGCAATGGTGAATGTTGTCAACGTGAATAAAGCTACTTTAAACCTCTACGGGGCGAAGTCAATAGATGAGATTGTCGGAGGTTTAAGCGGAGTCTTGACAGAGGAATCAAATCGGAAACAATTCTCAGGCGAACTTGTTGCGTTGGCTCAAGGCAAGACGTACTATGAGGCAGAAATGGACAACAGAACGCTGCAAGGCGAGACGAAGCATTGTGACGTGATATGCTGTGTCATTCCTGGTTACGAGCAGTCACTCGCTAAGGTCCTGATCTGTATAGTCGATTTGACTCCCCAGAAACGATTGGAGGCCGAACTACGAGGAAGTGAGGAGAGGTACCGTGAGTTGTTCGAAGCCTCTCCGGTATCGCTGTGGGAGGACGACCTCACTGAAGTCAAACAATTCTTAGATGAATTACGACAAAGAGGCGTTTCCGATTTTGACGATCACTTCGCTAACCATCCGAAGGACCTCGCCAAATGCTCTACACTCATCCGAGTTGTCAACGTGAACAAAGCTACGCTAGATCTCTACGGCGCGAAGTCGGCCGATGAAATTATCGGAGGCGAACGGGTAAGCCGCATCTTCACACCAGGCTCGAATCAAGAATTTTTGGGCGATATAGTTTCGTTGGCCAAAGGCAAGCAGTATTTTGAAGCAGAAGTCGAAATCAGAACGCTGCTCGGCGAAACGAAGCATTGCAACCTGATTTCTGCTGTGGTTCCGGGTTACGAGCAATCGCTCGGTAAAGTTCTGTTCTGCCTAGTCGATTTGACTCCCCAGAAACGGTTGGAAGCGCAGCTTGTTAAATCGCAGCGGTTCGCGGCGATTGGAGAAACCGCGGGTATGGTTGGTCATGACCTACGTAACCCTCTCCAAGGTATAGCCGGAGCCGCTTACAACATAAGAAGGCACTTCCGCGATTCCATCGATCCTTCCACGAACGAGATGCTAGAGGTAATAGACAACGGAGTTCAGTACGCAAATGGAATCGTCAACGACCTGTTGGAGTTTTCAAGAGAAATGCAACTCCAACTACTACCCGCCACACCGAAATCGATCGTAGCACAGACGTTCAAGGGCATCAAGGTTCCACAGAACGTTATGATAGAGGATACGACGACGGACACCCCAGAGATTCTTGTCGACGTTCCCAAGATTGAACGTGTACTTGCCAACCTTATTCAAAACGCTATTGACGCAATGCCGGAAGGAGGAAAACTGTCCATCTCCAGCATAAACCACAAAAAGAGGTATCGATATCCATTCGCGACACAGGGGTTGGAATCTCCCAGGACATGGTCGAGAAGATTTGGACACCATTACACACGACGAAGGCGAAGGGAATTGGGCTGGGGCTGCCAATCTGCAGACGCATTACAGAAGCCCATGGCGGCTCTATTTCCTTTCAGAGCACAGTCGGAAAGGGGACGACATTCACGATGAAACTTCCAATCCAACAGACCAGGCTGGAGGTGAACAATTATGAGTGAAGGCACGGAAGGCAGAATACTCGTCGTAGACGACGATGAAGGTATTCGCAAAGTTGTCGCTGAAGCTCTGAAGACTGAAGGATACGTGGTCGATACCGCGAGCAACGGCAAGGATGCCGTGCGAAATCTCAAACCAACTTCTATAACCTTGCGCTCGTAGACATTCGCCTCCCAGACATGGAAGGCACGAAAGTCCTAACCTCCATGAAACAAACAACCCCAGAGATGGTCAAGATCATCCTCACAGGATACCCCGCACTACAGAATGCAATCGACGCGGTAAACAAGGGCGCCAACGGCTATTTGGTCAAGCCAATCAACATGACTGAACTGCTTCGCACAATCGAACAACAATTGAAGAAACAAAGCGAATTGAAGAAATATGGTCAGGAACGAGTGGCTGAATTCGTGGAAACACGATTCAAAGAATTGGACGCCGAGGAACGAGACACCCCAAAGACTACAAAGAAAGAATGAATCTATTGGGGAAGGTTGGTCTCAAGGGGAGAGAAAATGAGCCTAGATGAGCCGACTGAAATTCGAAGGGGTGGACCAATCGGATATGCTGGCGGCGATTGAGAGGACTCCAGATCGTCTGGTTCCACCATCAAATGCCGATTCCACCTGCCGAATTCGCTTTCAAAGCCCTATGAACATCGTCTTTGGGGGCGTGGGAGGTTCCGGAATTGTTGGGGATATCCTCACAGACTACTTGCGGAGTGAAGTCGGTATTCCTGTGGCGGTTTGTAGATCTGTTGGAATGCCGCGTTATGTGGGAAAGAATACCCTATTCATTGCGATTAGTTACTCCGGAGATACCGCCGAAACACTTGGATTGTTCGAGCAAGCAAAGCGTAACGGAGCAAACGTTGCTGTAGTTTGCTCCGGTGGGAAACTTCTCGCCACTGCGCAATCCCAAGGAATCCCTTACGTGAAGGTCGATGGAGGCATGCCTCCAAGATTGGCGTTACCTGAACTCGTAGCGGCACTGGCCTATGTCTTGGGTCAAGGAGGCGTTCTCAAGGATACTCAGAAACTGCTTGATACGGCTTCACGGTCGGTCCGGCAAATAATCACTTCGGTAAAGCCATCAGTCCCGCTGACCAAGAATCAGGCGAAGCAGATGGCTGTCGCACTCAAGGATCATCTCCCCGTCCTGTTAGGGAGCGAGGACAACATTAGTGTGCTTCGCCGATTCAAAAATGAGCTTAACGAGAACAGCAAAGTTCCAGCATTCTACCTCGCCCTCCCAGAAGCATACCATAATGACATTGAAGGGTTGAAGACGCTCACGGAGCTGTCTCGAACTCAACCAATTATTCTTTGTAACCAAAACCAAACAGGAGGGGATGAAAGAACGGAGAAAAGGTTGGTTGAGTTGCTTTCGCAGCTCGGATTTGCGCGGGCCATTAGTTTCGAAGTGGCAGGCGACAATAGATTGGGGTGGTTACTTAGCGCTATAACTTTCGGTGATTATGTTTCGACTTACCTTTCAGTGCTGAGGGATGTTGACCCTGGAAACTTTTCCTAATACCAAGCTTCAAGGCGGCTAGAGGTCAAGTATGAACCTCAGAATGACTAAATTTCCTTCTCTCACGACTTCCATTCTGTGAAAGGTCACCGCCTTTACCTCAACCTTAGAGCCATGAAGCTGACGATTGTAGGTCTCGCCGTAGGCCTTGGCTCTGAGTTGTAGGATGTTGGGAGCTGTCTTCAAGAGAGTGACATGAAATTTCGAGTAGACCTTACTGTCGAGCTCGAACTTCAGCAGCAGCGTTTCGAGCCAATCATAGAGAAGCTCTACTTCGTCACCGCCGTCAGCCTCAACATCGTCGACCTCTTTATTCGAAATTGAATCTAAGTTACACATCGTATCGAACAGCGCTAGCCCCGCATTTTCAAGCGCCTCTTCAAAAGTGGGACCAACAGATTGAATGTATGCGTCTGTTGTATGTGGAAGAAACTCATAACGTGGGGGCTGCCAAAGCGAAGACCTATCTGAATTTTCGCGCCCGCAAGCCAACGGGAACTTAAATAGGAATCGGCTTCAGGGATACTTTAGCCGGTATGGCCGAGTGGATTAACATCATGGAAAATGGTCCAAAGGCGCGGGCTTGAGTGTCAACTTCAATGCAAGCCCGTGGCCCTTATGGGCCTCGGGGGTTCGAATCCCTCTCCCTGGGCGCCAAATGACACCATACTAGTAAGAAGTGCGAAAGCGGAGGGAAAAACCGAATGAAGCAAACCAAAATCATACTTCTTGCCCTGGCAATGATCCTGCTAGCCCTCCCGCTTCCAGCCAAAGCATCACCTTCGCTAAGCACAGACAATTACTTGTACACCATCAGAGACAAGCAAGTAACCCTAGCCGGATCCGGGCTAACGCCCAGTCAACAATACTACCTCTGGGTAAGGGGACCTGCCACCAACAAGACACGATACACCGGAGTTAGCTTCACGCCCGTTTCTGGAGGACTCATCCCTCCTGATACAACCTATCCTCTCTCAGCCAATGCAGAATTGGGTACGTACCTCATCAGCCTATCTACGTCATCAACCACCGATAACTGGCGCAGGCGATCGCACATTTCGGTGTCTGGGGTTCAGCGGCGCCCGTATATCAAAGAACTCAGTCTGTGAACATCATAGGCGGGGGCATTTTTCCGGGCACAAGCATCAGTTTGACTATTCAAGATCCGGCGGGCAACATCGTACACTCCACACTCGCTTCGACGACCGAGGGAGATTTCAATCATACCTGGAGAATTCCGCCAGACGCGATTACAGATGTATTTACAGCCGTGATCTATGGCACGGGGACATTCGATAATCCGCAACAGGACTTTTCCTCTACGGCGAAATTTACTGTGACGCAGGCAGTACTATCGACCAGAATCGTAAACCAACCAAACTCAACCTACCAGAGGACACAAGTTGCCAATGTAACGATGGCAATTCAATACCCAGACGGCAGCCCCGTAGTCAATCCTCAAACCCTACCTCACAACCCGTCATCCTGATGCGAGACCAGACCACACTTGGCCCCGCCAATCTTACCCTTGTTGATCCCGCAAACGGCATCTGGGCGGCTGGGGTCAAACTCTTCGCCACTGCGACGCCCAGCGGGAAATATCGCTTCGACATGCCCGCAATGGCCTTTGACGATGGATTCGGGAACAAGGGTGCGGCAGTTGACACGGCCTCTAATTACTTCACAGTTACGAATGCCAGCCTGATCATCAGCAGTCAATTGAACGGAACACGAATCCAAATTCCGTTCGGCCCGAGTCAGCACAGTATCAAAGGTGACATATCCGGACGGAACACCTTTGACCGTCGGGCTCGGTGAACCTTGTCGTCTCCACCGGATCATCGATCACACCGTTGATGGCAACCTACGACCCCTCCATTGGCGAATGGCGGGCTTCGTACTCAAGCACACTCTTTGATTTGATTCGTGGCGGGACGTGGACGTTGAATGTTAGCGCAGGAGACACGTTAGGGAACTCGGGCAAGGCCACTTACGAGGTGGTAGCTCAGCCGTATTTGTTCATCAGTGTTATTGTAGGTGTCGTTGCGGGTCCTGTTTGTTGTTCGTTGGTCGGTGTCCCGTTATGGAAGGAAAGTTACGATTTTCCGGTTAAGGAGACTTCTCAAGCGGCCGAGGTACCGCAAGTTCTCTCAGGGTTGAAAAATTCCGCCGGTGTATCCATGCACGGATAGCGCTCTTTTTTGTCCGTGCCATTCAAAGATGAAAGAGTAGACCGGCATTAGGTATTGGGCGGACCCAGTCACTTGGAATCGGTTACTAAGTATCTTTGAGAATGCCGCGGGTGGCTTAACGACCATAGCATGGAGCTTCGCGACCAATTCCTCTTTGGTCATCGAATTTGTCTCGAATTCTACGGCAGGGTATTGTAGGAGTAGTTCTTCGTAGGTTGTCTTCTTGAGAGGTAGGGGACGGTCGAAGAACGCCTCGGCCTCGAGGTCTTCCCTTCCATGCGCATTGAGAAAGAGGGAATTCTCGTCGTACATGTGCGCTAGCTCCGTGATTTCGTTTAGTCGAAACGATTTTGATTCTGACCCCTCCCTTCTCCCCAGTAACCGTTTTGCTAAATTCGATATTCCCTGTCCTTCAGCAGAGCCCAGTTCAACGAGATCCCTGATCTTTCCCTCAACTTCCACAGCGACGACGTCCGGGGGAAGATCGATTTTGTACGTGTTTCCCCTAAAGTAGAAGCATTCATGGTATCCATGAATTCTCCAGAATGGAATTAGTTTTAGTTTAGGTGGTTCCGCGGCGTGAACGTCTTGGTCCTTCGGTTTGAGCAGAGACAGGACTCGGTTTTTGAACAAGGATGCCTTACGGTCCTCAGCCGTCTTGAGCAGTTCTGGTAGGGGTTTTGGCTCGAGGCAGTAGACCTCAGGCGTTAACTTATCCGGAGCCCAACCATTTCCGACTCTTGAGTCTTCGAACCCACCCGCCGATTCGAAGAGTGTTTGAAATTCGTTTATCGTTGAGTCAAGTAGATGTTTTATTTCTTCGAAGCGATCGTCTGTGCTCAAATTTTGGGCCTTAACCGGCGAAAGGGGAACGAAGATTTCAGTTATGGCTGCACAGTGAGCTTACCGTATCGGCCTACGTTCAGCTGGGTCTCGCCACGGAAACTATCCACATATCCATTCTCAATCGTCACTGTATCGTTTGCCTTTACCTGGTCGATTTGTTCATTCCAGAGGTTGAGTTTGACGGTGCCAGAATCATCCGCGACAACTGCTGTAGCAACCCTGGATTGTTCGCCCCTTCTTGTCGTTACTTCCCTTGCTGGGGAGATTTCTTGAATCTTGGCGGTTATCGTGTCCACACGCCGCATTCCAGGCTTGAGTTCGGATACCTTCATCGAAATCAAGGCGCTAGAGCGAGTCTTGCGATATTAAACTATTGCACTTCGATTATGGCTTCGTGATCAATGAGTGCATCCTAACCAAGTCGTCTGTGAAGGGCGCTAGAGCCTTCGGGACCTTTACCTCGACTGGGTCACGTAGAGCCAAGCTCTTCTCTTTCTTAATCTTCCAGACTTCTCGGTTGAAGTCTAACATCTTCTGGGTATAGCGTTTCGATGCTTTCGACCACGCCGGCTTTGGGAATTGCTGGGCGTGGATGCTTCTTTTCGAGTACAATTGCTTCCAGACGTGCTCTGGCATGAACGGGGCGATGGGTGCAAGTAGAAGGAGTATGCTCTTCAAGACCGTGTGGAGCGTGTACCATGCAGCTTTCTGCTGAGCTCTTTGTGAAGCCCTCGCCGTAGGCGCGAGGTTTCACCATCTCTAGGTAATGTGAGGCAAATGTCTCCCAGACGAAGTCTCTAATTGCTGTTGAGGGAACAAAGAAATTGTAATCGCGATAGCCCTTCATGGATTTTTGTATTAGTAGGGTGAGTTCGGAGAGAATCCATTTGTCGCTGGGCTGGAGTTTGGCAGTCTTGACTTGTGGGAAGGATGAGATGAAACGGGAGAGATTCCAGAGTTTCGTCATGAATCTTGTGGGCTGCGGCGATTCTCATTTCGGAGCAACGGAAATCGGAACCCAAGGGTGGCTTCGGAAGCGTTCCAGAACCTGAATGAGTCTGCTCCGAACTTTTCAAGAACCGGCTCAGGCTCTACAACATTCCCCTTGCTCTTGTGCATCGCCTGACCTTGTTCATCCATCCCAAGCCCGTTTATCCACGCATCTGTAAATGGCGCTCGGCCTGTTAATTGGTAGCACCTCAGGACGGAGTAGTGGAGCCAAGTTCTCACTATGTCCTTGCCCTGAGGCCGTAATGCTTGCAGGGTATGCTCGCTTGAAGAACTTGGGGTCTAGTTGGTATTTGGAAATGTAAAGCGCAGGAAATGCTTGAGTCCATCCAGGTGTCGAATGTGCGCAGTCTCCCCGTCAAATTCAGCGTGACCGCATTTGGAACATATTGCAGATGGTGGGTCGATTTCTCCATGGCCTGTAATATTCGCCCGGGGAGGGGAGGAATGTAGTCCCCTAGCTCTTGCAGTACCAAACGGGGAATCTCAGTGGCGTATACGTGCTTGTCCGGAGATCGGCCAGTCAATCGTTATCGAGTTTATCCAGTCGAGCAATATCTGCCTACCCGCCTCGGGGTGAAAGGTGATTTGCTTAGCGAGTTGTTTGAGCTTCGGGATGAAGTCTATTTGCTTTAGGTAGTATTCCTTCATCGGTATGATTTCAATTGGGGTGTTGCTGCGTGAGCATACTGGTGTGCGGTGCCTAATCTTTTGAGTTTTGACGAGTAGGCCCTGAGAGCGCAAGTCTTCTAGGATTCGCGAGCGTCCCTCTAACATCGTAGAACCTTGGTATGCTCCTGCGGCAGCGGTAAGTCTGCCATCCGGCCCTACGGCTAAGACCTCTTTCGAGACTCAACTCCCTGAAGAGTAGTACGTCCGTGTAGTCTCCGTAGCTGCACAATCATGACGACCCCAGTATCCTGAACTCGGCTTTTGCGCTCGGATGGGGTTTAACTTCGACTTTACGGCCGTAGATGGGTACAATTGGTGGCGGCATTCCATGAAACTTCGTGTATCTCTCGTCCGTGGGGTTCACGATTACCAACTGACATGCGCAAACAAGTTCAGGCCGGGTTGTTGCGATCACTAGCGTTTCGCCTGTCTCTTCAATTTTGAAGTTGAGATACGTCAGGTTCGAGGGAAGATCTTCGTATTTTACTTCTGCGTCGGCGATTGTTGTTCAGCACACGTGGCAGTAGTTGTTGGGGCGTGTTGTTTCGTAGATGAGCCCTCTTTTCCAGAGTTCGATAAATGTGGCCTGCGTCCGCTTCCGGTAGTCTTCGTGATCGGTATGATATCTGCCATCGGACTCCCCACCCAACCCGACCCGCTTCATCATGTTCAACATTTGAGCCTCGAGCTCGTCTAGTGTGTGTGAGCATAGGTCGATGAATTGTTGCCTCGGTGTGTCCCGCATCCGCACCTTTGATTGCTTCTCTACGTAGATCTCGACATTGATTCCGTTTCGGTCGACCCCTATTGGGAATAGAACGGATTTTCCCTGCATCCGTTGGGATCGGGCAATCATATCGATTTGTGAGTAGGCTGCCACTGCACCTATGTGCCAAGTTCCTGAGGTGGTTGGCGGCGGAGTATCGATGATGGAGGCTTCTTTGCGTTACCGGTCTTGAACCTAAATGTCCCTTCCTGCTGCCATTGATCGAAAATTGTCCTCTCAACATTATGGTCCCATCTCTTCTCGGTGATCTGGGCAGGAATTTCTTCGCGGTTTCAGTTTTCTCCGAAGTTGCCAAGTGTTGTCACTTGCTAGAAAATGCATTGAGGCCCAAGAGAGGCTTGTTTCAGGTCTTAGTGGACTTGGCGGTGATACAGGCCCCTGCACCAGCCTGAGTTGGGTTGTTTTGCCGTATAAGATTGTTGAATGGGTTAGGTGGTCTTCGTGGGAATTCCCGTGGCCCGTACCGCGAGATAGTCGCCTAGCCTTAGGGCGGAGATTAGGATAATGACGATAAGTCCGACTCGGCCTGCGAAAATGTTCCTGATTTCAACTGGTCGAATCCCGTAAACATGCCACCGTACGTCGGTGCTCGCCATATCGAGGACCGTGAAATAATAGTTGAAGAACCAGTGCATGAGTATATCTGCGTAGGCTCCGTAGCTGACGTACATGATAGCAAATACGAAACCTGCCAAGGCCGCCGTCGAAACCTTCCCGATCTCCCAGCCACCTCCACCAATGTAGCGGCTATCCCGAACACCGCCGAGCTTACCAGTATAAGCGCCCACTTCATGGGACTAATGCCAGGGATGAAACCGTTTGCAGCCACGGTCCTGTAACCCAGCTTAGATTTGGCGAGTTCGGGACTGAATAGGGCGAGCAGAAATAAACCCATGCGTTTCTTCACCCCCTTCATCCGTGCATCCGATCGGTAAATGATGAGAATGAATGCGGCGAACGGGATTCCGATCGTTGTTATCCGGAAGGCGACTTCCGTTTATCGGTAGTGTAGGCAAGATTGAGGAGGATTAAGTATGGGCTTGTTTGAGCGGGAAAGTTCAAGCTGCCTGTCTGAATGCCCTGCGTCGTTTGGAATTCTGAAATGAGAATTGTCGTGTAACGCAGACCCGTGGCCACTAGCGGCATGAGGTAAAGGAAGTTTGTTTTCGCGACTGAAATCGGCTTAGAGAGGGCATCCTTTACTGATTTCAGAAAACCTCCAGCGCTAAGAAATGCTGCCACGATGCAAACCACGAAAATGATCCAAATTATCGCTAATAAGGTTCCGTGGCTCATTCCGCCAGTAGGTAACTATGTACAGCATGAAAATGTCCAATGGGAGCTGGTGAATCACGTGCCCGGCGTCCTTCAGGCCATCGGAGGTAGAGAAGTAAAGTACTGGGCCTAAGATGAGGGTAATTACGTAAGTGAAGGCCGAGAAGATGGCGAGAATTAGGGCAAGCATTCTACCCGTTGTAACTACGCGCTGTAGTGACTTTCCTACATCCATTGACAACCGCCCAGCGTTAAGCCACGAAACCGCTCGAATGGGCCGAATCAATATACTGGTGCTAATCCTCGCAATGGACTTGATTGGACGACATTCAAGGATCTACGATTGATACCGTGTTCCCATTTCAACACTGACTATGCGTGTTTCTTCAGTTCGTCTACTTTGTCAGTGCGTTCCCATGTGAAGTCGGGATCGTCCCGTCCGAAGTGTCCGTAGGTTGCTGTCTTTCTGTAAATAGGCCTTCGGAGATTTAGGCGTTCGATTATTCCCTTGGGGGTCATGTCGAAAACCGCTTTCACTGCATCCGTAATTCTCTCATCCGACACCTTACCAGTCCCGTAGGTGTAGACCATGACCGAAACCGGCTTTGAAACGCCTATGGCATAGGCGATCTGCACGTCGCACTTGTCGGCGAGGCTTGCCGTGACACGTTCTTCGCAATGTACCTCGCCATGTAACTCCCGGATCGATCGACCTTCGTCGGATCCTTCCCGGAAAAACAACCGCCGCCATGGCTTCCAATCCCGCCGTACGTGTCAACGATTATCTTTCTTCCAGTCAAGCCGGAATCAGCGAGCGTGCCCCCGACTGTGAAGCGGCCGGTTTCGTTTATGAAGAATTTAGGGTTCTTGTTGAGCATGTTCTTGGGGATGACGTTTTCGATTACCTTCTCGATGATATCCCTCCTCATTTGCTCCCTTGGCACGTCTTCGTTGTGTTGGGCTGCGATGACTACTGCGTTAACGGTTGGGTTTGCCGTCCGAATATTCAACGGTCACTTGCGACTTTCCATCAGGCCGCAGATAGGGTAGAATTCCTGTTTTCTTACCTCTGCGAGACGTCTGACAAGTTTGTGGGCTAGGACGATCGGTAGGGGCATTAGTTCAGGAGTTTCATTCGTCGTGTATCCGAATACGATTCCCTGATCGCCGGCGCCGACGTCTTCCTTATCGACCCCCATGGCGATATCTGGCGACTCCTTCGATGAGACGAGGACTCCGCAGGCTTCCCAATCCAAGCCTACCTTCGCATTGTCGAAGCCGATATCTGAAGTACGTTGCGGACTATTTGGCGAACCTGGACCAGGCTGCTGTGGAGATTTGACCCGTAACAATGATGGTTCCTTTCATTATGAGAGTTTCGATGTCTATGTGTGATTTCGGATCCTTCTGCATGATGGCGTCGAGGATCGTATCTGAGATTTGATCTGCTACCTTGTCGGGGTGACCTTCGGTGACGCTTTCGGAGGTGAACATGTAAGTTCGAGGCTTTTGGCTCAAAGCCACCGCTACATTGGTTGATCCGCTGGAGAGTTTGCTCAAGTAATTTCACTGAAACTTATTGGCGAAATTCCGATATTCCTATAATATAACCTTGCGATAAGAAAAAATTCCCCGGAGAATACCCTTCGTAGACGGGTTTGGATCCCATGCTACCAGGATTAGAGGAGATTGGAAGACGGCGTCGGCTCCTAGCGATAAGCCAGAAAAAGCTGGCTAACCTCGCCGGCATAAGCCAATCAATGATCTCGAAGATTGAGAGCAAGAACATTAGTCCATCATACCTGAAAACCAAAGCCATCTTTGATACCCTCGAGACTTTGGAACGAAGAGACGAGATGAAGGCGAAGGAGATTTGCCACGGCAAAGTCGTGAGTGTACAGTCTGATGAACCGATCTCGAGGGGGGTGCATTTGATGCGGGAAACCGGCTTCTCCCAGTTCCCTGTTTTCAACGGAAATCAAGTTGTAGGAAGCTTAACGGAGAAAACGATTGTTCCGAAGCTCGTGTTATCTCCGAAACCCGACCTTGTGTCGAGGAGAGATAGAGACGATAATGGATGAGGCGTTTCCACTGGTGAATGAGGTTGCGCCAGTGTCGATGGTTTCTGCGTTGCTTCAGTATGAGCCTGCAGTGCTCGTGGTCCGGCGTGGGCACGTGCTGGGAATCATAACCAAGGCGGATTTGCTGAAAGTTATCGGGCCTTAGCTTGGGATTTTCCTTTTGAGGCCGAGACGATATTGACGACGTCTCGGTCTTTCAGTTTGTAATCGGTTGGTAGGCGAATTTTTGTTCGTGCGTCAACGGCATAAATCATCGTCCTAGCCAACTCACTATGGATCTGACCAGCCAGGTCCGAGACGGAGGCGTTGTATGGAACTAGGAAAGCGTCCGGAAGCACACTCCCCTTCCTATCCGAGAACTTGTTGCATCTCACCGGATAGACAACATTCATGCCGAGCAGTTTGAAGATGCAGGTGTTCAGAGCGAACTGCACACCCGTCCGTATCCATTTTGAGAAAACACGTTGTTCAACGTAGGTGAGTGCGTCTCGCTGCTCGGGAGTAAGCTTGCTTCTATCCTTACCTTGAAAATTTCCTCGCCGGGAACGTACTCAACGTATCCAGTCTGTTCAGCCCTCCGCAGAGCAAGCTCGGCATCGCTTGACGCGGCGATCACGAACGCCTGTCCAAACTCCTTGATCAACTTCTCATAGTTCTTCTCGCCGAGTGCGATATCCATCTTATTTGCCACGATCAATGTGGGCTTCGAGATTTGCGCACGTTCTTTGAGAATTTCCAAATGTCCTGCCGCGTCCATTCGCCTAACTCCTTGTCCGTTAGGTCTGTAGCGTTGAGGGCTTGTGCAATGTGAGCTGCGGTGATTTTCATGCCCGCCAGATCCTGCGCGAACAAGTGGTCCACTGACGAACCTTTTTTTGAATGTTTTTTCACTTTTTGGAGTGTCTTCTCGATCGATTTTCAGAACCATCGCACAATCTCCTCCTCGATGTCGTAGACGTCTGCGACTGGGTTTCCCATGCCTGGTTTGGTGATTTTTCCCTCAGCATCTACGCTGCCTGAGGCGTCTGCGATGTGTATGAGAGCGTCTGCTTGGGAAGCGACGCTCAGGAACTGGGTTCCCAAGCCTTTCCCCTCCCATGATCCTTTGATGAGGCCGGGGAGGTCGATTAGTTGTACTGGTATGAAGCGGGAGCCGTCGATGCAGGTAGAGTTGCGCGGATTATCCTTGACGCCCAGTTCCTTACACACGCAGATTGTTTTGGCGTTGGCCTGGCCTACGTTTGGTTTCTTGGTGGTGAAGGGGGTAGTTGGAGACTTCGGCGGTTAGTAGGGTTGCGGCGTTGAAGAATGTGGTTTTGCCAGCGTTTGTCTTACCGATTAAGCCTATCTTGAGCAAGAACCTTCGATAGGATTCCGTCTGTTCGTAGTATTATATGCGTTGACCTGGAGCCAGCCATAATCGTTATAGCAACTCTCTGAGGGTGGGGTGCTGGGGCCGACCCTGTCCAACCCATGTGGGGCCGTAGTCACTCCGAGAATTCCGAAGGGGTGGCGGTGTCTAGCCAGGGATGACGACAGGGATACGGACCCGCCAAGGGCTCCAGAAGACCAAACCTTAACGGGTTTGCGGACCTGAACGGAATGACGAACTTCAGGAGCGAAGAAACCCGTAGACATGACGGTATGGCGGAAGTCGAGGGTTCAAAATGGTTCGAGGCCCGAACCATGAGAGTCCCTTCGGCCCCACCAAATGCACATGCTTGATGCGGATACCCCCTGGGGGTGGGTACTTTTGTGCCATCGGGCGTTCGTGGTAGCCTTGTAGGGCTCGTTGTTAGGCGGATTGAATTCACTTCGGACTCCCCCATCCTGACTGAACACGTCAGGGTATTGTCAGAACGCTTCAGGAAGGGCACCGGGGGTGTTTGGTTCGGGTTGACTAATCCGCCTAAACCGAGAGTTGCCTTGCGGTTCTGCGAATATGAGCTCGGTGAATTGCGGGACCTGACCCAGTCTTACGGCGGTTTCCCCTTAAGCAGCATCGTCAACATAGCATTGGAGCACCTGTTCGGTTCTCCCAACCCATCAGTTTTCGGGACATGCAAGAAACATAAGGTCAAACTTGCCATCAACGACTCCCTCATCATCAAGTTGAATGAAATGGCGAAAACCTACTCTGTAAGGAGAAGCGATCTAGTTCGCCTCGCAATACGCAACTTCAGACTGGAGGAAACCAAACAACACTAAACCCCGTCCACCCACAACCGCCGTCGCAACAGGGGCCTTCGATTCGATCAGTTCATGGCAAGTCTTCGAGTGTTCCTGCAGGCGCGAAATTGGGTGAGCCTAACGATTACAGAGTTGAACCCTGACCATGGAGAAATCGATGGCCCTACCTTACGTTCTTTTGCCGAGAGCCCATCGGAGGCCTTATCCTCTTCCCTCCGGCTTCGGAGCGACTAACACTTTTGTACTAATCTGAGTAGAGCGGTCGGAGGTGAGGAATTTGGACAAGGTAATATTCTTCGAAATACCCGCCGACAACCTCGCGCGAGCAAGGAAATTCTACGGTACAGTCTTTGACTGGAAGATGAACGAGATTCCATCGATGCATTACACACAAATCGGAACCGTTGAGGCTGATAAGCTCGGAGTACTAGGAACCCCAAAGGAACCAGGCGCCATAAACGGTGGCATGGTGGAGCGACATGACACAGTCAAGTCCCCCGTCATCTACATCAGCGTGAAGAACATTGACGAAGCAGCGACAACTATCGAGCAGAACGGAGGCAAAATCATCCAACCAAGAACGCCCGTGGGAAACTTCGGCTTCGCCGCCTACTTCCGGGATACAGAAGGCAACTTAGTCGGGCTCTGGCAATTCACACAACTCCCATCCAAACAACCGTCTTCCCCTTAATTTCGGTTCGTGGCGCCTCGTCGTCGGTCGCGGTCAAGAAAGCGTGTGTATAGCTGGTGCTGCGCGATGGCAGCATTATGTGAACTGTTGATTGGACTTCTGCCGGCTATCACATTAGCGTTTGCAATTCTTATCAAGGTCCAGTTCTTCTCAGTAGCCTGAAGTTAGCGAACGTTCTCCAGATAACATAGACAAGACCGACAATTGCGGCGACGATGGGAATGACTCCCCAGCCGTGAAGCGACTCGTAGGTTAGCGTTATGAAGTTGTAAAAGAGCAAGATCAGTGAGATGAAATATACGCTTTCCGAAACGATATACTCCTCTAAACTATATGAGGTCCTCGCCATTTCTCCCGCAGTAGCGAAAGTGATTGTGCAAAGCAGGAGACCGACCTCCGCCGACACCGGAAAGGAGTTTCCAAGAAGACCAATCATGAACACTAAAGAGGCGAATGAAAACCCCGCAAGTGTCAGCGCGTTGCTTGAGAGCTGCTGCAGCACCCAAGAATGCTCCTCCGGAATGTCACGCTTGAGACTAAATTTCTTTGGCAAATCAAATTCACCCAATCACAGATTGTGAATCAGGAAGATTGCTGTTAATCCGTCCCTTTCAAGAAGAAGCTTGCTCGCGAGCTATCCGTCGGAGACCATGATCTGCTAGTTCCCTGACTTGCTGTAGTCCCAGCTAATCGTCTTGGTTGGCTTCATTCGGAGTATGATTCGGTTGGCCTCCAGACCGCTTAGAATTCCGTCGACCTTGTCTGACGGCCAGTATCTAGCAACGATACTACGAATCAGAGCATGGTCCTTGTCATCCAAAATGTCGGCGGTGCCTGCGAAGAGTACCACTTTGTGAGCGTTCTCGTTTCGGATGGAGACGGCGATTCTGTTGTCACGTTTTACATTCCTACCTTTCGCCCGGTCAGTAGTGGTTGAGAAATAGAGGTAGGTACCGTCGAAATAATAATCGACTGGCGTGATCTGCGGAGAACCATCCTTTTTCAGGGTTACGATATCAGCGATCAAGGGTTGAGAGAGGAACTCTCGAAGCTCCAAATCATTCATAGCAACGTGGCTCAATTGTTTCGCTCCCTAGAATTCAAGGAAAGAGTCAACTGACATTACACCTGCTCCAATCACTATCAGACCAATGACCGACATAAGGTGGTTACGTTAATCTCAAACGAATTTTAACCCAAGCGGGAAGATCATCAGTGTACCGTCAATTCCTTCTTCTATTAAAAAGCGCCGTGTCGTTTGTAGTTAATTGTAATTGGAAAGGAGGGAGAAAATCAAGAAGAATTGTAAGTAGTGACTTAAATCAAGAATCGCCATAAGCGAGATGAAAGAGGCCTCTGTGTCATGGAGAGAGCTAGAAGCGCTAGGCAACAGTTTTACTCGACGTTTTTTACTGAAATCAGTTCGTTGCGCAGATTCCTGAACGCCTATCCGTTACTCACGATTGGACTCACCTTCTTAATCGGGGCTATTGTTGGAGGTCTCCTGAGCGCATGGCCTTCCCAATTCATAATCCTAGCACTGTTAGGCGGTTTTGGTTTCGCCATCGCCCTCGGAACAAGATTAGGACTTCCAAGCTACGTATCAATCGGACTCGTCGTACCGATTCTCGCCTTCACGACTTACGCCGGCCTAAGAATCTTACATTCAATTGATCAATATGAGCGTGTAGCGCCCCATCTAGCGCGGATAAGGAAACAGTACGGTCCCATATCCACCTACCTAGTCACCCACGCGGGTGCATTTGGAATAATCGGCGTCATCGCTGTCTCCACTTTCCTCATTGGCTGGTGGGTCACGATCGTGATAGCCTACTTGCTCGACGTGAAAGTCTCCACAGCTATGGTAGGTACTGGGGTAGGGCTCCTAGTAGGAGCATTGGTATTCTGGGCTTCATACGAAGGACTTGTGCGATGGATCCCAAATCCCCTGGTCATAACAGCAATTACGATAGTCATCTTCTCCGCCTCGGCAAGGATAATCTCTTACAAAGCGCAACACCGAAAACCTGTCGTGATACCTGACTGAAAAGCGTAGAATACAACGAGTTGCCTTAAGTGGAAAACAACGAGACGCCGAGAATCAAGATCAGTGTCGAATCACTTTCCGATCTGATCTTCGGACTAGCCCTTTGGGTTCTATCGTTTGTTGCCTCTTTCTTAACTAGAATAGCCAGAGCATTTTCGGGTTTAAGAAAATCAAGTAGATGAACAGGCGCATGTGGCTACAAAGAGTACGTGGGGCTTAATTGCTCCTCATGTCATACCGTTCGGATTAGTAATGGAGGGCGTCTGACATGTGGGAGTTTGGCGATAGAGGATGGGTTTCGGTTACTGTTGGTGTAGCCGCGGACGGCATTTCTGGCCAGGGTGCTCCAGGCAGAGATAATGAACACAAGGGGTTGGCGGATGGAACTTTGCTGGCCTTGACTGGTACTTTGTTATCGGGTTGATATTCGGCTTCGACCTTGTTGTAGACAAATTTGGTTTGTACCTTGCGCCTTTGATAATGATTGGATCGGACTCTATCGTACCTGGCGTAGGTATTGGGATAGCTTTGTTCAGGCGTATTGGTCTGGGGGTCATAATTCCATTCTGGATGTTTGGTGTCATCGTACCGGCTATCATCGCGATAGTCGGGTCAGCTGCCATAGGTGTACTACTATTGATTGGCATAGTGGCAGCGATCATCGGCATCGCCCGCTGGGCTAGGCGTCGCACCGAGTGATTGTCCGGTTGCTTCCCGTAATCCATCCCCTTTAACGATGAACGGCCATTAAAGTGTGAGCGACCCAGGAATCCTGCGAAACTGATCGTCGAATCGATCTTTAACATTCGTATGCCGTTGCTTCAGAGAGAGGTCACATCACCTGAGTGTTGTTTCGAAACATCTAGCCGGTCGAGTCGAATTGGTAGAACAAGCCTTAAGATAACAAGAGGACTACGTGGCGAGACGGAGAGGAAATGTTGTGGTAATGAAGGTCTCTACGGCAACGGTGATTGGTTTAGTTGTCGGTTTTGTCATCGGCATAATCGGGCTCGGTCGAGCTAACAGCGTTAGCCCCGACCTAGCGAATGTTGCGTCGAAGATTCATCAGTACATGCTATGGATCGTGCTGTTGTCTTTGCTTGTACCTTTAGCTGACTACTTTGTATCCACAGGTTTGCCTGCGACCGTTATTGGTTTCGTGGCACATCAACCGTTTCGTCACATAGCCGGATTTTTCACGGGACTCGCGGTAGGTTTACTTGCGCTCATTATCTTTGCACCTCAAATCCTTCAGAGTCTCCATTAGACACTAACTGAACCAACTCGACTCAATTTCCTGACCTGACTCAGGCTTTCACTGGTTGTGGCGTTGATCGGATCGATGGAAACTGTGCGAGTCTTCGCATTCTGAACCACCCATTCTTCCAGCCTGAACGCGGTTTTCATCTGTGTTGACAGCATATCTGTATGCAGGCGGCAACTTCTTAAAACGCGATCATTTCCGGAGAATAGATGAACGGTTTGTCTGACGGAAAAAAGATATTGGTGTCCGAGGATGGACCCTATCTCGTCTCAGGGAACATTCCCCTCTCTACACAGATAATTACACCGAATGAGGAGGATTTCTCGTGGGACTGGAAGCAGGGTAAGACCTTCGAAACAAAATCCGAATACAGCCTCTGTCGTTGCGGGCGCTCAAAAACCAAACCGTTCTGTGATGGCACTCATAAGAAAATTAGATTCCACGGAAAAGAGACAGCGAGTCGAACGCCCCTGGCAAGACAATCAGAAACTTTTGACGGGCCAACAATGACTCTAGACGACGCTGAACAACTCTGTGCCTTCGCGCGATTCTGCGATCCTGGAGGCAAGATTTGGGGCCTGATTGGACAAACTGACAATCCGGAGGCACGTGAGCTAGTCATAAGGGAGGCGAATCATTGCCCAGCGGGACGACTGGTCTTACACGATAAGAAGACAGGTAAGGAGATTGAGCATAAGCTGCCCCCTTCCATCGGCGTGGTTGAAGATCCAGCACTCGGTTGCAGCGGCCCGCTTTGGGTTCGAGGAGGCATAAGGATCGAATCAGAGAACGGCACACCCTATGAAGTGAGGAACCGAGTAACGCTCTGCCGCTGTGGGGCCTCAAGCAACATGCCGTTTTGCAACGGCAGTCACGCAAGCATCAAGTTCAGAGACGGACTAATGGAATTCACAAACCAAGATCAGTGAACCGTCATAAATGAAAGTGGACTCTCAAAAACGGACAATTAGCGAAACTGCGAAGCAACAGGTCGCGGAAGCGTTCGGCGAAGCCTCGAGATGATGGCCCAACACGGTTTTGAGATAGGAGACGGAGTGGACGTTACCATAGATCCGACGCTCCCGTTCATGGGTTATACAAAACCTCAAGGCAAGAAATTTAGGATAACCGTTTCCGGGAACGCTATAGATTCTGGCATGCTGGAAGGGTTGCTAGTTCATGAAATGTCGCACATTTACCGTATGCGAACAAACCATCCGTCACATGATGCGCTCATCATTGATTCCGTAATCGGCAGTCTCGGAGACGCGATACGCTACGACTATCAGCAGAAAATCGTTGGGGAGCTCGTGAACAATATTGAAGACCTGTACGCGGACGACATTGCCGTGAATGTAATCCGGGATGGGTTGGTTTCCGAAGATCAACTCACCCGTTTCCTTCAGGATTGGATCAAGGACGAACTCGTCGAAACCGGTGATCCGATCAAAGACCGGTGGCTTAACGCTTCGATAATGGCAAACAACGCCCGCGCAATCAGCCAAATGACGAGGCACGAGATAGAAGATATAGATGGAAGAGCTGAGACGCTGAATGAAAAATTCCTCCACCTCGCACCGCCAGAAATTTCGACACAGTACGAGTACTTTCTGAACACGATGATCAATTTGAAGGAAGACATAACCCCAGAGGAGTACCGAAGTTTGCTCAGCGAATACTTGAGTAGGTTTTTGGCGGCCACTGAAATGAACTGACTGGCATTCTCTTCGAAATCTGAATCAAACAATTCTAACGTTTCTGTCGTTAGTCAGCAGTAATACTCAGGTTTAGAGAAATAGGGTATGGGAGAAAAAAAACTCCCAGGTTTCTATGGGACTATTTCGCCGGTTGCGAATCTTGGTCCAACAGAATTAATTTTGACCTTAACCTTATCGCCAGGTTTGGATTGGGGGACGAAAACTACGAAACCCTCGATCCTTGCGACTCCGTCACCGCGACGGCTAGTCTCTTTGATCTCGAGTTCGTATTCCTTGCCTTCCTCAACTGGCTTGTTCATCGAACGTTCAAAGCTCATGCGTTTCACCTCGTTAGTTTGGTTCAGCTAGTTTCTCGGGAGAAATAGGACGCCGACACGGATGATTACGGTAGGACGTTCGCTTCAGCCCGTATACCTAACTCACCAGTAACCACGCAGCCGTGTCTATTAAGGCTCTCTTAACGAAAATAATCAGAGGTTAGCTGAATATTCTCTCGATATTCTATCTGAGTAAGGCCTTCCGCTCAAAGTCGTTACCCTAATCCATTCGTTCGCGTCAAAAGGTACTCATCTGAACTCCACGCCTGAGCATCCCTTATCCGCTGTCTTCGAAATCTCAGGGTTTCCGTCGATTTTTCTTCGTTACGCTGTTTAGGAAGTCTCGCATGACTTCCATGTATTTGTCGCGTTCTTCCCACATGGTGAGGTGTGCGCTTTTCTGGAAGATAACCAGCCTTGAGCCCTTTATTCCGTTGTGTATGCTTCTCGCTTCTTTCGGAGAGACCTCGTCAAACTTTCCCGCGGTGACCAGCGTCGGAACTCGAATCTTCCCAAGCTGAGCGCTTACGTCCCAGTGTCGAATGTTTCCAACTATCGTGAACTCGTTTGGGCCATTCATAGTCCCATAAACGGGTAGACTTACGTGTTCGAGGGAATACACGACCTCCTTCGGCCATTCGGGAAGTCGGCAAAAGTAGTTCTTGTAGAAAACATCCACAGCCTTCACATATTCCGGGTTCGCATAATCGCCCGCGTCCTCATACTTCCTCATGACCTCGCGAACCTCTCGTGGTAGCTGAGCCTTGAGCTCCTCCATGCACAATGTCGCATGAGGCACACTGGCAAGCCCGCCGGCGCTAATCAGCGATTTCAAATTCTTTTGATATTTCAGAGCGTATGCAATAGCTAGGAGTCCGCCGTAGCTTGAGCCGAACAAGTGCACCTTCCCAAGGTTCATCTCGCTTCTGAACCCTTCTAGATCCTCAACAGCCCTCTCGATAGTGAACATGTTCAGGTTCTTGGGCACATCTGACTTTCCGCAACCTAACTGATCATAAAATACAACCTTGAAACCATCTTTAGCCAAGTCTGCCATGGATAGAATGTAGTCGTGCGTTAGTCCTGGTCCGCCGTGAATGCATAGAAGCGTCTCGGGGTTATCGGGACCGAAGATCTTGTAGTACAGTTTGTACCCTGAAACAGTCGCATACCCGTCCTCATACCGATGTAGCATGATTCACACGTTCGTACGTACAATAAGGTGCAGATTTCTGGTTTTCGTGTTTGATCGAAGGAAGGGCTCTTGGGAATACGAACTTCGTTCTAAGGCAGGAACTTCCTGATCAAAACGATGTTAGCAAATATTGCGATGCCGCCCACGATCATCGGGGCTGGATAGCCGAAGGCGAGATACAACCCGGCCGCCGCGATGGGCCCTGCGATACGGACGAGGTAAACTGAGGTTGCTAGGGCGCCGAGCATTTCTCCCCTCCTCTCTTCTGGGAACATGGCCGCCGACAAGTGGAACTGTGCGGGCACCCAAGTTGAAATCGTGAAACCCCACACGATCCCGTATAGAGGAACCATAGGCTCAACCAGGTAGAAGGCCCATCCCAATACCATTACCCCTCCCAGGATTTCCGATGTCAGGAGCAACCTTTTCGCACCTATGCGATGCGTCAACCACCCCCCAGGAACGGTGCCCAACACAACGCCGATGGGCTGCGTGAGAGCTACAGCTCCGAATTCAAACTGGGTGAAGCCCCGAGTTGAGAGAAGAGCATACAAGATTCCAGTTCCGAGCGACCAAGCTATCGCGTCCATCATGAAGATACTGAAGAACCCACGAAACTGACGGATACCATCCCACGTGGCCCTAAGAGTGAGCGAAGCTCTTTGAATCCCATTCGCTCCCCCTTTGTTGCGAACTTTGGCGAAGATCAGAGCAAAGCCTACCGTCTCGAGGCCAGCCGCGAGCACAAGGAGAAGCTGCGGACTCAGGGAAGCTCCGTACTGTCCCGCAAGGAATCCGGTTACTGAGCCCGGTATGAAGTTCGCAACGAGCATGGTGCTGTACACTCGTGCGCGGTCAGGCGTCTTGATGTAGTCGGCCATCGTCGCGTCGATAACGGGGAGTGAGAGAAGGCTGAGACCCCAGAGGAGATAGGCGAGATATACGAGCCAACGGGAACCGATGAAGAACGCACTCGCGGATGTCAACCAGCACGCGATGAGAAAACCACTCCCCACAAGAATTAGCCTCCTGCGTCCCCGGCGGTCCGAGAACCTCCCTCCCACCACTTGCATTAAACCGGATATCGCCCCGTATCTCCCCGCACCACTCTCCAAGACGCCGATTGTCACAATAGAGATTCCAAGGGAAACCAACCACGGCTGCCAAAAGACCCTGATGTATCCAAGATACAAGCCCTGCAGCAGATTGTAGACGATCAGGGTACGAACGGTCGGCTCTGGAGAGAAAACCCTCGCACCTAGCGGACCAACACGTGGTCGGATTCTAGAGAACAGGTCAGATCTGTCTGCAAATTGGTACTTCATAGTACAGTCCCCAAGATTCAATGTTTGGGGCAACTGCTGTCACATAACATCGTTCTCCATCCTATCGAACGTCGTATCTTAGACAGGATGTACGGAATTGCGGCCATGAATTATTCTTGTTATCAGTTCCTTTGTTTGCCTCGGGCCAGGGACCGAGTATGCACCTGGATACCTGTGCTCTTCATGATGTAGTCGTTTCCGCCTCTGAACAGGGCATCCCCGACGAATAGCATGTCTTTGTGTTTCAGACCTAATCGCTCTTTCAGCTTCTTTACGCATAGCGTCTTGTTTACCCCCTTTCTCGTAATGTCAATTGAAGTGGTTCCACCGATCGAAATCTCGAAGTTAAGCAATTGAGCCCTCAAGAGTCTTCTTAACCGCAGCCGCTTCTGTTGATTTGGATCCCATTTGCGTTTCAGCCGCAAAGGAGCCTTCTGACCCAAGGCGGAAAAAGTAACTTGGCTTCCCCTGTTCTCGAAAACTGGTCCGTACGTCTTTACCGGTTGTGAATAGCCGATTTCCTCGAAGACCTTTGTGAAAGCTCGCAGTATTTTCTTGACCATCCCGTTCGGAAAGGAGATTGGTGTAGGCCTGAAAGAAACGACGTCGTTTGCTGTCATAATAGTAACCGCTGGACGAAGAGGTCGGAAACAGAAGTAAGTTGCGTAAGTTCGTTTTCTTTGGCAATCCACTCAGGAATTGGCTTTTGAACTGTTGAAAAGAACACCCTGAGGTAATTGCAACGTACTTTAGCCCGAGCAGTTCGCAAATCAACGAAGCCATTTCATGATCGATGTCTGACTTGCTCTTCGTCAGAGTACCGTCAAGGTCAAAGATGATGATTCTCTTTCGTGATAAGGAATTCATCCGACTCATGGTGTGACTAATCCTAACTGCAGCTTTCTAAGGCTTCTATCAGCAATTTCATCGGCATGCTCGCGACACAACAGACTCTGTCTGCTCCGCCGTAGAGTATCTTGAGTTCATCCTTTACCAAGACTGCTCCTTCTGGGAACACAACATTAGGTACCACCCCGACCTTTTCGAAGGTTTCTTCCGGTTCAAGGATGGGTTCTGGAAATTCGTGCGATCACTCGTCGCGGGTTTTCAAGATCAAGGAGGGCTGCACCTGCACGATATACAGTATTGGAATCAACACCGTGATAGATGACTACCCATCCGACGCTGGTTCGGATCGGGGGTGGGCCTATTCCAACCTTCTGTTCTTCCCATTTCCACTTTGGTTTCATGATAATGTTTGTTTCTATGCGTTTGAGATAGTTCTTCGAGTATGGGTTCTGCGATACCTTCTCCATCCGCTTTATACTATGAAAAAAAGCCACTTCGATGTTTGGCGCTATTCTGTGCACGACGGCGAATTTTCCGCCAATGAGCTCAGGAAAGAGGGCGGCGTCCTTGTCGTCGTAATCCGGTCCTACTACTCCGTAGCGTTCATAATTCATGAAATCAGTAGTCGAGGCCAGAGCGACTCGTGGACCCCGCGGGGAGTACGCCGTATAGAAAACGTAGAACCCACCATGGAATGCCGTTATACGCGGGTCTTCACAACCCAGTACTTCCCAAGAGCCAACCGGAGCGAGGACAGGTCCCGGAGATCGGTCCACGATCGTTTCGCCATCTGCCGTTGTTGCGTGGCCAAGCGATGAAATGTTGTGTTCGTTGACCGCCCTGTACAGTATGTGAATGACCTCACCGTTTTTTGCGGCTCCGGGGTTGAAGGTGCCCCCGACTTCCCATGCTATCTGGGGTCTTGGTTCAATGACGGGATTCTTGGAACTTCGGACCAGCTTGACGCTCATATCCAAGGTTCATTGTCTCCATGCTTGACATAGCTTCGCTTTCGTATCATGATCCCCACGCGCAGACGTTGTAGTGTTTTCATGTCGCAAGTAGATTAGCCAGTCTAAGTAGATCTAGATCCAAAACCTTCTGCGTATTACAAGATTTCTGAAGCTCGATACTTCCAATCTTGCCATCTTGCAATCCGACTACTCTGCTACCTTCGTCCTGTGACAATAGCTGGATCGCCTTATGTGCGAACAAGCTCGCCAAGAGTCTGCTCCTCGCCGTGGGACTGCCGCCTCTTTGGGCATAGCCTATAATGCTCAATCTGACAACTGCCTTTGTGTTTCGCTGAATCTCTTCCGTGAGAAGACGAGTGTCTCCTATTCCTTCCGCCGCCACTATCAAACCTGACTTCTTTCCTTTGGCCACGCTTTCTCTTACGGTCTCGAAAAGTTTCTCGTTTTGATATTTCACTTCTGGAACTAAAATTATCTCAGCGCCAACAGTGAGGCCGATCTCCAACGGCGAGAAAACCACTTTTTCGCCCCATCACTTCAATCATGAAAACTCTCTCAAGGGAAACCGCCGTATCTCGGATCTTATCGATTTCGGCGACTGCCGTGTTTGCGGCCGTGTCAAAACCTATGGTTTCCTCTGTTCCAAAGACGTCGTTGTCGATTGAGGCTGGGATTCCAACGATCATTGCATCAGTGTGTGCGCTAAGCTCAAGGGCGCCGTTGAAAGACCCGTTCCCACCGATCACAACGAGTCCATCGATGTTACTCGACGCAAGAGTTTCCGCTGCCTTCGTGATCCCTTCTTCTTTCTGGAATTCCAACGATCTGGACGTATACAGCATTGTTCCACCTAACTGCAGAACTCCGCTAACGGTGCGCGGCGTCAATTGGATGAACGTATTTGTAATCAAGCCTTCCCAGCCTCTCCTGAAACCTAGGACTTGATACTTCTGTGAGCAGGCGAGACGGACAACGCCTCTAATGGCAGCATTCATACCCGGCGCATCTCCACCGGTTGTAACAACGGCTATTTTCTTCATTCGAGCCACGATTCCTTTGAGTTAGAGCCATAGTTCGTAGGGCTGTGAGGGGTTCGGCCTGTCGTTTGAAAGTGAGAATCCAGACATATTTGGCTTCAACGCGCTGTCTGACAATCCAGGTGTTGAGCTTTGGTACGTCTGATCTTGCTTCCATCTCTTCTAATGTGAAGTATCTAAGATCTGAGATCTCCGCCTTATCCGGCTTCATTTTCCCACCCAAAACCCTCACAAGAAATGGCATGTAAACGTCACACTTTCCGCCCTCCGCCCTACTCCTAACTGATATCAGTTTGAGGGGTTCAACGTCAAGCCCCGTTTCTTCTCGCACCTCCCGCTTAACCGCCTGGCCTATGGTCTCGGTCGATTTCACGTAGCCGCCCGGAAGAATCCATCCCATATGACCGTACGTTAGCTTAACCAGAAGGACCTTGTCGCCATCGATTATGACGCCACCCACACCGATCGTGAAGGGTCCAGGTGGAAATTCCGGTTCCGAAGTTGCAGACAAAACTCGTCGGCGGAATACGTTGCTATGGGAACATAAATCTACGTTGGCCCCGTCGCGAATAGTACAGAGACAGTTCGATGGACGGCGGCATTTCCGAACCTACAATCTTCATGTGACGAGCGCAGTGGACTTATAGAAAACGACTCGCCGTTGAAGCCTTCAAAGCTATCCGTAACTAGTCTGGAAACAAATTATAAGCAACTGAAATGACGGCGATACAATCTGACCTCGAAGGTGTCGTTCAAGGTCTTCACCACATTACCCTCGTAACCTCAAACGAAGAAATCAACCGTAGGTTCTACACCGAAGATTCTCGGCTTACGACGAGTAAAGCTTACTGTAAACCAAGACGACATTTTCCATAGGCATCTATTCTACGCGAACGATAGGGCTGAGACGGGCAGTGCGATAACATTCTTCGAATGGCCTGGCTTGCCGAAGGGCGTTCCAGGCCTCACTTCTCCACATCACCTCTCCTACGCCGTTGCGACATTGGAGGTGCTGCCGAAATGGAGGGCCTGGTGACTACTTTCACAAGGTTGTCTGTTACCGGCCCGTTCATTGAGATAGGCGCATCTCCCTCTATCTGAAGGATCCGGATGGAGTTATGGTTGAAATTAGAAACCAAATGATGAACACGTCACTCCCGACTACATGCATGAACTAAACCGGGAAGCCCCAATTGCTGGCGAGATATCGGATCTGACATGAAGCTGATCTCATTTGATCACGTCAGTCCCGTAACATTAAACTCGGAGGGAACAGTTCGGATCCTCGACCGATTGCTAGGCCTGCAGAGTTCCTTCGAACGTCCTAACCCAGACCAGAAGGATACAGCCATAATCGGCGTTGATAACGAGAATCGACCTGATTTTTCTTCGCTACCTCGCATCCCCAAGGCCCCGCTGGGTGGGGTGGGAATCGGCAGTGTACATCACATAGCGATGTGTGTGGAGGACGAGGCAGCCCAGCAGAGAATACTTCGACGAATGAATACGTTGAACGTTCATAACTCCAGCGTAATTGACCGCTTCTAGTTCAAATCCCTATACTTCCGTGATCCGGATGGAAATCTTCTTGAAATCGCAACCAAGGGTCCCGGATATAGCGCCGACGAATCCCCGGCTTGCGCCATGGTTGGAGCCGAGGAGGAATGAAATTGAGGGAGCACTCAAAGAACTTGATGCTGGAAACGCGCATACTTGGCCGCCGAATTACCCGGCAGTCCCCTCACCTCCCGAAACTCTTTCCAACTGATAGTATCGAAAATCTATCCTGTTCTCATAAACAATGAGTCGATGAAGCCAACCGACTCAGTTAACGACTTGATGCGAAAATCGGGTTTCACATTTGAATCGCCATACCGTCTAGCCTTCCTCGCTAAGGCGAATAATGAGTCAGGCTTCCACATCGAAACATCCTCTGTATCTTGGTCTAAGAGAATTGCATGCATTCCCGCATGCTTAGCTCCTGCAACGTCAGTTGTGGGATCGTCCCCAACATGAACGATGTTTCCCAGGTACGTACCTAGCAACCTAGCGGCTTCATTGAAGATCCTTTGGTCCGGCTTGCGCCAGTTTAACTCATTCGAGAAAACAGTAGCATCGAAGAATTTCAGGACGCCATAAGTTTGCAGTAGTTTGCGGAGTGCTTCTCCTGGGCTTCGACCCGTATTGCTGATAAGCCCAATCTTGTAACCTCGGCTTCGCAGCTCACCGAGAACGCTTGGTGCCTCAGCGTTCAATTTTGGCGGAGTCACAAGAATTGGGTCAACATACGCTTTCTCGAGAAGCGGCATCCATTCAGAATTCACATTAACTGGCTGTCCTGCGGCTAATTCGATTATCATGCGGATCTGGTCTGGAATCGGTACCTCTTCGTTTCGTATCCAGACATCTTGCAGTTTAGTTGCACTCTCGTCGTACCCTCGCTTGAATCCCTCCATAGGTAAATCAATTCCGCGATTCGCGAGTTCACGTTGAAGACCTTCGTATCTCTCTCGTCCTCGGGCCTCGTCTCGGTCCGGTTCATCGAAAATTAGCGTCTCCCAAAGATCGAAAGTCACACATCCAGTCCTATTATTCGCTCGCACGTGAGCGCTTCAGTGATACTGGTCTAAATTAGTTTCTCGGCATGCTAGTCATGATAAGAAAGGTAAGTTCTAGGACAGATACCCACCTGTCAAACTTATTTGCATTCTTGAGTGGGTCACTCTATGATCGACATATTCGGGTTAGCCGGCCTGTTTCTTTCGGCGCTGGTAGCTGGAGCGATTAACTCTGTGGCTGGCGGAGGCACTTTAATCTCATTTCCTTCTCTCGTCGCGTTCGGGGAACCTGAGATTATCTCCAATGCCACGAGTACTGCTGCCCTCTGGCCGGGCTCGCTGAGCAGTGCGATAGGTTATAGAAAGTTTACACACGTAAACCGAACTCTGCTCACTCTTTTGATCGTCCCCAGCTTCATCGGCGGTCTCCTGGGTGCAGTAGTCTTAGTGGTCACGCCTGAAAGTCTTTTCAAACTGGTCGTTCCATTCCTCATTTTATTCGCCACATTTCTGTTCGCCGCCCGCAATTTCATTTCACGAAAATTAGCAATGAAGACCACTGAGGATACCGTTACAAGGTCGGGCAGAGTTTGGGGATTCTTCTTCCAATTTTTCGTAGCAGTTTACGGCGGGTATTTCGGGGCCGGAATCGGAATACTGATGTTAGGTTCACTTAGCGTGATGGGGCTGCGCGACGTTCATGTGATGAACGCAATGAAGACAACTCTTGCGGCCATTACTAATGTAACAGCATTCGTCTTCTTTGCGTTGAAGGGGTTGGTTGTTTGGCCGCTCGCCCTCCTCATGGCTGCCGGTGCGATAATTGGCGGCTTTGTGGGTGCGCGTTCAGCTAAGCACATCGAGCAGAGCTACCTTCAGGTGTTCATAATTGCCGTGGGACTAATCATAGCTGCGTGGTTCTTAGTCAGGCTACTTTAGATGAACCCATTCTCATGGAAGAAGGAAAAAGAACTGTTCAAGGGTCTTACAACCCCTGAGAACAGGTTGGGACTTTCGCGTTTTGTCTAGGAAATTGAGCTGACGTTGATGTAATTACCCGGACATGAGGCGCCGCTGGAACTCGTGTTGGAGCCTTGGTATAGCTGGCCGGTCACGCTGATCCATGACCCGTTGCTTGGAGCACTTGATGGCAGATTGTGCAGAGTATAGTACTGGTAGGTGTAACTTTCCGCGTAGTAGGCGTTGGCTACGGGGATCACTAGCACCGTGCATCCGTTCTGTGCTTGGAATAGATATCCAGAGCACGTGACCGTATTATTGGAACCACCAGCCTGGCATGGTGGAACGAAGTTGCCATTCCAGTAACCGTAGTACGCGCCGTTGTAGTAGCCCGGGTACCACGGGTTAGGCGGATTATTCGGGTTATAGGTGTTGTAGCCTGGCCCTGGAGAGTACATGCATCCATACGACGAGCAGTACTGGTAGTACCCTGAACTTACCCCTTGACCGTTTGGGGAAGTCGCAGCGTTTGTGACCGTAACTGCTTGGGTGACTTGCATTACGCTGGTTACGGTTTGGATTTGGGTGCTGTAAACGCTCTGGGTGTTCGTAAGGAATTGCTGTTGGGTTACAGTGTTTACGTGCGGGTTCATCGCTGTGTATCCTGCAAATCCTAAGGCCAGGATTGCAACTAACACTAGACCGATGATGCCTGCAGTCCCGGCGGAACTACGTCCTCCCTTAGTTGTTTGCCCAGGTTGATTTTGTTGGTTGGGTTGCTTGGATTGTTTTGGATTGGACTCGTTCGGCTGATCGTTTTCACTCAATATTTAATCGCCTACCGTCTCGTTTCCGAGAAGGGTTGTTAAGTCTATTTACACCCGGTAGAAACTTCGACTGGGAAGTAGAATTCTCCGTACACCATGGGTGAACGTGTGAAAACTCCAAGTGTACGACGCGTAGTTTGGTCTTCTTAAATAGACGAATCATTCAATCTGTTAATAACGGGCCCTACGCCGAATATGTCCGCTAAGGTATTGCGTGCGGATCTCTGTGAATATGCGTGGATATTTGCTAACGTTTCTAACGCTCTCGTTAGCAGTTGCAATGGTCGGATCCAGTTTTGTTTACGCCGATACATGTTCGGCGCAGCTGGGATATCCGATCATACCTTCGGTTTACGCTAACACAATCGTAACCGTTATCGTGCCCCTCTCTGCAACCTGCTCAACTCCCTACGGCAACCAACTCTACGCCAGCGCTAACGCCTATGACCTGAACACGAATACTGCCGCCGATTCAGTGAATACGATCCTCACATCCGTCAATGGAGGATACACGTTCACAGGACAATTAGGTTTCAACTTACCAGCTTCAATCCAAGGTCATTGGGTACAAATCGCCGTAACAATCTTCAGCAACCAAGCCAACAACCAGCTAACCACCGCTGGCGAAGCCTTCCAAGTAAACAGCGGAACAGTAGAAGTGATTACGACAACACTCACCCAACCACCGTCCGATCAATTCGCCCCCGGAACACAGGGAACATACGGCCGGCGTGGCTTCATCTTCGCCTATGTTGCAATCGCTGCCATACTGGCGACGGTCATTATTGTCACAGTTGGACTTATCGTATATTCACGAAGGCCAACTGGCTATTATCAGGTCCCGCGCGCCTATTGATTTCTCAAGAAATCAAATGAGCCACGTAGTCTTCTAGACGGCCAGGAACAAATTGTACGTGTAACTGGCTAGGGTCTCTTGAATACCCGGCTGGCCAGAACCGCTACAAGCGCAGCCACTACGCCGACAGCTATGAGGCCTACAACCGCGATCGGATCAGTGACCGGTTGTGTTTCTAACTGGTTCACGGTCGAAGTGACATACCCTGTCACATACTGGGTCTGAGTCAAGAACTGCGTTTGCCACGTCTGAAGAGGTTGCGCTACATAGTTTGTTTGGGTAACTTGAACTGTAACGGCGTAAGGGGGCTGATAAGGCGGATTTTGATAGGGAGGATTGTATGGAGGGTTGTAGTAGTTTGAATAACAGTTGTAAGCGTAATAGCTCGTATAACAATTGTTAGAATAGTAGTTAGAATAATCGTTGTGATAGTGGCTCGTGTAATACGTCGTGTAGGTCTGATAGACCGGATACGTTACGGTGGTGGTTGCAGTTTGAGTCCCGTCGACTGCGAGTACAATACTCGTTATTGTCGTAGTCGAGGGAACGGTTGTCGTGTCAGTTGCTGTGTTCGTTACCGTCGCTGTCACGGTGCCCGCCGTGTTGGTCACAAGAGTCGTCACAACCGTCGTCTCGACGGTAGTAGCTGTGCTCTCCGCTGTCTGGGTTTCAACGGTCGTCGAAGTCACAGGTATGATTGTTGTTACCGGAATCGTGACTATGCTCGTTTCGACACTGGTATCTGTCTCAGTTGTAGTAGTGGTAGTGATAGTTTGGGCCCTACCAAACTGGACCAGCGTACTCAACGCCATGAAGCACACTGTAACCAATAGTAGGCCTAAGAGTATCCTCGATCGATTGTTCAACCGCAATTCCTTACTTGACGAAGTCGCTCCATTCGTAGAAGGCGCTCGGAGATTACTGGCATAAAAGGAAGATGGATGATACGTCCATTGGTCAACGCTTAGAACCTCCCCGTCACTCGAATAAGCAAAACTCTCCCCTCGTTGTGAATCAGGCCCCCGATTTCTATTGAACGACCCGTAAACCCTCTACATGATGGGTTTGATCGGACCGAAAATCATAAGCGCAATTCCCGCTTAACCGGGCAGGGCGATTGCCTTGAAACCGGGCGAACAGATTGACTCCCTTAAGTCGCCGAGGTTCTCTCAGGTAACTACCTTCGCACGCCTTCCAACAACACAGTTGCTGGATGGAGTGAAAGCAGCCTTCCTTGGAATACCCTTCGACGATGGGACAACTTTTCGACCTGGTCCGGTTTGGTCCAAGAGCCGTGCGGGAGGCGTCCCGGTTGTTGCGTCCCTACAATCCGGTTTTGGACATCAAGCCGTTTCAGGTTCTCGGCATGGTAGATTTCGGAGACGTGAACGTCGTACCGGGCTATATCGAAGATACATTCGAGAAAATTGAACATACCACAGGAACGCTCTTCGCAGGAGGAGTTATTCCAGCTGTCTGCGGCGGCGACCATTCGATAACACTCCGCAATCCTTCGTGCAGCTGCCAAAGTCCACGGCCCAGGGCTGTCGCTGATTCACTTTGACGCACACTCTGATTGCTGGGACAGTTACTTTGGGCGAAAATACAATCACGGAACGACATTCAAGCGAGCGTTAGAGGAGAAGCTGATCGATCCGGCACGATCAGCCCACATCGGATTAAGAGGCTCAGTGTATGAGAGTTCAGATTTGACTGACTTGAGCAAGATGGGATTCTCGGTCATAACGATGAAGGAGTTTACCCGGCTCGGCGTTGAAGAGACCCTGAAGCGAACCAAAGCACTAGCACGTGGCGTTTCCTATGTTTCGTTGGACATAGACGGTGTGGATCCAGCGTTCGCCCCAGGTACCGGCACACCCGAAGTTGGTGGCTTCACAAGCCGAGAGATCCTCGACTTGGTCCGGGGCCTTGTCGGCATCAACCTGATTGGATTTGATGTGGTAGAAATCTCTCCTCCTTACGACAACGCTGAGGTAACTGCACTCTTGGGCTCCAACCTGTTGTACGAACTTTCATCCGTCGTCGCGAAAGCTAAACAATAATTCCCCAATAAATCATCATCCACGTGGGCAAATTTCATGAACCCTACCGTCGCCGTGGCGCAAATGAATTGTACGTTAGGCAACGTCAAACGCAATCTCAACAAAATCAAATCTCTCGCAAACCGCGCCGGCGGCGCGAAGCGGATCTGGTTTGCTTTCCGGAGCTTGCCACCACAGGTTACGCACTGAACCGCTCGTGGCGAAAACTTGCGGAGACGATCCCGGGACCGTCGTCCGATGCGCTCGGGCGCATGGCGAGCGAGCATGGCTTCTACTTAATCTGCGGAATTGACGAACTCGACTCAATGAGCGATAGGATTTACGACTCCTCAGTCCTTATCGACCCGCAAGGCGATGTTGCCGGCGTTTATAGAAAAGTCCACTTGTGGGCCAACGAGCAAAAGTACTTCACGCCCGGAAATTCGTTCCCGGTCTTCCGGACGAGGTTTGGTAGGATAGGTCTTGGAATTTGCTATGACCTAGAGTTTCCTGAGCCGGCACGGATAATGGCGCTGGGGGGCGCGGATATCCTCTTCTATTCTTCCGCGCAGATGAAGCCCATGCAAGTGATGGTTGACACATATGTTAGAAGTCGCGCTGGAGAAAACTCCGTTTTTGCTTGCCATTCCAACCGGGTAGGACGCGAGGGCAAGCTCGTGTTCTTCGGCCAGAGCCAGATCGTCTCTCCGACCTGTCAGCCTCTTGCAAGGATGAGTGAATCAGAGGGTCTGGTCCAGGCAGAGCTGGATCTTCCCAGCCTCAAGAATCTTAGGAGAACTAAGCTACCCTACTTCCGAGATAGGGCCCCAAGGCTCTATTCAGCTCTCGCTGAGAAGCGATCAACCGTTTCCGTATGACTTCAAACCGGTTGAAGAAGATCGAATTGACAGGCTAGGTCGTACGCCGGCCTGACGATGTGGTTGGCGGGATTGAATGGTTAGAGGGGTTTATTCCGGTGGTATTTGGCGGAAGATGTTCGCGAAATCGACTCCTCTACTCTTGTTGATGAAGTACGAGGCGTAGTAGATTACGAAAAGTAAGATGATCGGGACGAATATGACTTCTAAGCCAAGGTTACCTGCAAACCCGAAGATAGCTGGGACACTGATGTACTGGTAGAATGTGTAGATTGAGTAAATGACCACAACTACCGCAGTTAACAGATACACTGGGCCGCCGAGGTAAGATTTTGCAATCGGAGAGGCTTTGTAATCGGCAGCTCTCCTAAACCTGTAGACAAGAAGAGCAAGCCCGACGACAAGTATCGGGAAGAGAAGTATGATCGCTACGGCTGCTCCGGACATGAGAAATGCGATACCAGCTGTCGTGGGTAGAACGAAGAGAACTCCCGCAAATAAGCCGATGATTAACGACGCGATCATTGGTTTGATTGGGGCGTGGAACCTAGAACTCACTTCACCAAATTCTGCAGGCAAGATGCGGTCCATAGAATATGAGAGGAAGAGCCTGCCACCGATGAAGACAGCGTTTACTTGATACCACCAGAGCTGGATGGTTGCTACAATAATTATGAAACTTCCGAGCCAAATATTGTTGCTAATAGCGGCTGCCAGGAAATCAAGGTAAGGAATGACTGGGAACGGTGGGGCTACAAAGTTTATCGAGAGGTCGTAAAGGTTGGATAGAAAATTGTAGCCGAATGCTTGATAGCTAAGAATGGTGGCGCCAGCAAAGATGATGAAAGTTATGATCAGAGTTGTAATTATTGCGAGAGGCATCGTCTTCTTGACTTGGCGAACTTCACCTGCAACGTAAATTGCGGAGATAATGTAAGAAAACCCGACTACGTACACGGCGTTAAGCGCCAGTGTATTGCCCCAGCTTGCGGCAGGCGCGGGACTATTATTTGAGGCCCCCCAACTGTTAACCGACTGGACTAGCGTAGCGTTTCCCGAAAATGTGTTGAGCCGACTCAACGCAACTGCCTGCGGAGTCGTACCGAGCACGATGAACATTACGGCGACTGCGATGAGAATTAGCGGTACGATGATTTTTCCTAGAACTTTGAAAAAGCGGTATCCGAATAAGGGCAGAAGCCCAGCGAGGACGGTTAGCCCGCCGCCAACGACAAGAGTGTAAAATGGTTGCCCTAGAGTGGTTGCAAGACTCAGGTATCCTGGGTTATTCGTGGCGAATCCAAGATAAGCGAACAATGCACTTAATCCAAATGACTCCAACGTCGTAATCGTGATTCCCATAAAGAGGGGAACGGTTGCGACGAAATACCCGGCATTCCCCACGAAACCGATAGCTGGGTGGAAATATCGGCTTGTGAAAACGTAGTCACCAGCTGTACGTGGTGTGAGAATGGAGACGATTGAGAATGCTAGGCCTACGAAGAACATTCCCACGAGCGCGATCAACCCGCCGCTAAGGGGGTCGCCTCCGATCAATGGGGCGGTTGATGCAACATAAACTAACGAGAAGAAGACGCCGACGAGGGCTAGGTTAATCCAAACGGTGTCAAGGAAACCGAACTCTCGGACAAGGCCAGTAGCGTCCCGCAGGAATACTTTTTGGGCCATGAAAAAGGAGGTAACGATGGCTCATTAGTATTTAACACTAACCACCCGATGGGTAACGTCCAGTTAACGGTTGTTAAGCGGTTCCTCTTGTTTTCTGTGCGGAATTAGGTGGGGTGGATCCACCCCTCGAGGGGTGGTGCCAAACGGTGCCAAACGAAGATACCCCTCGCCTCATTCTACGCCTCGATCCCCCCATACGAAGCGGTTTGCAGCAGCAACCGACAAGTTGACGTTACCACCCGATGAAACTGAACCGCCGGAAACCGTCAAGCATTTTCATGCTGTTTGATGACTAAGTGCGCCGCATTGTAGCCAGGCGCACCCGTAACTCCACCGCCTGGGTGGCTTCCTGAGCCACACAAATAGAGACCTCCGATCGGCGTCTTATACCCTGAGAGTTCGGGAGTTGGTCTGAACGACAGCATCTGGGAGGGAATTATTTCCGGCGTGGAAGATGTTCCCTTTTGGCAGCGAGAACTCCCGCTCCATGTCTAATGGCGTTATCACTTCGTACTTATAGACGAGTTTTCGAAAGCCTGGCGCGAATTCCTCCATTGTCTCGAAGACTACCTTAGCGGCTCCTTCCTTCATCTCATCCCAATTGCCACTACGCAAGTGATACGGGAAGAATTGTGCAAAAACCGATAATGTATGGTAACCCTTCGGGGCAAGCGTCGGGTCGGTTACAGTGTGGTATACACATCTGAGCAATGGCTTCTCGGAATATCTTCCCATCAATGCGTCGAAGTATGCTCTCTCAAAGTAATCCGGAGACGGCCCTATCCCTGTTATGCCCTCCAAGTGCGGTCCAGTGGGTGTTGGGTAGTCCTTGTACCGCGGTAACCCGGTTAGGATTGCGTTCAACTTCAACACGCACCCTTCATCCTTGAGAGAAGATAGTCGCTCCGCCAATCCACTCTCTAGATGCTCTCTCCCCAAGAGCTTCAGCATTGTCTGTTTCGGGTCCGCATTTGAAAGCACGATTTTTGATTCAATGACTTTTCCATCGCCGAGAACTACACCGGTTACGGCAGAGTCCTTTACGGAAATTTTAGAGACTGGAGCGCCAAGCATCACGTTGCCACCCGCTTCCTTCAACGCTTTGACCAATGCTTCAGCTAAACCACCCATACCGCCACGGACATATCCCCAAACCCCTTGTTCTCCTGCCGCCTCCCCGATCACGTGATGTCCGAGTACGTATGCAGTTCCGGGCGTGCTTGGGCTAGCGAAGGTGCCGATGAGGCCTCTCGCCATGAATGCAGCCTTAACGTGATCATCTTCAAAGAATTCGTCTAGAAGGTCGCGGACGCTGTAGAAGATAACTTTCTTGATGAAATCCGTAGACGATGGATCCTCGAGCAACGTCGCTATGTCCTTCAGCGGGGGTGGCGCACTCATCCCAATTGCACCAAAGAGCATCCGAACCTCGTTCCAGAACTTGACGTAGTTTTCGTACCCTTTCCCGTCTTTTGCCGAGAATTTCTCGATCTCTTTCTTAGTCTTCCCAGAGTCACTGTAGAGACTCAGATGTCTTCCGTCTCCGAACGGGACAAAGACATCGATCGCTGGGGAGACAATGCTGAACCCATGCCGTTCGAGTTGTAAATCATTCACAATCTCGCTTCTGAAGAGACTGTAAGCGTACGATAGTCTGCTTATCTTGAACCCAGGCCAAACTTCTTCTGTTACACAGGCTCCGCCTGGAACGTGTCTCTTCTCTAGGACGATGACTCGGAAACCGTTTCTCGCAAGATAATTCGCAGCAACGAGGCCGTTATGGCCCGCGCCTATCACGATTGCATCGTAGGAAGCTGACGCCAATGATGCCACGATGTAAACAAAGTTATTCCGCATTTATGCTTGACTGTCTCACACGCACGCTCTGTCGGAAAGCTAGACGAATCGTCCACGATGCTTTAATTACGGCTCAAATCATCGATTGCTCCAAATCTGGTGAGCGTAAATGAAGTTTGTTTACGCGATCATCCCGCTCGCGATGATCGTCATGCTTGTTGGCGGAATGACACTGCCTCTTATAGCGCCCGGTCCCGCTAACGGATCGGGTTCGAAGATCCAGCATCTCATCTTCATCGTGCAGGAGAATCATTCCTTTGACAATTACTTCGGTACGTATCCCGGCGTGAACGGGCTGCCGATGGGCGTGAGTATTCCGTTCAACCCGAACCAGACTAGCTTAGGATACGTGAAACCATTTCACTTGGATGTTTCCCGACCCATCATGATTGTAGGTGATGAGCTCCCGCCGGGTGTCGCTGACCCCGACGATTTACAACAGGTCCAAAACACGACTCCATACCATTTGAGCGACGAGTCGATTGGAGGGGATCTAAGTCATGCGTGGCATGTGGCGCACGAGGCATATGATGATGGCAAGATGGATGGGTTCGTCGCCGCGGAGGGAAGTATTTTGACAATGGGATATTATGATCGAAGCGACATCCCATACTACTGGGATTACGCGAACCAGTATGTTATCGACGATAACTTCTTCTCCTCACTAATGGGCCCGAGCTTCCCGAACCACCTATACATCGCTTCAGGTACAAACGGACCCACCAACCTCACCTACCCATGGATTCTCAACGGCGGAATAATCGACAACCCGAACGCGAACCTCAACTGGCAAAGCGTTTCGTTGGACTGGTCGACGCTTGCCCAAGAGATGAGCAACGCAAACGTGTCTTGGGCATGGTACGACGGAAACCGTAGACCATTACAACCGAACATCTGGGACGTACTACCGCTTTTCACATACTTCCAGAACAGTCCAAGCCAGCTAAGCGACCATGTCAAGAACACACCCAATTTCATCTCCGCCATAGCGAACGGGCAGTTGCCCGCTGTTTCATGGATAATACCCGGCGGCTGGGTCCCCCCCACTTACCCGGCGGCCTGCAAAGGCCAATCGCCCAGCGAACACCCACCAGCACGGAGCGACTGTGGAATGGACTATGTCTCCTATTTGGTGAACCAGGTAATGCAGAGCCAGTACTGGCAGTCGTCAGCGATCATCATAACGTGGGACGACTACGGAGGGTTCTACGACAATGTTCCTCCACCTCAGGTCGATGCCTACGGCGAAGGCTTCCGAGTCCCAACCCTAGTCATCTCGCCATGGGCGAAACAGGGCTACATTGACCACACGCAATACGAATTCGCCTCGCTTCTGAGGCTCGCGGAGGATAACTTCAACCTCCCAAGCCTAGGCGTGAGGGACGTGAAGGCGAACGATATGATGAACTCATTCGACTTCAACCAAGCACCTCAACCCACCCTAATCGAACCCGCAAACTTCGTTGGCCCAGCACCAGAAACGACCACAACAACGACGGCAGTGTCCGAACTCAATCCAACCCAAACATACCTCATCCTCGCCCTAATGGTTGCAATTGCGGCGATTGTACCAGCCTACATAATTGGACGGCGTACACACAGACCGTAACAACATTTTGTCAGTCAACCAGCATTGACCAAAGAACTCGGTTGGAATCGGTCAATCTTCTTGCCCAAGGAATTGGGCCCACTTACTCAAAGTGTCTCGTCAAGACATTAGTTTACGATGCATCTAATTCTTGAGTGTGCGGCCCCGCCGCCCACCGTTACATTAGTTCAGATTTTGAACCCCCACAGTTATCCCACAAAATGAAGTTGCTCAAATAGATCCACTTGCTGTTCCCATCACGGCAGAAAGGTGGGACGCGTAACGCAACGTTATAGTAAATAGGCAAACCACAGGTTATCTCGTGAAAAGAGCAAAACGTAGTGAAGAAAGGGAGCTGAATGCCAAGTTCCGCTAAATGCTGGCGCAAGGTATGACCGCTGCCAAGACTAAAGAAAATCCTCCTAAATCCGACCAGACCCCAGAATACTCTCCTAAGCGTGCGTTTGTTGCTGAGGTTGAGGCTGCTAATGTTCGTCTCGCGGAATTCAGCATTGAATTCACAAGCGACAAGCCAGGCATGCTTAGGGAAGTGGCTGATATTCTTGCGAAACACAAGGCGAATATTCGCTCTGGCTTTCACGAGTTTGCACGCTGGAGTTTCTTGCGGACCTAAGCCAATCGGATGCATCTACGGCTCAACTCGGTCAAGAATTGAAGTCGCTCCCGGTTGTAAAGAAAGTCCAAACTCAAGATGGGCTGAACGGCGTGATTGTAGACACTCTACACCATCCTCTCATGTTGGGAAAGAATCGTGCGATAATATTCAGACTGGACACTATAGGCTCAGTGTTCTCTCGGCCTCGTGAAATTTTCGGCGTAGATGGTTCCTTGGGGAAGGTGCTGTTACATCAGATGGGTCGAGCAGGTGGTCAGTCGTCCACCAAATCTTTCTTGGAAACTATCGGTAAGGACAGCATCAGAGATCAGCTCCCTAACATGATGAACATGTATGCCGCAGGAGGTTGGGGAATCTTCAAACTCATGGAGGTAGATTTCGATCACGGGACTTGCAGTTGTTCAAGCTTTTGAGAACTTTGAGTGCATAATGCATCGAGGCGAAGGTGGAGAACCGTACAGCCAATACGTCCGAGGAGACATAGCGGGGTTGTTCTCAGAAGTGTTCGACAAGAAGGTAGAGGCCGTTGAAACTCAATGCGTTGTACAAGGTGCGCCGTTCTGTAGGTTCGAAATTGCACCTGCAAAAGGAACAAACTAAGGCACGATTGAGTGGCTATTCAGCGAGAATTTCTAAGTGCTTCCCGGGCTACGGGAGGTTGGGATCTGTGGTTGGCAAGAAATTTGGTGGCCGTCGCGCCTTGGTAGTTTGCTCGAAGGCGTATGCGATTCTAAGGAGGGTTGGTTCGCTCCATGCTGGACCGAAGAAGGAAATTCCAACGGGTAACCCGTGAACGAGACCAGCTGGCACCGAGATGTGAGGGTACCCTGCTACGGCAGCCGGTGTTGAACAGCTTCCACTTTCATGGTCTCCGGTTATCCAGTCAGTAACCAAGCGGGGCCGGTTGTGGGGGCCACTATGGCGTCCAGCTTATCCTTGGCGATAACCGCATCGATTCCTTCCGCACGAGAGAGGCGATGGTTCTTGGCCAATGCCTCTCTATATTGCTCGTCTGTTAGCGGTCCTTTCGCCTCTGCTTTTAACATGATTTCCTGTTCGAAGTAAGGCATCTCCTCACTCCGCCGTTCCTCGTTGAATGCTATGATGTCTGCGAGAGACTTGACAGCAACTGAGTTTCCGCGTGTTTTGAGGTACAGGTTGAGATCGTGCTTGAACTCATAGAGGAGGACTTCGAGTTCAGAATCGTCGTACTGCTTGAACGAAGCAAATTCCACGGGATCGATTATTTCGGCTCCCTGCCGCTTCATTTCCGTAATGCAGTTGTCAATTAGTCTATCAACTGAAGCATTCGAACCGAAGTACTGTCTCGCAATCCCAAGCCGCGCTCCTCGAAGCCCATTAGGATTGAGACATTTCGTATAGTCTAACTCGAAGGCGGAGTGATTCATTGTCGAAGGGTCAGCTGGGTCTGCTCCCGCGATCACATTCAATAGCAAAGTCGCGTTGCGGACTGTTCGAGCCATTGGTCCAGGCGTATCTTGGCTGTGGGCGATTGGTACGACACCATTTCGGCTAACCAACCCTAGAGTAGGCTTGATGCCAACAATTCCGTTAACGGCAGAAGGACAAGTTATTGACCCATCAGTTTCTGTACCGACCGCTAAAGCGCATAGGTTAGCGGCCACTGCAACCGCCGAACCTGAACTGGAGCCGCATGGGTTTCGATCCAACGCGTAAGGATTACGGGTTTGCCCGCCCCTGGCGCTCCACCCGCTCACAGAGTGAGTGGATCGAAAGTTTGCCCACTCGCTCAAATTCGCCTTTCCAAGAATAACTGCTCCCGCAGTTCGCAGACGCTGCACTAGGAAGGCATCTTTCGATGCGGTCGATCCTTCTAACGCCAACGATCCGGCAGTCGTCGCCATTCGATCCGCGGTATCAATACTGTCTTTGAGCAATACTGGAATGCCATGCAGCGGACCACGAAACCCATTCTGCTTCCGTTTCGCGGTCGAGCTCGTCGGCGATTGTTAAGGCGTCAGGGTTGAGTTCAACCACCGCCCTCAAACACGGCCCTTGCCGGTTCAGCTGCTCGATTCGGTCCAAATAGTGCTCCGCGATGGAACGAGCTGTCTGACGTCCTGATCGCATCTCATCCTGAAGCTGATCGATAGTCGCTTCGTTAAACTCGAATGATGTCTCTGCCAATCAGTTATCCCTCAACTCCCCAAGACCTTCAGTGAGGCAGTGGCAAAAGTGGCGCGACTGGTTCTTCTCAGTCGGCTTGGCGTCCCCACTTCGAAAGGATCGCATTATTCACAGACCTAATGGTATCGGAGGGCGTGGACCCTTCAAATGCTAAAACGAGAAACGTGCGGTCCCTGAGCTGCACAAACAAGTTCGCCAGTTTGTCGTGATATGTAACAACTCCCTTAACCTTACCGTACCATGGCTCCAGCTCTTGTGGTATGCTCATCATCAAGTAAGGTGTGTGAGCTAGCTGGGTTCTGTCCAATTCTTCAGGTGTTAAGCTAATGACGCCCTCACGCATCTTCGTAAAGATCGGTGCACCAAACTCAGATGTGAGGCCAACCCACCTGATTGCCGGATTCATTTTGAAGACTTCCTCTGGGTCAATCCGAATCAGCTCGTCTTGTGTTGTTCTCGGCATCGATGCGGCACCGAGAAATAACTCGAACCTCGGTCGTCCTTAACCGTTTCCTAACCCTATTAACTCTCCCAAATGAGGTGACAACCGATAAGCAAAGCATCACTCAGGTTTGACCAAGTTTCTTGACCAACCCTTCTAGGTCTTGCGTCCTGTCGACCACCGTTACGCTTCGAATATAATACTAACAATACTAACACCACTAACAACATTAATCATACTGATAATACTAATAGTACTACAGCTTAGGATGAAAGCTGGAATTCCAGAACACTTTCCTTTCTTGATTTCAATACCACGGCGGCACCGATCTTAACCGAGTCACTGGAGTTAGAAAGGCGGCCGATAACTCTTGGTCCACCCTCTATGTCAATAATTGCCACTACGTAAGGGGCTTGATTCTCGAATCCTTTTGGAGGATATCTTATTGCGGTAAAAGTTACGACTTTCCCTACGCCGGGAAATGCTGTCTGGTTTGTGTTATTAGAACAACGTGGGCAAGTTTCAGCGGGATAGAAATCTGCCCAGCCGCATTTCTGGCAAACGTATGAAACGATCTGTAATGGGTGCGCCGACATTTACTAATCCATCCTGCGAAGAATATGAGCTGTGACTGTGCTGCCGATTCCACCAACACTCTGTGCAAGACCGATTTCCGCGCCAGACACTTGACACTTCCCAGCCTCGTTCTTGAGTTGAAGGGCTAGCTCCGCAACTTGGAAGACCCCGCTTGCTCCGACTGGGTGGCCTCTGGCCTTGAGTCCGCCGAAGCTGTTTGTTGGAAGCCGAGCGTCTCGGAAACATTCACCTTCCTCCAGAAGCTTAGCCCCTGAACCTTTCGCCGCGAAGCCGAGATCCTCCAGCGCCATAATACCCAGGATGGAGAATGCATCGTGAACCTCAAGCAGGTCAACGTCTTCGGGTTGGACACCGGCCATTTTGTATGCGCGATCTGAAGCTTTCCTGGAAGCTTCGAAAGTGGTAATCTCGGGCCTTTGGTAGAGGCTCAGCGTATCACTTGATACTGCTGACGCGGCTATCTCTACGGGCGAATCCGTGTATTTCTTGGCCACCTCCATTGGGGCTAGGAGAAGGGCTGCAGCCCCGTCCCCTATGCCAGAGCAGTCTAGAAGCCTGAGCGGATCTGCGACTAAGGGAGACTGCAAAACATCCTGGACGCCTATCTTCTTTCGAAATTGCGCTTTCGGGTTGTCCAATGCATTCTGGTGACATAAGACCGGGAATTCAGCTATCGCCTCGTGGGAGACCTCGTACTTGTGCATATATTGTCTGGCGATCATGGCGTTGAGGCCAACGAACGTGACACCAGTTGAAGCAACCTTGACTCTATCCTCAGCCATCATCAACCCTGCCGTCACCTCCGGGGTAGTATAACCAGACATCTTCTCAACGGCACCGACTAGCACGACATCCTCTAGTCCGGAAAGTAATCCCTTTACGGCTGCGTTTGTGGCGACCCCGCCAGAGGCACAAGCGCCTTCGACCTTGTAGGTCGGCACCCCCTCTCTGCCGAGCGCCGTGGCCATCAATGCGCCGAGGTGTTCTTGGTTCTGTAAGAAACCGGACATCATATTTCCAACGTATATCGAGTCAATTTTGTCAATTCCTGCCTCGTCGATAGCTTGCTTCGCGGCATCAACGAACAGTTCCGTTAGGCTTCTGCCAGAACCTGCGGTAATTGACGTCGTCCCAACCCCAATTATGGCCGCCCCTCTCAAGCTACATTCCACACGAAGGCAGTAATTGTGGCGGGCTCTACGTTTAATTATTCGCTGGACAGTGCGTCTGTTGGAGTTGGCGGCCATAGCTGAGGGCTAGGACCCGTTCCCATTCCGAAAGTGCGGGCAGCTAAATGGGCGCAGACTCGTACCGGAAACACGGAAGTGAATCTCTCAGGCGATTCGGGTAGTAGTGTGTTCCGAAAGGCCACGCGAGTCCCGGACCGCTGCCGACTCCATTTTTGTGACTTGGTTGATTGACGTGTAGTCAATTGAATGAATGTTTATAACGTGCCAGCCCGCGGTATCAAAAGGAATTCAGAGGAATCTTATTGCTTCCTTCACTTGTCAGCATTGTCCTAGAAAACGGTCCCGGCTTATTCGGCCAGAACATATTCACTAACCTAATCAACATAATTTGGGTTGGTTCGTTCATTGCCCTGTTCTTATTCGGACAGCAAATTCAAAGTCGATTGGCACTCATGCAGATAGATGGCGCTGTAAGAAAACTTGAGAACATGAAGAACGACGCCAAATCACTTACTGTAAGGACCCTTCGAGACGTAGGCAAAGCGAAGGATGATCCGACGCCGAAGTTAAACACGTTACTTGAACAATTTCTCATTGAACCCGTCAGCATGGACCCGGCAGGCATCGTCAACAAGTTCGACCATCTTCTTGACGTTAGGGAAGCGAAATTCAAGTCAGACGTGGCGAGAATCGCGCCAGAGGCTAACCCTACCCAAGTAAACAATCTCGAGAACCTTGTCGAAGCCACTTGGGCTCTAAACTACATGTTCAAGATCGTCCGGCACTTGTACTTGCTCGGTAAGAAAACTTTCAGCATTCTGGTCATATTTCAACTTCAAGCCTTCCTTCCCCTAATCATGCAGGAGGCTGAAGCCTATACGGGGGCATCGAAGGCTTTCGCTGAAGGCCACCCCATAGGCGACGGCGCCGGCCCACTTGTTGCTAACAGACTAATGCGCGGCCACGAGAGCAGAAAAGTTCCGAAGGACATGGTCGCCGCAGAGACGACATTGGAGGGAAGAAGAGTAATCACCTTGAAAGCCGAGGGACCGGGGGGCAACGTAGGCAAACCAGGGGACGCAATTCGTCAAGTACTCGAAGAGAATAACGGAAAGGCTTCCATGATAATAATGGTAGATGCAGCCCTCAAACTTGAGGGAGAGAAGACAGGCGAAGTGGCCGAAGGAATCGGCGCCGCAATCGGCGGAATCGGAACTGAAAGATTCAAGATCGAAGAGGAAGCAACGAAATTCAACGTACCCGTCTACGCCATCGTCATAAAACAAAGCATCCTCGAAGCAGTCACCACGATGAAGAAAGAGATCGCAGACGCCGTTGACCCCGTCATCGAGAAGATCAAACAGCTAATCCTCGAAACAACCAAAGAGGGCGAACTAGTCATAATCGCAGGTATTGGCAATACCGCAGGAATAGCGCCATAGGCGATTAGAATTGAGTACGAAATCACCAGCAATCTGGGGTTACCTCATGATCGCGTTTTCGCTCGTCATCCTAGCAATATCCATGTTCGCAATGATTCAAGCACTGAACAACTATCAAGCCGGTCAATACACTCAGTTCATAGTCTACGGCCTCATGGCATCGGTGGGAACAGTACTCGCAATCTCCTCCATCACACGAATGCGCCAACGAATGGTATACCTACAACACATAGCCGCGAAAGTACTCAGTCAAGTAATCTGCGCCGGCTGCGGATTCAAAGTGATCCGAACTTTCAGCACAGGAGACTACGTCTCCAAGGAAGTTGGCCAATGCCAACAATGTAAGGGCAAGATGCAGGTCGACGTAATCTACGCAGAAGATATCAAGCACAAGAAGGATTAACCCGTCAGAATTCTGCAGCCGCCTTCTGTAACTACGATAGTATGTTCTGCTTGGGCGATTGGCTGACCACTCGCCTCCACGAGGACGGGGTACCCCACAACGCATCGCTGAGAAACCAACTCTCCGAAGGCAGCGAATTCGCCTTGACGCCATGAATTGTGAATCCAACGAGAGGCGAAGGGCAGAGTCTTGTACGTCTGCTTAACATAATCAGCAAGTTGAATGGCTTCCTTCGACTTGGCGCCTTTTGTTTTGACAAGTCTGTAAATGTATGCTGCGTCGCCATCCGTTACCGCTCCCTCAGCACTTCGAAGGGTTACGAAGGGCTCCACTGCGTAAACCTCTCCAACTTCAAATCGTCCGCTCTCAATTCCCGACACATTCGGAACAGACTTACCTGCGTGCAAGTTGTAACGGTCTATTTTATGTCCAGTAAGATTCCTAATCGGCTTGAAGCCATATCGTTCGATGCAACGTTCTACTACTCCGCCAACATCCGAGAGCTTGCGGCCAGGCGCTACGGCTGACACAGCTTCTTGCAACGCGGCTTCTGCTGCAATGATCATGGAATCGTAAGCGGGGTTAAGCGAGATGGGAATCGCAGTGTCAGTCGCGAAGCCGTCTAGCTCGACCCCGAAGTCAACCTTGACAATAGAACCGTCAGGAACAACACTTACGTCGTCCCAGGGACTGGTATAATGTGCGGCAACCTCATTGATTCCAACGTTGCACGGAAAAGCTGGTCTACCACCAAACTCTCTAATCTTTCCCTCAACTTCCTCGCAAACATCCAAAACTCTTCTCCCCCGAACCTCCATCCCCTTGACATAACCCCGAACTCGGGCGAGAATCTTTCCTGATTCAACGAATTTCTCCAGCTCTTGACTCAAATTGGGCTAAACCTTCTTTAGACAACGACCATTTCTCTAGCCATCTATTTAGGATTCAGAGCCAGTATGAATCTCAAGAAAACACTTGGGAACCATCCCCCAAGTCGGTGAATCAAATCTTGTCAACCAACAACGAAGAAATGGTCGTAACGCCCTGGGAAGTACGAGGCAAAATCGATTACGACAAGCTCATCAGAGATTTCGGAACACAACCTCTAACGCCGGAATTACTCGACCGGATCAAGAAATTCACAGGGACACTACACCCTCAACTGGAACGGCGCATATTCTTTTCGCATCGAGACATGGATTGGATTCTTCAACGATATGAGGCGGGCGAAAAGTTCGTCCTCTACACGGGTAGAGGTCCATCTGGGCCCGTTCACATTGGCCATCTCGCTCCATGGATCTTCACGAAGTATCTGCAAGACAAATTCGGCGCTAAATTGTACTTTCAAATGACCGATGACGAAAAATTCCTTTACCACGACGAATTCTCGATTGAGGACCCCCAGAAATGGGCCTACGAAAATTCACTAGACATCATCGCACTGGGATTTGATCCCAAAAAAACGAAGATCATCATGGATACGAAGAACATCGATTCCCTATACCACCTAGCAATCCAGATCGCCAAACGCATGACTTACTCAACGGTCCGCGCAGTTTTCGGCTTCCAGGACAGCACAAACATTGGCATGCTCTTTTACCCCGCCATTCAAGCAGTGCCCGCATTCCTCGAGTCCTACTTGACCGGGAAAAATGTCCCTTGCTTAATCCCCGCCGCAATAGACCAAGACCCATACTGGCGAGTAACCCGCGATGTCGCACCAAAGCTAGGCTACTATAAACCAGCTCAAATCCACTGCAGATTCATGCCTGGGCTAGGAAGGGGCGGCAAGATGTCTGCATCCGAGCCGGAAACATCGATCTTCACCGTAGATTCGCCCGAAGTAGCAGAAAAGAAGATTATGGGAGCGTTCACTGGGGGGAGAAGCACTATTGAGGAACAACGTCGACTAGGAGCGAATCCCGATATCTGCTCGGTTTTCGCATACGACTACTTCCTCTTCATGGATCAGAAGGAAATCGAGGATCTACGATACAATTGCCTAGCTGGAAATATCATGTGCGGGGAATGCAAGCAAACCCTAGCGCCCCGTGTGAAGAAATTCCTTGTAGAGCATCAAGAGAAGCGCGAGAAAGCGAAGGATAGGTTCGAGGAATACCTGTTCAATCCAAAGGACGTCTAGAAGAAAATCTAGGCAGTCTAATATACACCCACGAAGCTACCAGCAAACATCAAGGTCGAAGCCATGATTGCAGGCGACTACCTTTTCAGGCAACGGCCTATCCCAAATCGCGGCCTATAGCATATCAGTGATAAGTACAACCCCACTCGGATGCAATATCCCGAAAGGGGGACCTTTCTTGATTCAGCTGCGTGAAAACGAGGCGGCAGTGCTGAAAGCTCTGCAGTCCTCAGGAGGCAATTGCTCCTTCGAAGAATTAGTGATGAGCTCTCACCAGGAAAGTGCTGCGGCAACTCGAGCTCTCTCAATGCTGCAGGAAAAGCAGCTCGTACACGTTCGTGAGGCTGAACAAATCCTACTCAAACTTACTGCTGAAGGGGCAGAATATGCCAAACTCGGCTTACCCGAACGGAGACTCGTCCAAGCAGTGCTGGAGTTAGGAGGCGAGGCTACACTTGAACAGGCCTCAAGACGCGCCGGAATTCAACCAGCCATGGCGTCCGTCGCTCTGGGATGGATTAAGGTGGCGAGGTGGTGCGAAGTTACTTCCGAACTCCAGAAGGTTGTACTTCGCGCTAGAGGAATTCCGGATAAGACCGATGCCGAAAGCCTGCTTGATGCCCTATCCGCGAAAACTGAAATGTCACTAGAAGAATTGCCTTCCAATTTAAGAAAAGAGGTTGAAACACTCAAGCGACGTAAACTTCTGGAAACCAGAAAACGCACAAAGCGTTACATCGAGCTCTCTCCACAGGGCTGGAGGGCGGTCGAGGAAGGCGTCGATGTTCCGATGGAAGTGAGCGACCTTACACCCGATCTACTCACGTCACAACAATGGAAGAAGGTCACATTCAGAAAGTACAACATCGCCGCTCCCGTAACCCCATCTTGGCCAGGGAAGAGGCAGCCATATCGGCGGTTCCTTGACGATCTGAAAAAGAAACTAGTCAACCTGGGCTTCAAGGAAATGATTGGGCCCACAGTTGAACTCATGTTCTTCAATTGCGACGCACTCTTCATGCCCCAAGATCATCCAGCACGAGAAATCCACGACATATACTTCATCAAAACCGATCAAAAAGGCGAGTTGGCTGACGACGCCGCGTTCATGGAACCAGTCGCGAAGACACACGAAAACGGCTGGAAAACAGGCTCAACCGGGTGGCGATATTCCTACTCTCGAGAGGAAGCTCTGAAACTCATTCTCAGAAGCCAAGGCACCGCCGAGAGCGTGCGCACACTAGTAAGTAAAGAATTGAAAATACCCGGAAAATACTTCTCCGTGGCCAGGTGCTTTAGGCCAGATCAAGTGGACCGGACACACCTTACAGAGTTCAACCAGGTGGAAGGAATCGTCGTAGGTGCTGGGCTCACGCTCAGAGACCTCCTTGGGGTGCTCGAACGCTTCGCGATCGACATCGCTGGGGCCGAGAAGGTTAGGTTCAGGCCCGACTACTTCCCCTTCACCGAACCCAGCATAGAACTGCAGGCATACAAGAAAGGCTACGGATGGCTTGAGTTCGGTGGATCTGGAATCTTTCGACCAGAAGTCACTCGGCCATTGGGCATTAACGTCCCAGTACTCGCTTGGGGTATAGGAGCCGACAGGCTGTATATGATGCGGGAGGGAATCGAAGACATACGCCTGCTATTCGCCCAAGACCTCGACTGGCTCCGAAAGCAGAAGGTGCCATGAAATGGTAACAATTCTCACAAGACTAGATGACCTAGAACAACTCTATGGCCAGAAACTCCCCCGGAAACGAAGTCAACTGGACGAATTACTTTACTCTGTCAAATGCGAGCTCTCAGGCTCAAGCGAAACTGAGCAAGTCTCCGATGATTCCGAACTTCAGTTGGAGAACAAGGATACCAACCGGCCGGACACATGGAGCTCAGAAGGGATAGCCCGAGCATTGAGAGGCTACCAGGGATTAGAGGTTGGGATCAAGAAATACTCCGCCAGGAAAACTGCAGTTGAAATCTCTGTGGAAAAGGAGCTTGCTAAGATAAGGCCGTTCATCTGCTGCGCAGTAGCCCGAAACATCAAGATCAACGATGCGATCATTCGCGGACTCGTACAAATCCAAGAGAAACTCGACAAAACGTACGGTAGAAACCGCAAGAGATCATCAATCGGTTTCTATGACTTCGATCTAATCACGCCACCACTCCGGTACGGCGCAGTGGGACTCGACGACGTGAAGTTCGTTCCTCTTGAATGGGATCATCCTCTCTCACTCCGCGAAATCCTAGAGCAGCATCCCAAAGGGATAGAGTACGGAGGAATAGTCAAGCAGTATCCTAAGGTTCCCATAATTCTAGAAGCGAAGAACAAAGTGCTCTCATTCCCACCCATCATCAACTCTAACGACCTCGGCCGAATAACACCAGATACAAGGAACATTCTTGTCGAGATCACTGGAACATCCGAGGAAACTGTATCGAGCGCCCTAACCATCCTGACAACATGCCTTGCCGACCGTGGAGCCGAAATCAACTCGGCTGTTGTACATTATCCCTATGGCAAGACTCGCCACGTGACTACGCCTGATTTCAGCGAGCGACATGTTAGATTGCCTCAGGAGGAAGTGAAGAGCATTATTGGGTTGGATTTGGGCCGAACGGAAATTGTGAAGCTGCTTCGACGAGCAAGATTCGACGTGAATGCGGGGTCAGGTAAGAGCTTGAATGTTCGAGTGCCCTGTTATCGACTTGACATCCTGCATCCGGTGGACGTGATCGAGGACATTGCGATTGCCTATGGAATTAACAGGATCGAACCTAGATGGCCATCTGATGTCACCATAGGTGGCCTATCCCCGCTCGAAGAATTCTCAGACACCGTCAGGGAGCTTGCTGTAGGGCTTGGCTTTCAGGAAGTGCTAAGCTTCATGATGACGAGTCCGGAGAAACTGTTTGAGAAGATGAACCGACAGCCTGGCATGGCCGTGGAGATCGCGAACCCGAAAGTAACAACCTTAACTTGCCTTCGCTCCTGGCTACTGCCTAGCCTAATGGACTTCCTATCGAACAACACACACGTCGAATACCCACAAAAACTGTTTGAGGTAGGCGACTACGTCGACTGGGACGCCACGCTTCCGACACGAACGAAGGACATACGAGAAATCGTCTGTGTCTCAGCACACTCAAAGGCTAACTTCACAGAGATGAAATCATACCTCGAGCCCCTCATGACAAATCTAGGGTTGGAATTCACAGTTACACAGATCGAGCACCCGAGTTTCTTGGAGGGAAGAATCGGGAGCATTCATATCGGAGACGAGGAGGTTGGCATAATAGGAGAGGTACACCCTCAAGTCATCGAGAACTGGAAACTCCAGAACCCCGTAGCTGCCATGGAACTTGAAATTGACCGCTTGTATAGGCTGCGACTGAGTAGCGCTCGGCGGCACCAGAGCCTGCCCACCTCCGAGAGAGCCAACTGAGTGGGGCGAAGCCCTCCAGTGAAGTTTGCGTGTTAGTGTCGTGGGCGACAAGGACTGAAAAGTCGGCTTGTCCGAAATTTCAGTCCTGCGGCGAATCCGCTCAAGCGAACTAATATCAGTACACAAGCAAACAGGAAGGCTCACACAAGCGTACCTTTCCTAGGAAGAATGAAAAGTGGATACGGAATCAAGGCTCGAGTTGGTTACCCGGAACGCGGAAGAAGTCATCACGCGCGAAGAAATGAAAACGCTCTTGGAGACTAAGACCCGACCGCGTGCATACTGGGGGTTCGAAGCCAGCGGCATGATGCACATTGGCATGGGCCTAGTGTGTGGCAGAAAGATCATTGACATGATCGAAGCCGGATTCGACTACATAGTATTCCTAGCCGACTGGCATTCATGGATTAACAACAAACTCGGAGGCAGTATGGAGAACATCAAAACCTGCGGGGAATATCTGAAGCAATGCTTCACTGCCCTCGGCATCCCACCATCAAAAGCCACGTACCTGTGGGCCTCGGAGCTCACCTCCAAGCAAGAGTACTGGGAACGAGTGATTAGGGTTGGAAAGTCGGTGAGCGTGAACCGGATATGGCGAGCTCTCCCGATCATGGGCAGAGGAATGAACGCTACCGATCTAGAAGCTGCGTCAGCCTTCTACCCTTGCATGCAAGTTGCGGACATTTTCGAGATGAAGTTAGATGTTGCTTGCGCAGGTATGGATCAGAGAAAGGCGCACGCGCTGGCAAGGGATGTCGGTGAAAAGCTTGGATGGAATAAACCAACTAGCCTGCACACACACCTCCTACCCGGCCTCGCGGGCATGAAGAGAATGGATACAACAAACTTCGACGAAGATAAGCAACTCAACGCCCAAATCACCTCCAAAATGTCAAAGAGCGTTGCTGGAAGTGGCGTAATCGTCCACGACGAGCCGGACGTTATCAGAAAGAAAGTTCGTTCTGCTTACTGCCCTGAGAAAGACGTTGAAAACAACCCAGTCATCGAAATCACCCGTTACGTGATTTTCCCCTGGACGGGCTCAGTAATGGTTGACAGGCCGAGCAAATACGGTGGCCCACTCTCTTTTGCTAATTCTAAAGAGTTGGAAGAGGAGTACCGGCTGGGCAAAATTCATCCACTGGACCTCAAGAACGCGGTTGCTGAAGGCCTCATCAAGATCCTAGAACCGGTCAGACAAGAGTTCAACGATCACACGGAACTGTTACGAAAAATGGAACAAATGGAAATAACAAGGTAACATTACGTGATGCGTGCCCCAACAGAAGTTAGGTTCGAACGACTTCAGAAACTCATTGAAAGAGTACAGGAAGAAGCCGAGAGGGGCACGATCATTGTAGTGGAGGGACCTCGCGATAAAGAATCTCTTCGGCTGATGGGCATCGAGGGGAGGATTCTGTGCCTACAAAGCAGCCGGAAGAACACCCTCGGATTTGCCGAGCAACTTTACGGGGAGAACCGCGTAGTAGTTTTGACTGACTTTGATCGCCAAGGAGTCTTCTTAGCGAACAGATTATCTCGCATCCTCAGCTCACAAAAGATTCATGCAAACCTAATGTTGTGGCGCGAACTTCGTGGCCTTACTCGATCAGAACTCAGAAGCATTGAGGAATTGCCGAGACTTTACGAAAGGCTCCAGGCTGAAGTCCAATTCCACCGTCGCTCGGGTCCAGAACTGAGACGACACTCGTAGGTGAGGCGTCGTTAGAGAGACTTAGCCATTGTTCGAACCATGTCGACTAACCTGTTTGAGTATCCCCACTCGTTGTCATACCAAGCGAATACCTTGACTAGCCTGTTATCAAGCACCATAGTAGAGAGGGAGTCGAATACGGCGGAATGTGGATTACCTACGATGTCCGATGAGACTAGGGGTTCATCGGAGTATTCGAGAATCGCCTGCATTGACCCGTTTGCAGCCGTCTGGAAAGCTTTGTTCACATAGTCAACGGTTACGTCACGTTCGACTTCGGCCACAAAATCGACAATCGAACCGTCTGGGACGGGGACACGCAGCGCGACTCCGTCCACCTTTCCCTTCAGTTCAGGGATTACTTCGGTAGTTGCAATTGCTGCGCCAGTAGAGGTGGGTATTATCGAGAGCGCAGCAGCTCTCGCCCTCCGAAGATCGCTGTGCGGGGAGTCTTGGAGGCGTTGATCACTAGTGTATGCGTGAGCAGTCGTCATGAAACCGTGTTTGATGGTACAAGAATCATGTAGAACTTTGACGACGGGCGTTACGCAGTTGGTAGTGCAAGACGCCAACGATACGACATCATGTTTCTTCGAGTCATATTTGTCCAAGTTCACACCTGGAACGATAGTAATGTCGGGGCTCTTGGCAGGAGCAGAAATCAGGACCTTCTTTGCTCCCCCTTTCATGTGTTTAGCCGCTGCTTCGCGGTTGGTAAATAGTCCTGTTGATTCGACAACGATGTCTACGCCGTGCTTCGACCAAGGGATCTCACCGGGGTCTTTCACAGAGAGGATTTTGACCTCCCTCCCATCAACTTTGAATCCGTCAGGCTGTGCTGTGAGGGTTTTTTGGAACTTTCCGAAGACGGAGTCGTACTTCAGGAGGTGCGTGGTGGTCTTTGGATCCATTATATCGTTTGCCGCGACAACTTCAACGCCAGCTTCGGTTGCGGCCCTGAAAAAACAGCGGCCGATTCTGCCGAACCCGTTTATGCCGATTCTTGCCATGATTTTGACTCTCTGGTCCTGGATGAGGACCAAGGTGAGAATAAGATGTTTCCTTAGTCTCGATTTGGAATCATTTGAGTGCACACAGTTTATATTGGGAACTTCTGAAGTACTTTGTCGAATGCTCATGTATCGAAATCATGCAAACGTGAGCAAAATAGGAGGTTCATTCCTAATTGGGATCAAATTCTCAATATGCAGCTACGACAAAGTATATGATTGTTGCCCGCTTCGAAGTGGAGGGCGTAGTAGAAAAGCCTGACGTGATAGGCGCCATCTTCGGTCAAACGGAAGGATTGTTTGGGCCGGACCTGGACCTACTGCGAGCTTCAAAAATCCGGTCGAATCGGACGCATAGAAATTCAATTAGACTCTAAACAGGACAAGACGTTCGGAGTAATCACGATTCCGTCGAGCTTGGACAAGACCTCGACGGCAATCATAGCAGCCGCCGTCCAGAGCGTTGACCGAATCGGCCCATGCCTAGCCAAGGTCACTCTGGAAAAAGTGGCTGACATAAGAGAGGACAAACGAAAGCAAATCCTCGACAAGGCCAAAGACATCCTGAGGACCTGGGTGGTGGAGGAATCGCCCAGCACCGATGAGATGGTGAAGGATGTCTCCGGCGTAATTCGCTCATCCGACGTCGCCGAATACGGACCTGATCATCTCCCTGCGGGCCCTGACGTCGCCACGAGTGCTTCGGTAATATTCGTGGAAGGTCGCGCGGACATAGTGAACTTGCTGAGATGCGGAATTAGAAACGCGGTTGCGATAGAAGGGACCAAGATTCCTAAGACCATAATCGAACTAAGCAAGAACAAGGAGACAACAGCATTCCTTGACGGAGACAGAGGAGGCGATCTAATTCTCAAGGAACTAATGCAAGTAGCCCCCGTTGACTACGTTGCTCGCGCGCCCTTGGGCAAAGAGGTAGAAGACCTAGTTCCAAAGGAGATCATGAAGTGCCTCCGTGAAAAGGTGCCCATCGAGGTCGGCAGGCCAATGTCTAGGCCTGAACCAGTTCAGGTCCAAGCCCCACGGCCGCCCCCCGTTCAGCTTTCACCCGATTTAGTAAACAAGGCCCGTGAACTTAGGGGGACACTTGAGGGCATGCTTCTCGACTGCGAACTGCGCATGAGGTTGCGCGGTTGCCCGTCAGTGAACTCGCAGGGAAGCTTGGGGACTATCAAGGGGTGGATACAATCGTCTTTGACGGCGTAGTTACTCAGAGGCTTCTTGACCTCGCTGAGGAGCGTGGAGTGAAGGTAGTGGTTGGGGATCGGATAGCTGAGCTGACTCGAAGGCCAACCTCAATTAAGATCATGACCCTTCCAGAGGTCGCTGGCCCTCCGACTGTCTAGGCCAGCAGCTGCTCTTCCTTGACTCCGAACCGCTCCAGGATCCGCATCGCAGCAGGCTTGACTTGATTTTCCAGATAGTACTCTATGTCCACTTCTTCTGGCTTTACTTGGTTGTAGGGTTTAGCTTTCTGGAATAATTTACCGGGCCCCTTCACTATTACATAGGCCACCTTATCTCCGAGTGTAATACGCCATCCCTGGGAAATCAATTCCCTCGCAACCTCAACGATTTCCGCAAACCGGCTCTTCTTGTCGAGCAACCTGTCACGAATTGAATCTAGGTCAATTCCAATTCTCGGTAGAAAGTAGAAGTATGGTAAGATCTGCGTTGCAATTACCATGACCCTCTGTCCGTGTTCGTCCACGCCCCAAAGCCGAACGCAGGGTTTCTTTTCCCATTCTCCTTCGCTCAGGTCAAGAAGGTAGAAACGACATTTCATGTAACCCTCTTCCGTGGGACCATGTCACTCTCTTTGGCTGGCTTGTTTAGGGCTAGGCGCATTCTCAGGGCAGGAGAGCCGTCCGAATAATAATTCTCAATGATCATAATTCCCCTGAAGCCAAACCCCTCATAGAACTTGACAGCTTCCTTATTGCCTGTGTTCACTTCCAACCAAACCTCCCGAATTCTTGAACCCAACTGAACGAGCAATTCTTGGATGAGGGAAGTTGCGACTTTCCTCCTTCTGTACTCCTGAAGAACTCCGATAGAGATCAAATGGGCAAGCTTCCCCTGCGTAGAACAAACGCAGTAACCCACCACTACCCCTGAACCAATCTCAGCTACGAGGAATCCCTTCGGATGTTCGCGAAGAAGACGAACCATTAACGCCTTTGGATATGGGTCCGAGAACGAACTGTCCTCAATCTTACATATGGACTCTAGGTCGTATCGGCTTGCACGCCTAACGTGAACGTCGTTCATCAAGTCACGAGCCACGTGGAAGGGAAGTCGTGTATCCAAATTACTTTCGAGTAATTGATGTGTGAAGAAGGTTAAATACGGCGAATTCGCTCTGGCCTCTTTCACGTGTTCGCGAGGGTATGCAATTGTCAGAGAAGAAAGCGGTGGCTCCTCAACGTTGGGGAATCGCAAACATCTACTCATCCTTCAACAACACACTAGTTCACATCACAGACCTCAGCGGTGCTGAAACGATCTCTCGCAGCGCCGGTGGTCAGCATGTTAAGGCCGACCGACTTCAGGGTTCTCCATATGCTGCGATGCAGGCCGCTGGTGCGGCCGCTAGGGTAGCGAAGGATAGGGGCATAACCTCACTTCACATTAGGGTGAGAGCCCCTGGAGGTCACAAAGCTAGAACCCCCGGACCTGGAGCTCAAGCTGCTATCAGAATGCTCGCTCGCGCCGGATTCAGAATAGGGAGAATCGAGGACGTGACTCCAATCCCCCATGATGGCACCCGCAGGCCGGGCGGCCGACGAGGCAGACGAGTGTAGTTTCTACAGGACTGTCCTCAGTTTCGGCACTTGATTCGTTTAGGAGGCCTTGTAGCGTAGGATTGCTGCAATTCCGCCAAATGAGTCTTTCAACATAACCCCTTCATCTGTCTCTGTAGAGATTATTGCGATCTTTGCACTCTGCTTCTCAGCGATCTCGATTAACTCGTCGACTAGATCCACCGAGTTTTCAACGTAGAGAGCGGTCGCATTGCACTTCTTGCAAGGAGTGGACATTAGGTCTTGTTCGAACTTGACCAGGTTTGCTTGTGGGATTAGCGAGTCATCCAAGTTGCTGCAGTTCTTGCACTTAGTGAAGACATGTAGGACATTCATCTTCTCTGATACGAGAAGCAAGTCAACAATGCCTGAATTCAAGAATTTACGAACCGGGGTTTCTCCGTAGATGCCGAGACCTGTCTCGTGTCCGATCTCATAAAGGAACTTCTGTACTAGCTTCTTCTCTTCTAAGTAGCGTACGCCTTTGAGAATTTCTTGGCTTTTGTTGATTATTTCTTCGACACCCTGCTCACCGGTGTAGGAGGTGTCGATCGTCGCCAGAATTTTCTCTTTGAGCTGGTATTGCAGGTAGTCGCCTTCTTCGAAGTCATATTTTGTCGGTCCAGGCCCTCCAAGAATTATTCCTTTCAACCCCTGGACTTTGCTGAGTGATTCGTAGGAGTGTGATGCTACTCGCCTGAAGTAGTCGTTCATTGCTTGTTCTCTGATTCTTTCGAATCGTCTTGCCGATTGGCCCCCGGCCCTGTGTTTTCCCGGTATCCCGGAAGTAAATTCTTGCAGAACCTCCATCCTCTGACCCCTCACAATTCCTACGGTTGCCTCCTGGGAGTCAATGACTATAACGCCGAAAGCGTCGCGCTCTGTAACCATCGCTATCAAGGGTTCGGTGTGAAATTTAGCGTCGCAACGATAGAAGTAGACATTTATTGGCTCAGGAGGTTCTAGAACGTAGGTTTCCATCTTCTCGGTTCCGGCCCCATCCCTTGGAATGGCCCCGCAGAAAATCACAAGTCCATTCTTAGGAGGTTCTTTGAATAATTTCAGCCGTTGAGTTGTCCTATCAATAGCATCCTGAACGTTCTTTCTAGTGGTACGGGATTTGATGTTAGAGGCGGTCCCGTACTCCTCCCGCAGGTTTGCCATCACCTCGTGAATCCTCCTCCCCGGAGGCACGTAAAGCGTGATAAGTTCTGTACCGCGTCCTTCTTTGGATGCCAGCATTTCCAATGTCCTTTTGAGCCGAAATCGTGAGACTGAGTCGGCGGTAGCTGACATTGGAAATTACACTGGGGACTCGATACGTTGCGGATTTTATATACGTTGGTCAACGGGTCGGGGTTTGAGAAATCAAATAACACCCCCAAGAACACTTACTGACAGGGAACGATCGTTGAAAGCGGTCATCAAACTGGGTGGTTTCGCCTTCCCACCTGGGTTGGAGAAGCCCCTAGTCGCAGGATACGTCAGGTTACTGAGAAAGTTAGCTGCGGAGCACCATCTCGTAGTTGTCACAGGAGGTGGGGAGACTGCACGCAGCTACATCAAGGCGGCTCGAAGTATGGGCGTTTCAGAGGCTTTGTGCGACCAACTCGGAATCCTCGTGAGCAGGTTGAATGCACGACTCCTCGCTGACGGCTTGGGAGAAAATGCATTCCCAGAGATCCCCGTCGACGTAGTCGAGTTGAAGCACTACTTCGCATCCGGAAAAATCGTGGCGATGGGAGGCCTAACACCGGGACACTCGACAAACGCGGTTGCCGCCATAGCCGCGGAAACCGTGGGAGCCGAACTCTTCGTGAACGCCACTGACGTCGATGGAGTGTACACAAGCGACCCTGGAAAGGACAAGCATGCAAAGAAGTTGGAAAGAGTCTCTACAACCCAACTCACAGAAATCCTCTCAAAGACAGGCGTTATGGCAGGCGCATACGACCTAATGGACCCCCTCGCACTGCGGATAATCGAACGCTCCAAACTCTCGACCGTAATAGTGGACGGAAGAAAAACATCAAACATCACTCAAGCATTACGAAAACAGAGTATTGGGACGCGGATCGTCCACAAGTAGGTGGCTCTCCCCTGTCAAAATTGAGTGACGTCTTCCAATCGAAAGCACAAGTAAAACTGCTGGAGTACTTCTTAGATAACTCCGGCATGCAGCGGGTCTTCAACCAAGCAACCCTAGCTAACTTTCTCGGCCTTTCACCCTCCACCGTTGCACGGATCGTGGAGCCGTTGATTAAAGAAAAGATACTCTTGTACGATCGCTTCGACCGCGGAATGAAAATATTCACATTGAACGAGGCTGAGGAAAAGACCAAGGCTCTGATGGAGTTTCATCGAAGGCTCAAAGAACTCTAGACGTCATGCCCGGGACAATAGCGATGCTATTTTTCACGGTTGGCTATCGATTTGAATTTGTCAGCCAGTGATTCACAGATTAGGGAACAGACTCGCCACTGTCTCAGGTTGTAGTTTATGCGGAGCTCTTCCAGAGCTTCGACGACCTTGTCCTCTTCTTCTGGGGTCACTTGTTTGTCCCGGCTCGGAGCCGCCGGATAATTTGGGCGAACTATTAAGCATTCCCCGATTTTTTTGGTGCAATGCATTATTCTCTCGTGTGTTTCACTATCTAGCCATTTGAGGTAAGAAGTTAAGCCGTCGTTGATCTTCAGGGAGACGATTTCTGGGGCCTGAGCTTGGTTAAGTTTTGAGATTCGTGCTTTGAGTCTTGCAAATAATTCGGATCGCGTCTTGATTATCAATAGTCACTCGGATTCGTTCTGGAGTTTATTATTCCAACGAAAGACCGATGTCACGGGGGGTATGTTCACGCATGCTGCGAGCATTCTCTTCACGAGCTCTCGCGCAATCACTCCTGTTTCCCCTCTGCTGCTACAAGTTGACAATACGAGAACGCGAGCGATGTTGTGTCCCAGCAATGTTTTAGTTGAACACCCTAATTTCACTGCCGAAGACCCAGATTGACCTCACCCCTAATTATTCTCGTCAGCTACCTTGCCGTCTGGGCCGTCATATGCATCGCATGGTGGGCTTTCAGGGCGGAGAGATTTGGAATCTCAGGGCCGCCTTACTACCTAATTTACCGAACGGCTCGCTTGAACAAATGGATTGAAAGAATCGCTGCGTTCAGGCCTACTGCTTGGCGTACGATTTGGAACGTCGGTATCGTTACCGCGGCCGGACTTATGATAATGGCATTCGATTTCCTCGGCAAGAATTTGACATTCCTCATAATCAAGCCCCAACAGGCCGGGCCCATTCAACCAATCATACCAATACCGGGCGTCGGCGTTTCCTTCGAAACCTTCCCGTATCTAGCCCTGGCGTTGTCCGTGCTCCTCGCATCCCACGAATTATCACACGGAATCGCCAGCCTAGCCGATCACATTCCGCTCAAGTCTACCGGCTTGATTTTTGCACATGTAGTAATGGGGGGATTTGTTGAACCCGAAGAAGAAAAATTGAATCAGGCAAAGAACGTTTCCAAGCTTCGAGTCTTCGCCGCTGGCTCCTACACGAACGCTGTGCTTGGGGTTCTTTTTCTGTTTCTGCTCGCGAACTTCGCTGCGACGACCGCGGTGTTCTACACCAATGGTGGTGTCACCATAAATTCAATCTCGCCCACCCTGCCCGTGTTCAGCTCGGGGCTCCATGTTGGTGATACAGTGACGAGTATAAACTCCACAAGAATTTCCAACGTCACAGACCTCCGGAGGTACATGGCCGCTGTAACCCCTGGGGAGGCGATTTCACTTGGAACTCAGCGAGGGACGTTTCTAGTCAAGACAACTGTGGACCCGAGCAATTCCTCTCACGCGTTGATTGGGATTGGGCTAAGCGACGCTTATGCTCCTAGGATACCTTTTCTCTCATCAAGCTATCCCCAGACCGTCAGCGAAGCGGAGTTCTGGCTCGCTAACGTCCTCATCAGCGTTGCTTTCATCAACATGCTACCGATGCCCCCATTCGACGGAGCCAAGTACCTAGAAGTTATCTTGGATACACTCCGGATCAAGAGGGCCAAAGAAGTTCGAATGACCATGTATGCTGCGTCAATAGCTCTACTGGCCCTGAATCTAATCATATCATTCCTTAGATTCGGCTTCCTAAGGTACTGAATACGATGGCGGCCGCAACTTGTTCCTACTGCCCAGGCCAAGCAGTATACGTGCGCGAGCATGAAGGAGTGAAATTCTGTGCGAAGTGCTTTCGTGAAACGATAGAGGAACGCTTCCGCAAAACCGTTATCAGGCACAAGATGCTGGAGTACAACGACCACATTGCAGTCGCAGTTTCTGGCGGAAAGGACAGCCTCACGCTGCTGAATCTTCTTGTAAAACTTGAGGAAAGATTCCCGCGAACTAAGCTAACTGCGGTTAGCGTGGATGAGGGGATTGATGGGTACAGGGATGAAGCGCTGGACTTGGCGCGGAAGGCTTGTGATAGGCTTGGAGTAAGGCAGGTGGTTGTTTCGTACCGCGACCTGTTCGGGATTACTACTGACGAGATCGCTGGGATGAAGTTAGGGCAGACACCTTGCTCATATTGCGGCGTATTTCGCAGGAAGGCGATCAACAGGGCGGCGACGATGGTTGGGGCGACAAAGATAGCGACCGCCCACAACCTAGACGATGAGGTTCAGACGATTCTACTGAATATGTTGCACGGCGACCCGGTAAGGATCGTCCGCTCAGGCCCAGTTCTACGGGATCCTAGGGGCAAGTTTCTGCCGCACATCAAACCGCTAGGTGAGATACCTGAGAAAGAAATCGTACTCTACGCATACTTGACTGGAACCGAGTTTCAAAGTATCACTTGCCCCCATGGCCATGAGGCGTTGAGGAACGATATCCGCAGTTTCCTGAACCAGATGGATTTGAAACATCCAGGCAGCAAGTTTACGCTTCAGAAGTCAGCTGAGAGATTGCGAACTCTACTTGTTGCCCAAGCACCCCTGGCCGATCTGAAGGAGTGCGAGAAATGTGGAGATCCAACTCCGCACGAATTGTGTGAAGCATGCGTTATGCTTCAGGTAATGGCGTACGTAGCGTACTCTCCTTGAGCTGCGAGTGCCGTTTATATGATAACCACGATGAGTTTCATTTGGCGGTGGTAGGAGGATCGGGGAGCCAGCCGTTCCCTGTGACCCGAAATCGGCTACACGCGGGGACCCGTTAACCCGGGGGAAAGGTAGCTCTGGACATCGGTAAGCCTTCAGGGTCAACGATGAGATTCTGCCCCACCGGGCCAGCGTAAGTTGGGAACCCTTCTGAAGAGAAGGGTCCACTTCTTCATCGTCGAACCCGATGAGGCTCGGAAGAGAGCAGTCGTAAGGCGAGCGCCCAGGCGCTGATGGGATCACAGGGTTTAGGAAATTCTGAGGAAACCGCCGGTGCGAAGAATACCAATTCAACGGGGATGCTGCCACCGCCATACCTCTCCAATGATGAAGTATCGCAGCATCGTTGTTACCCAAATTGAGCACCCTGAAGCGATGGCTACCAGTCAGGATTCCATCCATCGTGCAACAGTCGGCCGCGAGATGGCGATAGGGAGCAATTATTCCTGCCACCGCAGTCCACTGCTAGAATTCCGGATCGGAAAGCTCCTGGTAGGACGAGAAAGATGGGGGTTGAGAGACATGCAACGAAGTTATGGCAGGAAATGTGTGGGAAGATTTAACATTTCGCGGTTATGAAAGGGCGCATGATGATTGAATTGGTTCTAGATCCAGTTATCGTATTGAACTTGTTGTTCGATCTCGGTATACTGTTCCTCAGCATTTTTGTCTACAGGGAGAAGAAAGGCCCGTTAGTATTGTGGGTGGCGATCGCTTTCTGCATCTTCGCATTCTCATACGCGCTAACTATTTTGGGGCTCGGACTTCAAACAATTCTAATTCCGTTGAGAACGATCGGTTACCTGTCTATCATAGCGGGCCTGATTCTACAACGGAGAAAGTGAATTCAAGCCGGACCCAATTGAGACCGAATCTACTGCCGACGAGAGTGTTCTATGCAATTATGTTTGATTCGTATTGTCCGATTAGTGTATTCCCTTCAGAGAATCTGCTCGAGGAAAATGGTCTCAGACTTTCGGGTTTGTTGCCACTCAGAGCAAATTGAGCCATGCGTTTGCCTACTGCGGGAGATAGTTTGAAACCGTGACCGCTGAAACCAGCGGCAATGTACAATCCCTTGACCTCTGAGGATTCGTCAAGGATTGGATGCCAGTCAGGAGTCACATCGTAAGCGCCTGACCAACCTCTCTCCCATCGCCCACGAGCCATGGCGGGTAAACGGTTTACGAGTTTTTCAGAGTAAGTTGTAACGGTCTCGTAATCAACTCCTTCGCAGTTGTCGGGATCAGCAACCTCCGGCAAGTTCGATTCCAAGGAACCGGTAAGCAGCCTCTCTGGCCCTTTGGGGCAGAAGTAGAACCCGCTTGTGAAGTCACCCCAAACGGTCAACTTCCCAATCAAGTCCGGAGGCTTGAGGAAGATGCAACTCTGCTCCTTCAGAACGCGGATCGGAAGCTTGGGGTGGTTCGCCGGCATGATCTGATTCGCCCAAACGTTTGCCGTGTTCACGACTCGGCTGGCCGCTATCTCACCCTTCTCAGTCCTGACCCCCCTCACCGTACCACCCGATTCAAGGATTTCCAAGACTTTTGTTTGCTCTAGGATGTTGACGCCGAGTTTTTCTGCTGCTTTACTGAAAGATTGGGTGGTGGCTACGGGATCTGCGTATCCTGAACGGGGTTCGTATGCAGCCGCTGTTAATCCCTCAACGTTCACATCTGGCTGAAGCTTCTTCAGCTCGCCAGGCTCGAGTACAGATGTCTCGATGCCTAACCTTCGCTGCATCTCCACATTTCTCCGCAGAGCCCCCTCATCCTTACTCCCAACCGCCAACGTGAAGCCTGTTCGCGTGAAACCAGCGTCCCCTCCCACAGCCTCCGGAAAACTTTCGAACACCTTCAGACTTTCCAACGCCATCCCGGCAGTTTCCGGGTTGCTGTAATGTTGGCGAACAATAGCAGTAGATCTGCCCGTGGTACCCCACGCAACGTGTTGACGTTCGAGGAGAATTATTTTCAAGCTACGGTCTAATCTTGCGGCATGAAAAGCGGTGCTGCAACCTATGCAGCCACCACCCACTATCACCAGATCAGCATTCTCGACCAATATCCAGTAACCCGCTCGATCGATCATCGCTTGGTTGGTCTATTTACACTCTCGCTGTGATTTCTGGAATTTGCTGCCGTGTCTTCCTAGATAGGGATAGAGAAGAGCATTTTACTCGGCAAACTGATTGCTAATGCAGGTTGCCACGTTGCGATTTGAAGGAAAGATAGCTTTCGTCACTGGGGCTGGAAGCGGGATAGGCCGTGCGATTGCTTTGCGGCTCGGGTCTGAAGGAGCCAAGGTCAATGTAACGGACCTTAACTTTGAATGGGCACAAAATACAGTCGCTGAAGTCACGAAGGCAAAGGGATTTTCGACACCTTTCAAACTTGACGTCACGAACGCCAGGGAGGTTGAGGAAGCAGTAGGGAAGGCCTGGAAAACATCCGGGCCCATAGACTTGCTGATTAACAATGCTGGCGTCTCAACCATGAATAGACTCGTTGACTTAACGGAGAAGGACTGGGATTTCAATATGGACGTGAATGCGAAAGGAGTGTTCTTAGTAACTCAAGCCGTCGCAAGAAGAATGCTCAAAACAGCTTCACGAGGTGAGAATAGAAAAATCGTGAACGTAGCATCGATGGCCGGAAAGATGCCGGCCACCTTCCTATCGCACTACACCGCTTCGAAGTTCGCGGTCGTAGGATTCACGAAAGCGGTTGCATTGGAACTCGCACCCCACAGGATAAACGTGAACTGCGTCTGCCCCGGCTATGTGCAAACTAGCATGCAAGAGAGAGAATTGGTCTGGGAAGCACAACTCTCGGGCACCACCCCCGAGAAAGTAAAGGCAGGTTACATCGCCCAGGTTCCGTTAGGCCGATTGGCCACCGCTGAAGATGTAGCCACCGCAGTCGCTTTCCTATGCAGCCACGACGCGGATTACATGACCGGACAGGCAATTAACGTGACTGGTGGCCAACTGATGTTCTAACTCCCCATCGCCTTGATCTGCAATGGGCTGACTTGCGAACCCCGCGTCTTCTATGACCCTGTCCGATCAATCAACGCGAATGCGTACTGAACGATCGCAAGCCGCAAAACGGTTAGGAGTGTTCTTTAGTTTCAATTGCAGATGCGCTCGCCATTGCGAGTTGGGCGACGCTGAAGCGTTTGATTGACCGCAGACGCATACACTTCCCTTTTCTTCTCTCGAACCATTTACGCGGTTAACTGGTATAACATCGCGGCTCTCTTTGCGTTCATAGCTTATGATTTCAACTTGAATGTTTCAGGGCTGGGAGTTGTCGCCGCATGTTTCTATATCGGCGTCGGATTGTTCCAAGTCCCTGGCGGCATTATTGCAGCCAAGTACGGAGCAAAGAACACCGCGATCCTGGGCGTGCTAATTGCATCGATCGCCATCCTGGCAACAGCTCTCACGTCCGATTTCTACCAACTCGTAATCCTCAGGTTCATAGTTGGAGTAGGTTCCGCCTTTTTCTTTGCTCCAGGAGTGACATTGATTGCCCGAACCTTTAGGCGCGAATCTCAGGGATTCGGGGTAGGCACATTCCAGAGTGCCTTCTACGTTGGAGGAACACTAGGCCTCTTCGCATGGTCAGTCCTAGCGGAGATGGGTGGCTGGAGATTCAGCCTGATAATGAGTGGCGCGCTGAGTCTCTTGGGAGCCCTACTCATCTTCCTGAAGGTTCCAAAAGATGAGTTGCGATCGGATTTCGTGGTTAAGGCGGATGATTTGCGTAGGATTCTATCAAATCGATGGTTGGTATCTGATCTCACTTGAATTGTTCGGTTTCGGATCAGGCACGTTTCTACTTAGCAGCTTCATGGTCTATTATCTTGAACAGTCGCTTCATCTCAGCCCAAGCTTCGCGGGCATCATCGGCAGCCTCACCCCGTTGTGTGCGATCGTCATTTCTCCTCTATGCGGAATGCTCTACAGCAGGACCAAGAACGCTCGGTTGCTATTCTTATCTTTGGGAATAATTTTAGCAACCGCATTAGCACTAGATGCCATAGGTACAGTACCATTTGCGGTAGCTTCAAGCATTCTTGGTGGGTTCGGCAGTGGCGCATTCACCGTCGGATATTTGGCCGCGCGTGATAGCATGGCGGCATCGGCCGAATACGAATCCCTGGCGGTAAGCTGGGTAAACACCATTCAGATGTTAGCTGGATTTATCTCTCCGATAATATTCGCCCTACTGGTTCTATCATTCGGGTACGGATTCTCGTGGTTTGCCGGTGGGATGTACACACTGATTTTGATATCGATAATCCTGTATCCAGTGCAAAGTAAACGGTAACGGCGTAAGGTTCGCCAGCTTTTCCCGATATTAACGCTTAATACGGCGAATCGGGTAGCCTATCGAAAATCAGCGTAGAAGAGGTCTGTGTTCATGAGTAGGAAACCGCCCGAGATCAAGGTGTTCGAGAAATGGGGTACCGAAGGCATCGAGGTCACAGATCCCGGACTGGACAAATATCTTTCATCGAAACCCATCCTTAACCCTCATAGCGGTGGACGGCATGAACATAAGCGATTTCGCAAGTCCCAGCTGAACATTGTGGAACGCCTTGTCGACAACATGATGCGCCCCGGAAGGGTTGGAGGTAAGAAGGCGAAGGCGATTGGAATAGTGCGAAATGCTATGGAAATCATCAACCTGAAAACGGGCAGGAACCCCATAGAGGTCCTGGTCAAAGCCGTTGAAAATGCAGCTCCCGCGGAGGACGTTACACGTGTCGCCTACGGTGGCATCGTCTACCCAATCTCAGTTGACATCGCCCCGCAGAGAAGAATCGACATTGCATTGCGCTTCATGACTGATGGCGCACGTAAGGGGGCTTACAGTAACCCGAAGACTATCGACGAATGTCTCGCTGAAGAACTTGTGTACGCCGCCCAACGGGACAATAGAAGTTTCGCAGTGCGGAAACGCGACGAGATGGAACGAGTAGCCCTAGCGTCGCGTTAAACGCGACTCACCGCAAATTTCTTTGACCAACTTTTCGACGGTTTTTTGTTCTTCAATCCGTTCTAAGCCTTTTGAAGGGAACGTTTGGCAGGTAATTAGATGGTTCGGTTCTGGTACCTTATCGGGACTCTTTTTCGGCTGTTACCGTCGGGACTTGGCTCTGTTAAGACTTCGGGTGACGGCCGTAGCCCGTCTGAGCTGCTAACCAATGGGTGATAAGCCAATGGCAACCGTTATACGGTTTCTGAGAGAAAATTCGCATAGGTTGTTTTGGCAGACATAGATGCTGTCATTGGTTGGAACGATACCTGTTCTAACTGTAAGCAGATGGTTTTCGGGTTCAACAAGTATCACGGCGTATACGACGAGCTTAAGATCATACCTTTCGGTGGTTCGGAAGAAGTGCTAGAAACCTGCCTATTCTGCGCAAAAAGTAATGTTCGCTACGGACACAGGCGAAAAGGATCGGTTATACCCTGAAAGCTGTTAACTAGCGGGATATGCCATAGTTCTCGTTATTGGGGTAGAATTTGGCCGAAATCACAACTGATTTTGTTCTGGGTTTCGTTGCAGTTGCCGCCCTCATTCTATCCATCATTAACTTCTATTTCGAACATATCAAAGGCGCAAAGGTTCACGCATTCGTATGGGATATCCAACACACAATCATAGAGAGCAAAACAAGTACAAGTGGACGATTCGCATTCACAAACGAAGGACACAGAACTACTGTGATAACGAATGTCTTTCTCAAAATCTCTGATAAGCTGTACCCTATGCATTCAACATTTCCGGGAGCGGAACCGATGCCTTTCGCATTAACGCCTCAGGAAACGGAGTATCGCCAACTGTCGATCATGCACGCTGAAGCCGTCGCAGTGGGCTCAACTTTCTCTTTTGAATTTGAAACATATCGCCAAGAAATTGGAAAGATTGAAAGCAAGAAGGGTATAGTCGGCACGTTATCTGAGACTTTTGTTTAGAGTTTCTTTTTGCTCGCATTCTGTATCAGAGTCATCCATTTGTCCTTGCCTTTCACTGATATTCCCGCCTTCTCGCTCGGTGTTTGCCCGTCAAATGCCATGTGAGGCCTCACGTAATTATGGTAAATCTGATAACCCGTCAGGAGAGGACTATCGGATTTCTTTATCCCTCGAGGTAACGGTACGTCTTCGGTTGATAGCTTAGGCTGTTACCGTTCGGTCGATGCCACCGCTTTCTCTAGGGAAGTGTTTTGCGATTTAGCTTCGAAATAGCTCACGCTGCTTTAGCAAGTACATTAGCATTAGGAACCATAAGATGTCGAGAAGAGACAAGGAACCGTGCAAAGACGTACCTATAACGATCCGCATTACAATTACTATAGCAAAGAGAGGAATGCTCCATCGTTTCAAATGTCGCAGCCCATAGCCTAACGCCGTCGCCACGATTCCCAGTGGATAACCAAATTCAATCACGCTGAGCGGAGATAGGATTAACGAAGAAAACGGCGCAGCGGTAAGGTCAGGCCTGAAAAATTCCGATACAAGAATGATCGTTCCACCCGTTATGAGAACTATGCCTGCCAAGGTGAACAGTAGCGCAAGAACAGTTATCAGAGGTGGCCGTTTCTTGATCGATGTTTCACTAAGTGAAGCTCCAGTCGATTGGTTAGTCAACTAGAATCGTCTGTTTCTTGCTGGCATTCTGTATTAGGGTTAGCCACTTATTTTCGCCCTCGACCTTGATTCCAGCAGCTTCGGCAGGTGTAATCAAGCTCCCCCTTTTTCACGTACCGTTACCAAATCTTAGCTCCGTTTGCCCATCTGTTGAACGCATAAGCGAATATCAATGCGTCAGCGACAATCGCACCGAAGAGGACAGGATCAACATATCTCCATTCAATCAGCCGTGGCAAGGAATAGAGAACGTACATTACAAGACCAAAGAACAAGGATTTCAAGTAAGTTGATCGAAAAGGCAATCGGCTACTAACCTTGACGAATACTGCCCCAAAGCAAGCCCCTAAACCTGCCCCAATGAGGCTGAACGCTACAAAACCAAGAATCATCCCCACAATGAGAAATTCAAGCGGAATAGAGCCCATGCCCGTAGTAGTAAGCATAGTTGATATGGTTAGAAGGAAGGTTTGCGGGCCAACATCAGCAACTCCGAAAAGAATCCATAGTGGTGGAAAGAGCAGCCCCGATATGAGGCCCGATCGGATACCCGCCCAAGTCTCGCGTCTCATACGGTTTCGGATGCTAAGTTGACTATTTGCTATTTGTGTCAGTATTCTTGTTACTTGTGTTTTGAATTAAGGTAAGCCATTTGTTATCGCCTTGAATTTCAATCCCCGCGGCTTCGGCTGGCGTTTTCCCGTTTAGAGCATCGTGCGGTCTAACGTAATTATGGAAGATTTGCGTGCCTGAAAGAATAGGTGTATCCGACTTCTCAAGCGTACGCATTACGCGCCCCACGATCTCTTAGTTCTCCGTTCATTCTTTCCATCTTATTGTTATTCAGATCGCCCGACATTCTCACATGTCGAACATGCTGAATCGCTAGAGTCTTGTTCTCGCGGTAAAACGCGCTTTCAAAGGCTGAACTGAAACATCGCGGCCTGACCTTGAGATTCCTTGGGTTTGATGGGTACGGCGATCCTCGAAATGGGTGCGTTCGTATTTGCTGCTGCGGCTGGAATCAATACTAGCCTCTCGACGGCGTATCCGCGTAGATGTCGGGTTAGAAATAAAATCGCGGCGTTTAAGATGGCTTGGATGGATGCCGCGAGTCTGTACATTATCGTCACGGTCCTGTTGGCGGTTGCAGCAACCTGGGAAATAGTTGGAGCATATCTTACTCGCGTAATTACATGAGCCGACTGGCAACCAAGGAATCCGTTAAGACCTTCGTCACCAATCTAACATTCGGAATCCACGTTCATTGCGATGATTAGAGGAGGATCCGAGGAGTCTTTCTATGATATGAGGTACAATCTCGATTCCCTCGGCATCGTTATTGTTGTTCCCGAATTCCGCTGGCACTGTCATGGTTGTGGAAAGATTCGGTATAACTCGTTTCGGGAACCGTAGATGCCTTTGTCGAGCTATTCGTGAAGAAGCCGGTTGTAGTTGTCGCCGTAACCGTCGTTGTAACGGTCGGAGAGGATATGCCGTATTGCCCCGATGACTAGCCTGAGAACCGAAGTTCAAGTAGGTAGTTTAAGTAGTTAATTACCAAATAGAATCACGCGAGATACTTGTATCTAGGTTCGATTTCTCTTATCGGGACTGGATTTCCGATTCTCCCTATTCCAACACCTGGGCCCAGTAATTCTCTTGTTCTTTCGCTAGAACTTGCGCCTGCGTTGATTCTTCTTGGGCTTATCCTATTTTGGGCATTTCGCCGATGGGCCCAAGATTAAGGCCCTCTGCCCGTCATCCCGAGCAGCCTCCAGGAGGATCCATAGGCCTTTGAATTACTAGGTAACATTTTCTGGTTCACCGTGTCCTCGGATTCGCTTGGGTGTTAAGTTTGATACCTTAGCTAACTGCCGCCAATGCAATATTGGTGCGTCGATTTGGGGGCACTGCGACCGTTGAGCCGACCGCCACTTTTTCTATTGGTACGGGAAATGGATGGAGATAAGATATTTCTTACAAGAAACTGCTAATATTTTTGAGAACCCTCTCGAAGCTCGATTATTCTCATCATCAAATTGAGTTCCATCCACGTTCCGCCTAGGCATGCCTCAGCCACCCCCAACGAGCCCATGATAAAAATGTCTTTGCTGGTAACGTAACGTTGTCGTCTGCTGAAGTCGTTTGATTGGGCTGTAACATTTCGTCTGCTCGTCAGCCAATTCTTACGGAGCCTTCTTTGGAAATCCGCACTCGAATGACCGAGGTTAGATGGTGTAAGCGCAACCTACCTTTACATCGGGTTCGAAGGAACGCCAAGATAGAATCCTCGCTATTTAGGCCTGATTCCTAACGAGTCTGCTCTTCGCAGAATCATAGAAGTAGCTTCGAAGATGCTTCGTCCCGCTCGGTACAATCAGCTCGTTTGTTCCAGAATCAGATAATCGCTCGAATGCTTCCAGTGCCGCCTTCGCTGACCTCAGGTTCTCATGCGCTCTGCGTTCAATGATGCTTATGTTCTCTCGGCTCGTCTGAAGTCTCTTAGCGACCTGAGCCTGTGTTAGTCCTATCGCTCTTAGTCGAATAACTTGCCACCTGTTTGGCGGTTAGCGTGGTTCTTGGCGCTTTAAATCTGGTCAACGCAAATCCACAAGCTCAGGTTCTGGAGAAGAATGTAATCGTTTCTGATTACCAAGCCTTATCACTGTGTAAACTTCGTAAGCGAAAACATGAACGTCAGTCAACTCTCAGCCAAATACCGTGGGCTCCTGATAATTGCCTTACTAATTCTTGGGTTGTTTGTCGGTTACACTGCTGGGTTCTATGTTGGCGTTACCAATCAGCCTACTTCTAGAACCTTGCTCGTTGACGCGGCTGGCACGCTTCAAGTTCCATTCAATCGAATTGAAATGGAAATATTGAAGGAACAATACCCTGACCTCAGCTACGATTACACGTTCGAAGGCAGCAGACTAGCCGCCAACGAAATCACCCAACTGAACAAATCGTTCAACGTATTCGCGTCAGCAGACTATCGCATCATCCCAGAACAACTGGTTCCTTCTCACGCCTCTTGGTACATCATCTTTGCCTCAAACGCCATGTCCGTAGTCTACACAAACCACAGCCGATACGCAAACGAAATCAACGCTGGCAACTGGTATCAGGTCATAACGACGACCAGGCGTCATAATTGGAGCCTCAAACAAGGACACTGACCCAAGCGGATCAAACGCAATTTTCATGCTTGAACTCGCCGGACTGTCCTACTACCAAAACTCAACCTACCTGTACGACCAACTATATCTGACAAAAGCGTCCGCGAAGCAACTGGTAATTGTACCTACGGAAACAATTCTTGATGCACAACTAGAAACAGGTGCTATAGACTATGAGTTGACCTATTCATCCGAAGCAATCTCACACCACTACCAGTACCTCAACTTAGGCTCGAAAGTGGACTTATCGAACCTGACGCTTGCAAAGTGGTACAGCACCGTAAATGCGACCGTGAATGGGAAACTTGTTCAAGGCGCTCCCATTCTTTACGATGTTACTATTCCAATCAGTAGTCCTGACCCAACTATCGCAACCGCATTCGTGAAAGCTCTCTTCACGCCTCAAGGCCAACAAATCATCGAGGAAAGCGGCTTCGGACTGCTGAATCCAGTCTACGTCTACAACCAAAACGAAGTGCCAACAGATATTGTTCAGGCAATTACGAACTCAGGCATAGCCATATCTCAGGTTAGCTAGCGTTCTTCCGTCTCTCTCTACTCGCATTCTGAATTAAGGTAAGCCACTTGTTTTCTCAGCCGATTTTGATTCCTGGCTAGCCAGTGAATGTATGTAAAACATCGTCAGCAGTTAAACGTGACCCGGGATAATCGCTAATGTGAGGAATAGCTTGAGCGACTCACAGCCGTTTTACGTCACATGCGAGTCATGCGGATTACAGTTCAGCGTTGAGAAAACATACCGAGGTTCCGTCAAATGCCCCCACTGCAGAGCACAAATCGGTCTAGTGATCGAGGAACGGCAAAATTAAGGAAATGAATCTCATCACAAAGGGTATGCTTGACTCCTCAGGGTAGAGCTCGGCAGAGCTTCAAGTCTTTCTCTTCATGTGAGTAGCGATCAGTACCACTGCGAGAACGAAGGTGACGCCTAACCACAAACAAAAGCTGATTGAGGTTACCGATACGGTGAAGGGGGTACACCAAGCTGGAAAGTAAGGAGAAGCTCTGCTTTCCCATGCTTGCGGATTATATCCCTGCATCGGAAAATAGCCGGGAACGGTGCACATTACGTTGATTGTTCCCGGTATGATGAGCCACAAGAGATAGGCTGACGCTATTAGCGTATTACGGAGGCTTCCAAACGTCCAGAAACTCATTTACCTTCGCTTCCCGCTCAGGAAGGGTGCTGGCTAATACTCGGTATTCTTCGACACTTTCTTGTATGCTTCCGTAAGTTTCTCACGATCAGCTTTGAGTGCGTCGTGTAATCTCGCTGACCGAATCTGGAAGTCGTCGTCAGTAAATGACGGGTACAGATCTTTTCCCCTTCGTCTTTCCACGACAGCGACAGCGTAAGGTTGCCACTCGTACCACAACCTCTCGACGGTTGGACTGACAAAACGCAGACCCGATCTCATCAGACCTTTCATATCTTCTAGTTTATCGGCCAAAGTCTCTCCAGCAAAAACGTACCCAACAGGATGACCCCAAGCAGCAGCCCATGATCTCATGTTCTCAAAATGGAATATCATCGGAGAATAGAAACCGTCTATCCTCTCTTTGAGGTATGTTATGTTCTGTTCAGCCGCTTGAACTTGTGTTCCTCTGAAAGCCAATTTACAAGAGTGCTGAGAAGAATGCTTACGATGCTAGAGAGTCCGACTATGCTGAGTAATTCAGTGATGTCGATTGTCAAGAATTACCCTATTTACATAACCCTCTGTCCATCTAAGACTTTCGACGTGACATTTCGCACAACCGTAATCCACTGTTGTTTTCTCTCGCCGTCGAGAAATACCCTAATTTTCACACCCAAAAAGGGACTGTCTAATTCTCGATGTTTCAAGGATTGCCTTGAGCTGTCTGATATGCCTCGGATATCAACTCCCTTACGAGTTCTGAGTTGTTCTTGAGTCCTCTCTTTCTCTTCACGAGAATGAACTTCTGTGCCAAGTGGCCTTCCAAATCTAAGCGAATCGCCACCTTACCCACTCTCTCTTTCCTTCGCGATCCTTGACTGGGCAAGTTCGTTAACCTTTGTGTTGTTCTTTGCGTTCGGTGCAAATTCGTGGCGGTGTCTTGACCAGAAGACCTAGCGCCGTTGCTGTGTTCAGCATCGAAATGAGCCATGGCCGCGATGAGGAGGTTCTTCTCATTATCCGCTTCAATCACGACTCCGCATTTCGGAATCAGGCAACAGAAACGAGGCAATTCCGACAGCGCTCCTAACCAATCTTTAAGGTGAGAAATCGTGCGACTATGTGCGGGTCAAGCTATGTTGCCATCACCCTGACAACGCCAGCTACGCCCCAATTTTTCCGGGAACTCACGAGTGTGAGCTACTATCTCCCTATCTGAATGCGAATGCCCCTTTCTATGTTCAGTCTTATGATCTAACATAGTTTCTACAAGAATGCAGATTTAAACCGTGCCGTAGGATATGTCATAGGAGATGTCATAGAGGTCACAGCTTGCCAAAAGAGCTAGCGAAGAAGACGTTGGAATATCTTTCCAGACAGGATTGGCCGGTAACTACCGAGATGGTTGCTAGAGAGTTGGGAGTATCTTGGAATACAGCGCAGCTTCAACTCTACAAACTCGTAGCCGAACGGCTAGTCAAAGGGAAGAGGGTTGGAAGACAAAATCAGTGGATTTTGGCGGATCGCAGCAAAAAGGCGTGAGTGAAATACCCTCATTGTGAGGGTAGAGATTGCTTTCAGAGTACATTTTTTGAATCGTTAGGCCCACGCTTACAATCAACGTTTTGCAAACCAGTTTTAGATCACGTGAAAGAGACGCATTCCCACCCAAGAAAAGAGGGTTATTTCGTTATCGAACTTTTGTCCCTGATTTTGCCGAGAGCATTGTTCTGATCCTGAATTCCTCCGCTGCACTCGCTGAAATGTCATTAATCATATCAGCGAGTTCGTGTTCAAGTAGCGATGCGAATTTCCGCTTGTGCCTATGCTGATGCACGAATTCTCGTATGTAACTTGTTGCTTCGAAGGCACCGATTGATTTCTCCTTCATTTTGTAGTTCACCCAAAAGATGCTAAGGCTCGTGCAATTCCAAGAACACAGGATGCCTCGAGGACCATTCAGTGCTAAACGTCGTATCCGAGTTTTCTGAGGCGTTCGCGTATCACGTCCCTGATGAAATCGTCTACGGATACGTAACCGCCACCGGAGTTCGCTTCCAACGCTTTTCTGATCAATTCGTACATCGATTTGGGTATATTCACAGTGGTTCTGGGAATTCTTCCGTCGCGTTTCCTATTTCGCTGCGCAGGCAATCGCATCACACCCAAGCAATGTTGACCGAATAGGCAGTAACAAACGTGTTGGTGAATTTCGCTGTGTCAGTCGAAGCTTCCAGCTGAAATTGACTTTTGGAGATTTAAGTTACGGGAGTTCGCACCACTGGACCCACACGCAAGAAAAACTCCCCTCAATTTTGGGGTCTCCAGTATGATAGGTTCAAGAACAGTACCCTTGTAGTATCATACCGGACTGGAGGCATCCCAAGTGCTATCACCTTGAAGAAACTTCTTAGAAGATACAAGTGTCGTGTTGCACAAGAGGCATTACAAGTACACGTTGGCTAAGACCGGTGGCTGGGAATTGTTATTTGTTGCGAAGTAAACTATAATCAAGAAGTTCCCACTTCTCAAAAGAATTCGGTTTTGCTAAATACTAGCGTTTTATCGTGTTCTAGGTTTTCTAAGCCTTAAATATTGGGTACTGGGTGTTGACTAACGAATCAAAATCGTTGGAAAGATGAAGAATGTCTTCAGCTAAGAAACCACACCTTAACCTGATCATCATAGGCCACGTCGACCATGGAAAGAGCACCATGACAGGCCACTTGCTGTTCGACACGGGCAATGTTGACGAGAAGACCATCGCCAAGTATGCAGACGAGTCAACTAAGCTTGGAAAAGGTGAGACTTTCAAGTACGCATTCGTTCTCGACACGTTGAAGGAAGAAAGAGAACGTGGAGTAACGATCGACCTAAGGTTCGAGAAATTCGAAACCGATAAGGTGTTCTTCACAATCATCGATGCACCAGGCCACCGAGACTTCATCAAGAACATGATTACAGGCACCAGCCAAGCCGACGCAGCCATACTCGTCGTGTCGGGTAAGAAAGGAGAATTCGAAGTTGGTGTCGGCCCTGGCGGACAGACTCGGGAACACGCCTACTTGGCCAGAACCCTAGGCGTCGCACAGATAGCTGTCGCCGTCAACAAGATGGATGACTCCACTGTCAATTACTCGGAGGAGAGGTACAAGGAGTGCCAGAAGGAAATGGAAGCGCTCCTGAAGGTAGTGGGATATGATACTTCCAAGATCAAATTCGTCCCGGTATCGGGCTGGTTAGGAGACAATCTCATCAAAGCCTCTGCTAAGATGCCATGGTACAAGGGCCCAACCCTACTTGATGTGTTGAACACTTTCACCGAACCACCTAAACCAACTGACAAACCCCTCCGGTCCCAGTCCAAGATGTCTACTCAATTACGGGCATCGGCACAGTCCCAGTCGGCCGAGTAGAAACTGGAACTCTCAAGGTGGGTGAGAACATCATCTTCATGCCTGCCAACGCCAAAGGCGAATGCAAGGATATCGAAACCCACCACACTAAGATCCCGGAAGCCCTACCGGGAGACAACATAGGCTTCAACGTAAGGGGCATCTCAAAGACCGACGTCCATAGGGGCGATGTGGCAGGGCACACAGACACCCCGCCAACTGTCGCGGCCGAATTCTTGGGGCAAATAATCGTAGTCTTCCACCCAACCGCAATAGCCGCTGGCTATACACCAGTCCTCCACGCACACACGGCCACGACCTCGGCTACCCTCACCGAACTCGTTTCGAAGATGGATGCTCGAACTGGCCAGGTAACTCAAGAGAAGCCGGACTTCCTCAAGACAGGGGATGCAGCCCTAGTGAAGATCAGACCCCTCCGCCCGTTAGCCATCGAAGCCTACTCAGACATTCCACAGCTAGGAAGATTTGCGATACGAGACATGGGCAGCACGGTTGCCGTCGGTGTAGTTAAACAGGTTACCGAAAAAGCCCAACTATCTGAGAAGAAAGCGTAATCTTCTCAGCCCCTCAACTTTTCTTCAGATTCCTCAGCTTAGCTGAGGCTACCATTTATCGATTCACAGAAACACAATATCTTACAGATGTTAAGATGCGCAGGACAAAGTTGACTGAGATGCGAATTAGTGTGCAGTGGAAAATCGCTGAAGAAATCCGTTGATGGCCTCCGAACTCTTTTTAAACGCCACGCAGGCCTAGGGGCTTGTTTCACACCTGAATAGGTCGAAGAACTTTGCCGAACAAAGCACGAATTCGTCTGTCAAGCACTGACCCCCAGGGCTTGAACAGCATCTGCGGCGAGATCATGAAGATCGCCGACCGCACTGGTGTGAAATTACGCGGACCGATCCCGTTGCCGACAAAAAGGCTCTGGGTCCCAACGAGAAAAAGCCCGTGCGGCGAAGGCACTCATACCTGGGATAGTTGGGAGATGCGGATCCACAAGCGGCTGATCGACGTTGACCCAAACGAGCGTTTTCTCAAACGCCTGATGCGAATTCAAACTCCTGAAAAAGTCTTTATTGAAATCGAGCTTCTGTAATCTTCCGTACGTTCATTTGAGAGTTTGTTGATTCTACTGGCTAATCTGAAATCCTTCATGGTTAATCCGCCTTCATCGTGAGTCGTGAGCGCAAGTCTCACCTTGTTGTAGTTTATGGTGAAGTCTGGGTGATGGTTGGCGGCTTCCGCTAGCCTCAGCGACTCGGTTAACGAAACGCATCGCTGAGCAAAGTTGGGGAAGACAAACTTTCTTGAAATGACACTTTGTCTGAGCGTCCAGTTTCCTAGCTTGGATACTTCGGCTTGGGTCTTTTTGCGTGACAGCACTAATCTCAATTCACCTAAGGTCAGATCTCAGGCGTGTTCGTAAATGTTTGCTGTTTGCGCTCCGTGGCTCTGAATTTCTTGATCGATCTGTCTGAGTAATTGTAGGCGTTTGTAGGTGGGCGGATGTGTGGCGAAGGCTTGGTTTAAGGTGCCCCATCTTGATTTTGCCTCCTGTTCCATGGCCAGCTCAAGTTCATGCTCATCCAAAACCCCGTCCTTGTTTAGGTCGTACTGGTTGACGTGCTCCATGACCTGACTCATCTCTTGTTTCGCGAGGGCTGGGTCGGAGATGTAGAGTGCGCGGGCTCCATGTGGTTCTTCGGGGCTGAGCGAGAGCCCATATGTTATTCGCGCCAATGCGCTTTCGAGTTCTCTCGGAGCCGCTGTAAGATAGGCTGAGAACTGCGTCTGCGTATGTTTCTCTCAAACGGCTCAATCTGAGTACGAGCAGTTGAGCAACGAAATAGACGGTGAGCGCGATTACTCCTGCGAGTATGATGTAGATTGCACCGTTGTCTCTGCTACCTCTTCGGCCTCCACCCATACCTCCAACATACCCGAACCCGAAAGCCATTCGAACAATTACGAAAGCAATGAGCGGGACGGCTGACATGAATGTCATAATAATTGAATCCTTGTGGCGAATGTGACCGATCTCGTGACCAAGAACACCTTGAATCTCATCCTCCTTCAATTGATCAAGCAGGCCCTGGTTTACGGCGAGCGTCATGTTGTTGGAGGAATTGCCGAACACGAATGCGTTTGGCGTTCGGTCCGGAACGATTGCGAGGCGAGGCGCCTTGACTCCCGCTTGCTGAGCTAGCTTCGCCACCATACCTTCGAGCCAGGCGTTCTCACCGGGTTGTAGGTAACGGAGTCTAGTGCTCCACTTTACGATGGATGGGCTGATGGCGAATTGAATGAGCATGAAGAATATGGCGAGGATGAAAGCGCCGATTAGTATTGAGACGGGGTCGAGTTGAAGATCGGTAGCGTAGCTGAAGAAGAATGAGACTACAATTATGAAGCCAATGAAGATCACGAGAGTGATCAGGATCGTGAAGAACATCGTACCCTTCAACTGAGCTAAATTACCCATTTCCGATTCGACCTACCGAAATCTTGACCACCTAAACTACCGAGCCCATTAAAGCCTAGCTCTCCTTGCTCTCCGCATAGTGGGCGCTTCATGGTAGCAGTTGCGAGCCAGATCAGTTGCTCTCATTGTGGAGCCCCCTTACCGGTCCAACCCGGCGAAATACTGATCACATGCAGTTATTGCGGCTTCACAAGCGTCGTCGAGACCGGAAAAGCGTTTGAATTCGAACATTCTCTCATCCTGAACACATTACCGACCGACCAGGTTTTTGATACCATAAAGGGATGGATGAAGAACAGCTTTGTCGCACCCAAAGATTTGAGCAAAAAAGCTTCCCTAATCGAACAGAACCTAGTTTACCTACCGTTCTGGGTTGTGAGCGGCGAAGCAACTTCGCATTACAAAGGAATCTTCGAAAGAATCTCGCCCCCCGAAGAGAAAGAAGGCGACATCACTAATCACTACGACTGGATGGTCCTTGCGCGTACGCAGACAGACTTCCCCACCCGCTCCTACCACCTTTCGTTGGATGGAAAGATTCCCTTCGAGGCGACTAAGATCGAGAAGGACGCGAAAGTGTTGAATAGCGAGTTGACCGCTGAGGACGCCGTCGAGCATGCCCGCGATGAAATTAGCAACCTCCACCAATACCTCGCTAAGGATAGGGTTGATAAAATCACAGACATCAAGACCAACTTCGACGTGTCAGGCACGTTCTATCTCCACGCCCCAGTATGGTTTCTCACATATGCATACAAGGACAAACGGTACCAAGTCATATGGGATGGAGCCTCCGGCGAGATCATCAAAGGCGACATGCCTGGAGAGGACTTCAAACTCATCTAGCCCTCATCAAATCCTTAAAGGCGACAGCCCGAGACCCGTTAATGTGGTTCACGAATTTGACTGCGAAACCTCCACTCGAAAGAGTTCAAGAAAGTGAAAAGCCCCTAGAACGCTTAATGCTCATTTTACCCGATTTTCGCGGGTACAAGCTCAGGGAGCAGAGAAGAGAAGCGGACAGGATAGTTCGAGACTACATATACAAAACACTCGAACATTCTCGCGACGATCTAATGACATGCTTCCAATCGTTGAGCGACTCGAAAGTGAGTGAACTCATGGAACCCGTAAACCGACTCGTTGCTAAATTGGATAGAGTCGCTGAGAAAATCAACCGGGCTTCGTATGGCTACAGCGGCTTCTTCGACTCAATCAAGGTTGAAGAAAATGAGCTTGACAACATGATCGCTTATGATACGCAGCTGATGGATACGGTGCGGAAGCTTGGAGAACTAACAGCGAACTTCAAAGCCGACCTAAACCAAGGGAAGCTTGAGAACGCAAGAACTGAGCAGCAACAATTGGATAACTCAATCAGCAACCTCGAATCAGCTTTTGACCAACGTAAGGCAGTAATCGAAGGAGTGAAGGTGTAGGAGAATGCCGCAAGTTATTGAATGGACCGGGGCTGGTCCTGAGGATATTGTTTGGCGCTACCCCAACGAAGACATAACGTGGGGCGCACAACTCATAGTCCACGAGTACGAAAATGCCGTGTTCTTCAGAGATGGAAAAAGTTACGACACGTTCGGCGCAGGCAGACACACGCTCACAACCCTAAACCTTCCGCTCATAACCACGGTCCTCTCCAGGATTGCAGGTTACCAGAAAACGCCCTTCAAGGCAAATGTTATTTTCGTTTCAAACAAGCAGTTTGCTGGAAAATTCGGCAACAGGGCGCAAACCACCGAACTCGCACCCTTACTGACTTTCGGTTCGTTCTATTTCAAAGTTGAAGACCCCTCAATCTTCGTCAATGAGGTAGTTGGGGGCCAGAACGCGTACTCAAGTTCAGATGTCAACAACTTTCTGCGCGGATTCATAAACGAGAAGATGATCGACGAACTCTCAAAATATGATCTGCAGACCGTCTTCAGGAAATTAGATGATACGTCAAATCAAGTCAAGGCTAACCTAACGGATTACTTCAAGCGGTTAGGAGTTCAGATGATTGACCTAAAGTTTGAGGGCATAGATACAACACCCGAATTCCGCGACCGCCTCTTCTGGCTGAAATCAGGGGGCGTATCGGGGATGAGGTGATCAGGATGGAGACGGTAAAGGATGCGGCAGCGTCCCTCGGAAAGTCGACGGGCGGAGGAGCTGCGTTCGGCGCCGGTATGGTGCTCGTCCCACCATTATTCCAGACAACACCTTCTGGTGCGGGAATGTCGGTCGCACTCATCGTTTGCCCCAACTGCCAAGCGCACATACCCTCAACCTCCAAATTCTGCCCGAACTGCGGACAGAATATAACCACAAGCCCAGCGCCACCAGCCAATGCGCCAGTTAGAAAGTGTCCAAAGTGTGATACGGTTATTCCTGCCGGGGCGAAGTTCTGCCAAAACTGCGGTGCGAAAACCGACTAGAGACTACTTTACCCTCGTGTAAGCGAGAAACACTAATCCGAAGAAGACTAGCAACAACGCCAACAAATATTCCGTTATCTCGGGTCCAAGGGAAACCGAAAACCACAACACACCAATGATGAGTGACAACAGGCCGTACGCGAAGGTTGTCCTCGCTGACATCTCATACTTCGCGGCGGTCTTAACTTTGAAAAGGGCCAGCAGGCAAAATATTACGCCCACTCCGGCAAGGAATAGGGAAGGAATTTGTTTCGGTGAGCTCAGCCCCGCCAGGTACCCTACCAGGATAAGGCCCAGCAGAAGCATGACCGACCCCGCAAGGTACGGTTCAAACCGCCTTGCCACCATGACTCTTCATTCACCGCTCATTTCACGGCCGCATATGTACGCTCTGGTCCCGTTCGTACACTTGTCTTAACTTGAAACACCCCTCCGCGATAGTTAGGCATCGCTCGCTTACGCGGCGATTAGCTTAATTCACTATTCCAATCGTTTAGGGCGATGGTGCGGGGATACCAGAGCCAGGTCAAATGGGCGGGTCGCGTGCCCTTTCATGCCTACGCTTGGCCACGCGCGCTACACTCAAGATTCACGGACGCGCAGGCTTTGCGCGCGGGTGAGCTATCCCGTGGCGTAGGCCTTCGTGGGTTCGAATCCCACTCCCCGCACCAATATCACACCCGCTTTCGCGCTGAGTGTGCGCAGATTTTATCCTAAACATCTTTGTGAGAGGGAGATGGAGTTACTCAACGCTTATACTAGGTTTGCAAGGTTTGAGAATTATTCTTCGGCGTCCTGTCTTTCCGCACTGTAGAATTCCAGGTAACGGCATTTCATACACACGAAAATCTCTATTGCAAGGCTAGCAGTGACGTCGACACCACGATCGCTTCGAAGCCTCGGTATTGCATGATACGGCCTTGTCTCATTCAAGGGGCCATTGCATTTGGGGCAGAATTTGACCTCGACATTCTCATCTTTGCCGCTCAAACTCATCACGCATTGTTCCAACTATCTCGTTCGCTAATCAACATGACTATCCAGAATAGCGCCTCGTTGTCGTTTGGTGGGTAATAGTAACGGTATCAAACGTAGATGACGCGTTACCTGAGAAAAGGTAACGTGGAGTTGCTTACTTGATAGCAAAGTCTTATGAACAAGCCTCACTCCTTGATTTTGACGGCTGAAAAAATGCGACAAAAATCTACCTTCGTCAAAGTCGCACTGCTACTTTTGATACCTCTCTTCGCCTATCACATACCTCCTGCCAACGCAGCTCCTCAACTTTCTGTTGGCGACTGGTGGTCAGTTCAAGGAAACGACCAGACTTCCGCATCGGGAACTGGTACAATGGCGGGATCATTCCTTGAGAAAGAAAACTACACGGTTCGATTTGTGGTGACAGATATGAGCAACGATACGATAACAGTATTGCAACACAGTGATTCAACATTCGTATGCAATGCCTCAGACCAGTGGTCTTGTCGTAATAGCAAAGGTTCCTATTCTGTTGATAGACAATACACGATTGCACTTAGCAATCTTGTACTGACGAAGTTTACTGTAAATGGCAACTCAAGCACCTACGGAGTTGGCCATCATACTACGATTATGCAAGACCCTTCGTTATTACCGACATCGAAAACAGCTACCTATGTTTGGTGTACTCCGAACAGCGATGATACCACATGCTTTGATTCCGATGTGCAGGCTACAGTGTCAACTACTCAAGTAATCTTGAAAGGAGTTTCGGAGAAGGGATATGTTCTAACTTATAGCGGGCCTGCGCTCGGCCAATTCAGGAACCGTCAAGGAATCTGGTCGCTAGGTACCGGAACCGATATGCCGCAGTATGATTCGATGTATGGGATCTGGACTGGGGCAACTTACAATGTCGCTGCTAAAGGCATCGGAACAGGCGGCAACTGGACTGATGGATATGTTGAGCATGATTACTTCAACGATTCCAGTTTAACGTTCAGGGCCGCAAACGTGACTGCGGCTTCGAGCATGACTTCTATGAGCACGACATCAAGTAGTGTAGGAAATCCGCTGACGAGCATCCCTGGGTTTCCCATCGAATCGATCCTTCTAGGGGTTATTCTTGCTTTCGTAATCTTGATCGTAAAGCGTTCGAAGACTGTAGACAACTAAGAGCAACTTAGTGCGCAGCCAGACTCACCTGCATTTCACTCCCCAATGCCTCTCCATGCCTGTCGATATCAACCAGATTTTCACAGCCGTATTCATCAACCGAACGGTTTTCTGTGTATCAAACGATTGGTAACAGCCCAGAGAATTTCGTTCATCAACCGTGAAGGTAACGTTATCCATTCGAAGTGCTCTTTGGTCAGAATGCTCTTTAGCATAAGGACCCTATTGAGTCTGTGATTACAAATCATCGGGGAGAGCGACAACGAAACTCTTCATACTTGATTGTGACAGAACCCTTTGGGATGGGATCTCGAGCCATCTAGTAGGTGCTCCTAGACGGTCCGGAGAGGATTCGATTGTTGATCTACTGGGAAGAAGAATCCGTCTATACCCAACGGTCAGAGAAACTCTGAAAAGCCTTAGCGATCAGGGGGACTTGCTGGCGTTTGTAAGTTGGAATGCGAGGGGCGGCAATCTGTTAATGGTTCTCAAGCTATTTGGGCTCTTGCCTCTATTTCGATATGGAAGTGTTTCCTTGCTACATAGCAAAGTGAGAATGGTATCTCGAATTCTACAGAAAGCTCGAGATGACGGATTTGACCAAGACCTTTTGCGTGTTTATTTCATTGACGATGGTAGACGCGCTTTGAAACAGGTTTCGGCACACTACCCGTGGATAACCGTCATACAATCGAAGGGACTGAAAACATTCGAGCTTCTGAACTGCGTCACCTGAAATACTGCAGGTTAGTATCTGCTTGACCAACAGTTCAAATTCTGTCGTTCGCACAAGTAGTGCCGCATCATTCGTTATTTTTCTGGGTGGTGGGCACAACCCCCCTTAAACCGCGGAAAATACTATCGCCAAGATACTTCGTGGGGGCTGCTGTGGGAATGACCCATTTGAGAGCGAAATTAATCATAAATCCAAAGGCGGGACAAATGAGAAGAACATTACCGCCCATACTAAAATTGACTCTCACACTGTTCAAAACAAGATTGAAAGGGATATTCACGCCCCGCAAAAACGTTGAGGATATTGTAGAAGCAGTAACAGAAGAATGCGAGCGAGCAAACATAAAATTAGATATAGAATTTACAAAATATCCAAAACATGCAATGAATATAGCGGAGGATGCAAGAAACCAATACGATCTGCTGATTGTAGCCGGGGGAGACGGAACAGTAAACGAAGTGATTAACGGCATAGCTAATTCAAGAACAACATTAGCAATCATTCCCTTTGGCACATCCAATGTCTTAGCTCTAGAGCTAGGCATACCAATGAATCCTAAAGAAGCAGCAGAACTAATCACAGAAGGAAAACAAACAAAGATCGATCTCGGTCTCGTAGAAATGAGAGAAGAATCCAGATTTTATGCCATAGTTTTAGCTGTCGGTTTTGATGCAGCTTTGATGAAAGATGCGACTTCAGAATTCAGAAATAGATGGGGAATCTTTGCAGAGCCGATCATGGGAATCAACCTCATTACATGCAGATGGCAAGAGATTCGAATTGAACATACAACGAATTCAATAGGGTATTTTGTGTTGATCGCAAACTCCAAATTTGTTGGTGGCGGATATCAGATAGCAAACGCAGCAAGCACCCAAGACGGCGTTCTGGATTTAGTAATAATTAACAGAAAATGGTGGAAACTACTACCATTACTTTTCTCAACATCAATAGGAAAAGAGAACAAGTTCCAGCAAAACGAATATTATCAAATAAAAGATGCATCCGTGCACAGCATGCCTGACTTGCTAGTTCAAGTTGATGGCGATATAATTGGTACAACACCAATAAAGGTCAAAATTGTGCCAAAAGCATTAAACGTTATTGCTAAGAAAGTACGGCAAACCGGAGACTAGGATAGTTCACAGAAACACTACAGTACATCAGCGAACACTTGAGAGCAAATATCCTATTAAGCAATAGGCACTTTTTCAACCAAGCTTCTTCCTAACTTGAACGAGATATTGAAATGTCAATATTGAGAAAGTAAGCAAGAACATTCCCAATGTGTATGCGCCTAAAACATCACTGAACCAATGAACATTAAGATAGATTCTATCCAGTCCTACAACAATTGCTATGACAACCGAAAACACACTCCACAATATTTTGAGAATTGACCGTTTCCAATGGTTCCATGCAAAATAGGTTAGCAGACCGAAAAGTACTACGACGTTTGTAACATGGCCGCTTGGAAATGAAGATCCCTGAATAGTTAAGATGGCATTCAAAGGTCTTGGAGAATGAACCAGTATCCTGATTATTTCAACCAGTGTTACATTGGCAGCCATTGCTCCAATCAGCAAAAGAACCTCGTACTTGCATTTTCTATAAAAAAGATATACGGCTACTAATAGCGAGGCTATAAACGAGGGAGTTGGGGCAAAGCTGTAATGGATTATCTCGGCCATCTCTGTAAATGAAACGGACTGAATTGATGCCGACCAAGAGTTTATGTTCGCATCCATGCTAGCAAAATGACTCTTTAGGAAAACTATAAGCAGAAACATAATCAAGGAAAATGAAGAAATAAAGAGAACTATTTGTCGATTGGGCATTAGATTGTTTCTTGCGTTGGAATCGAGAGTCAAGTTGAGTCTTAGGAAATGACCGCTCAGCTCTCTTAACACATGCTATTTCTGCCAGAACGAACGTGTCACCTGACTAGCGACCAACTAGCTGGTTTAGCCAGCACCGGTAATCTTGACAGCGAGATAAGTAACGAGCAAGAGCAACCCAATAATAGTTCCCCTATTCACGAACGCAGGCATCAGGTCCTGCTCCTTTTGCTCATTCCGCAAAGCATTGACGATGGGCGTTACAAAAAATATGATGGATGGCGAGAAGAGGAGGAGAATTGGAGGCAGGCCACCAACTAACACAATACTCACAAATAACGCCAGGGCCAAGAAAAGGAGCGCAACACATGCCTTAAGCGCCCTCTTCTTGCCAACCCACGTCACGGTTGTCATAATCATGCCTCTATCGGAATCATAATCTCTAATCTCATTGACAAGCTCGGCCAACATGGACAACAGGAATAGTGTAATGCTCAACCCTGCTCCTACAAAGTCAAGCGGGCGATAAATCGAGTAAGCCATTACCCCAAATATGGCACCCCCCAAAGCGTGCCAGACAACATCAAGAACAGGCCTAGTCTTTGTCCTCAGACCGAAAGAATAACCACCACACCCGATAATCACCAGGATCCCGAGCAACCTATTCAGAAAACTCAGAAGATAGATGGATAAGATCGCCACGACAAAAAGAACAACCACGAGCTCCCAAGCCGCAACCACAGACAAGTCACCCGACGCCACAGGGTTCCTTAACTTGCCGGCCCTTCTGTCAAGTTCTGCATCGGCAATATCGTTAATCACAAAACCAAAAACGGAGGAGACTCCAACGAAAAGGAGTACCGGCAAAATTCTGCTATCGACCGGATATCTAGCTACGAATGCACAACCCAAGGCAGAAAGCAAATAGCATGGTCCGTACTCATGGAGTCTTATAATTCGCACAAACGCGTTCCGCGAAACAATTCGCTTCATAGAACCACCC
>CAWHWX010000018.1:0-192498 GCA_963833125.1 Candidatus Bathyarchaeota archaeon | reverse complement strand
CGATCCAGCAAGCTGCGCCGTTTTCTCAGAACGGTCGACATAACTAGGCCAAAGGCGATGCCCAGTATGATCGCTTCAACAGGGAACCCCGGAATCACAGGTTCACTCGACGCTGTGATACTCGACGTCGTCAAACTGATAGCAGGGGTTGTGGAGATGGTGGAAATCGTGTAGATGGAGACAGCCGTAGCCGTCGCTCCTGTAGTGGCTGTAACACTGGAAGTGACAGTTGCTGACGTTACTCCACTCACCCCCGCTGCACCTGGCAGTCGCAACACGGTCGAAAGCACCAACGGTTGAACGGGTATCGTGAAGCCCGGAGCCGACCCAACGATCCAACCGTCCGACGGCGTTATGTAAACTGAACTCAAGATTGGCGGAATTTGCCCCGTGAAAGGCAAGATTTGTCCAGGCGATGAAATCGTAACTTCGCTCCACGCGAAGCCATCCCAATGAAGAATCGTCGGAAACACCAGCCCTGGCAGTCCGACAGCCCATCCATCATTCGGCTGAATGAAAAAGACGGAGCGCAACGTGGCAGAGGTACGGCCAGTGGAACTAATTCCACCCGGAATCGCAGGAACCGACACCGGAGTCCACCGGGTTCCATCCCAATGAATTATCACTGGACCCGCGGAGAACGAGCCTGAAGCCTGGATACCTCCCACGGCCCAACCATCTGTTGGACTCAGCATGAAAACCCCTGTTAAATTCGCATCTGACGAAAGCCCGGGATCGCTCACCGCTACCTCGCTCCAGGAACCGATACCGCCGCTGACCGTGTAATGGATGATGGTCGCGTTATCCCCAACCGCCCAACCCTCATCCTGGTTCAGCATGAAGACTGAGTTCAACGGACGCACTGGATTCGGAGAATTGGGCGTAGGGGTTGTCCCCCAACTTCCAACATCTCCAGACACCGTGAAATGTAGAACTATTCCCATGGGAGGCGCTCCCGCCTGCTCGCCAACCGCCCAGCCCTCACCAGAACTCACCATGAACACCGAGTTCAGAAGGTAAGAACCAGGCGGAGGAGTTACCGTATTCCAAGAACCTCCAGTAAAGTGCAATATTACGGGACAGGGAGATACGGAACAGGATGCAGTTGGGCGTGGTCCACCGCCAACGGTCCAAACGTCTCCGCTGTTGATCATGAAGACCGAGTTCAGGTTGTTCGTTGCCCCGATCACCACGCCTTTCGTCCACGAGAACCCGTTCCAATGGTAGATGGTTGGCTCTCCGGATGATGATGCGTTTCCAACTGCCCATCCATCGTTAGAATTGATTCCCCCTCCCAAGGGAGGACCGAAGCTGATTGAGGTGAAGTCATTAAGGGTTGGACTGCTCACAGTCCCCCAATTCACCCCATCATAATGCAGAATCACTCCGGCCGCTCCTACGGACCAGATATCGTTGGGGTTCAGAGAGTAGAGAGAATTGAAGTTGATTAATTGAACCGGAGAGGTTGGAACCAAGTTTGATGACATCGCGGTCCAAGCGTCTCCGTCGTAGTGGAGGATGCTGCCAGCATTTCCAACCGCCCAACCATCCGTTGAAGATGACATGAATACTGAGAGGAGGTTCTGTGGTGTTGTGAGTGGACTAACGGAACCTGACCATGCACCGTTGGAGTAGTGGATTATGACCCCGTCGTCTCCCACCGCCCACCCCTCAGTAGGACTCACCATGAAGATAGACCGCAGAGTCGTTGTGACGGGTGAGGTGAACGAGGACCAAGAACCGCCGGTGTAGTGAAAGATGGATCCGCCAGAACCTACAGCCCAACCCTCAATCGAACTAACCATAAACACAGAATAAAGAACACTGGATACTGGAGCTTGGGGCATGTTCCATCCTCCACCCAACCCGGCAACCCCTGTCCAATGCCAAAACACACCAGCAGCCCCACCCATAGTTCTGACCGACCGCCCAAACATCCGTGGAACCGACCATGAAAGTGGACCAGAGCGCTCCCGCGTTTGGGCCCTGCAGCCCTCCGGTTTGAACCCTCCACGAGACTCCGTCCCAATGCAACGCAACGGCGCTGAATGTGCTGTTGAAACCAACCGTCCAACCATCAACCCTACTTATCGGACTACCGGGCGGCCCGAAACTAATCGAGGTCAGATTGTAGCTGGAAGGTGAAGATGGAAAATCGGGAAAGTTAGGAGCAGACACATAATTCCACGATGAACCATCGTAATGCAGTATTGTTGGCAAACCCTTCAACGGGTCAGTGCTCGGTCTGGAGGCACCAACCGCCCAACCCTCTGTACTCGATAACATGTAGACGGAATTCAGATTCACATTCAGATTCAGGTAGATATCTGCTGTAGCTGTGCCACGACCTGAAGAATCAAGCCCAAACCACAGTGCCGTTAAAGTCCCACTATTGACACCGTTAGCGACATTCTGTTTCAATTGTTTTAGAGTGAGAGTGTTGCCGCCCTGACCGCATGAAGAGCAGATAATGTAAAAACTTGTAGTGTCGTTGAAGTAAATGAAAAGTGTTAGCTGGGTTTGTGGTTGGACCGAGACCGTAGACGTCTCCAGCGAGGCTATCAAAATATCCGCTAGGTGTCCAGTGGAAGAATTCACCGTCGTTGTCGCTGTCGAGGTAAATGTTTACTACAAGACTTGCTGATCCTGTATGTTGATAGTTCCTCACGCCTACTGCTAGATTATTCAAAGAACCAAGATTACCGTAAATGATATAGAAACCGCTGCTAATTTCACCCACACTCCCATCAGTGGACATGATCAGACGTACTCCTCCACTGATTGGAGTCTGACTGACGCTGTAGTGTGAATTCAAGACGTTGATTGGAGATGAGGATCGCAGAAACCCTGTTGGAAGGTTACCAGCATAGTACGCTACTGGTGGCAGAACGCTTGGTATGACTGGTGTGTGATGGTTCCAAAGGAACTAGTGGGAGTCAACAGAACAGTTATCAGAATGAAAGTCATGCAAAGAAGAGCCCCCCCCTCCTAGATTTCCTAATTCCTCTCATTTTTTCATCCTAACTTTAACTTTAATGGGGACTTCCTAGACGATTCAGAAATCGGAGAAACTTCCTCTTGATGTTGGAAAGCGGATTCTTCTTCTTTGGTTCGTTTCTCAAGATTTTCAGACATATTTTCTTCGAGATTGATTCTCTACACTTGCGGGGGCATTGCGAAGAGAACTTTGGTTTCCGTTCGGGAAAGAAAAACTGCATTTAAATAATGAATAGGTATCTGAGCATTCAGTTTCGAAATTAAAGAAAAATATTAAAAATATTAAAAAATATTTAAAAATATTTAAAAATATTTTTTCTCTCATTTTTATTTTTTTCATCATTTTTCATCATTACTAATATGATGCTTTGAAAATTGGAATCCGCAGGAGCGACTTGCGGCTTACAACGCAGAAGATCCAATCGCAGAGAATCTTAGGCTACCGACTTTTCAGGTGTATGCGCACCATTAGACCCACCCATCCCCCAAAAACAGACAAACGATGGTTCAAATTCAGTTGCCCACACACAACGCGGAGCGCGGATGGCGGTTTCACTTTGAGTGTCGAGTGATTAGTGGCTGCGTTTGATTCGATGACATCGATGAACCAGATACAATGGCAACTTGTGTTCACCATTACGAGTTTCTAATTTCGATTCAGATTCGAGTTTCATTCCACTTCTTCGCATGTCTCAGAAATGGCAGATTTTCAGTTACTTTCTAGCGGTCATTCAGCTCAATTCTTGCTCAAAGTCGGCTGAAAACCTGCTTGGTCGACAGTTCTAAACGACGGTGTAAAGCTAGACCGAGGCTCCAAAACCCGAACCCGAGGCTTTTTTCCTATCTTCTGTCATTGCTTCTCCCTCTTACCGAAACCGTCCACTACCTGAGCTTTGTAGATGGTAGCCGTCTCGCAAAATTCCTTGGTTAGCGCATAGAACTTCTAAATTGAAACTCTTGTCTAAGAATATCAAAGAGAAACCTAAACTTGTCAGGCTGTAGTAAAGACTAGACGGGCGTAACTCTTGAGTAAGTCTGAAGCTACGGACAAGGACACAATTCAGATAGGCGGCAAGAAACTCAAATGGGACAATATCTTCCAAGCCTACGTCCCAGCCGATAGGTTTCAACAGGACGTAAGGAATATTGTAGAAGCTTCAGGCTCGAATATTCTCGGTCCAGTTAAGCCGTCGAACTGGAATCAATTCACAGAAGATGTCTCGGTAAGGAGTGGCGCCGAATATGAGAAGATGATGAAACCCATTGTCACGCAAGCACTTGAAGAATATGACCGGCAAAAGAAAGCCCAGGACAACCGGTGGCCGAATAGACTGAAGAGGTACACAGTAAACATAACGTCTGGACTATTCTGGGTGATCATTAGCATCATTTTGGCGATTGTTTTTGGACAGTCTATCGCAAAGTTACTTGGGATAAGATAGTAATTCTGTCATGTTGTGTATAGCATCCGCTGATAGAATAGTTACAATAGAAATTATTGGGGCTGCGCTCACGCTTCGGCCCAACGACCTTAACGCAAATTATTTCGGGTTCGACGTCGAACTAAACCGTATCCGATGAGCATGAGGATTGCTAGGATTGGTAGTCCAAGCGGATACTCCGGAATTATCGCTGCGGGTAGAAGGTCAACTGCGACCAAAGCCCAGGGAGTGTCTCCTGTCCCAGCAGTCGACCAAGTCATAGTAACCGATGAGGAGGTAGCGGCTTTGTCGCTTCCAGCCCCCACCAAAACGATTGAACTCTGAAGCTGATTCCAACGTTGATTCTGACCGGTTCCCGCTGACCAAGCGGTACTCGAACCTCCGGCGAATGTGTCGACTACCAAATCACCGGGATTCGTGTTCACGCTCACGCTGGCCGAATTAGTTGAGCTAAAATCAGAGTTGGAAGAACCCACGCTTGCTACATTAAAGTAGGATGCGGAACCGCCAACTATTCCTTCAGAGAACGGCCCCGTAGCGGTGATTGTTGCCGTCCCTACTGCGGGAGACAACAGATAATACATCTCAGCTTCGGGAGCACCACTCGTTTGCATCTTGATGAGAGTTAGGGATTGGGCTCCATACGTAACTGACGCCGCTGAGAAACCACCTCCACTAGAGAGTCCGACTATCAGAATCGAGTTCGGGCCGGAACCGACCGTATGCGACCAAGTCAACGTAGCACAGCTCGAGATACAGGATGCGCTGGCTGTTGAGTCTAAAACTATCGACGTCCCAGCTATTGAGGTGCTTGCGTGAACAGGCAACGGCTCCAACAACAATAAGCACATGAGCGTAACTGCCAGTAAGCCAAACCCAGCCATCACACGTTTCATGGAACCAACTCTAACGCAGAGCTTGATTCCTGAACCTAATAGGGCTTATTTCCGTTCGCCATTAGATTCGAGTTTGGAACAACAATGTTTCGCTTACTAGGATGAGACTGACTTTTCCATTGAAAATATTTGGCCTGCGGCCCAGCAAACCCCCAATCATAAAGAAGAAAAAGCAAGAACAGGGTGAAAACATCTGCCCCAAGTCGTAGCCTTAAGCTACAAATTCCTCTTGCCTATGCTACCATTTCCTCTTGTCTAATGTTTTTGTCGTGCTCAGTACCTAACTTCATCTTAACCTTACGTTTCTTAGCCAACCCTCCAACTTCTGATCTCATAGTCAGACAAGTCTTGGGCATAAGCAAGAGCTTTGTTAAGGTGAATAAAGAAGAGACATATTTCATGCCAACTCGGAGTTTAGAATCGGCTCATCTAATTATCGAAAAGATGCGGCACGAAGGATCGGGTGAAGTAGGTTGGTAGCGATCGGGGATTGCGGTTTAATGCTTGAACCGCAGCAGGGGATGAGTGTTCAGGAGATCATCGACTGGGGGGCATATGCTGAACGTCACGGATACGGATACATTTTCCGCTCCGACCATCTCCTACCAACCAACGGAAACGTGGATAGGGATTCAGCGGAATGTTGGGTTAGCCTAGGCGCTTTGGCCGCGACTACGAAACGGATCAAGTTCGGTCCGATGGTTACACCGATTGGGTTCAGGAACCCCGCATTACTCGCACAGATGGCTTGCAATCTGCACTCCTACAGTAAAGGGAGACTGCTGTTAGGTGTCGGCGCGGGTTGGTACAAGAAGGAATACCTGGCTAAGGGTTACGAGTTTCCGAAACTTCATGTTCGCCACGAGCAACTGATCGAAGCCCTCAAAATCACCAAACCACTTCTCGAAGGAAGACGAGGTAATTTCCGAGGTAAACATTACGGAGCCAACACAACCTGTTACCCATACCAGCGAAAGAGGGTCCGCCTGATCTTGGGCGGTGGGAGTTCATTTGTGCGTCGGGCAGCGATGAAGTATGCGGATGAACTGAACCTGTTTAATGGTGCTCCCGCTGACTTCAAGCAACTCAAACGGGAGCTGAGCGAGAGTGGGAGGAGAATTGAAACCTCACGGGCCGGACCGTTCTTCCTAGCTAAAACAATGGCGCAGCTTCAAAGGAAGCTGAAAACGAAATTAAGCTTCCTAAAAACATGGAATCTGCCTGCGAGCATTGATGGATTGATGAAACGTAACGTGCTGTGCGGGGATGTGGACGAGTTTGTCTCTCAGTTGAATGAACTCAGGAAAGCTGGAGTGGACAAATTCTATTTCGATCTCTTCGATCCCAAGGATGAGGAAATGGTTGACTTATTGACGTATACGTTAAAGGGGGGTTGAGAGTTCGGGAAGAATAGAATTCCGCAATCAAGGCAGATTAGTAGCCCTCCCAAGCGCATGGCTCTGCCTGTAGAGAAAACTTGAATTTGTTACTTCGAAACCTATTTGAATCGACCCGTTCCGGTTCTGAAGTGCCTTGGACCAACGTAGCCTCGTAATCGTGCTCTTCTTTGGATGCGTGCTCCTTGCGCTATTCTCTCCGTCATCGCTTGCGAGCGGTCAATCTTTTACAACCTTAAGTACTGTGCAATCGTTCACCTCGACATCCGTAACTGCAATCACTTCGACTTTGACCTCAACCGTAGTTACACCGCAGACGATTCGCTACGATTTGACGCCTTCAGACTTCAACGACAGAACAGGCACATTCACTCTAGGTTACTCAGAGACGGCCCCGTACTACCCACAGAACCCGCTATGCCTCATGTACGATTATTTCCTAGTGAACGCGAGCACCGCCGATGGGTTCAAGGTACACTTCGACACTCAGCAGGATATTCCAATCCATTTCCTAATCTTGAACATGGATCAGTTCAACCGATTCAACCACACGAATTGCGCCAACGGATTCTCCAGCTGGGAACTGCAGGTAGCCGCCCCAGCTTCGGACCTGGTTTGGGTTGTGCCTCAGCGTGGAGAATATGTGTTCATGTTCCTCTCAGGGCAGTTCATCGGCGGCTACATCCATCTGAGTGCACAAGCCTATGGCCACGGAATTCAAATCTCAACATCCGCATACACAACGACGAACATCATCCAAATACTCAGCACTCAGACAGCTGTGTCAACGTTACCCGCAACAACTGCGCCTACAGATTATTCCGCGTTAATTGTCGGTGCGGTCATCCTAATACTCGTTCTAGTGACCGCTGCCATCCTTAGGTTGAAACGTATTCCGAAGACTAGGAAGCAAATCCCCTAGAGTAAGCATCTCAGAAATTCGTTTGCGCTCAAACAGTAAGGGAATTGAACCAGTGACTAATATCCCGCCCGGACGCTCCATAATTTACTTTAGCTTAGCCTCTCGTCCAGTACTCAGATACGTATCCATCTCCACAAACCCGAAGAAAGTCATCCTTGTCGGAGACATAAACGACCTAAACACGGTAAAGTAACATGTTCTCCCCACAAATTACACCACCCCCCCCATCAACCTATGGACGCCCAACGTTGCATCCAACGGCCCAAGAAAGATGTCTAAACTGATTTCTTGCAGGGTTCTTTTAACCGCTTACGAGGGAGCGAGCTAGGAGGAGTATGTTGCTTTTGTGTTCGCGAATCCTCCTAACCGAGTAGCCCCACCACCCCTTCCCGTACGGTATGTATTCGCTAACTCGATATCCGCGTTCTGCGAGTTCAATTTTCTTGTTGTCCCTAATCCCCATTAGCATTTCAAACTCGAAATCTACCTGCCTACTCTTGCTCAATTCCGCTGCTTCCTCAATCAACTTCTCGTGATGAGTGGCAATAGCGAATCCATGTCCTCGGTCAAACATCAATCGCATTAGCTTTGAGAAATTCTCGTTAATCTGATTCTTGCGTTTGAAAGCGATCTCGGGTTTCTCATTGTAAGCGCCTTTGACTAACCTTATCATTCCTTTCGCTTCGAGGATTCGGTTTACGTCTTCCTCGCTTCTCTTCAAGTATGCCTGGACCGCGACCCCGACGTTGTCAAATTTCCTCCGGAATTCTAAGTATGAATCGATCGTATCCGCCGTGTAGCGGGACCCCTCAATGTCGATCCATACGAAGTTCCCTAGTGATTTTGCGGAGCTGACGATACTGTTCAAATTTTCTTCGTAAAGTTTCCTCTCGATACTCAGACCCAGCTGAGTTGGCTTGATCGATATGCAGCTTCGGATCTTACGCTCGTCGATAGCTTTGAGGATCTCTAGATACTCTGTGGTGGCAGCAGCAGCTTCCTCTTGTGCGGTGACTTCCTCGCCAAGAAGGTTTATGATTCCCAGCATTTTTTTGGCGTTCGCTTGTTGAGCGCGCTCCAATGCCTCCTCGTAGGTTTCGCCAGCTATCCAATGCTTAGCAATCTGGAACAGCAGGCCATTCCACAGACTTGTCGAGTTAGTCACCGCTCAAGCCCATCGATGGTGCCGAATAAAGTTGATTAGTAATTCCTAACTACGCAACTTTGGATTCGAACTCGAACAGACTATTGCGGTGAGTCAAGTTCGAATAGAAATTATCCAACGCAACGTAATCATCGGGGGGCGGGGATAATTCCAGTCACTAACTCAGGTTTAACTACGAAGGAAGATGTATTCGTCGCATGCCGAAATTCAATATCGACGAAACTGCCAGCACCCCTGGGCCTGGAGACTATTTTGTTGGGAAGGTGAAGATTCAAGCCGTAATCAACGACTCGATCACCAAAGATGTCGAGGTTTTCTTGGTAAGTTTCGCGGATGGCGCCCGCACCAAGGTCCATTACCACGACTCCGACCAAGTATTGATGGCGGCCGAGGGTCAGGGCGTGTTAGCCGTGCAGACCCAGGTTAAACTTGGAGAAGATGGCAAAGCTCAGGTGACCTTCGGAGACGTCCAGCCTCTGAAGAAAGGCGACTTTGTCTGCATCCCTGCCTTCTCGTGGCACTGGCACGGTGCCCAGAAAGGGGAGAACTTCTCGCATTACCAAATCAAGCGACCGTGTAAGACGGTATGGCTGGAGTGAAACGGTTTGGGGGAGTTGTGCATCGTCTAATGGGACCTATGTTTATTGTTGCAATTTTTCTTTTGGCTTGAAACCAGGGAAAAGTGAAGGAGTTGCAGCCTGATGGACACCTAATACTTTGAATGCGAACTGGACGGCTGGTCCAATGGCGATTGCAACAATCAAGGTTCCAAGCCATGCCGGTCCACCTAAGAGCCAACCGACCGCAACAACCATGACCTCTATGCATGTTCGAGCGACTCGCACACTGATCTTCCCAAGCCTCGACATCGCCAGCATTAGAGAATCCCGTGGTCCCGCTCCCGCGTCCACTCCGATGTAAATCGCAGTTGCAAACCCCATTATGATCGTTCCCAGGAGAAGATAGGCCACTTGAATTGGGAATAGGTGCGGAACTGACGGAACGTACGGTTTCATGAAGTCTACCCATAAGCCAATGAAAATCATGTTTGCGATGGTCCCCCAACCCAATGGCTCTTTGAGAGCAATGTCGACTAAGATGACGAGGAAAGCGACGATAATGTTCGACTCTCCAAGAGTAAGAGGCAAGTGGTATGTTAATGCCATTTGAAGCACATCCCAGGAATCCAGACCTAAACTCGCTTGAACCAGGACATTGATAGAAATCCCGAAGAGCAAGAAGCCTATCTGAATGATGGAGAAATCACGTGCAAATCTTTTCCATCCCTTCCACTGACCTTTGACGAATTGCAAGCTGTATCTCTTGTTCCGTTGCGGCAAGACACTGCCTATGCGCTACCGCTAATGCCTGGAACCCACTAACGTGTCTGAACCTTCACTGTCCATTCGACAAGATTCTCCAGCAGAGTTCTCAATGTCTTTTTGGTGCCTTCGTCTTTGAGTCTGAGATCATTGTCAAACGCATCCCGAGCCATTCCTACAAATAATTCCGGACGGTTCATCGTGTACATGTTCAGGTCTACCAAAATCTGTCGCAGATGCATTTGAGAGCGCACCCCTCCCCTCGGCCCTGTCGACCGCTCATTATGGCGGCGGCTTTGCCATCCCATACGTTGTCCGGCCGGTTCCCCCACTCTATAGCATTCTTGAGTAGCGCCGAAATCGAGCGGTTATGCTCTGGCGTGGCGAAAAGCACGGCATCCGACTTCCTAAGCTCGTCCTTAAACTCACGAACGGTTGTCGGTGGCTCATCCTCCAAATCTTGACTGAATAATGGGAATCCAGCGACGTTCGCTATTTTGAGCGTCACATTTTCCGGCAGCATACGAACCGCCTCCTCCAAGAGCGCCTGATTGTAAGATCCATTCCTGCTACTGCCAGATATCCCAAGTATCTTCAAAGTTAGTGCCACGGACAGGTGATTGCGAAGTGTAGTGCAAAAGTCTTGTGACACAATAGAACCAAATGTAAGTCAAATTGGCGCGGCAAGAATTTCCATAAGAAAAACTTCGTGGCCTGTGTAATGTTATGGATGCGCAAGCTCTATTTGGAGGTTGCAGCTTGCGATGCGAGACTAACTATGAAACAAACCGTGTCCCCTTCATTCGAAGGGCGCTTTCTTTCGAATTTGGAGCATTAGCGATCATCGCTGTTATCATTCTCGCGCGGCCTTCTCGCTTGCATATCGGCCGCTTGCCCCGAACATTTCACAGGCAACCACATCATCCCAGTCGGGTGGCGAGCCCAGTCAGCTCCCAGTGATGAACCAATCGCCCACGTCACGTGCGATCTGGATTCAGTGGACCAAAGGCCAGTCAGGACAAGACCGTTTCAGCCGCGAACTACATTGTCGTCAATCAAGGGGACACAGTGGAGCTTATTTTCCTCAACAACGACACCGTGATCCACAACTTCGTCATAGGAGCACCCTACTTCATAGAAGTGAACGCTTCAGTTCCAGGCCTAATCAATGACCTCACTGGCGCGAAAGTTACAGGCCCAGCAACGAACAACTCTCCCGGAGTCGTGGTGACCGGGAGTCCGGGGAGTGTTACCGCACGGTACAACTTCGTGGCTCAATATGCTGGAATATACGAGTTCGTCTGCACCTATCACGTCTCAATAGGAATGTTTGGCTACCTGGTCGTATTGCCGAATGGTGCGTACCAACCAACAAACACTACCGCACTCACGACGCCCGACCAGTCCAGCTACGTCGAATGTGGCCATCCTAGCAGGTGCCGCGTACCCTAATTCGACCGGGTTCTCACCCTCGACCATAACCGTAGTGATTGGCGTGAACAACACTGTGCGATGGGTCAACAACGACACCGCCCCTCATACCGTCACGTCAACGGACCATAGTTTCGACTCAGGTAACCTGAATCCTGGTGATACCTTCACCTACACGTTCACCCAACCAGGCACATACACTTACGTCTGCACGTACCATCCCTGGATGAAAGGAACGGTAATCGTGGTATCCGCCTAACTTCATGAGACACTCTTGGAAAAGGTGACGTCAAGTTAACGTTTGTTCAGAGATTCCTCTTGTTTTCTGTGCGGAATTAAGGGGCGGTGGAGCCACCCCTCGAGGGGTGGAGCCAAACGGTGCCGAACAAAAACTCTTCGCCTCATTCTACGCCTCGATCCCCCCAAACGAAGCAGTTTGCAGCAGCAACCAACAAGTTGATCCCGTTACTGGAAAAGTTAGTAATCCGTTTCGAACTTGTCGAGAACGTCCAGTTGGTCAAGCCGCTTATACTTCCAGACCAGCACCGAGACTATCCAAGATAGCAGAAAAATCAGAACGATCGCGAACCCAACTGTTTCGAAGTCAAGTCCATTAAGCCCGCTCCAAAATCTACCGGTCAGATTCAGTTCGTTGGATAAGACCTGGAGCAACTCAACCGTCCCAATAGCAAGGGCGACTAGAACGGAAATCACGGTTACGGTTAAGTTGTAGTAGATTTTGCGGATTGGATTAAGGAACGCCCAGCCATAGGCGGCGCGCATCGTTACGCCGTCCGTAGTATCGATTAGAACCATGCCGCAGGTGAACATAAACGGCAGCACTAAAATCATCCAAATCGGAACAGAAGAGGACACACCTATCCCGACGCTGATCGCGATAAGTGCTATTTCCGTTGCAGTATCAAAGCCTAACCCAAACAGGACCCCGATTGGGTATATCTGCCAGGGACGATTGACGATCTTGAAGAGCGGGCGGAAATATCGGTTGAGGAACCCTCGTTTTCCAGAATTGCCTCAAGTTGAACCTGGTTAAGCCTGCCTTGCTTCATTTCCTTGAAGAGGCGGTAGATGTTCACCACGATGACTATGTTCACGATTCCCATAAGCAGTAGGAAGGTGCCCGAAACCGTCGTGCCGATAATTGCCCCGCCACTTTCCAGTTCCGGTATGTGACCGATAACGGTTCTAGTTGCAAGAATCAATGCGACGATAAGCACGACAACAATTGTTGAGTGTCCAAGCGAGAACCACAATCCTACAGTAAACGGCCGTTGATTATCCTGCATCAGCTTTCTAGTCGTATTATCGATCGCAGCAATATGATCCGCATCAACCCCATGCCGCAGACCGAACACATACGCAATCACGCCAAGGCCTGCGAGGAGCACCGATAGCTTACCAACGATGGCGGACGCTAGAAAACCAAAGATTGTGGCGAAGACTATAATCGAATAAACAGTGACAATCTTCGCTTTCTCACTCCCTGAAAGCCCAACCGTCAACGAATGCCTCCTCCTGATCCTTTGTTCTCCGTTGGGTACCTTAGAATAACTTACCCTCGGACGAGGAGTGATAAGAAGCGTTCATTCAGAAACCGGGTTCAGATAAACGAACTGAACAAACTCTCGCTCATCCGGTTTACAATTTTCGCTAGCTTTGTCAGCTTCACGTTTGAAATTTCCACTTGTCCTACTACCCTTCTACTTGGTAGAGACGGGTTTATCAGTTCTAGCGCAAATCTACACATGTTAAAACTTGTCTCAAAACGAGCCTAAAAGTCGAAAGGGTACGGTCTTAATGATCGTTGGGCTAGCGATTATTGCAATCCTGAGTCTGGGCTTCGTAGCCTACGCCACTCTAAACCCTCAGAGGATGACGATTACGCAGCAACAGTTCCTAACGAACACTCAGAACCAGTACGTCACTCAGACAATAACTAGCGTCAGTACAGTCACCAACCTCGCAACGGTTACAACGGTCGCGAGCGGTTTGTATACGGCGAATACCGGAGTCGGCTATATCTGCTCTGGAGCCTATAACTGTGGGAATTACGGGTGCACCCCTCCTAGTCTTGGGGCATATGGTAACCTGTGCACAACATCGAACGGAAATAGTACCGTCCAATGTTCAGGCATCCTCTCTGAACCTTCAAACGGCTGCGTTGAATTAGCAATTCCATACACCAATCCAGATTTGCTAGAAGCCACCGCCTACCAATGGTACACCCTGGGATCTGCCCCATCCACACTTCCGTCCCCTGGAACATGGGTCACCGTGACAGGCCAACTTTCTAGGGCTACACCCAGGGGACAAACGGCGCTGCCTGCCCGGGCACCTACATCAACGTGAACTCAATATCGCCCTGAAGCTCAGATCGACTATATGCATCATCACTTGTGTGATTGTTTCAGGAGAACGGCGCATAGGACGATCAGTAGGCTTTGACCAATTAGGACTTGAACCGTACCAAGGGGAAACCATCCTGTGGACCAGGGTATGATTCTTCCGAGGAATACGTTGGGCATGGTTCTCGTGTCTAGTAGCAGCAAGTTATCTACGATAGCAAGTAGAATCAACCCGACATTTGTCAACTTGAAGAGTTTTATCGAAGCGACGAAAACGCCTCCGAGTATGTAGATGATCGTTGCGATGAGGAAGTAGGCGCCTATCGCGAAGAACGGAAAGACCGGATGAAAGAGGACCTGGCCTGTGGGCGGAGGTGGCGGTGGCCGACCACCGGATGGCCTGAAAAGGAAGGAGAGCCCTAGCGATAGCGTGACATGACCATACGCCATAAGGAACGCATCCAACGCCACAATAACTCGCAGAAGTCTAGAAGCAGTCACTCGATATCGCCTTGAACCTATGAACGCACTCGACCAGTCCTTACCGTATATCAACTGAACCTTGAGATCAAACATGGAGTACGACTGGGCTATTTTTGCGGAGCAGAACCGCGCAGAGAACTATGATGATCATTTGTCCGATAAAGATTTGAACCGTACCGAGTGGGAACCAACCTGTAGACCAGGATAAGATTCTTCCGAAGAAAATGCTAGGCATCATTCGCGTGTAGATCAGAAGCAAGTTATCGATTATGGCAAGAACTATCAATCCTACGTTCGCTAACTTGAAGATTTTACCTGACACAACGAAAACCCCTCCAAGGACGTACACGATCGTCGCAATGAGGAAGTATAGCGGTATCTCAGCGAATGAGGCGGAAATATGCATAGCGATCGGGACATGGCCGAGCGCCATTACAAAAGCATCCAACGCAACAATAACCCGCAGAGGTCTGGAAGCAGTCACTCAACACACCGACTACAGCACGTAGTTAAACTTCGAATTAATAAGATATTCGCGTTTCTTAGGCTGTGGAACGTTCTCGCCGGGACATTCCCGTGGGACGTTCGAATCTTAGTTTCATTTCAATGAAACCTGCAATTACTCTCGTACGTTTCTTTCCTCGAGCAATGCGATTCGATAGGGGAATATTTCGCTCTTGAAGACGTTGTTCTTCACTGCTGGGTCTTCGAGAAGGATTTGATGGGCTGCTTCCTCCGATTCGGAATTGAAGATAGCTCTTCCGAAGCCACTGGTGTCGGTATTCAGCGTTCTTCCAGCGAGAATTACGATTCCCTCATCCATCAACCTCTTCAAGTATGAGAAGTGTTGGGCAATTATGCCTTCTCGTCCGCAGTTGGACCTATCGTCAGTAATTCTGGACGCACGGGCTGAATTTTGTAAAGAAACTGCATCCACTTACCCACCTACTGTCCTAGGCTCGTATTCCATTAGTTCCATGACCTGAGTTTCTACCTGCTCACCAAAGAGGCCACGCACGATTGCGAGAGCTAAGTCTACGCCTGCACTGATTCCTGCCGACGTGCTCACTCGTTCTTCCCTTGTGTATCTGACCCCGGGCAAGACCTGGATATTTGGATATTCTCGAAGTGCATCAATCGTTGAATGATGCGTTGTCGCTTTATGGCCTGCGAGGATGCCAGCCTCTGCTAGAATAAGGGCTCCAGTACACACGCTGACGATCTGAGCACTAGAACTCTGCTGCCGAACAAATGAGATCGTTTCAGAATCATTCTTGACTTCACGGACACCCTTGCCGCCGGGCACAACGAGCAAATCCAGAGGCGGACAATCACTGAAGCTGCAGTTAGGCTGCACTTGGAGTCCATACCTGCAGTGAACCAGACCGCCTTGCCGGAGACGGTCACTATCTCAATTTGTTCCGTGAAACGTGCCGTTGCACCGAACACTTCCAAAGGACCTGCAAAGTCCAATTCCTCCACATCATCGAACAGTAGTATCCCCACCCGCATCATAACACCAACATTGTCAACAAAGGGGTCGGGAAACATAACAAACTTTCTAGTCACATCATTTTCTGCTTAGGGGAAGAAAAATGAGTTTTCCCGCACTTCCCCTTCATTGCGTTGTGGCAGCGTATTCTCTGTTCGGAACTTTCGGTATTTATGATGTGTCTAGATGAATACAATGAGGTAGATGACGAGCAGCGAGACATGCGATATACATGGCGGGAGGGCTCTCTGAGGCCTAGTTCTCACATTCAGAGCTATGATTTTCGAGTCCTCCTTATCACAACCAAATAGCCGAATCATTCTTCTAGTTCAGTAAGCGCATGGAATCTTAGGATTTGCTTGTGCGGGTCGTTTCGATGACAAAGAAACTCTTCTGGGAGGACATGTACGAAAGAGTTCAAGGCTAAGGTAGCTTCGGTCACGGATAACCAAGTCGTCCTCGATCAGACAGCATTCAACCCTCACGGAGGCGGACTAGTTGGCGATATTGGATGGTTGGATGAAGCGAAAGTTGTGGACACTGTCAAGGGCGATAACGATTCTATCGTACACGTATTGGACTCACCCGCAAACTTCCAAGTTGGGACAGAGGTGCAAGGAAAGCTCGATTGGGATAGGCGATATAGGATCATGAGAATGCACACATCTGCGCACCTGCTCAGTTCAATCTTCCATAAACAAACGGGCGCCCTCATCACTGGCAATCAAATACAACCCGACAAATCCAGGCTTGATTTCAGCTTGGAAGGTTTTGACAGGGACAGAATGCTCACCTATTGCAGTCAGGCGAATGAAGCTATCACGAAGAATCCTTCGGTGAAGACTTACTTCATGAAGAGGGATGAAGCCTTGAAGATTCCAGGCATCACGAAGTTGGCTACTGCCGCTCCACCTGATGTGCAAGAGCTCCGTATAGTAGAGATCGAAGGGTATGATATTCAAGCAGATGGTGGCGTGCACGTTAAGAGTTTGAACGAAATCGTGAAGATAGACCTGCTAAAGTTCGAGAACAAGGGGAAGAGCAACAGAAGATTATACTTCACTATTCCATGATCTCGCAATGCAAGCATGGTTAGGGGAATATCGCGCGCCTCAAGACGATCTCGAGCGTGTTCTGATTCGAAAGTGTTGAACCCGCAAGCGTAACTCTGCCATTAACCTCGACCACAGGAATCACGTTCTTGTAACGTTCATACATCTCTGAACTTTCTGTTATGTCTCTCGTTGATATTTCGAGGGGGCGCTCGGTCACGAGTTTCTCTAGAGTAGAGATTACATTTTCACAGAGGTGGCAGCCTTCTTTCGTGTAGACAACTACGGTGGTCATCTTGTTCACTGGGACGGATCGTTTGCCCAGTATCGTTCCGGAAAAGAATGAATAGAAAAAAGGTTTCGTTGGCCCAACCGTCAAGTATTTTACTTAACGAGTTCGCCGGTTGCGAATCGTGGACCAACGGTGTTGATCTTGACCTTCACCTTATCGCCAGGTTTGGTTTGGGGGACGAAGACTACGAAGCCTTCAATCCTTGCGACACCATCGCCACGGCGACTGGTCTCCTTGATTTCGACCTCGTATTCCTTCCCTTCCTCGACTGGCTTATGGAAGGAGCGTTCATAGCTCATGCGTTTCACCTCGACTTTTCGTTCGTTCAGCTAGTTCGTCGGGAGAAAACTGGCGCGTCGGAACGTTTGATCACGTATAAGACGGTCGGCTTCAGCCCGTACATCATAGCTTACTAACTCATGGGCTTCGTTGAACCTAATAATCCTACCTAGCTAATCGACGATTAATACAGTCCATCGTTGTCAGCGATGTAGATGTGTACCACAAGGTGCACATTTCTAGATTCTCGTTTCAATTTTCGAATCAGTCGATTCACGTAAGAAGACTTTTATTGGCTGCGCTTGCTGTGACGGCGTTACAACACTACCAGTATACTTTCTCACGGAGGTGAACAACGCTTGACAGAACAAAGAGCAGTAACAGAAAGGCCTCCTTCCACCAGAGGTAATATTCCAACCAACACAGTCCTCATTGGACAAAAGCCGCTCATGGCTTACGCTACCGCAATCGTTATGCAAATCAACAGTGGCACTAAGGAACTTTCCGTAAAGGCGCACGGCCAGCGTCATTTCGAAGGCAGTTGACGTGGTTGAGGTGTGCCGCAGACGCTTCTTCGAGGGCAAACTCGAAATTAAGGACGTCAGCATCGGGACTGAAGTGCTAGGTGAAGAGGGCCAAACGAGAAACGTCTCCACGATTGAAATTAAGCTAACGAAGAAAGCTTAGACGTTTTCACCGTGGATAATCTAAAATCCTTTTTTCTTGATTCTATTTTTGAAGTTCGGATCGGATCGCTTCGAAATAGTTGAGCGATTCCGGGTTACTGAGCGCGTCTCTATTTGAGATAGGTCTGCCATTCATAATGTTCCTAACCAGCTCTCCACTTTCTTCATGTTAAACGTGTACGGGATCGCTGGAGCCTCGAGAATAAGCGCCGGCACATGACGTGGTGAAGCGTTTTCACGCAAAGCTTTCCTTATCCTTTCCTTCAAGTCCTCTGTTAGGCGATGGCCAGGGATTAGTTGAATGAAGAGTATGATTCGTTGATCGTCTTTCCAGTTCTGCCCAATTACTAAGCTGTCGGCAATTTCGGGGAACTTTTCGACGGTGCTGTAGATTTCCGCCGTACCAATTCTGACGCCTGATGGTTTTAGTACGCTGTCTGAACGACCGAGAAAAGTTACTCCTCCGGTATCACTGTGAATCACTATGTAATCGCCGTGTCTCCAAACGTTCTTGCCTTCAGCCGCGTAGTGGTTGAAGTAGGCTTCCTTGTAGTTCTCATAGTTCGGGTCGTTCCAGAAGTAGAGCGGCATTGATGGTGATGGAGCTTCGCAGACGAGCTCGCCCTCCATATCGAATACCGGGTTGCCATGTTCGTCGTAGGCTTTGACTTTCATGCCCAGCCCAAGACCTTGAAGTTCACCAGCATAAACAGGGAGCGTGGGACTTCCGCCGGCAAAGCAGCCGTTGATGTCTGTCCCGCCTGATATCGAGTTGAAGTGTAAGTCCTGTTTAATTTCGTTGTACACCCATTCGAAGCCTTCCGGGGAGAGTGGGGATCCTGTCTGTGAAATTTCTCTCAATGAGGACAGGTCGTACGTTCGCCCTGGTTTGGCGTTTATGCTTCTAAGATAGTTGATGTAGCTCGCACTGCAGCCAAAGATACTTATTTTTTCATCTTGGGTTAGCTGCCACATTCGTCTCCAGTCTGGATAATTCGGGTTGCCGTCGTAGAGGAGTATTGTTGGCCCGACTGCTAACGAACTCATGAGCCAGTTCCACATCATCCAGCTCGGGGACGATATTACGTAATTCTGTCCCCCCGGTTGACGTCAGCGTGAAGTAGCAGTTCCTTGAGATGGTTGAGCAGAACACCTGCCCCCTGAACCATACACTTTGGTTTGCCTGTCGTTCCAGAGGAGAACATTATGTAAACTGGATGGTCGAAGGGGAGTTGCTCAAAATGAATCTCAGCCCGCTGCGGAGAGGAATTGATCGAAAGGTACCGCCTTAGGGATTTGGTCTGCTGTTGATTCGTTATCAACGTAGGATGCCACTACTATTTTTTCAATTGAAGGAATTCCGTCGGCAACTTTTCGGGCGTTGAGAGAGTGTCGAAGACTTGGTTTTTGTAGAAGTAGCCGTCGACGGTGAAGAGAACTCTTGGTTGGACTTGTTGGAACCGGTCCAAGACCGCGGTAGGTCCCAGTTCTGCACCGCACGAGGTCCATACTGCGCCTAGGGTCGTTGATGCGAGCATGGCGATTGCGGCCTGAATAATATTCGGCATGTAGGCGCATATCCGGTCACCTGGTCGTACTCCCAGCTCACGTAGGGAACCTGCTAATCGCACCACTTGATCATGAAGTTCTGCGTATGTAACCTGGTTAGTCTTTCGCGTCTCTCCTCTAAATCTGAAAGCTGCTCGCTCATCCCTGTGCCGGAGCAGATTCTCAGCGAAATTCAGTCGAGGCCGACGAACCATTTGGCACCGGGAAATTTGGCAAGGTCGTCAACGACCTGTTCGTATCCTTGAGACGATTTAATGCCTGCATATTCCCACATTGCAGCCCAGAAGTCGGGAATCGCTTGAACTGACCATTTTTGCAGTTCCCGATAGGATTTGAGTCTCGTTCCGTATCTCTCGTTCACGAACTGTATGAATGCAACCATGTTGGTGCGATTGACACGTTCCTGCGAAGGCGTCCAGAGTAATTGTCCCAAGGGGCTCCCTCCATACTTTTGAGGCTGCTTACCAATCTAGAGATTGGGTATTGTATCCGTGTTTTAGACTTCGTTATTTCTCAACTAACGTTTAAATGGCAGTATGGCTCAGGGCATACACGAACGGAAACCGTGCGGACGATAGAGAAGTTCTGCACAGCGAAACACGAACCCGGTTATCCCCGAAACGTGGAAGCTTAGCTGTTCTGTTTTCTGAAAGCGGTTTACGTAGGAAACAAGAAGTTAGAATGCAAAAATTCGAAGAACTCCCGATAGCGGGAGAAATAGTTCAGAGCCTGAACGAAATTGGTCTTCGGGAAATGTTCCCGATTCAGGCTGCCGCAATCCTTCCCCTGTTACAACGCAGGGATGTGATTGGACAGGCAAAAACAGGCACAGGCAAGACCGCAGCCCTCGGCATTCCCATGGTTCAGGGAGTCGACAATTCATTACAGCGGTTCAAGGCCTTGTTCTAGTTCCCACAAGGGAATTGGCAGTTCAAGTTGCATCCGACCTCAATAAGTTCGGGAAGCATCTTTCGGTCAGGTCCCTCGCCGTCTACGGCGGCCAGCCAATCTACGGTCAAATGGAGGCACTCCAAAGAACAGTGCACATCGTGGTTGGAACACCAGGTAGGATAATTGACCATCTCCGGAGAGGAACCCTACTCCTTGACAACACCAATTCGTGGTTCTCGATGAAGCCGACCGCATGCTCGACATGGGCTTCATAGAAGACATCGAATTCATCCTAAGCCGAACATCTCCAGACAAACAGACCGCAATGTTCTCTGCAACTATGCCCGACGAGATCCTTTCCCTGGCCTCTAGGAACATGTACAGCCCCGAGAAGATTTTGGTAAGCAGGGACGAAATTGCAGTTGAAGAGATCGAGCAACTCTACCGACAAGTTGACCCGGGACGCAAATTTCAGGCTCTCTGCGATATTATGGATCAAAAGGCGGTAGATCGGGCCTTGATCTTCTCTCAACCAAGATTGGAGCAGACCGGCTTGGATAAAGCTTAGCAGAGTACGAAGAGATGTGGCAGTAATACATGGTGACCTTACTCAACCTAAACGCAACGAGCCTTAGAGAACTTCCGTAGAGGACGAGTTCGGTTCTTGGTAGCCACTGATGTTGCATAGCGACTAGACATCAGCGGTATAACTCATGTCGTAAACTACGACGTGCCCAGCGACCCGCTGCTTTATTTCCATAGAATAGGCAGAACAGGCCAGACACAGGAGCAAGTGGCGTCGCAGTAACCCTAGTCTCCCGGCCGAAATGATGGACCTAGAGACAAATACAAGAGCATGACCAATACTAGGATGCATGAGTTACCTGAACAATGGAATTGGCAGAACCGGTTAGAAACACTTCGTCAGATTTCCATCGAGTTCCCTTTGCTCATGCGACCCACTAAGGCTAACATTGAATAGATACAACATCAACCTGAAATCCCGAGAGTGAAAAACACGCCAAGACAAATTAGAAACAGAAACGTCCGCACAGAGATGAAAACCCTAGAATGCTTACGCTGCCACAGAATGGTCAGACTAGACAAATACAAATCCCACCTATCCCACATGTGGCGTTGCACCAGTTGCCCCGGAACCCACCGCGACCCCACCCGTACCCGATGCATCTCCAACAAAACAGGAAACTTAGAAACTCCGCTCTCAGCGTAGGTACTCCGTCTTACCCTCCTCGTGCCCTAAGACTGTCTGTCGTTCGTCCATATCTGGAATATTTTCGTAGTCCCCTCTAACCGTTGCCGTTAGGGCAGTACTGGTCATCACAGCACATTAAGCTGTCTTTCAATTTCCAACCCTTGAGTTGTGTGGCGAGAAAAGCTGCTGCAAACGCGTCTCCTGCCCCAGTCGCAACTTCAATGTGGGATGGGATCATTCGGTAGGGTTGCAGTCTCTTCGCTCGGGTTCAGCCGTTTGCGCCTCTTTCTCAGAGCTTCACGAGGACGGTTTTGACTCCGGCTCTCGAGTTTCTGCGTTTAATTGGACCATAATTTCACCCACGCACACTACGTCGTGGAAAAGTTCACTCGCTCCTGAGAGTATGGCTCTCTGAAGACAACCCACTATTCAAAATATGTGTTATGAGCATAGATCCAGTGGATTGAATGCCGGAGGGTTTCGGGATGGGTTCACTAAAACAGTTGGGCGAGCTTGAGGTAATTCGAATCCTAGAACGCTTTCTCGGTGCGAATCCGCGAACTGTAGTGGGTTTCGGTGACGATGTTTCCGCGGTTAGGCTTGCAAAGCATCAGGTTGCGGTGCTGAAGACCGACATGTTGGTTGGCAGCACGGACGTTCCCCCTGGGATGGGTTTGAGGCAGACCGCTCGAAAGGCTGTCGTTGCAAACGTCAGTGATCTGGCAGCAAAGGGAGCTCGGCCGATTGCGGGAATTGTTGCTCTCGGGTTACCCTCGACGCTTACGAAGAGAGGCGTGATGGAGATTGCTGGTGGGTTGGCTGGGAGTGCTAAGGAATATGGATTCCCATTAATCGGCGGCGACACTAACGAATCAAAAGATCTTGTGATATCGATCGCACTGTTCGCTCTTATGGATGAGCGACGAATTGTTCTCCGTTCCGGTGCGCGAGTCGGTGACATAGTCGCCGTGACAAGCGACTTCGGGGACGCATCGGCCGGGTTGAAAGCGCTGCTGGAGAGAAGAGTTATGCCAAGCAAGTTGCCCCGAGCTTTGGCTCGGGCCGTCTACCATCCCCGAGCGGAGTTGGAGTTGGGTCTCAGACTTGCTGCTTCAGGAGTGGTCAGTGCGTCAATAGACTCAAGCGACGGCCTAGCCTGGAGCCTCCACGAATTATCGAAGATGAGTAAGGTCGGAATGGAGATTCAACACGTACCGATCAGCAAAGCTGCGAAGGATTCGCTTTCAGTTACCGATACAACTCGACTGATCTGGCACTATATGGTGGAGAAGAATACAACCTCATTGTAACTATCCGACAAACCATCTTCGAGTTGCACAAACGGCGGCGCGAGGAAGGTTGAAACCGATTGGCGTTGTAACCCCAAGATCACGAGGTGTAAACTTCGTGAAGAATGAACGTAAATTCAAGATAGCGATGAAAGGGTGGGAACACTTTCGACAACGAAAGTAGATTAAAAGCTGCTCCAGGAACCAATTTCGAGTCGGAACCATGACGAAGTTCAACATACCCTACTACCAACAAAGTTCTGATTTCAGTTGCGGGCCCGCTTGCGTCGTAATGGTGATGAAACATTTCGAACCACAGTTGGAACTCGGAAGGGCTAGAGTTCGAGATTTGGCGCCAATGTAATATGATCGGCGTAAAGGGTGCCGACCCCTATGGACTGTCCGTTCCATTGATTGATGCAGGATACGAAGTTCGCTTACTAACTCAACGCAGGAAAATCATCGACGCTGCACCCTGGAAGAGAAGATTACGCAGACACTTCCCCGCCGAGGAAATCGAACTCAGTTTATTCGGAATGAAACAGAACCAAAAGCGAGCCCTCCAGAGACACATTCGGGTCACATTCAAGCGACCTATGGTTGGCGATGTCGTGCGAGGCGTTAGAGAGGACTTCGTTCCTATAGCCCTCGTGCACATGGGTGTTGTGCACTCTTTGAACATCCCACACTGGGTAGTGGTCACCGATGCTGACGAGAGTTCCGTAGTCTTCAATGACCCCTATCCACCCAAAGGACGAAAAGGGCTGAAGTTGTCCCATGCCAAATTCCAGAAAATACTTGATGATATTGGCGTAAGAATAGGGCTTAGCCCTTCAATCCTTTTCGTTCGCCGAAAATGATTCCTCGACTGAGATTTTACTGGAATCAGCTTCGGAAATCAATAGTGAGGCTAAAACCCACCAAAACCTCCGGGAGCCTAAGCTGAAAACGTTTGGATTTGACCCTTAGACTCGCAGGCGAATCAGGCGATGGAGTCATTCTCGCAGGGGAGGTCCTGACGTACGCGCTATCCCGTATGGGTTTGAAAATTTTCACATTCAGAACATATCCTTCCTCGATTCGCGGAGGTCAGTGTATGTATCAGATTCGAGCGAGCGACTGGCATGCCTATTCTCAAGGAGACACGTTGGATTTACTTGTAGCATTCGACACCGAGGCTGTCTCATCTCACGTGAAGGACCTGAAACCCGAGGGAGGGTTGATATTTGACCAAAATCGAACTCCCAGAGATACCCCGGCCCTACCAAAGCGCGCATTTGGTGCGCCATTCACATCTATAGCCAGGAATGAGCTTGGGTTCCCCAAGGCCAGAAACATAATCATTGCCGGATATGCGGCGGGAACCGTCGGCATTTCCGAGACGATCATGGATGGGGTTATAAGGGAAAACTAGGATGACGTGGGGACGCCATTCTTGAAAAGAAATATCGCAGCAACCCGGTCAGGGTTTAATCTCGTCCCAAAGGAGACATTCAGCCTCTGCCGACTGGAGAAGCGAATAAGATCGTATTGTCTGGGGAACGAAGCGATTGCACTCGGCGCGATAGTCGCGGGCTGTCGATTCTATGGGGGTTACCCAATCACGCCAGCCAGCGACATTTCGAATCGCTCGTAGATCTTCTCACCCGGAGTTGGCGGCCCGTTCTTCCAGGGTGAGGATGAGATGGCGTCAATCGGCGCTGCAATAGGCGCCTCCTCGAAGGAACAAAGTCTATGACAGCAATGTCTGGCCCGGCTTCTCACTGATGACCGAGATGATAGGGATGGCGTCTATGGCAGAGATTCCTATCGTGATCGTCGACGGCAGAGAGGTGGGCCCTCAACTGGATTACCGACTAAGACCGAGCAATCGGACCTGAATCACGCACTATTTGGAGGCCACGGCGATGTGCCCAGGATAGTGCTCGCGCCTGGAAGTGTCGAAGACTGCTTCTACCAAACAATCCGAGCCTTTAACCTGGCAGAACTGTACCAGCTTCCGGTTATTCTGTTAACAGATCAGTCGCTGGCTCAATGCACGGAGGGTGTGTCCCTACCGGATATTGATAACCTGCAAATTGTGAACCGGGAGAAAGCCAACGTGAGTGATGAGGGCAAGTTTCTGCGGTATGAAGTCACGACTAACGGTGTGTCCCCGATTTCAACTCCGGGCGATGCTGGAGGTGAATACGTCGCCGAGAGTGCAGAACACGACGACAGGGTCGAGTCAACTTCGGCACAAGTACTCATTCTCAGATGACGGCGAAGAGATTCAGAAAATTAGAGACAGCTGAGAAGGAGCTTGCGAATGACAAACTCAACTTAACGGAAGTCGACGACCCTGAAGCGAAGCTCGCCGTGATTGGATGGGGTTCAACACAGGGGTCTATCCATGAAGCTGTTCTCAAGGCGAAAAAGAAACTTATTCGAGTCAAATGGCTGCAATGCAAAATGCTTAACCCGCTTCCCAGAGAAAAGATAAACGCCTTCCTCGTAGGGGTAGACCACGTCGTGGTCCCTGAACTAAACTATACTTCGCAATTCGCGACTTATTGCGTATTAATTTCGTGATTGAACCAATTCCGATTACTAAAACGGAAGGCATGCCTTTCACACCGGGCGAGATTTTACAGAAGATAGAGGAGCTGGCATGAGTTGACGAGTCCATCATCCGGCGAATACAGGTCCGATTATAACCCTAGCTGGTGTCCCGCCTGCGGAGACTATGGGGTCCTCAAATCAATCGATATGGCGTTCCATGAACTTGCGCTGTCCCGCGAACAGGTGGTTGTCGTCTCAGGAATCGGTTGCAACTGCCGATTCCCAGATGGCTTCAGAACTTACGGTTTCCACACTCTTCATGGAAGGGTGCTCCCGATAGCCCAAGGAATCAATATGGCTCAGCCTGGACTGAGCATAGTCGGCATAGCTGGAGATGGAGACGCGTTCGCCATAGGCGGAGGACACGTCCCGCACGCAGCGAGAAGGATCCCGGACCTGACGTACATAGTGCTCGATAATGGTATATTTGCACAGACCAAAGGCCAACCATCCCCGACCACTGCCGTAGGTTTCAAAACAAAAACGACCCCAACCGGAAACCAAGACGACCCCATAGATATCAGCCAACTCGCGCCTGCATACCACGTCTCATTCATTGCAAGAGGCTTTCCAGGCAAACCAAACCACTTAGCACACATTATCGCAGAATGCATCAAACACCGAGGCTCCGCCCTCATACACGTCTTGAACCCATGCCCAACGTTTCACGACACTTGGAAAGAGTATTCCGTGAAAATATCTGAAATAGGCCCAGAACACGACCCTACAAACCACGAAGCAGCCCGAAATTACTTGAAAGGAACGACAAAATCACGGTAGGCGTCATCATCAAACAGGAACGGCCCACCCAGGAAGAACGAGCAACAGTCCCACCTGGGTCTGGCTCCGACGTGAAGAGCATATTGGCCTCGTTCCGATGATCCGTACCCGTTCAGCTAGGCACCGTACATGACCCTAGTGTATGCATGCATTGCCCCTCACGGCAGCGAAGCAATTGAGCAACTTGCAACAAAGGCCGCGGTGAAGAAGTTCCTGAAAACGAGAAACGGATTGCGTGGACTTGCGTCAGATGTAGGAAAGGCAAAGCCAGATACAATTGTGATAGCGACTCCGCACAACCTCAGATTGTTTGGTAAAATCGGCATTGTACTTTCCGAAAATTCCAGTAGGAACCCTACAGGCATCCCCAAGAAACAAGAAAACTGTCAGCCTCAAGACCAAGTGTGATGCGAAATTCGCGAAGCACTGCTCCACCGCTGGCGAGAAGGGGTTTGCCTGTCGTCGGAGCGCATTATGGAACTACCGAAGGGGTCACGTCGGACATGCCCATGGATTGGGGAACGCTGGTTCCTCTATGGTTTATGATGCCTCGATGCAGAAAGAAACCGAAAATTGTCATAGTGACGCCTTCGCGCGAGATTCCATTATCCAAGAACTTTGAATTTGGTCAAATGATAGCCGAACAAGCAGAGTCTAATCGAAACAAAAGAGTTGTCTTCGTTGCGAGTGCCGACCAGGCACACGCCCACAAAAAGAACGGGCCCTACGGCTTCAACAAACAAGCGAAGGAATACGACGGAAGGTGTTGGATGTGTTGATCAGGAAACGAATAAGCGCGGTGATGAACTTCAAACCGAGTTTGGTTCAGGCTGCAAAGCCTGACAGCCTATGGCAAATGGCCATGCTCGCCGGAATCGCGGATAAGATCAACCTGCGGCCGGAAATCGTCTCCGACGATGTCCCAACTTATTTCGGAATGATTTGCGCAAGGTTTCGAAGAGAATATTGAATTCTCCAGTTGACTCGGTCCATTGACCGCCGAGTCAATGCTCTTGGTGTTCCTTTTGTTGCGGTATATTACGCTGTAAAGTACTTACTAGCCACGTTGCCAGAGTTCTTGGTCAATACTCATAGTCCTGTATTGTTAAAGGTTTTAAACAGTCACTGAATATTCTAGGTAATTAGCATCAGGTCGTGATGTGAGCTCGTCTGTATCTCAGAAATGGAAAGCAAACACAAGCCATTTCCTCATTGATTCCTGACCGCTCGCGAACGAAAAACCTCACAATGAGTCGATGTTTGATGCTTGAAAGACCAAAGCTCTTCGGTATCCTGATCACCCAGGTGATTCGGCCCGATCTGTGTACCTTCTGTGGAGCCTGCATGGCCTCTTGCCCCGTCGACTTTCTTTGGCCCGTCGGAGAACAACCAACACTAGTCGGAGCATGTGCGCTCTGTGAGATCTGTTACTATCAATGCCCCAATGTAGATTTCTCGAAAGAAGAAGTTGAGGTTTTCCTACACAACCGAACCAGACGCCCCGACGAACCTTTCGGAATCTCTCTTGGAACGTTCGTGGGCAAGGCAACCAGCAAAGAAATTCAAGGCCAAGCACAAGATGGAGGTATCGTCACTGCTCTTTTCGCGTATGCATTGGAGAGCAAGATGATTGACGCCGCAGTTGTGGCGGGAAGAGATTCGAAGTGGCGTGCGAAGCCAGAAGTTGCGACGACGTACTCTGACTTGGTAAAGGCTGCCGGAACGAAGTACACTCCCAGCCCAACTTTGCTTGGCGTGCAGTCAGCCTTGAATGAATACCAGAAGAACAAGATCGGCTTAGTGGGAACGCCATGCCAAATTAGGGCTGTGAGGAGAATTCAGACTTCGCCCTTGGGCAATATTCGGTTGGCGCAGGCTATGACGTTGTCGATAGGCTTGTTCTGTATGGAAAGCTACGCCTACGACAACTCGTTGGGGCGTTTGTTACGAGCAGAGGAATCGACCCGGCTGCTATCACTAGAATGGGAATCAAGAAAGGGTCCTTCATAGTTTGGTCGGGGGAGAACGAACTCTTGCACGTGCCTTTGAAGGAAGTGGATTCATTTGTAAGAAACAGTTGCAAGCAATGTGACGACTTCACCGCTGAATACGCGACATTTCAGTTGGCGGAATAGGTTGTCCAACCGGCTATTCTACCGTCATAGCAAGAACGGACAAGGGATTTGAACTTCTGCAAAACGCTGAGAAGGCTGGGTACATAGAACTTCGCAAGCTGAAAACCGAAGAGAAAGGGTATCTCAAAGTTGTAAACATGTCACAAACGAAACGGCTGAGAGGCGCAATCAAGCCAATCTAGCTGAAATTCGTCCAGAACGAGCCTCGCGTTTAGGCAAGACAGTTCCCGCCTTAAATTGAAGCCTGCGATTACATATCGGAGGCCGGTCATTGTCCCAAGTAGATTTCAAACTCGACCCTAGTTTGAAGCTTGGTCCAGTATGTTTGAGGATAATTGATCTGGACTCGATGCTCTCATTTTACGAGCAAGAGTGCGGACTTAAAGTAATTCAACATGATGGAAACTTCACCCCGCTCGGCTGCGGACCATCTAAGGAATCTATTCTCATTCTCAACCATGATGAGAAGGTGTTGAAACCTCCCGCTGACGGGGTCGGGTTGTATCACTACGCACTCCTTGTTCCCGACCGAAAGAGCCTAGCTGCAACGTACCTCTCGCTCGGAAACAATGGGGTAGTATTCGACGGTTACGCGGATCACAATGTCAGCGAAGCGCTCTATTTGAGTGATCCTGAAGGTAATGGAATCGAGATTTATGCTGACAGGCCGAGAAGCGAATGGAAGTTTGAAGATGACGAAGTTCAGATGGCGACTCAACCCTTGGACCTGGAGTCGGTCATCAAGGAACTTTCGAAGGAGGCATATGATGAGTCGGCTGGAATCGTCGAAGGAACCCGGTCGGTCACGTGCACCTAAAGGTTACTGACCTGCAGACGTCGATAACATTCTACAGAAACGTCTTGGGGATGGAATTAATGAGCTATTTGGGAAGCGCGGCTTTTCTTTTGGTCCGAGGTTACCATCACCACATTGGAATGAACACATGGGAGAGCCTCGGCGGACCAAGATCCGAGAAAGCTTGGCGAGGCTTACGAGTACTTCGTTCTCAACATTCCACGAGCAAACCTAAACGAGCTTTCCTCTAGGCTTGGTGGAAATTTAAGCGAACAAAGCGACGGGTCTGGTAGACTTTTTGTTTCAGATCCTGATGGGATCCAATTAGTCTTTAGCGCATTCTGATCTTTGCGCTCTCAGATTCTCTGACGACAAAACACGATTCTCTGCATCCGAAGAGCATGTAGCGCCTACTCGCAATGAAATCGTACACCCTATCCGCCAGTGAACTGTTGAATAAACTGCACACTAGCTTAAACGGAACAAGGAGCCGGCGGACTTTTTTGCGATTGCTGCCGGCCCGCTAGTTAGTGAACCGTCCACTTGGATGAGGTGCATTCGGCCTTGAAACTCTCGGTCGCTCATTCCATATTTCCTCCTCGACCATAGCGCCCTTCCTTGGTAGGGCGCATACTCGAGCGTACGGCTTCGATCAATCAAGCGGAGGAACCGGACAGCGCCAGTGCAGAGGTTGCAAATCCCATCGTAAACCACGGGCAGGCCTCTGAATCAAGTTAAGCTTCCCCACACGGGCGACCATTAATTCAACGACTCTTGTTTATGCTCGCGTAAAGCAAGTCACCGACGTTCATTGGAGGGGGTGTGTAGAGATGAGTAAACTTGCATTCATCACAGTAAGTTCTTCGACACTCGGCACAGAAGCCTACTCGCAGTTTTCCGCTTCCACAGGAACAGGTTTGCATTCTCATGAAAACTCGACACTTCCTTCTACGAACTGAATAATACCGAACTCATGAGCAATTCAACAACCATCACTTCTTAAGGAGATGGGAGCAGGCGGTTGGATTATATACCGTCCTACGCCTTCGTTTTGACTTCATGTCTCAGAACCAAGTCATAATGGACATCACTGAGAAGTACAAGCCGCTATGGGCTCTGGATAGTGCAAGTGCACTCCCTGAGTGGGACATGGAAACCTACATGCCACTCGGATCTTCGGCACCGAGAGGCTTCGCACTTGCTCAAACCCAGTTGATGAAGCAAGAGCGCATAACCAAGTTAGTTGACTTAGCGCAAAAAGCAGAAAAAACATCCAGGGCTTAACGCGACTGACGAAAAGGGGTTTGTAAGAGTACTCAGACACAACTAGGATTGTCACTTGAAAGTCCCTCCAAAGCTTCTGGAAGACATTGTTAGAACGGCGATTGAAGGCACCGTTGTCTGGAGAGAAGCAAGGAAAAAGTGGGATTTTTTGATGTTTCAGCCCTATCTTGAAAAAATGGTTGGATTGAAGAGAGAGGAAGCAGAGAAACTTGGTTACACGGGACACCCCTATAATGCGTTGATGGATAGGTATGAAGAAGGACTTACGACGAACGATGTGGATAGAGTATTTTCCCCGATGGCTTCCGCACTGAAGGGAATCCTCGACAAGGTCTTGTCCGACAGGCAAGTTCCCAAGAACCCACCCCCTCGAAGAAATCGCATATGCAGAGCCCGCGATGAAACGGGTGAACGAAGATGTGCTGAAGTTAATGCAAATGCCAGAAAAGACGTTCAGAATGGATGTGTCCACCCACCCGTTCACGACGAGCATGTCCATAGAGGACGTGAGGATAACAACAAGGTACGAGGGGACGGACTTCAAGGCTTCTCTCTACTCAACTATTCATGAATCTGGGCATGCGATTTACGACTTGCAGATTGACCCATCACTCGATTACACCCCACTCTCCAGAGCTACTTCATTGGGCGTTCACGAGTCACAGTCAAGATTCTGGGAAAACTTCGTTGGGAGAAGCAGAGGATTCATCAAACTTGTTTACCCAACTCTGAAGGCGAACCTACCATTTGTCGCTCCATACAGCGAAGACGAAATCTATCGATACGTGAATTCAGTGAAACCCAGCCTGATCCGGGTTGACGCCGACGAATTGACCTACAATTTCCACGTAATGCTCAGGTATGAATTGGAAAAGAAATTGATCGGCGGAGAAATCGAAGTATCCGAGGCTCCCTCAATCTGGAAAGACTTCATGGAAAAGTATCTTGGCGTGCGACCTCAGAACGATGCCGACGGAATACTTCAGGACGTGCATTGGAGTGAAGGCATGATCGGCTACTTCGCCACATACTCGCTTGGCAACATAATAGCTGGAATGTTCTACAACCGAATTCGGAAAGATATGGATCTGAAGACGACGATTGCGAAAGGTGAGTTAGGGAAAGTTAAAGACTGGTTGAAGGAGAAAATACACAGGTACGGCGCAATATACCCTCCCAAGGATCTCCAGAGGAAACTGTTTGGCGAGGAATACAACGCCCAATCGTTAATCAATTATCTGCAAGAAAAATACCTAGGAAACGCCAGCTAACCTGCATCTGCTGACTCAAATGAAATAACAATTGGAAACTCTGATCTAGATAGTAGATGAGAGGCGTATGCCAAAGAAATATCGTCTCGTGTATACGGGAATACGGGTGAGGGATCTAAGGAAATCAATCAACTTCTACAGAACGATCATGGGAATGCGAGTCACGAGACGGGGAACCATGCCTCACGGAGGGAAATATGTGGCTCTAAGAAGCCCAGGCTCCTCACAGGAACTTGAACTAAACTGGTACCCATCACGAAGCAAATTCTATTCCAAGTACAGACGAGGAGATGAATTAGACCATCTCGCCTTCGGCGTGGGCAACGTGAAAGCTACCCTAGCAAAACTCATTTCGAAGGGAGTTGAGGTCTGCGGTTTCGGTTTCTGAAGCAAAGGGAGTAACCGAGGTCTACGTGAAAGACCCGGACGGCATTTGGCTAGAGCTTCTTAGCTGGTAATCTATACTTACTCTGCGGCTCGTTCACTTTTCCTGAAATGTTTCGATGCCGCCCTGGGAGTTAAATCGAATAAAGAAATGATACGCATTAGTCTTGAGTAAAGCTGTGCACTCTCTGCCCCTAGGATCTCCCGTTATCTGAACCTCATCGATTTGCTTCCACCCTGTTCTATGTTTGATTTGCCCGATCATATTCCGAAATTCAACTTCACATAGTTCACAGCAGAAGAACATTCTCTGCCCTTCCACCTCGGCCCAGTAGTCGCCCCAGGTGGATTGGCAGATGGCGCAGCCTTCAGGAACTTTCAAACTGTTTACCCCTTTCCAGTCGTGCCATCAGGTATCTGTCGAAGGCATGTATCGATTTCATGAACGTTGCTTGAACATCATCAGCAATTCCAAGCTCGGGCGAGTATTTGTCGATCAAATCCATTGCCTCCTCGGAGTGATCCACATCGGCCTCGTACCCTTCCCTGAGGAAGTTCTTGGTTGCCTCAGTAATCTCATCTCCGTTCAGTATTGATGGATCAAAGTAACTTACTGTCGTGCCGTCTTGTCTGAGGTTACGGTTCGCTATGAGTTCCAGGGGATGCATCGCGGCCATGGTTTCCAGCCAATGGCATGTCTCAGCAATTTCGTTCCAAGATTTAATGGCCCATGCCGTGTCGGGTAGAGGAAGGGTTTGGAGTATCTGTTCTCTCGGCAAATCGAGGCTTTCGCCCATACGTAAGAGTAATTCGTAGTGTGACGGACGCCCTGGGCCGAACCCTCCGAACTCTGTATTGATATTATCAAGTTCGTATAGGGTGACGTCTACCTTGTCGGTCTTTGCCACGATGTACGCGCAGCTGCGGGTCCATTGTCTCAGGAAATGCTGATGCTCCACAACGTAACCCAGCAAAGTCGGTTTGGACGGGTGCTGTAGGGCTAGGACGAAAGGATGCGGTTTCCCACCGTAAAATCGTTCAACGAATCGCTTCTTCATCCAAACCTTCAGCCCTTGGCGGCCGAAGTCAAAGAATCGTGTCAGCTCTCTGGAGAGGGTTTGCGGGTCGCATTTCTTCTTAGTAATATTCCTGTTCAGCCACATTACGTGCCCTGGATCACTCTCGCCCGCCTGTTCACAGAAATGGCGAGCGAGTGTGTCATAATCTCCCCGGTCGAAGGAAACTCCGCATACGGCACATTTTGTCAAGGGGATCTATTTTCCAACAATTAGACCATGTCAGAGCGGAAAGTCGGCGGGTAGACGTCGACCTCAACGCTTGGAATTCCTTGCTGCCCTCATTCTTCAGATGCTCTAGAGTATCTTTAACCTCCTCAGACGTCAGTCCGCGAGCGGAACTAACCATGCCAACGGTTTCTTCAAAGTTAGCGTGGCAAGTGTCGTAACAGTTGACCATTCCATGGAGAAGTTCGTTTTCTTTCGGAGTCGATGTCCATCGCCCGGTTTGCATTTGCTACCGGATTAGCTAAAAGTTTGCGGCGATCTTTGCGTTGCTGATCTAATTTCGCTAGGTAGCGACCAGCTTAAAGGGGATCAAAATGAGGAACGTTACGAAAAGATGCGGTTGGGCGAGGAACGATCCTCTGCTTGAAGAATATCATGACAAGGAGTGGAGTGTCCCTGTACATGACGACCGCAAATTGTTCGAGTTTCTCATACTTGAAGGTGCACAAGCAGGATTGAGCTGGCTCACTATACTTAGGAAACGAGACGCATTCCGGTTAGCCTTCGACGGATTCGATCCGAGAAAAGTTGCTAAATATTCGAGTTCTAGTGTCAAGCACCTGCTAACGAATCCAGGGATTATCCGTAATCGCCTCAAAATCACTGCCACAATAACAAACGCCCGGGAATTTCTGGTCGTACAGAAAGAATTTGGAACCTTCGACAATTACGCTTGGAGGTTCGTTGGCGGCAACCCGATTGAACATCGGTTTAGATCGTTGTCAGCTATCCCTGCGAAGAGTAGGGCGTCTGACACCATGAGCTCCGATATGCAACGGCGAGGATTCAAGTTCACCGGCTCAACAATCTGTTACGTGTTCATGCAAGCCGTTGGAATGGTCAACGATCACACTATCACCTGTTTCAGACACAACCAGTTGAATTAGATTAGGTGGAAAGTTGTCTGCAGCGCAATTGTTGAATATCGTAGTTCTTTGGGTTCATTTGTTCAGCTGCGGTTCTTTTCGTGGGAGGTTCGTTCTTCATGTGGTTGATCATCGTGCCCGCTTCACGTCTCATCACTACGGACGAATCGGAGAGGGCTGCGAATCGTTGGGAAGATCGCCAGAGCCTTCGGTAATCTGACTAACCCCCTCATAGTTGTTTTAGTGCTCACGGGGTTGTACAATGCAACATGGTACCTACCATCCGCAAATGCCCTCTTCGAATACCCCGGCACGCTCCTACTGACGAAAGCAATTCTCGTTTCACTTCTGCTGCTACTCATCTGTGTCAATAACCTATACTTCGGAAAGAAAATCATCAGACTAGCCAAAGAGTCGAAATTGGACGAACTCAAGGCGTTACGAAAAAAGAGCAGGCTCGTTTCCGGTGCGAACCTGACATTAATGCTTCTGATCCTGCTCCTCTCAACGATCATGCAAATGCCCCCCTGAAACTATCCAGCTTAGCGTCCACGGTCCCAAGACCGCTCAACTAGCGGGGGCACGCCCTATTGGAATGTTAGAAGTTCTAGGCCTGACTTCCTTGAATTAAGCAGTCAAATTTACGGAATCGTGGCGGGCCCGCGGGGATTCGGACCCCGGACCCCAGGCGTCTCCCGCTTGCTGAAAGCGTTTAGAGGGCCTGTGCTGTTAGACGCTCAAACTAGAAGCACTATCCAGACTGAGCTACGGGCCCAAACCCGAAACCAGACTTGCCAAACTAAAAGCGTTGAGGCCCAAGAGATTCGCAAGTTAAACCCTAGAACCTCTGTGTATAACACTGTTAGACACGCTCTTTCCAATTCGTTGGTTCAGTCTGAAGAACAGCCCGAAAGATTCTCTGGTTTGAGACTGGCTGATCGAAGTATTGTGTTAGGGCGACAAGTGGCGGCTTAACGTGCAAAATGGGGCAAGAACCGGTAAAGTGCCCATTTTCAGCCCCTTTTCGTTATTCAACCTTGAGCATCGAAGTATGGGATACAAAATCCGTTGAGGTTTGACACTATCTTGTAACTAACTATCAAGTCAAACTAGCCGCATCCCACAGTTTACCTTACCAACCTGTCAACGAGGATGTTTGAAGAATTGGCTTACATGTGCTACTATCACCCGAACCTACCAGCGAACCAGGTATGTAGTCGCTGCGGACGAAGAATTTGCGTCTCTTGCACCAAACCCTACGTCGAACTAGCTCTATGCCCGGGCTGCTACCACTCAACAATGATCAATCAACCCGCCCAACCGCCGAGTGGCACCTCCGATGGCGCCCACTCTCTATGCGCAGGGAGGATTACCGCCAGGCGGAGTAGTTTACGGTCCTTTCCCTGGCATGTTCCGTCGGTACTCGTGGGGAGTAGTTCTGTTACTGTTGACTTCGGCATCGCTTATCTTCGCTAATGCGGGAGCGTTGCTTTGGCCAGCTTTCTTCGCTTTCTGGGTAGGCTTGTTCCCATGGGTAGTCTTCCTTGGGAATTTCAGCTTCATCCTCGGAGTAGTCCTAGGTATAGTGCTCGTCGGAGCAGTGATCCTTTACATGCTCGGCTTCAAGGTCCTCTCAGCATTCATGGTCTTCCCCACCGCAATAGTTAGCCTCTTCATAGGAGGCGGCTTCCTAGTTGGACTGATACTCGCGGTCGTAACCGGGATCTATATGATCATGAACGAGAAAGTCTGGCACCCCTAGACGACGAACCACAACTTATTATTCGATGAAGATTGCGGGCCTGTAGGGTTCAGCAATCTTCGCTCTCCCCTTCGGATCGTACAGCGAAGCGTCTTCTTCACCGTGAACCTCAACCTCAGTCCTCAATTCTTTGCTGAAGAAAGTCTGTGCTTCCGTCGAAGACTCCTCGCTCATCTATCTCACCAACATCTAGCTTGCGCGACCTTAACTCGGCTGGCATCTTCTTCGACTGCTGCACGATCTTCGCGGCAAACTTAGGCAAGTCTTTTGCAGTGGCAACTTTCGCTGATAGCATGTCCCGGATGAGCCCGTCGAGAGTTTCAGGATTCGTGCTAGCCCTCGTTAGGGCGTCAATGTAAACCCGCCATTTCCATTTCGCCGCTGTGTAGTAATGTACCTTCTTCGGACTCAGTTTCGTAGTCGCAATGATTTCCTGGGTATCCTCCAGGGTCTGCTTGATCAAGAGTTCTAGTTCATCAGACACCGTATCCGTTTTCGAAGGTTGCAGGTCTGGCCAATCTGCTGCAGCCGCAAACCCCGTTTCGCCTATCTTCCGCCAGGTTTCTTCGCTCATGTGTGGCGCGAAGGTGCGAGCAATCGGATCCAGTTGGAAATGAAGCTGCCAACCGCGTTTGAGTTTGGTTTCACGACTCGGCGCTCATACCATCTCAAGTCATTCCATAAATCGTAGAGCGTCAAGGACATGGCGGTGCGCGTCTTCAGTTTCCCGATGCCCTCGGCGATCACCAGTGCCTTCGTGCACATCCTGCTCATTAGCCAATTTTCCAAGTGCCCGTTGGAAGCAGCTTCCTTCGGCCTTTGAACAAAATCCTCAACTAAACGCAGGAAACCTTCAAGCCTGCCCTTCACATCACGAACGTTCTCAGCACGCCAGTCAGGGTCGTCCATCCCCTCTGCGCCGAGCAAAACAGAGCATCGGACTGCATCTGCTCCAAATTGATCGCAAGCTTTCCACAGAGGTACAAAGTTGCCCTTGGATTTGTGAATGGTCCCCCCTTCCAACAGCATGAATCCGTTGACCCCAATAGCCTTCGGCCAATACCGTGGCTCGAAGAGCGCCACGTGATGGAAAATGAAGAAACTGAGATGATTGCCTACCAGATCTTTTCCTGAGTTGCGCATGTCTACCGGATACCAATAGAGAAATTCATTACGAACCTCCTCCATGAGCTTCCGTTCTATGCCGGCTCCCTTGGCGACTTCGTCCGGGTTACCGCTGCCATAGAATATGAAATCAAAGACCTCGGGTGACAATTGAGAAGCTTTGACTTTTCCCGCGTTGACGAATTTGCTTACCATGTAGTATGCCATGTAAATGGTTGAATCGCTGAGTGTTTCAACGATCCAGTCGGGGCTCCAGGGGAGTGGTGTGCCTAGGCCGGTTCTGCGGGCGCAGGGCCAATCTTGCAACCAGTCAATGATACCATTGAACCAGGCTCTGGCTTCCTCAGGGTAGAAGGACATTTCAGCTGTGGCTTGATGCGTGAGCTTTTTCCAATCGGGGTCTGAATACTTGAGAAACCATTGATCCTGTATTATTTTAGCGACACATTCTGTCGTACATCGGCATACTACGCGTTGTGGTAGTTCATACATCACATCAGCGATTCGCTTGCTTCTGAAATCTGCAACTAAGGCGTCCTTAACATCTGAAACTCGTTGCTTCGAATATTCGCCGCAATTTTCCCTCAATATACCACTATGAAATTCCGCTTTGTAAATTTCCTTCGTGGCTTCTTCCGCCCGAGGATCCGTCTGGTTACGAATCCCCATTCGATCTACGATCTCCACCGCCGGGAATTCCCCGTATCCCTCAACCGAGATTACCGAAATTGGTTTGATGTGCTGCAACTGGGTTGGATCGATGGAATACCCTACCACAGTTGCCGGATTCTTCTGAACATCTCTCAGCGCTAGAAGGTCGAAGGGGGCATGTGCGGGAACGCTGTAAACTAACCCCGTAGCATGATTGGTTTTGACAAATACCCCCGGTAAGATCAGTAAGGGCCTGTTTTGGATTGGATCCGTACAAGTTTTCCCGATCAGCTCAGCACCTTTCAGACCCCTGAGGACGTTCACTTGCTTGAGCTGATTCTCTAACTTAGGGGCGGCCGCCTTACTTACGATCCATTTCTCTCCGTTAACGTCAGCTTCCACGTACTCCCCATCGGGGTTCACCCACAGGTTCGTGACGCCGTAGATCGTCTCAGGCCTGAAAGTGGCGCAAGGTAGGAATAGGTTTCCCATCTTGAATTTTACTAGAGTGAACTCCTCAGGCCGTACACCCTCCCCTTCCAGTCGATCGGCGTCGCCGGTTGGGCTTTGATCTTTGGGACACCAGACTACGGGATGCGTACCTTTCGTAACATAGCCTTTCTCATGCAAGCGCAAATATTGCCATGTGACGAACTTGCTGAACTCTTCGTTCAGAGAGCTCGTGTGAAACTCACGCCGCCAATCTACAGAAGTTCCGAATCGTTTTATGGCGTCACGGTTCACGGCAGTGTAGTACTCTGCCATATAGGCGGGGTCGACGAATTTTCTGATCTCTGCCTCAGGAACCTCGTCAACCTCTCTAATGGGACGTATGAATGCCTCGTCGCCGTTTTTGATGCGTTCAGCCGCGCCGGCAACGGTTTTGCCAGTCCAATGCCAGGCCCACGGGAAGAGGACGTTGAACCCACGCATCCGCATGTATCTTGCGTAAACATCGATTCTGGCGGCGGTAAAACCATTTCCGACGTGCAAAGGTCCGCTCATGTATGGGAACGGATAGGTAACGAAGCATTTCTTGCGTTTCGGGTCTGGATCGGCTTCGAAGATCCTAGCACTCTCCCACTCCTCTTGCCATTTTCTATCTATCTCCGCCCAATCTACGGCCATGATCATCACTTGGTCAGCATTTGTTTGACGGCCTGCTCTGATTCTGTGACCAGTAAGTCAACTGCGCTCACTTTAGTGCCCCCGCCCTGGCCGAAGCTGTCTTTTCCGCCGCCACCTCCACCTACAAGAGTCGCTAGTTTCGCAGCTAACTTTCCCGCATGAACGCCATGTGCTATGGCGCTCTTTCCTGCACCAACCAAAACTCTTACTGAATCTTTTGCCATGACCAAGATAACGACAGCATTCTCGTCCTTCTGAATGATTTCGTTGTTCAGCATTATTAGGTCGTTTTCTTCGCCCATCTCGTATTTCGCCACAGTCAGCTTGACTGCTCCCACTGTTCTAGCTGACATGGCGAGGCGTTGGGCCTCTTGCTTGGCCCACGCTTCTGCAAGTACTTCCAATCTTTTGGTTAGCCGTAATTTTTCGTCGACTAGCGCCTGCACGTACTGGTCTAGTTTTTCTATTGGTGCCTCGACCATTGTTGATATTTCGTTTAGTTTTCTTTCTTGTTCTTCAACTGCGCGTAGAGCTTGAGTTCCTGCAGCGAAAATTATGCGCTCCACTCCATCCTGTATGCGCTCTGTGCGAAGAATCTTGATAGTTCCGATCTGTCCCGTTCTTGTGCAGTGGGTTCCGCCACATGCTTCCACGTCCCAGTCATCGATCTTGATCACGCGTAATTCACGGCCAGGAACGACGCCGCCCTGGTAAAGCCGGAACCCGTACTGTTGCTCGGCCTTTTCTCTAGGCATCCACTCTGATTCAACCGGAATGTCCTGCAGAGCGACTTCCGTCGCTTGCCGTTCTATTTCTCTCGCCTGATCACCAGTGATTTTCTCATAGTGCGAGATATCGACGCGGCTCGACTCAACTCCTTTCTGCGCCCCAGCCTGCCATACATGCTGTCCCAGAACTCTCCTCGCGGCTCCTAGGATCAAGTGGGTGCCGGTGTGGTGGCGCATGAGGCTGATACGCCTCTCCCACTCAATCGTGCCTCGAACGCTTTCGCCCACTTTAGGAGGAGTACCGTCTACTTGGTGAACAACGACAAGTCCAACCTTCTGCGTCCCAACCACCTTCAGAGGACCACCTGCGGTCTGGATTACCCCTATGTCCCCCGGTTGACCTCCTCCCTCTGGGTAGAAGCAGGTTTGGTCCAAGACGATGAACTTGTTGACTAGCACGGCGATTACTTTGCCTTGAAACTCTCGCTGAAAGGCATCCTTGTAGTATAGTCGAACTGTTTCTGGAAGCTGGCTTACCTTATCCTTCAATGATGCCCCGAACTCTGATTCCTCAACGTCCTCGGAAGCTCGCTTTCCTGAGAGATGCTTTTGCAGTACCATGGCGTAGAAGTTTCCAGGCGGATTGACTGCAACCCCCAATGGTTCAGCGACTTCTCTAACGATATCAGGAACCATACCCTGGGAATCATACAGCTCAACCAACGAGCTAGAGGGGATCTCTTTCTGCCCCTTCGCTTTCAGGTCGATGGCGATTTTCCTTACTAATTCAGCGCCGCGCTCCAAAGTTCTCCTGTACTTTGATTCCTCCGACTTGATTGCTTCCGCTATCTCACGCCTCATGCCTTTCAGTTGCTGGAAGTCGTCGCCCCAGTAGTCGACCTGCGCATCCAATATCTCAGGCATTCTATCTTCGATTCCAAGCTGCCGAAGCATTCGGTATGTCCGCCGAATCAGCAACCTGGTCAAATAACCCTCTTCGACGTTCGACGGTACGACACCTTCGGACAATAGGAACGCGATTGCTTTCGTGTGGTCAGCCACAGCCATAGCAGATTCGATTGGGACTAAGCCCCTTTTCGAGGTCGCGCCAATCCATGCCGACACTTTCAGCCTCTTTCTTGCGGGCATCAATTCTGCTGTCGCCACGTTCAATATTCATGTAACTTGAGTATGGAACAACCTTCGCAACTAACGCCTGATCATACTTGACGCCGGCTAAGGTGAAGATCTTGTCTAACACCGGCCCATAGAGAACTTCAAACGCGCTCGCAGTTCCTTGGCTCAGCCACGCCCATCGTTCGATACCATAACCCGTATCCACGGTTCGTATGGGCAGCTTCTGTAATTGATCACCCTGGACCCTGTACTGCATGAAGACTAAGGTTGAAATTTCCAGGCCGGAGGCCAGACATTCCAAATCGGGCCCAGCATTTCCGCCGCCGGACCAAAAGTGCTCCTTGTATGATATTGAATCGGAGTTCAGACCAAACCCTTCGGTCGCCAGTTGATGGTGATATCGGATGGTCTGGTCCATCCAGTAAATTTCCTTCTCTGGATAATTGAATGCATGAGCCCCGCCCATCTCAAAGATTAGTTCATGCCGCCCTAAGGTCGGGCCGACATTGTCAATGTCTGTAAAACGAATGGAGGGTTGGCTGACAACTAACGGATTCGCGGGTGGCGGAATCATTCCCTCGGTGACGTATGGCTGGAAATCGTAGATCGAGGCACCCACTAAGAAGACGTCGTCCCTCCAGCGGGCGACGACTGGGTAAGGCTTGATTCTAGTGTGGCCGTTTTTCTCAAAGAATGATAGAAATAGTTCCCGCATCTCATGAATGGAGTAGCGCTTCTTTGCTGGAGGATTACCGATGAATGAGTATTGTACGCATGGGCTGTCTCCGCAAAACCGTTCATTACTTTTCTGTGTCCAGAAGTAGCCTTTGCAGCATTCACACTGCCTACGTAAGAATCCGTTCTCTTTGAAGAACGGCACCGCAAATTCCTTCTCACTAATCTCCAATGGCTACTACCTCCAGCCGACAGAACAGAACGAGACGAACTAGGTTAGTAAGCTATTTGCCTCGTGGTGTCGCTCATGCGGTCTCTCTCTGCACTATCTCACACTTCATGATGTTGTTCCCTTGATCGTAAACGACGTTCTTGCATTCGAAATTCTTGCCTAGAAGCGAGGTTAGTATGCCGGCCCACCAAGAGAATAGAAACGCCTTGGCAGCACCTTGCGTACCTTTCACAGAGGGATTCGAAACCTCCACTAATATTGGACCGACGTCTTTTTGTGGGATTGTAACCTTCGTGACCCCTATTCCGGCCATCCGATCCCATTCTTCGACGAGTCTGATCAGTTCATCAACGGTTAGTTCAGGTTTCTCCTTTCGAAGCAAAGCTCCCGTCTTGTTTTCCAGATCTAGATTCAAGGTTGCTCATGATGACCTCCCCGACTTGAACTCCTACCAGCGAGTCAAGGTATTCACATAGTGCTTGAGCATCGAAAGCGGTCTGCCGGCGGCCTAGGATACGTAGCTCCCCTTTCTCTCTATCCCAAACCGGTCCTTCTGCCGTAGCCCTCTCTCCCATCCAATCCAGTGTCGGCTATCAACGACCTACGTCAAAGAAGCATAAGAATCGATAGCGTTCGCGAGAGGTATGAGGGTTTATTGTGTCAGAAGACGTCGACAGACATATGACGAATTTGTCCTCAGAATGATCGTACAGCGCGATTACCGTCGAGCCTCTGATTCCCTTGCTGAGCTTCCTTGCTTTCCGCACCAAGGTTGATGGAGGTCGTACAGTCGTCTGCCTTCATCATCATTTGTAAATTTGGCACCGCACCTGCAGACGGTATATTCCTCGGACAAACATTACTCAGCTCTCGTCCCAATGTTGCTGCGCGACAACAACGTGAAAGGACAAAACGTGTCATTGGAAGAGAGAAATGAAAGACGGAAACTGAACCTCAGGCGGCTGCGATCAAACAAAAAATAGGCGAAAGGGAGCCTACCCGAACAACGCTCCCAAACCTGCGAGTGCTTCTTCTGATTTCTTTTCTTCCTTCTTGTCTTCTTTCTTACCTTCAGCGGGTGCTGCGGCTGCTGGTGCTGCAGCTGCGACTTGCATTGTTTGTGCCGCCTTCAGCGCATCGTCTATTTTGATTTCTGAAAGTGCGGCGACCAAGGCTTTGACTCTAGGTTCTTCGACTTTGACTCCTGCTGCGGTTAGGACTTTCTTAACTCCATCTTCTGTTACTTTGCCGCCTGCTGAATGTAGCAGGAGTGCTGCGTAGACGTATTCCATTTTTTACACCGAATTTTAACGGGATTCCTGTGGTTACCCGAAGCCCCTCTTTTCAACCTTTTCCTTCTGCTGGCGGAGTTTCTGCTGGCGGAGCTTCGGCGGTTTGTTGTGGCGTGAGTGCTTCAGGCTTTACTGCTGAAATTGCCGACGAAAGTGCACTAGCGCTAGCATATGCCCTTCGGATAATGAGGTCGGTGGTTTGTTTGGTGAAGAATCCTGCCTCAACGCTAACTTCGACCGCTTGCCGATACGCTTTGGAGATTATCATGGGTGCCGTCTCGGGCAACATGATATTCGCTTCAACCGCGACCCCGAAAGCCAGTCGTGCAGCTGAGGATATGTCGGCTTTCATTTTGTCGAGGTCGAAGGCGAGATCGTTCGGGCCGAGGAGTGAGCCGTTATCGTAAGCGTATGAGAGGGAGAGCCCAGCTTCCATCGGTTTCATTCCAAGTTTCGAAAGCAGTGACGCTGTTTTGACCGGGATTACGTCCCCCTTCCTTACAACTACGGTATCCTTGACGACGAAGATGCTACCGCCTTCAATTCGCGTTTGCACCTTCGCTTCGTTGAATTCGCTTATGACCGGCCCAGGTTGTATACCGGTGTTTCCGCCGGGGATCATTATGTCGCTTGTAGCGATGTCTCCCCCTTTGGCAGGTACTCTAACTTTGTTCTTGTTGAGGAAGATGATTAGTTCGAATGGGTTCATTTGGGTAAAGATCAGAACTTTCGATCCCGTCAGGGAATCTGCGAACTGATTCACCTTCTCTTTCTGGCCCGCTGCTTTCTCGGCAGCCTTCCGCAGAATCGTATTCTTAGCTACCACGAGTTCGGCTTTGCCACGTAGCTTCTTTCTGATTTCCTGAATCTGAGATGAACGTACTTTCTGTAAGTCGGCTACGGCGATGACTGAGTATTTGTTGAGTAGTTCAATCAGGTCGTCGAAGATTTCTTTCTTCCAAACGGCGACCTGTTGAGTGAGCATTCTTAATCACTTTGAGAGGTTGATTTTTACTGGTTTGCTCATCGTTCCCTTGACTAGGATTTCGCCGATGTTTTTGAAGCCTCTCTCAAGTTTCTGCTCGATTCTTGAGACAACTGTCTGAATGTTCTCGACTAGTTTCTCGTCAGGCATGGTCTCCGTTCCCACCCGACACTGTAGGACTGGTTGCTCTCGCATTCGTACGCGGACCATTTTGCGGTGGTTAACGATTACTTGGTCGATTGGCGCATTCGGTGGGATGGGTGTGGGCATCTTGCCTCGAGGGCCGAGGAATGAGCCTAGAGCTCTTCCGACGAGTGGCATGAGAGGCGCCTCGGCGATGAAGAAGTCGTATTCCTGCGCCAACTTTCGGGCTCCTTTCTTGTCCTTAGCTAAGTTTTCAATCTCTTGCCTGCCGACGAGCATATCTGCTCCAGCCGCTTTCGCACGTGTGGCCAAGTCCCCTGAGGCAATTACACAAACCTTCAGACCTTTCTCAGGAGGATTGGGCAGCGCGATGGCTTCGTTGATACGGTTCTCCGGTTTCTTCAGGTCAACTTCGCGGAGTCGTACGACTAGATCGATGGATTGCGTGAATTTCTTTTTGGTTATAACCTTACGTAACTCACCGAGTGCCCTAGATATTTCGTCCTTAGCAAGTGGCAACGATTAGACCATCTAGTCAATTTTCTAAGGCACGATTTCCGCTGACCCATAAAAACGTTTCAGATTGAGAAGGTGCCTAGGGAGGTTCTTGATACTCTGACCGTCTGAGCGATTCTTTGAGATCTCAAGGCTTGTAGCTGTCAAGCCACCATTTCGCGACGTCACTCCGTCGAGCGACCCAGACCTTTGGCTTCGCCTTGACATATCTGAAAAACCTGTCGACCGCTGCAGTTCTCCCTGGCCTACCGGATATTCTAACATGAAGACCGACATTCATCAATTTGGGGTTTTTCCGGCCTTCTTCGTACATAACGTCGAATGAATCCTTGAGGTATGTGTAGAAATCCTCGGAGTTGCTAAACCTGTTCGAGAAGTAGTGAAAGTCGTTTGCGTCTGGTGTGTATGGGATGAGCAGGAAACTCTTGCCCCCAGCCTTCACATAATACGGCAGATCATCGTTGTAGACATCTGAGCCGTAGAGAAAGCCCCCCTCCTCGGCAAGGAGTTCGATTGTATTCTCGCTGGGTTCCCGGCAGTACCATCCAACCGGCCGATCGCCTGTAATTGATTGAATAACATTGATTGCCTTGCGAATTTCCTCTCGCTCCTCTTCCTTCGTCAACGTGAAGTGTTCGACCCAACGATAACCATGGCTGCAAACCTCATGCCCTCTTCGAACGATTTCCTTCGCGGCTTCCGGATTCGTCTCCAATGTCTTTGCGGTCGCGAAAAATGTCGTCTTTACCTTATGCTTCTGGAAGAGGTCTAGCATTCGCCAGATCGCAACTGCGGGTTTCGTATTCAAAAATCGATTCGATCGCCAAGTCACGTTTTGGCGGTGTCCCATAGGAAGGAAATTCACCGAACGTCTCAGGCCCCTCGTCCCCGAACCCAACAGCCCGTTCGCCACCAGCCTCATAGTTTACCGCAACCGTCAGCGCCAACCTAGCACCTTTGGGCCAACGCACTTTTGGAACATCTCGTCCATAACCGATGAAATCTCGGCTTAAGGGCGACATATCACTATGGCCTCATTCTGTAGTATGATTCACACGGTCGCTCTAGGTGAACTTTGCCGCTACCTAAAGCGCTACCTGCCGTGATCGCAAAGGGGTGCTTATTGTTTGTCGGGTTGGGTCCTCAGGCTCGACGCTACCAATTGTCGGAATCTGTATCCGTTCTGCGGATTCGGAATTTGAGCGTACAGTCCCAGTTGTTGTTGACGACTTCGGTGAGCGTTAGAGGCCCTATTCGGGTGGTATCGTTTTCAGCGCAAGTGAGAGGTCGAGGCCCTCACGTTTGTGGTAGGCCCACGAGGCGAAGTAAATGACGAATGCTAGGATGATAACGCTGGCTGTTAGGTAGTATCCGAATTGGGTCGGTACTGCTGCCGCGGGCGTTATGAATCCAAGGTATCCTTCCCAAGCAAACGCGATTGCAGTTATGATTCCTACAATGGACACGACCGGCAGCCCTCCAATTTTCCATCTCACGAAGCCGGGAGACTGGCTGAAAAGATCCTTCTTGACAAATGGGAAGATCGCTAGTGCAAGCCCCGGGACGACGTAGCTAACGTCCCAGATCACGGTTCCCATTGTGAATGAGCCAGACCAGCCTAACAAGAAGTAGACCACTTCGGACAATATGCCAAGCACGACGACGGCTATGATCGATAGGTGCGGCGTACGGAAACGCTCACTTATGTCCGCGAACCTAGACGGAATTACTCTGTCAAATGCCCATGCGAACATGTACTTGCTGGCTATCCAGAAGTAAGCGAAGATCGGAGCCAAGGACCCAAGTAGATATGTGATGAACATGAGATAGATGAGCGCGCTGTTCGGATAAGCAGCTACGGCTAGCATCAACGGCTGCGACGGTGGAAAGGGAAGAGCAAACTTGCCGTTGTCGAACGCGTAGCCGACTGCGTACATCCAGTTCGCGCCGACTGCGTTTAGGGTAAGGGTTGCCGTTATGCTCCAGTATATGATGCCGAAGAGTAGGGACAGGAATAGGGCGATCGGAATTGATTTCTTGACGTTCTTGATTTCTCCTACGAAAGCGTTTGTGTAATTTCCTCCTAAGAGAAACAGCGATGCGAGCGGAAGCGCCACGGCAATGGAGGAGAAGCCTGGCGGAGAAAGCGTGAAGCCTGCCGACTGCCCTGAAGATTGGACGGCTTGGTAGGTGGCGTTGTTTCCGAAACTAGGGACTAAGAGGGCGTTCCAGTTGGAGGCGAACGTTTGGGGATTCATGGTTGCGAGGATGTACCACATTAGCAGTATTCCGACTACGGCGGCTATCCAGGAACCGTACATGAGGGCTTTGATGAATCTGGATCCGAAGATGGAGAACGCGGCAAACAGAAGCGTAAGGAGAATCGAAAGCTCAATGGTCCCAGTCGAGCCGCCAAGGAAGCTACCGAAATTGGTCAATGAGGGTGAGTTCTCGATCAATCCAAGCGAGGTCAAGGAAATTGAAAATGCATAGGAAAAGGGCGCGACTCCAGCTCCCACAAAGGCGACGAAAAGGACGATGAACATGTACACCAAACCCCATGCAAAACCAATTGCAGGGTGGAAGATTCTGCCAACCCACACGTAATCGTTTCCTGTCCTCGGCATCACCACCGCCATAACCCAATACGCAACCATTAGGAAGATGAATGGAACAGCTGCAACTACCAGAGAGAGGGGAAGGTTCGCGCCTCCGGTATTTCCGTAGAACCAAGCAAATTGGACGGTTGTGAAGATTAGTGCGAACACCATTGCGCTAGAAAACAGCAAAGCATCTAGTGCGCCGAATTCTCTGACTAAACCAGTTGCGTTCCTAACGAACACTTTGGATGATGCCAAACCCGTTCAATACGTACGGCATGGGCTGTGTATATAACATTAACCAGCTTTTCCCCGCTTCACCTAGGGTCCCCATGCACAATGCCTAGCTCAAATCTGCATTCTTCGTTTGCGGTCAGGCTGCCACGAGTTGAAGCTATTTCATGTTGGCTGTTAGTTCAAGGACGACTTCTTCGATCTCTTTACCCCGTGCATTTGCAAAACCCTTTCCATGACCGATAATTTTGAACCCACATTTTTCCAAGACACGGATGGAGGCAACATTATCTTTTGAAGCACGAGCATAAATTGGGCGACCCTTCTCCTCGCTCAAGAACTTTGAAAGCGCTTTAGTGGCAAAGCCTTTTCCCCAATATTCTCTCCCAATCAAATAGGTCACCTCTCGTTTACCAAACTCTCGGTCGATGAAACTCGCGACTGAACCGACCACATACCCATCGAAAAGTATGGTTCTCTTAACTATAGTCTCGTCACCCAGAATCCTTTTCCAGTGTGCGTCGAAGGCCTCCCTGTCCGCTGGATTCTTGGCAGTGAAAGCGGCCATGTAGACCGCCGCCGGATCAGACTCATACTCGAAAAAGATAGGCAGATCATTTTCTTCGACATTCCTCAGTGTGACATCGTCTCCCAAAGTCCATCCTACCCCTCAGAATCAAATCTCAGCTGGCTTGTTGGAGAATTATAAGAGCTGAAGGAGTATTGAGCGCACAGATGCTAAATAGAAAATCATGGTAACTTACTTACTCAGCTTCAATCGTCCATTCATGTCAACGGTTGCCTACTTGGTAGAGTTCCCGTGCATTTTCTGAGAGAATCCTCTTCGCTTTCTCGTTGATCTCATTCTCGTCGAAAACGTTCTCCTCACGGAATTGGGTGAAACATTTCTCGAGAACGCGTTTCCCAAGCTTGGCGCTGAACCAGAAAATTTCTGGCACGCCGAAACCATCTGAACCATACATAACCTTCGAACTCGGAGCAATCTCCAAGATTTCCATCAGCCGCTGATGGCTGATGGGGTTCAAGAATGGAATCGTGAGAGAGAAGTCGAGAAAGACGTTTGGAAGGACTGAGGCCATGTAGGCGGCATTCTGGTTGTTTGGGAAACCGGAATGGACCAGTACAACTGTGGCGTGTCTGATCTTATCCTCTGTTAGCAGACCGAACAAAAGTCCTGGATCACATTGGTCTAGTAAGATCTCGTAGTCCCCTACGCCGGTGTGGATCTGTGTAGGGACATCCAAGTCGATTGAGAGCTCTAACGCTCGAACGATTAGAAAGTCGCGAAGCATCTTCACGTTGGGACCAAACCACGCCTGTTCCGCGCTACCTTTCCGCGCAGGCCTGAAAATCACTCTTAGCGTCTCTCGCCTCAACTCTCCTAATCTTGAGCCCAGTCCTGTATGCGATTATGGTCTTCAGCCCAACAAACCCCTCGTTCTGGACCGCCTTACGGATTCCCGAATCGTATCCCGAGCAAAACTCCTCAAATGAATCATGTTTTGCCAATAAGTCGTTGATCAAAGGCTCGAGCCGAAATATCTTCACTACGTTGGCCGGAAAATGCCCCATGTCCTCCGCGGACAGGGGAGGATAAGCACCGTCCATAACGAGGCCCTCAAGCCCAACGTTCTGAAATAATTCCCGCACGTAAACATCGAAGTCTTGGGCTCTCGCACTTCGAGCACTAGCGACCGCCTCCCAGTCGGCCTTGCAATGGAAGAAATCAGAAAGCCAGCGAAGCATCAGATTGGAATAAGGCTGCTCCCTATCCATAGCTGAAAGTCTTCTTCTAGACCTTTGGAGTTGGTCGACGCGCGTGCTTTGAATTTCCCATCTAGAAAAGTCGGAGGTGCCGCAAGAATGTTCGAGTAGCGCGCAAAATCAGTTCCATTCATAACCTTCGGTGAGCTTAGGTACGAATGACAATGCGCATCCACAACCGGTAGCTTACAGAAATCGAGCAAAACCCGAAACACATCGGAATTCAGAGTGCATCAACTTCTAATAACACCGACGGAGAGTGGCCGAAAGGGTAGAGTTGCGTAAGTTTACGTCTGGGTTAGTCGTCTCTGCGAATCCTATTGCGTCAAAGTCCGGTTTGAGTATTCTGAAGCACGGGGGTAATGCCGTAGACGCAGCCGTTACTATTGCGCACACTCTAGGCGTAGCCGCACCCGCTTTCTCTGGAATCGGTGGGGGCGGATTTGCGCTAATTTGGCTCGCTCGTGAGGAGAAAGCTCTCTTCGTCGATTTCCGGAAAGAGCTCCGTTGAATGCGACTGAAGGCATGTTCAAGCTAACGAGTTCGGGAAGAGTTGTCCGCGAGGAGAATGCGGTTGGATACAAGTCCGTTGCAGTTCCTGGAGCAATCGCAGGCCATGCTTTGATGCTAGAGAAATACGGGACGGCAAAGTTGGAAGACACACTTGAACCAGCGATTAGATGTGCCAGAAGGGGTTTTCGCGTGGGGAGAGTACTCGCCTTCACGTGGAAGCTAAGCGTAAACAAGCTCAAGCGGTTCAAGGAGTCAAAGAAAACCTACCTCAACAAAGGTCGGCCCTACCGCCAAGGCGAGAAGATTTCGCTTTATTCTGCCTCGAAAGACTTAGCGAAAATAGCACTTGATGGAGCTGGAGAATTCTACAATGGAACCATCGCGACGAAAATCTGTGACGACATGACTTCAAACAACGGCCTCATCACCTCCACCGACCTAGAACGATACAAACCCACAATGAGGGAACCACTTCGTGGATCATACAAGGACTATGAAATTATCACGGCTCCGCCTCCAAGCACAGGTGGAGCAATAATTCTGCAATCGCTCAATATGCTTGAGAACCGTGCACTGAAGAGTTTCGGGCAGAACTCCCCTCAAGCATTGCACATACTGGCCGAGGCCTTAGCCAGGGCCAATATGAACTGCAGGTCAAGGATTTCTGACCCGGATTTCACCGATGTCTCAACAGGTACGTTGGTTTCGAAGGATTTCGCGAAAGAACTCGGGTCAACAATTAATCCGAACAAAGTCTCCATTCCAACTGAGCCCACTAGCTACCCTTTGATGCCTGCGTCGAATACCTCGCACTTCTTGGCGATTGATTCTGAGCATAATGTTGTATCGATGACTGAGAGCTTGGAATGTTATTTCGGTTCGGGAATCACGGTTCCCGGTACTGGCATGATCTTGAATGATACGATGCATGATTTTGACCCTAGGCCCGGTATGGCCAATTCAGTGTCACCTTGGAAGATACCTATGAGCAGCATGAACCCCACTATCATCCTGAAGAACGGCAGGCCTATCATGACGGTTGGATCAGCTGGAGGTCCTCGAATCGTCTCGTCGACTCTACAAGTGCTATTGAATGTGATAGAGTTCGATATGGGACTGAAAGATGCTGTGGCGGCGTCAAGGATCCATGTCCACGGGGATCGTCTACAACTGGAAAAGACGCTAACCAGCCGAACCGCGACTGAACTCCGTAAGATGGGTCACTCGGTTGAAGTTAGAAAACTATTGGGAAGGAGTGATCCTGGGTTGTACTTCGGCGGTGTGCACGCGGGACAACTCTCGGAAGACGATAACCTGTACGGCGCGGCAGACCCAAGAAGAGACGGGCTCGCGATTGGACTACTTTGACTGTTGCGGAAACCTTCAGATTAATAGCGGGCGCCGCAGCCATAGGGCGAGGTAACTAGCCTTTGTCAGAAGTGAAAAAGTTCAGGATAACGGGTGAGATAAAAAAAGGCCTTACGAAGGTTCCTTTCTCAGTGGAATTCAGAGCTCTGAAGAAGGAACATGCCCTTCAGCGGCTCTACGCGGAGATGGGGAGTAAGCATAGAGCACGCCAGTTCGAGATTAAGATAAAAGACGTTCAGGAATCGAAAGAAACTTCCGAAGCCAAGGCCTAGAGAAATGGCATCGTCACAAGTGAAGGAAGAGGACATTGTCCGACAGCTCGCTTCAGAGATACGCATCCTTGAAGGATCCATAGGCGTCCTCCAATCTAGGCTCGATATCGTTCGCACCCGCGATCAACGAAGTAACCTTAGCGTATAATACTCTTGAAGGAATGAAGAATCTTCAGGATGGAGAGTCTACGCTCGTTCCGGTGGGTGCGGGCTCGTACATTAGAATGCAAGTGGCAGACTCGAAGAAGCTTGTTATGGGCATCGGAGCCGGTGTTGCGGTCGAGAAGGATGTTGCGAGCTCCGTGGAAGAATTGAAAGGCAGACTGCAAGACTTGGATAAGGCTAGGACATCCATTCAACAACAACTCGACCAGACCGCAACTCGGTATCAGCAGGATCGCGAAGCCCTCGAAGACCTGCTACAGCGACAATCCCAGCCATCCAAGCCATCCCAGCCATCACGTCGCGCTAGCTGAAGTCGACATCAATTCAAATCTTAACTTAATTCGGACTTGTGCGGTGTGCGATGAGACTTGTTCGAGAAGTTGAGATCAGGCGTTAGCAGCCTAGTTCAAAAGATATCACAGCGAGAATTATCAGACAAAGATATCGGACAAGTACTCGATGAGTTCCTCCTCGTTCTAGTTCAGAACGACGTCGCGTATGAGGTTGCACAGAAGATTTGTGATGGCTTGCGACAGAAACTTGAGACCACTCAGATTCGGCGATTCTCAGACGCAACCCTACCAGCGAAAACCGTACTGAGCGAAGTCCTTCTAGATCTCTTGAAAGGGAGTGGAGGAGAGACATTCTTCAAGGTGCTAGATGAGGGGAAGGCTCAGCACAAACCAGTCATCATACTCTTCGTTGGAGTCAACGGAACTGGGAAGACGAGCACCGTTGCCAAGATAGGGTACCTACTTCAACACAAGGGATACTCGGTCCTGATAGCCGCAGCCGACACCTACCGAACGGGGTCGATAGAGCAAATCGAAGAACATGCACGAAGAATCGGAATCAAAACCATCAAACATGACTACGGCGGAGACTCAGCTGCAGTTGCGTTCGACGCATCAAACTACGCTAACGCCCACGGCACGAACGCCGTCCTAATTGATACAGCAGGAAGAATGCAGACCAACAAGAACCTCCTCGAGGAAATGAAAAAAATAGCTCGAGTAGCCAAACCCAGCCTCACAATATTAGTCGTAGACGCTTTGACAGGAAATGACGCAGTCGAACAGGGCCGCAGCTTCTCAGAGGCCGTACCCATAGACGGAGTTATACTCACCAAGCTTGACGCAGACGTCAAGGGGGGCAGCGCAATATCGATAGCAGCAATTATTGGTAAACCGATTCTTTTCGCAACAGTGGGACAAGATTACGAAGACATCATTTCCTTTGAGCCGGGGCAAATGGTCGAAAAAATTGTTGGCTAGGCGAACACCAAGTGACGGTGCTCATTATCGCCTCTAAGCTTGACCCGGCAGCGCAAAACATCGCACGACAACTAACTCGCTTGAAGTCCTTTCAAGAGACTCAGACCAAGGATCTGTTTCGGGCCGAGGGCGTATTCCTCAAACACGTCGAGACGGAGGGCATTTACACCGACAAGCTAGACGTAGATTTCGTTCCTGAGGCCGTGATCTTTGCCTCGAGACATCGTAGCGAGAGTAACGAACCCGCCATGACGGCTCATTGGACCGGTAATACAACCGGCCGGTCTGATTTCGGCGGCAAGCCCAAGAGCCTGTCACACACAGACCCCAGACGTCTGCGTACCGCATTGTTGACTCTGGATACTGCCCGAGATGCAATGAAACTGAATTACGCGGTTACCCTAGAAGCCACTCACCATGGCCCGACAGAGCTTGGGATTCCTACACTTTTCGTAGAGATCGGGAGCACAGAGAAGGAGTGGAACGATATGGGAGCGGGAGCAGCGGCGAGCGAGGCAATTTGGAAAGCGGCTACAGGTCCTGCCAAAGCGAAAGTCGTGGTTGGCTTTGGTGGAGGCCATTACTGCAACAAGCACTGCGACGCTCTTAGAAAGGATGGGTATGCTTTCAGCCACATTTTCTCAAAATATTTTTTTGAAGACTACGATCAAGCGGTGGTGCGTATGGCTTTCGAGCGAACCTTAGGTGGTTGCAGAACTGCGATCATCGACTGGAAAGGCATTCGCGGCTCCGAAAGATCGGTACTTCTTGGGGATCTGAAGCAAATGAATGTCGAAATTGTTCGCGTGTAATTTCAAAGGTTAAAATAGAGGGCTTTCATTTTCAACATCAAATCATTCCAAGCGCAAATGACTAGAATCCAGAGGGACAATGCTTGAACACACGCGAATTCTGGGATTCAACCAAACGTCTACTCCATGTCACAACGAAGCCTTCACGGGACGAGGTATCATTGATGGTCAAGATCAGCTTTCTAGGAGTGGCGATAGTCGGTTCGCTTGGATTCATCATTCGGGTTCTCTTTCTCTTCTTCAACCTGCTCCCGCAAACGTCAACCGGAGCCGCCAATCCCGGAGCCGCGCCTTGATGAGCACCGAGCGTAAAATGCTCATCTACGCCGTGAGAACTACCAGCGGCCAAGAAAGAACGGTTGTGGATCTTATTGCATCTAGGATAGGTTTGAAGAAACTCCCGATCGTTAGCATCTTAGCACCTGACGTTGTTAAGGGGTACATATTCGTGGAAGCGGCTGGGCCACACTACGTTGACGATCTTATCGCGGGCGTACGCCATGCTAGGGCGCGAACGAAAGGTGTGATTTCGGCTGAAGCATTGGACCGGTTCATTGTTACAAAACCTGTAATCGAAGACCTGAAGAGCGGAGACTCCGTGGAGGTCATAAGTGGTCCGTTCAGGGGACTGAAGGCGCGAATCACAAACGTTGACAAGCTGAAGGAAGAAGTGACGATTGAACTCTTGGAAGAAGGATTCGCTACCCTTCCAATTACTGTGCATGCTGACTATGTGAAGTTGACCGCTAGAGGAAGTGCACCTGCAGTTGGGCGAGAAGAAGCAAGTTGAAGCGCTGTTAAACGGAGGGGAGGCTAATGCCGGCCCACCCCTAGGACCTGCGTTAGGTCCCTTAGGAGTGAATGTGCTCCAAATCGTCAACCGGATAAACGAACTAACCAAAGCCTACCGCGGGCATGAAAGTCCCCGTCCGCGTTGTGGTTGATGTCGACACAAAGGAATTCGAGGTTGAAATAGGAACCCCTACTACCTCAGCTCTGGTCGTAAAGGAGCTTGGAATCTCGAAAGGATCTGGTAACCCGAAGGCGGAAAAGGTTGGAAACCTCACGATGGAACAGGTTGCCAAGATAGGCGGAATGAAAATGCCGAGTAGTTACGCGAAATCAACCAAGGCTGCTGCGAAGGAAGTCATGGGAACATGTGTCAGCTTAGGAATAACGATCGAAGGCAAGGACCCGCGCGAGGTCCAGAAAGAACTGGACCAAGGTAAATGGGACCAGTTATTCCAGAAAGCTAGCTAGGACGTTGGCTTTAGAGTCCCAGTGTTCGACTGATTTGCATCAGTTCCGCACCGCACGTCAACGGGCCCACGACAGCACCTTTTGAGTTGGCGAGGATTCCTGACTTGACGAAGGGCACGCCGCCATTCGTTGAACTCAGGTCTGTTTCAACATGCAGAACGGATTTGACTACGTCGAGTTCTTCCTGCGTTGTGTTCGGGCTCAGCATTGCTCCTTTGTTTGTGGCGACCCCGAGGGCGCCTACGAATGGCAACGTTCCTAACATGCCAGAAACCGACTTCACTTTCAACTCGTCGTTCACAGCCCTCAAGACGTATGATGAGGCTTCTGGATGAACGACGGCGCCGTTATCGTTGGTTAGGATGACGTTACCTAGAGCAGTCCATCTAGAATCTACTATTACAACTTTCGCGAACTCTTCTATTCTTTTCAACTCATAATCGGATATGGTGTGCGGAACCAAGATGGCGTTGGAGTTCCCCGTCACCATTGCTCCCACGAGAGTGGAGCTGGCTATGGTTGTACTGCAGACTTCAACGTCTAGCGTTTCAGCGAACTGGCCGATCTTACGCTTTGTTAATCCTGGAGGAACAATGGCAATGTTTTCGTTTGCGAAGCAGTAGACGCCGATGTTCGGGCTACCGAATACATCCGCGAGAATTATGGACATTCCGAGCTTACCAACGCACGAGCCAGCGAGTCGGCGGCTTAGGTTTTCGACGGGTAAACTATGACTTTGCCTTCCTTGTCTTTGACGGCGCGAACCGTGATCTTCCTCGGGGGTTTGTTGATGCCTCGCGCCCACAGCTCTGAATTAATTTCGTTGCTGATTACAACCTCATCCGACTTCATATGTCGTGCGACGTAATCTCTCACATCCCTCACTGATCGGGGGCGCGTTTTCCGCGCGGCGTCACGACATGGACGTGGCGTAGAGGGATTGTGTAGATCTTCTCCTCTACGACCTCAATTTCTTCTTCACCCTCCTCGGGGGTGGGTTCGGCCTCAGCTGCAGCGGGAACCGTTTCTGCAGGCGATGCTTCTTCCTCTTCGGGAGAGGCCGTTTCCTCTGTTGAGACTTCCTCGGTCGGTGCTTCTTCGATTTCCTCTTCCTCAGCCTCGACGGCGTTCTCTTCTTTGGACTCTGTCTCGCTCATTCAGTTTTTTCTCCTAAGCTTTCAGTTTCGTTCGGCGCCAATGTCTTTTCTTTGGATGTGTTCTGGTGTGACCGTCAGTTTTCGCCATGACCCAGGTTGGAACGGGTTTACGAGTCTTGAGGGCTGCGGCGAGTCGCCGTTTTCTCGCGGTTGGTTTGTTTCTCGCCGTAACCTAAGCTCTCCTAATCTTAATTTCCTTTCGCGATGACTGCAATCGCACTAATGCTTCCTTAAGTTGATCGTCTGAAATCGGAACCTTGATCCTTCCTGCTTGGGCGAGTTGTATGAGTTGCATTTCTATCTGTTCCGCGAATTCGGGTTTTACCATTCGAATGTTTGTCAACCTTTGTCTTGCCTCGGGGGTCATGATTTGTTTCAGGGCGGCTTGCTTTTGGGCTTCAAATTGTCTTCGAGATTCTGACTGCCTTTGCTCATCTACTGCAGCACGCTGTAGATCCGAGTATCTCCTTCGCCTTATTTCTGTGAGTTCTTCGTCGGAGTAGTCGTCCTCATTGCTCATCATTACTGGCCTTCCGTCTTCCTGGCACCCTTGAGAATGTCGGCGGCCATTCGGTTGAGAAGACTAATACCTTCAGCGGTCAGCTTTCTGCCCTGCTTCGCCTCTATAGATATGAAACCAGCTTTCTGGAGTTGTTGTAGTGGTTCTCGGATGGCGGAACCACCTGCGACGCGGGAATGTTCGATATGAGTCCCATGGCGAAGGCGTCCCCCATACTCGACCCGTAAACGAGCTATTCCGACCGGGCCGTGAATGTATAACTTTCGTAGGAGTGAGGCGCAACGGGTATACCACCAATCTGGACTCGACGGTGGACGTTCCCGGTGAGATCCCGTCTTCGCGTTTGCTGCCCAAACTGGCGGGGCAACTTCACCTACATTCTCCTTCAGGAATTTCGACAGCCGGTCGATTAGGGCGTCTGAAGGGACATCTAGTGGTGTTGGCATGGAATTTTTCCGGCTGATAGCGAAGAGGCTAGATTCGGAGAGCAATATATAACTCTAGTTTACCACTTGAACCGCTTTCTGAACGGAACCGCATCGCTCTTTACAACTTTCTGAACTTCCTTTCGTTTGTAAACCGTAAAGGTGTGTCCCATCACCTCAACCAGGGTCGAACCAGTGGTCGCAACAACTTTCTCGGCAATATCAACCGTCCCGGTTTCCGAAAGCGCCGACTTCTGGATCTTCAATTTGACTAGTTCGCGGGACTTCAGCTGGTTCTGTACTTGCTTCATCAAGGCCTCTGATGCACCCTCCTTTCCTATCCAGATCGTCGGGTCCATTTTTCTCGATCTAGACTGAAGCCTTCTCAACCGGTCTTTTTCGAAAGTCGTTCCCTCACTGTTGGGTATCTCTTCTTTGTTCCGCAATCGAGGCACGTAATTAAGACCGTTGTCCCAAATTCGGACCTCGTCCTGACCCTACAATTTACACCCGGAACCAGAAAACCCCCGCACCCTTTGCAGATCCTGAGTTTTTGTTCTCTCGTTAATCGGACGCCTGCCTTCATTCCAATTCTTCGTGCAAGCTCAATGTAACGATTGGCTAGGGTTCGATTCTTGGGGAAAATTCTTTGGGCGTGAGTGAAGAGGATCTCTATCCTCTCTCGAGCGATTTCCCTAGTATTTCCACCCTTTCTCCAAGCCAAAGAACCGACCAGATTCCACTCTCTCGAAATGGTCTTGTAACCTTTTTGTGGGCTGGATGGAGAGAGTTAGTTCGATGCATCATTGGCCTTGACCTTGGTCCTAGTCGAATCGGCTCTTCAGATTGTCCCACCGGAGATTCGGTCCCATGTGCAAATCAAGAGGTATGCAGAGCGGCGGGAGAAGAAACCAGAGGAGGTTCTGCTTGACAGAGCATTCCACCATGCGGCAATGCAGCAGCTTGCGCGGAAAGATCATCGTGTACCAGTGGAGAAGATGGGGAGACCGGACATAGTTCACAACGTTCTGCTTCAGATCATTGAGACCCCCCTCAACTGGGAAGGAGGCCTACGCGTTTTCGTTCACACACAGGACGATTATGTGATTTCAATAAATCCAAAAATACGCTTGCCAAAGAACTACGTACGGTTTGTAGGACTTATCGAGCAGCTGTTCGCTCAGAAACGAGTTCCCGAGGAGGGAGAGCCGTTGATGCAACTCGAAAAAGGCGGCTTGCAGGAGCTTGTGCGAACTACCCATGCGAACAACGTGCTTGGCTTCAGCATCCTTGGGAACCCGGTCCTGATGCGTAGTGTCGCAGAACGAATGCGCAAACTTGAGAACCCATTAGTGTTCGTCGGTGGCTTTCCCCGAGGACACTTCGGGAGGGAGACGCAAAGCCTGCTAAACGAGATGTGCTCGGTTGATCGTGAGTCTCTAGACGCATGGGTTGTCGCGGGCCGTTTTGTTTATGACTTCGAATGGTCCATAGGCGTCGCCCAGAACCGAATCAAAAACAGAAATGATTGATTATGACCGACGACTCGGAACTCGAACGGCTGAAGCGGCAACGGCTAGCAGAAATGCAGAAACGGGTGACAGCGAAGCAGCAGAGTAGCGCCGCCCCAACTGGAAGGATCGAGCCGAGCAAGGTCTTTGAAAAAGTCTTCGTCGGACGCGCCTGGGAGGTTTACAACGCGGCGAGGGCTCAGTATCCGGTAATTGCCGATCAGGTTTTCCTAGAACTCGCTGGACTCGTTCAATATGGTCAGGTTAGAGGACAGATAACTGGAGAACAGTTGTTTGGGTTGCTTCGCCAAATTGGCCTTGATGTTCGGTTAGACACTAAGATTCAGGTTCTCGAACATGGCGAATTGAAATCGATTGCCGACAAATTCAAAGGCGGTTAGGGCAGAGTATCTTTGGGCAATCTCTCGGTTTCGTGAGGTTTTCCGTCCCCAGGGTCAACGAAGAGTTTAGCGCATTTCTCGCAGCGCCAAGCCTCAAAATCCTTCACGTGTCCCGGAGCAGCGCTCTCTAACCGTACATCCATAAGGTATCTTGCGACAAAATCCATTGGCAGACCGCAGTATGGACATTTCATAATCTCTTCAGATTCCTATGGTTGGAGGGGTAGATGTATGGAAACATTTTCCATGGGACGGAACTGCATATATAATATGAGCATGAAGCCTCGAAGGAATTCGGGAGTTGACTGTTGGCGTCATCATCATCTAATTCCGAGAAAATTAGGGCGGCGGTTACTTGGCCAGCTGTTGTCTGGATAATAACAATCGTGCTATTCCGCGTGGCCGCGCTCGTGGACCCAGCTGCAGGTCTCGAGCTTTCAGCTAACATCTACTCGATCGCTACTACTCTTGGCTTACTGCTCGCTGTTTGGGCAGGTTTCGGAGTAAAAATGGCCAAGGGGTCTGTGCAAGAAGCAATCCTTGCAGGCATAGTTGTAGGCTTGGCATTCGCGGTTCCCAGCGTGATCATCTTCGGCCTAGGATTTGTTGGAGCCGCGATCAACGTGACAATCTTCTCACTCGCAGCGGCATGGGCGGCCTGGGGATTGAAGTAGAACAACCACAGACGGCGCAGGGTGCTAAACACCTGTTTAACGGTAACGTCAAGTTAACGGTTGTTAAGAGATTCCTCCTGTTTTCTGTGCGGAATTAAGTGGGGTGGATCCACCCCTCGAGGGGTGGAGCCAAACGGTGCCAAACGAAGATACCCCTCGCCCCATTTTACGCCCCGATCCCCCCAAACGAAGCGGTTTGCAGCAGCAACCAACAAGTTGACGTTACCTGTTTAACACACCCTCGATTTAGAAGCCACGACCGCGCAGCCTGTTCTTGGCTTAATAGCACATGTCGAGAAAGTAGAAAGCGCCACAAGAGCTGAAAATTAGCGACCACATTAGGCTAGCAGGTGTGGTTGTGATGAGTAGGCTAGTAGTTCGACGAGGAAGCGTCAGCCAGCGCTGCTGAACTCGAACCGCCTGAGGTCTGCCAACATAGTATGATACATGAGATTGGGCAGGACTTTGACAAGGATGGGATGTTACTTCGACTCGTCCGATGTCAGAGATGCGGCCTGCTAATCCGACAATACCTCCCAACGGTATGAAGCATCAGAATCCGAGCGGACTCACAGGCAAGGGCACATCTTTAAGACGCGGGATGAGGCTTCCGGCTGCAGAGAACCCGCACTCGATTTTAGCGAGACAGGCTTCGGGGTAGCTAGGTTACAGACTGAGCTTTCCATCAGCCACTATCGTTTGTCCACCTATGACGACCGTTGATTTCTTTAGTGCGGCTTGGAAAGCGAAGGTGCTTTGGTTTTGGCCTCCGATCAACTTGTTTTCTCCTATTCCGAGAGTCACCGCACCGCGTGGGATGGTGTTGTTGAGGAAACCGGTTTTCGCGGCGTCGTTGAAGCCTATTGCAAACCATCCAAATCGACTCTTGTCTCCGGTTGCCTTTTCCCAGATGGGGATCGTCATATCGCCATTCTTGGTTGCAGTGAATTTGGTGACTTGGCCGTTCTCGAAGGACCATGAGAGGCCTTGGATTAGTTTTCCTCTTTGCGGAATTGGGAGATCGAATGTTACTTTGCCGTTGGCGCTGTTCTCGTCTGGAGCTATAGCAATGTAGCCGGCGGGCAGGTTCGTTTCGAAAGTTCCTGCCGATAGATCTGCTTCGTCAAGTATGCCGTCGTCGACCCAAGGCTTTCGCCCAGCCAAGCGAAAAGTGAGATCCGTGCCGTTCTTTGCAGTGATCCTTACGTCGGAAGTGGAATTATCCAGGAGCTCGCGGGCTTGCTTTCCTGTGGAAGCGATTTTCGAATAGTCTGCTCTTAGGGCTGCTTCTGTTGCTTTCTTCCATCCTGCGAATGGGAAGCCGTAGGCTCGCGCCCGTTGGGGAGTCACAGTAGTTAGGTCGAGATTGACTCCCCTAACCTTTCGGTCGACATACTTTCGATACCAGTGATCAGCACCCTCACTGTTGGCTTCCCATCTTTCCGAGGAAACCTTTCCCATTGGTCGTGGATCCGCTACTCCTCCAATGCCAATAGTGGCTGTTATCACGTCAAGAAGCGTCAAATCGATTTTCGAGGCACCGCGCAACCAATCCAGAGGAAGCTCTTGGAGGGACCAGTACCAAACGGGTTCACTCCAGTATACCGTCGTAGTTTCAGCCCCAGCTTTGCGACACTCCATGACGATCTCATCAGCCAAACCTAACATGTGTTTGGCCGCCGTTACGAGAACAACATCATTCTCTTTAATCCGTAGCGACTGATGAACAATGTTTTGCGCGATCGTATTCGCCATAAGCCTTCAGAAATCTTATGGTAAGCAAACTAAAAAGCAATATCTCTTCCTTCAAGCCCCGCGCTTGAGTCACCGCTGTGACTTGAAGCGGCGAGGTGAATGCTTAAACGAAAAACACGTACTTGCTTTCTATGATTCCTGATACGGCGGCTGAGGGCGTTGTTACTAAATCCAGCAAGTACACAATCGAGGAGCAGGATCCATGATTCGCAGATGTATCGATAGCGATTTTGACGAAATCTTTGTAATCATCAACGATGCGGCGCGAGCGTACGAGGGCGTCATACCCGTTGATCGTTGGAAGGAGCCCTACATGTCCAAAGAGGAGCTGTCTCTGGAGATGAAAGAGGGTGTCGTCTTCTGGGGATACGAGGAAGACGACCAGTTGATCGGCGTTATGGGTATTCAGGATGTGAAGGACGTCAGTCTGATCAGACACGCATACGTTCGCACAACGAACCGTAACCAAGGCATAGGTGGAAAATTACTATCACACCTCCACTCCCAAACTACTGCCCGTCCTCTCTCTGGTCGGCACGTGGGCAGACGCTGTATGGGCGATTCGATTCTACGAAAAACGTGGCTTTCGACAGGTCAACAAAGAAACGAAAGACCGCCTATTGAGAGAATACTGGTCTATACCCGGAACGCCAAGTCGAGACCTCCGTCGTTCTGGCAGACGAGAAATGGTACGAGGCCCAGACTCACACACCCGACAAGGCCAGTGGGTAGCTACGTTTCTAACTTGACTTCGAAGTTTTCGCTGGTCTTGAGTTGATGCCAGTTTCCATCAAATGGAACGTTTCGCATCGTTCTTATTCTCATTTGATTTCTAGGCGGGTCGCTTGTTTTGTCGAACTTGAAGTCAATGATGCCGTCATGAGCAGACTCCAGTTGCTTGTACGCCCAATCGCTGTGAACGCCGTCCATTAGACCACGAACCATAGTGTGTCCACGAATGCGGCCCATTCGAAGAGGCCACATTAGCACATATTCTACCCAACTCTTTTCATCGTTGAATTTCGCCACGGTGGAAGTGTTATCCGAGATGTTCAGCCACCCCGGTTCGGGCTGGCTGGTATTTCTAGTTTGGAGAAGAATGAGCTTAGCTCGGAGACTTTGAGTGATGGGAAGGAGTGCTTCTCTTTGGATTTCTCCCCGAGTGTTGCGGTGTACCAGTCGTTGATCTGGAGTCTCTCCTCCATCTCTAGCTGCCTAGCGTTAACTCCCAGTCGACTTAGTTTGAGGCGGACAGCTTCGGGCGGCTCGGTGTAGGCGCTATAGTCAACTTTTCCTCCCTGTTTCAGCCAGCCCGCAGTAATCGTGATGATCGCGTTATACCATTGCGAAGATGGATCAAAGACCACTAGTAGCACTGTACCTGCGGGTATCGGTTGAGCAGCTAAATCCTCGATCAATGAAATCCGTGGCATGGATCGCACACTCAATTATCATCCCAGAAACCCGTAGTTGTGGGTTTCGTGGCCGATCGTCTCTCTCGTGTATGGGTCTGATGGTGCGCAGACACACTTTTACGAACGGCCACGGTTCAAATTCGACCGATCGCACCGGTGATAACACACAGCCGAGAGCGTCACCCAGAATCTTATGATAGGTTGTTATGCGTGGCCCCCTTACTGATTAGAGGCTTCTTCGCTCTTGACTGTTCAAGACGTTTCTTGACTTCTGCTACTAAGTCTTCAGGAGCAAACGGTTTGCGGAAGAATCCGTCAGCTCCAGCCTGAACTACAAGATCATCAATGTTTACACCTGAAGCGGTGAAGAGGAGTACAGGAATAAGCCCTGTCTTCGTGTTGCTTTTCAGAATCCTGCAGACCTCCACCCCGCTCTTGCCCGGCATGTGCATATCTAAGAATATCAGGTCAGGTAGCTCTGCCTCTGCCCTCCGGATGGTTTCTTCTCCGTCGTAGGCGACAAGGACCTCGTATCCCTCCATATCCAGAACCATCCTAGCTGCCTCAGCCATGTCCCTTTTATCGTCAACAATCATTATTTTATTCGGCAAAACTAGCTTCCATTCCTACTCTTATCCAGCAAATGTTAGAAGATTTTAAGAACAGATAGTGAGATCTGTACTTAAAATGTGGTGCGCACACCCACACTTCTGACGACTAAAGTGAACTTTCAAATTCCACCGCTATTCCGCTTGGGAAACACCGTCAATTGTCTACGTAGACAAAGGATTCAGTCTTTCGCTCTCGCCTCATTCTTGTAAGCTCAGCGAATCCGAGGGGGGTAGGCAAAAGTTACGTTGCAAGAGCTTTTCTTCTCGGGTTTTATATTACGCTCCCATGCCTGCCTTAAAACACGGACTTCGAACGCCATACCTGCAGCTCATTGCTGCTAGAATTGCAGCTGCAGTTCTAATACTTTTATCGACCGTTGTCTTCGCGGATGGCGTCATAATGGAATTCGGGCAAATTTTCTACGTCGCCATCGATCTGATCTATTTTATCGTGTTTTCAACGGTAGCCTTGATCATCATCACCGCGTAAGTCTGACAATTACATGGTTCTTGCGGTGTCTGCAGCTCTGGTTTTGTATGGGACAACCGCTACCACAGGGTGCAGGTTCTCTCCTACGCACTCCCAACGGCATGCTCAGGCCCGGGGTTTCTCTGTATCGGCCACTAGACTACTGAACTTGGCTATCAACTTTCTACTCTCCGCAAGTACCGTTTCTGTCCCAATTCTCGCTTACCTATTCCCGGACGGACATTTCATTCCCATTGGACACGCTGGGTTGCTGGGCTTTGGGTCACATGGGGGTTTCTATCATTATTTTTCCGCATCTTCAACCCTTACAATTGGCCGTTCCAATACCTGGCGTTGCTCTATGTCTTCGGGCTTTCTCCCGGGATCTACGCCCAGGTCGTACGGTACCGTGCCGTTCGACGCAGGAACAGCGGCAACAGACTAAATGGGTAGCATTCGGATTCGCGGGCAGCAGGTATCTTGTTCAGTCTACTCGTTGCCTTAGTTATCTCGATAGTATCTTTCTTTCCGTCTCTGATTACCTATTCGTTTACCGAAATTTTCTCGCAGCGTTCCTAGTCTCCCAATCAATAGTCCCAATATGCATAGGTCTCTCAATTCTTCGACGTCGTTTGTGGGACATTATGTGGTTATCAACCGCACGCTGATTTACACACTGTTAAGCGGTTGCTTGTTTCTGCTATTTTGGGTCAGCGACAAGGTGCTTGAGGGACTCGTCGGATCCGTTCTATTCGCCGCTTACTCGTTCTCGAGCCTCTCACGTTACGCTTCACAGTTTTCAGGCGTTGGCTCCACGTTGATCGTCGGCAAGTCTGTTTCTCCGATACACAAACGAAGCGAGGAATTCATAAACCGAATGTTCTACAAAGACAAGTACATCTTCGCCGCCAACTTTCGGAATTCGCTCACGAATTCGCAACCTGAAGAACCTCCCTCAAATATTAAATGAAGTAGTTGAAAGAACCTGTGAACTCCTGAAGATCCGATGTGGCGCAGTATATCTTGGTGACTCGAGGGGACAACTAAAACTGGCCAAGATGATGAACCTACCATCGAAACCAACCCATCTTCCAAAGGACAAAACCAGCTTAGGCCGTCTGATGGATGGAACCCCAATCTTCAGGTCAGACGATAAAGTTCTTCCTCTGATTCTACCATTGACTTTGCCTTCGTCAGTCAGTGGGGAATCGAAGAGTTCTCGGTTGGTTCGCCTCTTAGCGCTTGATCCCAGAGAATCAGGCATGGGCTATTCTAACGAAGATCAATCGATGTTACAGGAATTTGCTGACGAAGTAGCCCCAGCGATTTACTTCGCCCGCAAGAAGAAACGGAGAATAAAGAAGCTCACCTGATTCGCAAACTCTAATATTGGTTCTGACGGTGCGCGCATCGCAAATTGAACCGTCGTTCTGGTCTGTGTGTGTGCGCCCAAGAACTAACTATTCTCCGAGTGTTACCTCGAAGTTATCGTTCACTCTGAGTTTGTGCCATCGGGAGTCGAACTTTACGTTCAACATTTTCCTAACTCTTATGATGTTGTGAAGTTCACCTGCCATTTCTCGACCTTAACGTCGATTATTCCATCGAAGGCAGCTTCGAGTTGCTTGTAGGCTGAATCGCTATGAACGCCGACCGTGATACCTCGAATGTTCATGGCTTTTGTCATTGAGACGGCGGGAAGTATTTTGGTCAGTGTGTAGTCGACCCAACTTTTCTCATCGTTGTATCTCGCCAGGACTGATGACTTTTCCGTGACGTACATGAGGTCGGGAGACGGGGGTTGATGCATAAACTCCTTTGCAGCCCATATCCGTAAGTCCGCAACGTTCATCGATTCAAGTTTGTATTTTTCGCGGGACTTGATACCAAGCATTGTAAGTATCACGTCCCATATTCGAAGCGTTTCATTTGTCTCGGACTGTGGCACGTCGATGCCGAGTCTTGTGAGTTGCGCGCGTATGTCATCGGGGGCCCTTGAGGATAGAAGATAGGTGACTTTTCCGTGGGTATTGAGCCATCCCGCGGCGATTGTTAAAGCAGCATTGTACCATTGTGAAAAAGGGGTCAAATTTTACCCAAGAAATTTGACCCAGGAGGTACTGGTCCGTTGAGTAGACCCTCGATTATTGAAATGCGCGGCAAACGAGTCATAGGTCATGCTAGGAGACCAGAAGTTCTAGTTTTTGGTTTTAATGTGTGTGTGCGTCTAATCGTGCGAGCAACCAAATTTGAACCATCGTCGTACGTCGTCGTTCGTCCTGAAAGTGTGTGTGGGTCTGGTGGTGCGGCCGCCGGGATTTGAACCCGGGCGTCTTCTCGCCCGTTTTCTGTGCGGGCGATCAGAAGCGTGGCAGGCTTGCGCCAGCAGATGTTCTCTGCTGTTCCCGTCCTAGACCAGGGTATCCAGGCCTTTACTGTTGGCCTTCTAGACTACGGCCGCAACCGAAGCAATCGTAGGCTATAGGAACTACATAAAGTGCTTTCTGGATATCCTGCATCTCGAGGCTCGAATATTCTGTGAACTTGTCGTATGTTGTTATCGGTGTTTTAGACTCGTTACTTGTGTTGTGGCTGTTGCGGTCTGTTCTTCGATGAAGAAGCGCTTCCTTGCCCAAAGTGCCACGTTGACTAAGCCTATGAGTACGGGGACTTCGAAGAGTGGCCCAATCACTGCGGCGAATGCTTCCCCAGAATTAATCCCGAAAACACCGACTGCAACTGCTATGGCGAGTTCAAAGTTGTTGCTGGCCGCGGTGAAGGAGAGGGTGGCTGTTTCTGGGTAATTGAATTTCCAGGCCTTAGAAATGATGAAGGATAGTGTGAACATAATGAGGAAATAGCTTACGAGAGGTATTGCGATTCTCACCACATCCCATGGTAAAGCGAGGATGTAACCTCCTTTTAGAGAGAACATTACCACGATTGTGAATAGCAACCCGATCAATGCTGTTGGGCTCAACTTTTCAACGAATGTTCCATCGTACCAATCCTTTCCCTTCTTCCGCACAAGCACAAATCTAGTCACAATTCCCGCAATGAATGGTATGCCGAGATAGATGAAGACCGTTCGGGCAATGTCCCAAACGGAAATGACCACGGTTACCCCGGAGCCATGCGCTACCCATGAGGATAGGAGTGTGATGAAGAACCACGCGTAAACGGAATAAAGTGCGACCTGGAAGATGGAGTTTAGGGCGACTAGAACGGCGGCGTGCTCGTTGTCGCCTTCTGCGAGCATATTCCATACTAGGACCATGGCGATACACCTGGCCAACCCTACGATGATTATTCCAATCCGGTATTCCGGCATGTCTGGTAGGAACAGCCATGCCAGACCGAACATCAAGAAAGGGCCAACCAACCAATTCTGGAACAGGGAGACCCCGAACATCTTCCATGCCTTTCTCACCTTCGAGAGCTCATCGTACTTCACACGAGCTAAAGGCGGGTACATCATCCAGAGCAGGCCGACTGCTATTGGCAGCGAAATTGTGCCTACACTCAACGTCTCGAGAAGCTTCGGGAGCTGTGGAAAAACGATACCTGCGCCCACGCCGATAGCCATCGCTAGAAAAATCCACAAGGTAAGGAATCTATCTAAAACCGAAAGCCGCTGCGTCATCAGTGCCGCCTCGGATCACCGATTCGTGCGTTAGTATTCGAGTGGAGTTGGTTAGGTAGGCTTCGTAGCCTTCCATGCCACGCTTTTCACTTGGAGCCCTTTCGAGGTCATTTCGTCGTTTATGGGGTGTGGCTCATCCGATCCTTCGATGCCTATGAATCCTGACGCTTCCAGTAGACCTCTATACTCGTTGAAGGTGACCGCGCCCGCGATGCATCCCGCCCACTCTTCCGGGTTAACCTCCTTTCGACTTTCCTTCGTCGCCACCATGTCCGACACAGAGATTCTGCCACCGGATTTGAGAACACGGTAAATCTCACGGAATGCTGACTGCTTGTCCGGGACCAAGTTCAGGACGCAGTTGCTTATGACTAGATCCACCGAATTGCCTTCAATGGGCATGTGCTCGATCTCACCTAATCGAAACTCAACGTTCTGGTAATCATACTTCTTGGCGGTTTCACGGGCTCTGAAAATCATCTCGGGCGTTGCATCAAGACCAATAACTCTCCCCTTCGCCCCGACAAGTTTCGAAGCACGAAACACGTCGACACCCCCGCCGCTGCCCAAGTCTAGCACGGTTTCGCCTTCGCGGACTTGTACGTGGGTTAGAGGGCTTCCACAGCTGGCGACAACTTGAGCCGCCTCTTCGGGGAGATCAGTTTCAGTTGCCGATGTACTGCAACAGGTTGCACTCTCGTCTGCGCAGCAGGATTCATTCAGTACCGCTAGTTTGCTGTATCTTTCCCTAACGGCATTCTTGATTTGTTCCTCGTTCAGCGCCATGCTTCTTCAGCTCTTAGAATACGAAGTAACATATTTAAGAATGTTAATATAATCTTTACTCCTGATCAACTTGAGTTCCGTCATCGCCCAAGCTCGAGTCAAACGCCTAGTAACATTAGGCTTAGTGGATACTACCTGCACACCAACCGAACGCATTAACGAACTGAAAGCCAAACTTGACTTTGATGATCGCAAATTCCGAGAATATGAAACATGCTTCTCATCATTAGGTGACGTAACAAGATTGAAGATTCTGAAAATCATAGGCGACGAGGAATTATGTTCATGTGAAGTTATGGCTGCGCTGGACTTAACACAACCAACTACCTCGCACCATCTCGGAATACTAGAGAGAGTAGGTGTTCTGAGTTCCAGGCGCAACGGAAAATGGGTATTCTACCGAATATCCAATCCAAAGATCAAGGCGTGGCTCACCAAGAGTTTCGAGTTGATGGAGGATCTAGTTTGACGAAACGCGTCCTCTTCGTCTGCATCGAGAATGCGGGTAGAAGCAAAATGGCTGAAGGCTTCGCAAGAGCATACGGCTTGGACGCCTCAAGCGCAGGTACCGTACCTGCGGAGAAGGTAAACCCAGTTGTGGCTCAAGTGATGACGGAGAGGGGCATATCTGTTCCTGGAAGGCCGAAAGTTCTGACGCAACAAATGATCTCCGAGTCTGACCTAGTTATTACGATGGGGTGCTCTGTTCAGGAGGTCTGCCCCTCACCATTAGTTCGGGAAATGCAGAAGAAGCTTGTAGATTGGCAGATCGAAGATCCTAAAGGAAAAGGAATCGACCAGGTCAGAAGGATCTCATCGGAGATCGAAAAGAAAGTTTTGGAACTGTTGAAGCACTAGTCACAATTGTCAAAACCGTGCGTCCGACTGAGTGATGAACAGAGACAACTCACGTAACCGTACGCGTGACTTACTACCGGTCAAAATTCTGCATTCTCAATCCGGTATTCCACCAGACTCTTAGTCAGTATTCGAGGATGACAACCACAAGGGCGACTTATACCAGAGCATAATCGACTTGCATCCCCAGAGCTAACTATGATTTGGTGACATCTTAATCTTGAACAAGAAGAAACTCTTCGATGAGAAGAAGAAAGTTGCCAGATCATCGCAAATAAGAGAAGTTGTTTTTGGTGCTGAGGACGGGCTTCTGGTACCGCTGGGTGTGGTATCGGGAGTGGCTGGGGCCACAACCAGCAATTTCTACGTCTTGATAGCGGGTCTCGCAGAAGCATTTGCAGGTTCAATCGCAATGGGAGTAGGTGCATATCTTTCCTCGAAAGCAGAACGAGAAGTTCAGCAGGCTGCAATTGATAAGGAGACTAAGGAAATTGAAAGAGTGCCGGCCCATGAGAAAAAGGAGATTGAAGTATTCTTTCACAGTGAAGGACTCTCTTCGACCAATGCCAAAAAGGTGGCCCAACTCATAACCACATCCAAGAAATCTTGGATCAGAACCATGGTTGAGAAAGAGTTAGGTGTCTCGCTCGAGCGGGTTCACAACGAGAGGAAGGATGCGCTTGTCATGGGCATCTCCTACCTCTTTGGTTCTCTGTTTCCCATCGTACCCTATACGATACTCTCCTTACACAACGCACTTTTCGTTTCAATTGGATTGACCGTCGCCGCCCTGTTCGGGCTTGGAGTGTACAAATCGAAGGTTGCGAGTGGAAACATGCTGAAAGGTGGGATAGAGGTGATGATCATTGGGGCATTCTCTGGAACAGCAGGATACCTTCTGGGAACACTGCTGCCCGGCCTTTTGCATCTTGCAGGTATCACGTAAAGAAGCTGATAACCGATGAGAAGGTCCGGAAAATCCGTGCGGCTGGTTGCTTAGCGGATCCTGAAGCCATACCCATCTTGGCTAATTTCTGGAAATCAGTCATACTCTGAACAAGATCTGTTTGACTCACTATTCCAATTATCTTATCGTGTTCGGTAACGACCAGCCTTTTCACCTGCTTTTCCACCATCCTGCGAGCCGCGTCAATTAGCGGAGCCGCAGCATCAATCGTGACCAAGGGCGCAGTCATCATCTCTGCAACGGTAACTTTCGATGGATCAGCGGCTCCGGCCACTATCTTGTCCACCAAGTCCCTTTCGGTGACTATTCCAAAGGGCAAGCCGTCTCTATTGGCTATCAAGGAACCGATCCGTTTTTCCACCATTAATCTTGCGGCTTCTCGCGCCTTGGCTTTAGAATCTATCGAAATGATCGTTCGCATCAGTTGGCGTACTGTGATTTCGGATGTCAACTTAGTGCCCCTACCGTTAACTGGCTGAATCCAATTAAAGCATTCTTGTGGTATTGTCAATAGGGCATGGAAGGCCTTTTGGAATCAAGCAGCCAATCAGAACGCAATCACGATTTTCGATAATCGCAATTACCTTTACAACGAGCCTGAGGTTCTTGGTGCCGAGGGCGGGAATTTCAGGAACGTTTTTCGCGTTCCGTTTGAATCTGTCGACTGGGCCCATCCATCGGTTGGAGTGGTCAACCCGGTCTTCAGCTTCACCCTTATTGGTTAAGTCGGGTGCTCTCCCAGGCTGAGCTACCTCGGCGTTCCTGGGCAAAATCCGTTGTGCTGCCCGCGTTGAATTAAGCCTTTTTCCTGTGAGAAGCTCTGACTTTCGTCGCACCCACGTCAATGAATAGCAAGAGACGGGCGTCGTCAATACCCTAGGAACATGAATCAGCTGCCTGCGATAATTGCGAAATGTATTCCAATATTGAATCAAGTCTCACCGGGATAAGAGCTGACTCATTCCTTGAGTCGGCAGCTTCCTATCTGAAGTCCAAGACTTCGAACTCTGAATATATCGTAATTCGAGCGACATTGTTATAAAGGCGTGTGTCTAATGTGTCTAGACGTATATCGACATAGGAGACACATATAATGGAACGAATAACCTCATCCCTTCTGGCAACCGCCAGACAACAAGTATTCACAGCCGTAGCGATGGGAGTAGAAATGGCGCTCACATACGGAGCCATGCCAGTCTTCATCAGAGAACTCTCCCCGACCGTTTACACAACAATCGTTTTCGTCATAGGCGGCGGAGTTGGCTTCATAGCCACACATCTCACCAAGACAATAGTGAAATCACAACGCGTCTGCTTCCTGAACTCAATCAAGGAGGAGAAGGTTCGCGGAGCCATATACCTCAGCATCCTTACCGCAATCGCTACCGCCGCCATGCTCCTTCATCTGTAATCAGGACGCTCCATCCAGCGCAGTGGATTAATTCGGTGAACCCGAAAGCATTACATTTCCGTGGGGGCGGCTGTATGCAACTCTGGAATACACTGGCGTTACAGCATGGCCCAACAGAACACACAGAAATGCCCGCAATGTGGCACCGCAGCCCGGCAAAGGCAAGCATATTGCGGCGTATGCGGCCAGCGGCTCACTACATGTTCGACCTGTAAGGCCATTAATCTAGCATCATCAGAGTTCTGCCACAACTGTGGCAAGTCACTCATACCACCGGAACCGTCCATCGAAACTACGTCTAAGGCCTCCCTGCCCTATGTCGGAGTGGAAAGCAGACAGGTTACTCAAGCCGGCAAACCTGGCCCTACAATAAACGTACGCATGCTCGATACAACGGAATCATCCGACATGGACGGCCACGTGCTCAAGTATTTGGAGGATCATCATGGTGGAATATCGATACGAAGGACTTCCACTGATCTGAACGTAACCACGGAACAACTCATCGACTCTCTCACCCGACTACAGCAGAGAGGACTCATTAAGAAAGAAGAAACGGCCTTCGTGGAACGGATGCGTAATTGCCACACCTGTAACAAGACAATAGGGGCCGACGAACCCTACTGCCGCTACTGCGGTGCCAAACAGGTGTTGGTCGAAGAACTTGAACCCCAGCAAATTCTTGATCCGCGCACAATGAAAGTGGCCTTGACGATGCTAAACAGAGTAGTCGAAGCGAAGGATCACCCCGAATATTCGGTCGTAGACGAGCTGACCACGACCATAGGTGCGGTTGCACTTGGAGGAGAAAAGCCGCAAGATGCGCAAGAACTATCGTTCCAGGATCAGCTTAGGCTTCTTACGCTCGTCTTCGAATATTCCCGCGACAAAGTGATCTACAAAGGCGAGTCATTCGGTGAATACGTTAGATGGCCTTGGGAAACCATGAAAACGGGAGGCGACTGCGACTGTAAGGTCGTTCTATTGGCTTCCATGCTGGCCAGCCTCGCGTTCAGACGAATGCACTTCCTCATCCTCCCCCCAGGAACATACGCTGATGCAACTACACGTGAGAAACGGAAACTTCCGGGTCACGCTTTGCTCGAGGTTGAGCTGGCAGATGGGAGTAAGAGAATACCTTTGCGCTTGGATCCGTCTTGTGTGGATTGCGACGTGGACGACATTTCAAGATCAATGAGGCCATTTCTCTCCAGCTTCTACCGCATCCCAATAATCCCCTGAAGAGAAACAGCGCCCTCTTAGCGAGGGTACTTAGTTTTCACTCGTTCTTAGTGTAATTTGCCTCTAGCCGTACTCATTTTTTTCTGAGTCGGGATGCGATTTCTGGTGGCAATGTTTCCCAATCGATTTGCCAGATGTAGCGCGAGGTTTCCTTTGTGTCCTCGTTGAAATCGCGTTTTACGATGCCTTCCTCTTCCATTCGGTTTAGGTATTCGCTGATTACGCTCCTGCTTATGCCTAAGTGATCTGCGAGTTTCTCGGTTCCGGCTTTCCCGCCTAATTCAGTCATGCCTAGCAGGGTTCTGTACCAAGCTATGCGGATTCTAGGTTGCTTGCTTTCGGCGATTGTCTGTTCCAGTTTGCCGATGCGTTGATCTATCTTTGAGAATCTTGATTCAAGCCATTTCTTCAGCTCATCGTCAGCAGCCATTGACCTCATCTCCATCTAGGATGCGCACTTTGAGCTCTGTAACCCGTTCATCTATTTGCGTCATCCTTTTTCTAAGCCAGTTCGATAGGTCCTTGTTCATTTATCGTCGGGCAATGTGGTGTCTAGGCGTGTTTAAAAATGTATCGTCACTGTCGAAAGTCATATAAACTCATGTGTATATTAACGTAGATACATGTATCGACAGGCGAGTCAATAATGGACGCAGTCATTATAGTCTTCGTTATGGCCACAGGCTTCGTAGCGGTGACCGTAGTTTTGCCAATTATCTTCTGGCTCACACAAACCAATTCCTTCGGCCAGCCATTCTTGCATCCAGCTGCAACACGAAACAACACACAATTCCAAACCAAACCACTCCCATCCCCCCAGTTCCAACAAAATATCTACACTAGTCAGGCCCCCACGCAGAACCATCGAACCTTTGAAGTTAAGGCGTTACCACCCTACTATTCCGTGAAACATTCACCGAAGAGAAGAATTGGAGTGGCGTCGTAGCTTAACCGCAGTAACCGGAATAGTAGCCTCACACAGTAAGGCTACGTTGGCTCCAAAGAATGACCGCACTTGACGCAGAAGGACTTGGCGAAGGGCGGGTTTCGATAACCGCATTCGCTACAAATTGTTCCTCTTGGACGGACGGAGCGAACTCTAGGGACAATAAAGCTTGCAATCGCGCTCAGAAGTAGAATAATAGCTAAGGATTCGCCCCAAATGTTTCCGAGCAGTGGGGTTGTCTGAGTTGAAACCTGGGTGACTATTGACGTGATGGTTTGCGTTAGCGTACCGCCAAGAATAATGGTATAGTTCGACGTAACCATTATCACTGAAGTTTGGGCGAGGGTTTGGGTCCCCTGAACGGTTGAGTTCAAAGTCTCTGTCGTAGTCGTGTAGAATATTGTTGGACTAGTTATCGTTGTCAAACTCGTGGTGGTAGAGAAGGTCGTTGTGAGTTGCGTCAGGTTTGAAGTGTAGGTTGACTGAGCTGTTGAGATGCTCAGTGATGAATAGAAGCCAAGAAAGCAGACCAATATGATGAGTAATCGAGATCTTCACGCGAGCTGAGGGGAGGCGAGCCATTTCGGTCAAGTCCTCTTCAAGGGTTCACCGCAGCCCAAGCAATATTTTCCGGGATGGGAGTTCTTGAAGCCGCAGTTAGAGCATGAAATTATGCCCCGCCTTGGGAATTGTTTGATTAGACTAACCCCGATAACTGCCGATGAGACGAGGATAATGGCTGCGAGTGCGAGTTCAACTAGGGGATCGGGCACGTTCAAGCTAGTCGAAGTAGTAGTTGATGTGAACGTCGAGAGTTGAGTTATCGCGTAGTATTGTGTTTGCGTGTTTATTGTGCTGCCAGTCGAGTATAGTGTGGTTGTTGTCTGGGTGCCGCTTAGTTGGGTCGTCGATTCCGTGATTATCGTAATCGTTGATGAGGATGTGCTTCCGAACACGGACGTACTTGTCACAGGCGTTGTGACCGAGGAAGTGACGGTCAGGGTTGTTTTGGCGGTTACTGTGGTTTCTGTGAATATCACTTGAAAATTGACCGGAACGTTGGGCATGATAAAGCCGCAAGTAAATCCTGGCTGAGGGCCACAGGTGACTCCGCTCGTTAAGTGGTAACCGGAGACTATCCACCCCGGAGATGGAGTGGGCGTGATTGATACTGTCGACCCGACGGTCACCTGGCAGCCTGAGGGGCAGGAGGGCGAGATTGCGCCCTGTCCTATGTAGGTCGTTGTGAGAGTCTGAAATTGGACGAAGTTCGCGTTGGCAGACACTCCGTTATTTGGCATCGTGAACATGCAGGGGTTTGAACTAAGCCCGCCGAAGCAGGTGGCCCCTGTGATGTTCCAGCCCGCGAATGTCCAGCCTGCAGCCGGACTAGCGGTAACGTTCACGAGTTCCCCTACAGGTTGTGCGCAGCCCGATGGGCAAGATGGAGATACGGAGCCTTGTCCCACATAGGCGGTCGTGAGGATAGGGGACGCTTGGAGGATGGTAAGCGGGACCTTGGGGGATTGTTGGTCGTTTGTCAGATCCTTCAGGTAGAATTGTTGTGGGCCAAGCAGTATTTTTGGGGTTACAACCATCGAACCTGAAACATCCCCCTGACCATCAGCGGAGGCCTGGTTCTGGCATATGGCCGTGCCATTGTTCTCGGTTGTCAAGCAAGATGCTGCTACATCGGTTGGGTAAAATCCTGATCCCCTGAACTGGATCGATTCACCTTGTGAGTAAGAGGTTTTGTCCGTCCAATCAACGTGCAATTTTGGGCAGGGCCCTTGAGGGCAGCTGATCGTTAACGCAAGTGGAAGTGCTTGCCGCGTTAGTCCTTGGGACATGCCCGTAACGGAGATCGTATACATCTTGCCAGGTGAGGCTGCCAGAGCGTTGACAACGAGCGTTGTCACGAATGATGGATTTCCCGCTGGTTGAGCGAAATACGCTGACACTTCTCCATCCTGTGGTGAAATCTGTGAGGTTAAGTTCACAGTTTGAGGGGAACCGGAAACTAATGCAACGGTTACTTGATCATACCCTGAACGGTTCGGGGCTACCGCAAGCGAGTACCCATTTAAGCTCACGCTGAAATCGAAGCCCGCCTGAGCCTGGGCTGATTCGAAAGCGTTGAGCGCAACCATCAGGATGGCGAGGACAATGAAGGACCAACAGTATTGTTCGGGTCGCGCGATTGATCAATTGCATTTTCCTCGGACGATTCATACTGGTGATAGATAGCTCTTTGTTGCGTGGCCCATATTCTTACAGGCCACGACCAGACGTTCGCGGCTTTCAACAGATGAATTCTTCGACAGAAGCGTTTCGCCTACACTGAAGACCATCCACCCGTTCGCCGTTACAGTTTTGGACTTGCACGAAGGTTTTTAGCCGCACGTTGAAAGCTCTCGGAATAGTGGGCCGGTAGATCAGCCTGGTATGAGCATCGTAGACTAAAACGATGCGATCACATCGTCCGCTTGGCATGCGGGAGGTCGCGGGTTCAAATCCCGCCCGGTCCACCACCGCTGACCTGACCTCACTGCGGACGCTCCTATAGAACTCAAAATTGATTGATCTTCGATATTCGTGGCCGATTTGTAAACTTCTTTCGATCCGATAACGCACCATCCTTATCTAAAATAGACGAACGTCAGTTCAGTCTTCGTCGAGGTGAAACGTCATGTGCTCTCACGTGATTGAAGCCAGCAACCTGGTGAAGTACTACAGAAAGAAGAAGGACCCGGCTCTCGACAACTTGAACCTCGCGATAGATGAGGGCAAGATATTCACGCTCCTCGGAAGAAATGGAGCTGGAAAAACTACATTCCTGAGAATCGCCACTACCCAGCTCCTACCTACCTCTGGATCTGTTACCGTTTTTGGACTTGACGTAACGAAAAATGCGAAGGAAATACGTCGAAGGATAGCTATCACTCCGCAGGAGGCTAAGCCTCTCTGGACATTGAACGCTTACGACCATGTTTTACTCGCGCTAATGATGCGTGGCGAAAGTCTCGGAGAGGCTTCTGTGAAGGCGAAACGAGTGCTTGAAACTGTAGAGCTTTCTGAGTTCGAGAAAGTACATTCGGAAGAGCTGTCGGGCGGGTTAAGGCAAAGGATACTGATTGCCATGACAATCGCCTGCGACGTCGACCTGATGTTCTTGGACGAACCCACAATAGGCCTTGATCCAGTTGGCAGAAGGCGGGTGTGGAACGAGTTGATTCGACTAAAACGCGATGAAGGAAAGACGATAGTCCTGTCGACGCATTATATGGATGAGGCCGAAGCGCTGTCGGACGAGTTGGCAATAATAGATCACGGCCATGTTCTCGCACAAGGCACCCCAACCGACGTGTGCGCAAAGCATCTCATTTCGAGGATCCGGGTCGATGTAGCAGCTGGTTTCACGGATGATGAGTTGAAGTCTTATGGAAAGACAATCAAAGTCGGCAACCTCTCCAGACTTTTCGTTGACGAGAAGATGGCTGAAGATGTAAGCAGGGAAGCGCTGAAGCGAAAAGCCACAATTTCAATCGCACCCGTTACATTAGATGACGTTTTCGTAGAAATCGTAGGCTCAGGCATCGACGAAGAACAAGAGAACCAAGAGCAAGCCCACACGAGAGGAGCATACGAGAGATGAATGAAACAATATCACAAAAGATAACGAAAGAACTCCGAACTATAGGCGCGCTAAGTTACTACCTGGGCATACTTCCCATGGTAAGGATCCCAACACTGCTTCCCTTCGTGTTCTCAACGCCATTCACAATACTCTTCATACTTTTCGTAACCGGGCATGGTGCGACGTTGCTTTACGGAATTGCTGGGGCCATAACCATGACGGTCTCGCAGCAGGGTCTCTTTCTGGGCGCAGACTTAACGAATTATAGAATTGAGCACAAATTCCAATCAATGGTGGTAGCATCCCCCGTCTCTTCTCTCACATACATGTTCTCGGTCGCGATGTCAGAACTCGCTTTCGCAGCACCCGCGCTCGTCATTCTGTTAGCAATTATCCCTTTGTTTACGGGTGCAATCTCATCAGTCATGATCCTCGAGATACTTGCGGTGGTATTTCTTACATGGATAACGACGAGTGCTATCGGTTTCTTCCTCTCAACCTACGTCCTTAACACTCGTACCGCATTTCTTACAGTTGCCTTCATTTCAATCATACTCTCAGTCCTACCACCCGTCTTCTATCCCCTCCAAATAATCCCGGACCGGCTTAGATGGCTCGCTGAACTCGTTCCAACCACACATACCTCTGTCCTAATAGAAAACGCGGTAGGTCTACCATCAACCTCTTCACAGGTGCTCCTGAGTTGGCTCGCACTACCAGTATTCACAATCATCTTCCTCTCCCTTGCGCTATTCAAAGCGAAATGGACAGAGAACTGAACCGCATATCCTGAGGAAGCGGCGTTGAATTTAGATCCTAAAAGGGTATAAGCCCTGACGAATGAAACAGCAACCGATTCCTTTCGAGTATTCTTTGAGTGTTGAGAGCCATGGCTGACGACGGCAAAGAAGTGAAGCTTCTCGAGTCATTGGGCTTAGCGGCTGCTGAATCCAAGATGTACCTGAAATTGCTCTCACAACCGGGCGGTGACATGGTCGAGAAAGTGGTGACCGCGTTCGGAATACCTGCGCCCATTGCTGAAGACGCCTTGAAGGCCCTCACAGACAAAGGTCTCGTCAAGATCTCTAGTAATAGAGTTGAAGTCGTCCAGCCCAGGCTAGTCCTTCGAAAGATACTCGATCAAAGAAAGAAGGCTATAGAAGATCAGGTTTCCCAAGAGACATCAATTGCACTCGACCTTGAAAAACTGCTAGAACCCACCTACTGGGAAAACAGGCTCGGAATAAGGCCCGAAGAGATCATCGAACCTCTACGAGACTTACCGGATATGGAACTTCGGACAGCACAAATCTTAGGTAATGCTACTCGAGAGGTGTTCATTTTCGCTGAAACCTTCGGTTGGTACGAAAAAGTCCGAGAATCTATCTTCCAAGCCCATGACCGACAGGTCGACATGAAAGTTCTGATGATGGTGAAAGACTCTTCCACGGAGCTACGGGCGAAAGAACTTCGAGGACTCGGCATACAAGTACGTCACTGTGCCGAAGAATGGTACCCCGTAAGGGGAACACTTGTGGACGACCAAGAACTCGTTTTCGTCGTCTGGGCAACCAAGAAGAGCGACGTCCCCCGCCCCATCTACTTCCGTCCAAACTACACGAAAAACCAAGGACTCATCAGAATCTTTCGAGACGCCTTTCAAAAGAGATGGGAAGAAGCACAATCAATCTGAATTACACTTTCACGACGTACGATCTCGGCACGCCGAACTCGCCGTAGACAGATTCCAACAACCTCATCAAGTAGTGTTCATTCAAACGACGCACCGGCCCAAGCAGATGCCCGTCACATTTACAATCACTCGCTCCAATTTTCAATAAGACCGGCGAAACACCCAATTCCTTTGAAATTGAACTGTTGACCTTACACTCCAAACGGCCATCACACCTACATAAACAGCACCCGTGACGTTGCAACCAGGGCGCGAGGTGAGATAATCGACATGCCACCTCAGCCGCTTTTGGCGACTCATGTGTCTTTCAAGCCTTCCCTCTAACGAAACAGCGCCGCGCCCCAATGCCGAACCCGTATAGAGATAACGGCCCTTTCTCAATCTGGCCCTTCCCAACTTACCGAACGTTGCGTACCCTGTGTCTTTGCACCGTACAACTATGGTGTAAGTTCCCTTCATTTGTGAGCGCTCCTCGAAGTACAAATAGGGAGAAATGTACGTTTGTCCGAAAGATAACTGGTCGTGGGCTGATTTGAAGGGAATAGTGCTTGCTGGGGGATTCGCAACACGGCTCCGACCGATTAGTTACGCCTTACCTAAACTGCTCTTTCCTATTTGTGGCAAGCCGATGATCTACTGGAGTTTGGATCTTCTAAGAAGCGTTGGAACAGAAGAAGTGATACTTTGTGTGAATTATTTGGCGGAGACCCTACGGCGCCAGGTTGGGTCGGAATACAAAGGAATGAGCATCAAGTATTCTCTTGAGACCGAACCTCTTGGTACCGCGGGACCGATGAAGCTCGCCTCGACTAACGCAAGAATCGATGAAACATTCATCGCGATGAACGGCGATGTAATCGCCCAGATCAATCTCCGAGAGATGTTGAAACAGCATAAAGAGACAAAAGCGCTCATCACAGATGCGCTCTACGAAGTGAAAAACCCGAGCAGATTCGGCGTCGTCCAATTGGACTCAGAAAACCGAATCCGCAAATTCGTTGAGAAACCAAAGCAAAGAGAGGCACCCAGCCGCCTCGTTAATGCCGGAATCTACCTTATCGAACCAGACGTGTTGCAAATGATACCTCCCAATCAGCGGGTTTCGCTCGAGAGGGATATATTCCCGCCACTTGCCAAGAATGGAAGGCTCGGCGGATTCACATTTTCGGGTCACTGGTTTGACATAGGCAACCTCGTCGATTTCCGAAGGGCCAACTTTGCAATGCTGGTCGAGTCACCACACGGTTTCGTAGAAGACAGGAGAAACTTGACCAAATGACGACATGATTCGAAAATCAGTCTTCATCGGAGAAAACTCCAGAGTGAGTAGCGAGGCTTCGGTCGGGCCGAAAGTCTTGCTCGGAAACAACGGTTCGATCGAAAAAGGTGCAAGAGTCTCGGAATCAATACTATTTGACAGAGTCACCATCGGGGAACGCTCGGTAGTGTCGGGAGCAATCTTAGCAAACGACGTTAACGTGGGGAAACGAGCTAGGATTGGGTCGGGATGCGTCATTTCGCCCAGCGTAAAGATTGGGGACGGCGTGAAAATTGGGCCTGGAGCCATAATTCATCCTTACAAGGAGATTGACTCTAACGTCAGAGCATCGGCCCATGTGATGTGATCCAGAGTGTCAGAGGGAAGGAAACTCTTCGGGACAAATGGCGTCCGGGGCATTGTCAATAAGGAGATGACCAGCGAACTTGTCCTGAAATTATCCCAGTCCACGGGAACCTACTTCCAAGGCGCCGATTTGACGGTGGGATGTGACGGCCGCGTTTCAAGCCCCATGTTCCTAGAAATTGTCTGTTCTGGATTAGCGAGCGTGGGATGCCAAGTTTGGAACCTAGGCATGATAACTACGCCCGCCTTGCAGTTCTTGACGAAAGATTGGGGTCTGAAAGGGGGCATCATGGTTACCGCCAGCCATAACCCACCGGAATACAATGGCATGAAGGTCATGGGAAATCACGGAGTGGAACTTCCACACGAAGAGGAATTGAAGATTGAGCAGATCTATTTCGATTCAAAACTGAATTTGGCAGCTTGGAACCGGATCAAACCGCCTCTCCCTGTCTCTGAGAAATTCACAAGCTATGTAAAATCGATCGTTGAACATGTCGGTGCAGTGCCGAGACAGGCAAGCTTGAAGGTAGTCGTTGACACGGCAAACGCTGTGAGCGTCCTCTCGACGCCAACAATTATCGAAGCACTAGGAGGCCAAGTTTCCATTGTCAACGGCACGATCGACGGAACATTCCCCGGCAGATTACCCGAACCGACCCCCGAACACCTCCGCGAAACATCACGAATCGTTCCGAGCCTCCACGCGGATTTTGGTGTGGCACACGACGGAGATGGAGATAGGGCTGTGTTTCTTGATGAACATGGATCGGTATGTTGGGGTGACCATACTTTTGCATTGATAGTAGAGGATTTCCTGCAAAATTACCCCGGCCAAAAAATTGTCACCCCGATAAGCTCCTCTCAGATCATTGAAGAAATAGCCGAGAAACATGGCGGAGAGGTCGTCTATACCCCTGTTGGGAGCGTGTATGTTTCAAACTTAATGCTGAAAATCAACTCCAAGCTCGGAGGAGAAGACAACGGTGGCATCTTCTATTCTCCACATGTCGCAGCACGCGATGGTGGAATAACTACAGCCTGGATCTATAGAATACTGGCTGAGGCTAGGAAACCGCTATCAAAATTGATTTCCAAGCTCCCAAAGTCATACATCGTTAAAGACAAAATCCCATGTCCTAATGCAATAAAGGAAGAGGTCACAGAAGCAATCCGCAACCTTCCTCGTAAAAACAAAGTGTTGGACATTGATGGAATCAAAGTTTGGATACCGCCCCGATCTTGGATACTAATTCGACCCAGCGGAACCGAGCCAATCTTTAGAATATTAGCCGAAGCACCAACGAAAGGCCAAGCTCTTCGAATCGTAAATGATTACAAAAGCAAGGTTTCAGGCATAATCAAGAGCTGCAGACAACATGCTTGACATTCTGCAGGCCGCGACCATCGGTGTCGTATCCATTGTAACCTTCATCGTTACGTTCGCTGTAACGCCGATCGTAGCCAAAGCCATGAAAGCACGCGGAATTACGGGTCAGGATGTTCACAAGCTGAAGAAGAATGAAGTACCCGAAATGTGCGGCCTCGCAATAATAATCGGATTAGTCGTGGGCGTATTCGCCTGTATTCTCGCATTTCCTACAGGAGTTCGAACCATGACCGCGTTCATTGGAACAGTGCTGGTAGCAGGAGCAATTGGGGTTATTGACGATCTACACCCACTAGGAGCGAGATCCAAACCGGTACTTACGGCCCTAGCCAGCATACCGATTCTCGCCCTTGGAGCGTACTTTCCTTTTCCTGAGATACCTCTCGTTGGAATGGTCAGGCTCACCATCGTATACCCGCTTCTCATACCAATCGCCATCGCTGTCACTTCCAATTCGATCAACATGATGGATGTGATGAATGGCGCGATGCCAGGTACAGTCGCCATAATCTCAGCAACAGCTGCAGGTATTCTTTTCTTCTCAGGAAATGTGCAAGCCGGATCTCTCGCGGCCATCCTATTCGCGGCCATGCTTGCTTTCTACTACTTCAACAGATTTCCTTCCCGTGTGTTCAGCGGGGACACAGGAAGCCTATCCGTTGGGGCAGCACTCGGGAGCTTTGGCAATTATCGGAAGATTGGAAGCAGTAATTCTGATAGCCTTAATCCCTCACATCATGAACTCCTTCTATGGGCTCGCTTCTGTTCGCGGTTTACGTGAAAGGCGAGAGATTCTTCAAAGACCCACAAGACTCTTGGATAATGGATTATTGCAGGCAAGCAACGAGAAAGGCGCACCAGTCACTCTCACACGCCTAATCCTAGCCGCTGGACCGCTAGGCGAAAAGCAAATTGTGCGATCCATGATGATTCTAACTGCGATCTCATCTGTGCTCGCAGTGGTGACCTACTGGATAACGGTGGCCGTCAAATGAAACGACTCCTTCCTTTAGCAGCAATAGAGATCTTCGTCTGGCTCTTCCTATTGGGGAGCACATACGTCATTTCGAAGGGAGCATTTGCGATCAACTTTGGAACAGCCACCTTGGCAGAGAGCGTAGCTACACAAACGGCTAGAGTTGTGGCATCGGGTGGCCTCGTTCTCATCTGGTTACTGGGATGGAAGAAGGTGACTGATTCCTATCTCACTAGAACGCTCTCGCGAAAACGGGTTAATGCTTGAAGATCTTTTGAATAATTATCTGCAAGGGATCTTCCATACTTCGAAGCAGCTTCGCTGATTTTCTCTGATAGAATTCACGGAAATCCACGCTCTTGCAGATCGCACTCGTGCGCTGAGCAATGCGTCCTGGGTCAAGAATTCTCTCAACCAATCCATGGTTAATCAAGAACCTCTCGACAAACGTGGCGTCTCCAGGATAATATGAGATCACTGGGACACCAAGCAATGCTGCTTCGGCGGTCATCGTTCCTCCTCCACCCAGAAAGACTGAGGAGACACATAGAAGAGAGACTGCGTCGATAACATGTTCCGGAACAATCAATCGGTTCCCAAATTTCTTCGTGAACCGTTCTCCCTGAACATCATATCGAGGAAGGACCACGATCTGGGAGCTGTCACCGCTCACGTCGATTATCTTCGCAACCGTCTCGGCAACCTTGCCCGCTATACCTGAATGTCGATCTGAAAGATACGAAGCATATTCCTCAGGAGTCCTAATGACGATGATCGGCTTCGAAAAATCGAGCTTCAGTAAATCTAAGGCTTTCATGTTGCTCTTGTATTTGGACACCCACACGGCGGGGTCCAGGGCTCGATATCGCACCACGTCTCTAGGGTTGATTCCATACCTCGTCCAGGCACGAAGAGGGATGATCCATGGGGTGAACAACTTTTCAGTTAGCGGGATCGTAAGACGGCTGACTGCGTCTGCATGTGGGGAGTCGCTGATACAATAATGCGGAATTCCTAGTCCGAAGGCAACTCGCGCTGCTTCGGGAGATGAGAATGAAATCGCCACGTCGACACTCTGACCCTCTAAGATCTTAGCGAGTGCGGATACTCGGTTCGAACTCTCTACGAGTTTGTCCTCCAGCTTTTCTCCACCATGACGTCCAACTGGGATTGCCTTCAAACCCCGAAGCTGGAGGAGTTCGGTGACCTCACGATACTCACGGGTCGTCGAGAATGTCTTGAAACCTTTGGCCTCAAGCCTGTTTTGAAGCTCGCCCATGAAATTTGCTTGTTTTGGTGTGAGAATATCGAGCCAGACCTTCATTTGACGTTCAACCTCGCCGTGATCCCTTGGCCGAATTAGCCCATCTTAGGAGGAAAGATTCACGAAAGATCCGAATTAATCCAGGGTTTTTCGTATGGTTGGGGGTGTAAACGATAGGGTTCCAGTGACGTTCCACCTCCTCGGCTGCCCATATCAGGAATACGAGATCTCTGTTATCGATCAATGTTCCCCTGACCGGATGCCAGGGGTCAGGGGAATCTCTAAATTGGATCCCGATCCCGGATAACTCATCCAATTGCTTCTTCACTTGGCTATCTTCAAACTGCATCAGGACCTTGACCTTGACACCTCTTTTCACAGCGCGTCGCAGTTGAACCTTGATTTTCGGCAGCCATGAGAACAACGCCGTAGAAATCAACACCTCGTCAGCCGCTTTTTCAAGGTAATTGTTCGTCCTATTTTCCATACTCCGCAGGTCAGCCAGAGGTTCGAGTAACTCCTCTGCTTTCACTTGGAGGTGGCTTTCTACATAGATTGGTTCCACCTGTCTTTGCAAATGCCTGAGCGTTTCGTCAATCGCAACAAGTTCCACTTCGAAGTTGTGCCGTAAGTGAGTTACGTATTCACGTTTTGCCTGTTCGGGTGAGACGGCATGATATCTTTTCGGCCTGCCTTGTACAATTTTCGCGAAACCTTTCTGCATTAACTGTTCGAGAGTCCCGTACACCCGCGTTATTGGAACTGAAGTGCTTCTTGAGATCTCTTCCGCGGTCAACACTCTCTTAGAGAGCAAGGCGATGTATGCCTCCGATTCATAGGTGGTGAGTCCTACTTGCCGGAGGTACTCCATAAGTCGAGTTGATGACATGTTAACTCTTGTAGAGTTAAAAACAGTTAAATATTTCTCTCGACGTCGTACCCAAGATATTTCGATGTCCTCAACAAATCCGCAAGGACCACTCTCACTGGAACCCGGCGAGATAGCAGTCAGAATCCGTGATGGCGACCTCACAATCGGGGTGGTAGGCTTGGGTTGGATGGGCTTACCTACCGCATGCCTCTATGCTGATGCTGGAGCACGGGTTATTGCGGCTGACATGAATCCGAAGGTTGTTGAAAGGATCACTAAGGGTGATCCCCCGATCGATGAACCAGGCCTCCCTGCTATGCTGAAGAAAGCAATCAGGTCCAACAAGTTCTCGGCCACCACAAATACCGAGGAGGCAGCTGCTAATTCCGACATAATCTTCATCGTAGTCCCGACCATGATTGATCGGCAGAAGAGGGCAGACTATTCTGCCGTTGAAGATGCATGCGTAAGTATTGGCAAAGGTTTGAAGAACGGTAGCTTAGTCATTTTCCAAAGTACTTGTGGGCCTGGGGTCACCGAACGTGTCGTGAAGGGAACGCTCGAAAAATATTCAGGCCTTACCGCAGGGCAAGGGTTCGGACTGGTTTACAGTCCGATTAGGGCAATGGGCGGTAGAGCACTTCAGGATATGCAAGCCTACAGCAAAATCGTAGGGGCGGTGGATAAGAGAAGCCTCGAGGCTGGATGCGCAGCCATTTCCGTCATCGTGAAAGGGGAACTCTTGCGTGTCCGGGACTTTAGGACGGCTGAACTATCGAAGCTCTTCGAAACCATATACCGAGACGTGAATATTGCACTCGCCAACGAGTTTGCATTGCTCTGCGAAGAAGTAGGCGTAGACTACCCGGAGACAATGAGAGCAGCCAACAGTCAACCATACTCCCACCTTCACTCCACTGGAGTAGGCGTTGGCGGCCATTGTTTACCTGTCTACCCTTACCTGCTGCACAGTGAAACTTACACACTCGATGCGAAACTTAGACTCGTTCTCGATGGGCGAAAGATCAACGATCTGATGCCTCGACACGTTGTCAAGTTAGCTTCAGATGGGATACGTGTCTGCGGGCGATCACTCAAACGAGCCAAAGTTGTCGTTCTGGGAATCAGCTATCGCCCGAACGTGAAAGAGACCCGCTTCTCCCCTTCGCTTGACCTGATTGCTACATTGAAGAAACGCGGAGCGCGAGTAGTTGCATACGACCCCCTATTTACCGCGACAGAGATGGATTCTTACGGCTTAACCTCTGAGCCGACTCTGCGGAAGGCGGTTGAGAAGGCAGACTGCGTAATCGTTACCGTGGCGCATGACGAATTCAAGAAAATGGATACTATTGAACTTGCAGCACACATGTCTAAGAAAGGACTGATTGTAGACTGCACCGGACTTCTTGACCCGGCTAGCGTGGAGAAAAGTGGACTAGTGTACCGGGGGGTTGGCAGGGGGCTATGGACGCGGTGAAGAAACTCCGTAGCGCAGTAATTGGTACCGGTTTTTGGGGAAAGAATCAGGCTCGGGTGCTATCCCAACTCGACCAGACACAGCTCATGTGCATCTGCGATGTCGATGAGCGGAGAGCACAAGCAGTCGCCTCCGAATTTCATGTACCCTACTCTACGAATCTCGATGAGACGCTCTCGCGCACCGATATTGACGCCGTAACTATCTGCACACCCACAATAACCCATAAGAAAATCGCTACCCAGGCGCTGCTCGCAGGGAAACACACTATGGTTGAAAAACCAATGACAAATACGGTATCTGAAGCTCGCGAGCTAATTACACTGGCTTCTCAAAGTGGCCTCAGATTGATGCCGGGTCACATTGAGCGATTCAATCCGCCCGTCGTCTACCTAAAATCACTCCTCGACGAACACAAACTAGGAACCGTAACCCTCTTTCACGCAAGACGCGTTGGTAGGTGGCCTGAAAGAATCGGAGATGTTGGCGTCGTTCGGGACACCGCCATTCATGACATCGACTTGGCACGCTACATATTTGGAGACGAAGCTAGATCTGTCCACGCCAAAACGGGCAGCGTGCGTCACACCAAAGAAGATTACGCCGAAATTATGCTCGAATTCAAAAACGGCGGGACAGCTTTCATCGATGCAAACTGGTTAACCCCAAGAAAGACTAGAACACTGATCGTTACGGGAAGTGATGCCACAGTTCAGCTCGATTATCTATCGCAAGAAATCTCTATTGAAGATGCCGAGAGATCAATTAAACCAAACCTGGAGAAACAAGAGCCCTTACGAATAGAACTTGCACATTTCGCTGACTCTATCCTCAACAACAAACCATTCATGGTTAACGGGGAAGACGGCCTGAGGGCGGTGGAGATATGCGAGGTTGTTCTGAAAGCCGGATCATCCGGACAAACGATACCAATGCCTATATCTTCCGTCACGTAAAATTGCTGCCATCGGCTCTAAAATCCCGGATGAAGCTCCAAGCGAATAAATCGGCTCGCTTCTCAACCTGCCTGCTCCTTCCCTGGTTCGAGGCTCTCAGGTGATGGTAGAATTCATGCAAGATAACAAACGGGTTCGTCACGAAACTACTGTTTGACAAGTAAATTCTACGTTCCTTCTCAACGTAGCAAGCCAAAACCTTGCGATGGCGCTTAACGGTCCCCACACGAAGAGTAGGCTCGCTTACTTCATAATATTTGGCGAGTAACCGCAACGCACGCTCCGGACTACCATCGACGATTAAATGCACTACTCTAGCCCTGAATTCTTGCATGGAATCTGATGTAGCCAAGGGTTGCATCCCTTTCGACCTAGAAAGTGGTATATTTCAGTGGATAGTTGACTCTAACTGCCTGGTTGGTTGAGTATTGAAGCGGAAGTTAATGGACATACTGGCCTGCCCGATTGACAAGTTCTATCCTCTCGAATTGCTTGTATTCGAAGAAAAGGAAGAAGTCAACGCTGGAATGATCACCTGTCCCAAATGCAACCGCTGGTACCCAATCATTGATGAAATACCACACATGCTACCGGACGAGCTGAGAGAGCAGAATGAAGATGTACCGTTCCTGCAAAAATGGAAAAGCCAAATTCCCCAGAAAACGCTTGAAGACGGCAGGCCGTTTAATCTAAAATCTGCAAGCTAAACAATTCATCGTGTGAACATACAATGGACAAACAAATCATCAGAACACAAAAGGCCCCTCAACCCATTGGCCCATACTCTCAGGCAACCATGGTCGATGGCTTCCTTTTCGTATCTGGACAGGGTGCAATCGATCCAGGATCTGGAAAAATAGTCGGGTCGGACATCGAAACTCAAACGAAACAGACACTTACAAATGTGCGGAACATACTGGAAGCCTCAGGCCTATCAATGGTCGATGTAGTAAAAGCATCAATCTTTCTGAAGGATATGAGCGATTTCAAGAACATGAATGAAGTTTACAAATCATTTTTCGAGCAAAACCCGCCCAGCAGAACAACAGTACAAGCTAATTTGCCCCTTCCAAACATGCTCATCGAGATTGACGTCATTGCTCACCGCGCCTAGCTATCGAAAGCACGAATCAACCGATCAGACAACTCATTTACGAAAAACCTGAACACATCAAACCTGTTGATTGGACAACCGTAACCTTGACAACAATCGCGTTCATCGACGCGCAGACAGCGGGCATATCAGGCGATATGTTGCTGGGCGCTCTGATCGATGCCGGCGCAAAACTCGAATCGATTCAGCGGACGCTGGATCTGATACCGAGATATTTCCCGCGGTGCAAATCAATCAAACTTGACGCGAAGGAAGTGAAGAAACACGGTTTCCGAGCGTGCCGTGCGGAATTAACGATTGCTGAGCAACCTGACGAAACCATGGCACAGGAACTTGTCCGCGCAACTGACGCAATCGCGAATTCTTCGAAACTCAGCAAAAACGCGATATCATTCGCAAAGAATTCCATTAGAACCCTGACCGAGGTTGAGAGCAAACTTCACGGTGACGAGATCTCGAAGGTACATCTACACGAAGCAGGCTCGGCTGATACACTCGCTGACATATTCGGCACGGCGACCGCATGTGATTCGTTGAATGTTTTCGAAGGAAAGATTTACTCGTCCCCTGTTGCCGTCGGCGGCGGTTCGGTCACTTTCTCACACGGGACAGTGTCAGTCCCAGCACCAGCGGTACTCGAAGTTGTACGTAGGTATCACGTCCCGATAGTGGGCGGCCCGGCGAATGAGGAATTGACCACTCCAACCGGCATTTCCATGCTCGCCAACCTGACAGACAGTTTCCTTGAACGATCTCCTTCAATGATTCCTGAACGAGTAGGGTATGGTGCAGGACAGAAAGAATTAGCGTCCTCCCCAAACATGCTCCGCGGTTGTCATTGGCCAAAGCGAAGAACAGAGCCTTGAATCCGACCAAGTTGAAGTACTCGAGACCAATCTGGATGATGTGTCCGGAGAAATAGTTGGCAGTACGTTGCAACGCATTCTCGAATCCGGAGCAAAAGATGCATGGGTCACTTCGGCTCAATTCAAGAAAAACCGCCCAGGCTACGTATTACACGCGCTCTGTAGCCCGAACGATTTGAAGAAAATCACCGAGATTATCATGACGGAAACAGGCACGCTTGGCGTCAGGCATCAGCAATGGAATCGATTCATTCGTGAGAGGGAAATAGTAACCATCCAAGTACGGTTGGCCGATAAGATGTTTAATGTGAGAATAAAGATCGCGAGGGACAAATCGGGAGAGGTTCTTGGAATGAAACCTGAGTTCGAGGATTTGGATTCGATCGCCCGAACACTCTCTCTTCCGGTACGCGAAGTTTCAGTTCGTGTGCTTCAAGAGGCAAGAAAGTCGCTGCACATGACTGGTGTGAACGCTTAGGCTCTTTGTTTAATGTATTCTATAGCAGCGAGAGCAGGGAGAAGAGACTCCCTGCCAGTAGGGCCGCAAGCACGAGACCCGCGCTGGAAATCATCATCGACACAGGCAACGCAAAGGCTTCGGAAATCACGAAAGTGAACAGCAGTGTGACAAACCCTAGGATCATTACTTTGATAACTCTGCCCTTCGCTTCTGTGCTAAGTCTTCGCTTCAGTAGCCAAAGTGTACAGAAAGCTGGGAATGCGAAGTACGCGAGGCCGATTAAGGAACCTGCCAACAAACCACTGACCAACGCCGCGAATTCCGGTGCGAAGCCGAATAGTCTGAAGGTGGATGATGAGATTTGCAGTATTCCAATCAACGGATAGAGTACCGCTTTGGCAACCGCTCTTGAGCTGGGGCTTGTAGATTCATACTTGGCTATGGTGGGGCTGAAGGAATAGTACCATGTGTTGAAAGCTGCCATGAAGGTTGATCCTGCGAAGGTGTTCATGATTTGTTGGTCGCGGAAGTCTCTAAGGAATTGTACCTGTGGTGCAAGTTCTGATCCGTAAGTTGCCGTTGCGATGAGGCATGGGGAGACCTGGACGCTTATCACCAGTTGATGAGTACGCGATGGAGTAGTGCTTGCTCCTGTTACGGTAAGCTGGTAAGTCCCCACCGTATTCTTGGGCGCGGTTATTACCATCGAGTCCTGCGCAATACCACCATTTGGTTGTAGGGGAATGGCGGTTGGTGTGAAGGTCACCTGGAGCCCAGAGGATGGTGAGAATGTACCGCTCAAAGTGACGTTGCCGTTGAAGTAACCAATTGATTGGAGGGTTATCGTCGTTGAGGTTCTCGAACTCTGAACGAGAACAAGCTGAGTAACGGGCGCGGTGATGTTGAAGTCACGTGGAAGTTCGATTATCGTTAACACCGGCCCCGGAGTTGCGGTGTGTGTTAGACCGGCGCTCGTCTTTCCAGTGATGGTGATCGGGTAAGTTCCTCCGGGAGTATTCACAGTTGTAAACACGTTGATCGTTGAGGTGAAGGATGGCTGTCCTCCGGGGTTGGTGAAGGAGTAACTAACACCGGACGGAAATCCCGAAGCAGTGAGATTCACGGCCTGAGGATTGCCACTCAGGAGAGTTATTGCTAGTCCAAATGAGGCTGAACCGCCCTGAGTCACAGTCGCGGTTGTCGGTCCCGTAACACCGACACTATAGTCGAAAGACGGCGGGGGCGGCGGCACAACTGCTTGAATCCTGAGCGTGATTAGTGCAGTTTGAACCTGACCTCCACTGCTTGCCCCAACGGTCATCGGAAAGGTCCCAGTAGGAGTTGAATTTGTCGTAGTGAATGTGAGTGTTGAAGTAAATGGCGGGTTTTGCGACTGCGGAGTGAAAACGGCTGTTACGCCTGTAGGTGTGTTAAGGAGGCTGAGTTGAAGAGGTTGCGCAAACCACTTGAGAGACTGACGTTCAAAGCGAAGGTAGTTGAATTTCCGGGGTTTATGGTCTGCAGGCTTGGAGTTGCTGCTAGTTGAAAGACGTATGGAACACCAAAACGGCCTATTCTGTTAGCCGTAGCGTTGTTCTCGGTAAACCAAACATTACCTTGCGTATCTATAGCGACATAGGCCGGCCTTGAAGTGTTGGTAGGGAGGCTGTATTCCGTGACTCCGTCGATAGGCCCCTGATGAATGCCGACGGTTGTTGTAGCGGGGCTTTGGATTTTCGACACCCCGACCAGCCTATTCATGGACTGAGTAACATTGCTCGACGCCATTGCTGAGGGAGCAGTGCAGCTTGGGGACCCTGCTTGCGGTGCGATGGTACAATAAGTTGGGGTGAAGAGCTGCCCAGCAAATATGCTGGCTATACTCACGTTGAGGTTGGCAATATTTCCAACATTGTTCTCAGCAAACCAAGCAGCGTTCCGCGGAGAATCATACGCGACCCCCATCGGGCCTGCATTCAGCGAAGGCAGTCCCCCGGCGGTCTCATAATACTCCGAGCCGCCGCCAGTATCGTTCCCAAGAACAGAGATAAAGTTGTTAGCGTCGGTGAATATCGCAACCGGTAGAGTTTGATATACTGCTATAGCGAGATCCGTGGGTTGATGCCCCAGACCAGTTAGAGCCCAGGTAGTCAGTCGATTGCTTGTGACCTCTATCCGTCCTATCTGGTTTCCAAGGGTCTCCGTAAACCAGACGAATCGGTTGCTATAGGACGGTGTAGTGACAACTTGAACGTAGATACCCCAGGGCTTCAATAACGGAGTCCCAGGTGTTGAGGTGGCGCCCGGAAGTGCCCACTCCGTGAGATGACTCGTGCTTGGGGTCAGGCGTGCGATGATATCTCGACCGGACTCTGCGAACCAGATGTCGTTGTTGTTGTCCACGTAAATCCCCGCAGGATTGCTTCCAACGGGAAGGGTCCATTCCGTAAGGTTGTTTGTGGAGGAATCAAATCGGGCAATCTTGTTCGCGCCAAATTCGGTGAAGAATATTTGAGTTACTGAGGTATTCGTAAGCTTAACCAATTTCACGAATACATTGTGCGGTTGACTGTTTGGCGTCGTAATGTTCCATTCAGTGAAGTTGTTGTCTGTGGGGTCAAATCTAGCAAGCTTGTTAGTCGCATTCTCCGTAAACCATACTCGCCCATTTGTGTCCACTCCTATACCATAGGGTTGAGAGGCTGAGGTTGGAACAGTCCATTCACTGAGAGCGAATTTCTTAATCGAAGTCACCGCTTCGGTGTGGATGTTGGATGGTGATGCAGGTGCAACTGCAGCTGCAGCAGGAGTTAGAAACATAGAAGCGATGGTTGAGAGTATGATCAAACCTGTGATTAAGGCGACTAGACCGAGGGTCCTCCTAGAAATCCTTGACATCGATAACGACATCTACTGCACTCGCAGGGCATCATACGGTCGGAATAAAAGCGGTTTTAGCTAATTATACAGCAAACCATGTCAGCTAGCGAGCTTGAAGCATACTATCCTGACACAAACGATTACAAGCCCCATCTCCACTTCCATCCACGCAAATTGCTAGAATCTAAGGCATTTGACCTTGCGAGCGCTTCTTTTCCTTCACTTCCAACGTCCGACCACATTTCGCGCAAAACTTTGCCTCCAAGAGATTCTTGTGTTTGCATACTGGGCAGGTTATTGAGGGGGCAGCGGTCAACGCAGACTTGGCTTTCACAAAGACGACATCGCCAATCCTTTCGATTTCATTGAATGACAAGAAAAATTCGTCTTCATCACCAAATTCTATTACCAACGCCATTCTTCCGTCGTCGGACCAAGCTAGGTCCTTGGTCACGCCCAATTTCTTGGCATCAGCGTCAATTACTTCTTTGCCAACCACTTCTTCCCTTCGCTTCCATTGCACCAAACCTAAAATCCCAACCGGACTTTTGATTAAAGCATCATTTGGGTATTTAGGATTGTTTCAGGTATTCGAGGGCGAGTGACACACCAGGATGGATGCAAGCTGAAAGTACTTCCTGGACTCGTTTTGCCCATGCAAAAGGCCCAGAAGGCATTAGGAGTCTTGAGGAACATGGGACTTGGGGTAGATGGGTATGAACTTGGAAAAAATCAGGGAATGATTATGATTCCGCTAATTCGCAGTCCATCAGACCAACAAGAGGACATTTTGAGGAGAGAGCTAGGCCCCTTTCAGATTCAGCAAGTTCCCTTTGAACCCAAAACCTCCCGTCCCAAGAACCTAGAAGAGGCAGTAGCTGGCCAAGTTCCCAGTCAGTTTGTTTCCATACTCCCGCGCTTTCGACGTTATCGGTGACATAGCAGTCATCGATCTCCGCCCTGAGCTAGAACCATTTGCGACAGAAATTGGTATGGGCATACTCCAACTCAATCCCAACGTTCGGTTAGTCGTCAAAAAACTTGGGGATGTCACAGGAAAGTTTCGAACACGGAATCTGCAGGTTTTGGCTGGGTCCGGTGGTATGGAAACGGTTCACCGTGAGTTCTCTTGCAGTTACCATCTCGACGTGTCTGCTGTGTATTTCAACCCGAGACTTTCTCACGAAAGACTTCGGGTAGCGGAACAGGTTAAGGAGAATGAAGTTGTTGTCGATATGTTCGCGGGGGTTGGCCCCTACTCAGTTCTAATCGCCAAACGCCAGCATTCTTCGAGAGTGCACTCTATTGACATTAATCCTTCAGCGATCGCATATCTCCAAGAGAATGTTTTCGCCAATGGCGTAGCTGACCGCGTAACACCGTTGCTGGGAGACGTAAGGTACTTTTCAGAAGCTAAGGTGCATGGGATCGCTGACAGGGTCATCATGAATCTGCCGTCCGAAGCACGGAATTACATCGATGCAGCCCTTCGAATCTTGAAGAAGGAAGGGGACTGATACATTTCTATCAGTTTGCGCAGAGAGATACGAGCGTTGACTCGATCACAAAGTCATTCCGATCTTCGGTCGCGGCTGAGAAGAGAGAAGTGAAGTCCTTTAATTTTCATGAGCAGATCCGGGAGATTGCTCCAGGTAGAGTCCAGGTGGCCATAGACGCCGCCGTTGTTTGAAGCTAGACCTCAGCGATAATGTGGACGATTAGCCTAGTCTCGGGAGATTTCAAAGCCTTTATCAGTCGCCTATCGAGGTCACATGCAGCTTTGTCGGCTCTCACCATTATTGTTCTATCCGATGTGTACGAGGACTTCCTCCCAACCATTTCGGTTGGGTGAGTAAAGCTAAGCTCCGGACACCCTTCGCCTCGAATAACGTCAAATAAGCCTTCAACCTCCAGTTCTACGACTATTCTACACCCTTCTCGCGTGCAGGCTTTCTTGAATTGAGGCGACATTTCTCGTGGCCCCTTTGTCGCGTTAACAGCGATAACACAGTCCCCGCGTCTCGATAACTCAGGCTCTCGTGTTATCTCAAAGGTCATTCTATGCGTTCCTAGTACGTTGGCGTGACCTTGGGCGAATAGATCTTCGACGAATTGCAACCCTGATGATCGACTTCCTTGGTTGGAAATAGGCTTTTGAACGTTTATTGGCCCATCTTCGGCCTATGGTTCAGGGGAAATTGAAGGGCTTCGCAGAGTTGAGGAGGCAAGCGGTCGCAGAGCTCAAGAATGAGGGACTGCTCAAGGATCGAAACATAATTCGAGCGATGGAGAAAGTTCCTCGCGAAGAGTTCCTACCGCAGGAAGCCAGGTCATACGCGTACATTGACTCACCAATATCGATTGGCTATGGACAGACTACAAGCGCGCTTCACATGACGGCTCTTTTCTGCGAGTATGGAGAGATGAAACTCGGCCAGCGAGTGCTCGAAGTTGGAGGAGGTTGCGGCTATATGAGCTGCGTATATGCTGAAGTTGTCGCCCCCCTTGAGCAACCAAAGAAGGCTTGGGGACACGTATGGTCGGCTGAGATCATAGAGCAGTTAGCTGAGTTTGGAAGAATGAATGTAGAACGATTAGGATACTCTGAAAGGGTTACCTTCGTTGCCGCGGATGCGTCCGAGGGCCTCAATGAAAATGGAAAATTCGATTTGATCATCGTTACAAGTTCTGCTCCGGAAATCCCAGTCGAACTAACTGGTCAACTCAACCCAGCTGGGACCTTGATCATACCGGTCGGCGGAGCCCAATTCTATCAAGAACTCTTCCGAGTGAGAAAAAAGCCTGATGGCGGCTTGAGGCGTGAGAATCTTGGAGGTGTGGCTTTTGTGCCTATGAGAGGAAAACGCGGATGGCAATAGTGATGCAATTTGAAAGCCCTGACTTGGCAACTGCATCATCAACTCCCTAACGAAGACCGTTTGGACCTGTCAGAAGTAGGATTCGAGTGTACTCTTCTTAGAGGAAGAAGCTTGGGATACGATCATCTTTGATACTGCCTTGCGCACACGGTCTTCGGAAAAGTCACGCTCTTTGCACAGGAAGTCGACGACTTTCTGTTCGTCGAGCGGGGACCATTTGAGTGTATAGCTGGTGGTTACCGGCGGGTCGAGGAAGATCCGCCTGATACTGGCAGCATCGGTAGGAACTGTGATCGTGGGATCAGCCGTCTTCAGGTTCTCAATGTTACCATGCTCACGAATCAGTTTTACCGCTGTCTTGGGACCTATCCCCTTAGTCCCATCAGGGTTGAAATCCGTCCCAATCAATATCCCCACATCAATTAACTGCTCCCTAGTCAATGACAATGAATCGAGAACTCGGACTAATTCGATAACCTTTGGTTCGACCTCAACATAGGCGTCCCGGCGCGGCAGTTTCCTGCGCCCGGTAATTGCAAGATTCTTGACCATTCTCGGCGCGCCGAATAGCAATGAGTCATGGTCTTGAGAAGCTACTCCCCAAACTTCTCCACGTGCCGCTATGAATGCGGCTTGGGCCTCGCCTTCTGATGGTGCCTGTACCCAAGCAACGCCCAAAGCGTCAAGAAGCTTCTTGGCATCTTCCACCATCAAATCCTTCAGCGATGAGGTGGCTTGCGGGTATGTTCGAGCTTCCTCAAGTTTTCCCTCCTTGAGAGCTGTCTCATAGTGGGTCATCGCCTCTTCCTTGACTCGGCGGCGCCTGCGAATCTCCATTGCCTTCATTTCAGGTGGTTTACCGTCGAAAACGAAAGCAAGTTTGATCCCTTTCTCCGCCAGGTTCGTGGTTCTGTACAATAAACCGCTCAGATGGCTTGTTACTCTTCCGCGTCTATCCTGAAGGGGTGTGCCGTCTGGTTGTCTAATGATCGCTAGAAACTGGTACAGCGCGTTGTAAGCGTCCACTGCCAGAGTTCTGTTCGAGAGGCTGTCGAGGGTGACTACTTGTTCTGGTATGATATCAGCTAGGTCAACGCCCAAGCTCGCTTGCGACTCCGGGTTCAGGTTGTTGACCGTCATTACAAAACTTGTCTAACGTACGCGCCTATACGCTAGACGTGTTTAGTTCGTTGAGTACTCTTCCCTGTGGTTCACGATTATCTCGCGAAGCTCGCCTTTTACGAAGATTTTTATTATATTCCACTTGCCGTGCGTGTAACGTTGTTCTAACAAACCTTCCTTGCGAGCTTCCGATTCAAGGCGCATGGTTCGGTCGACTACGATTGAATACGCCTCGTTTGATCTAGATTACAACTTTAGACTCTGACGACGCAAATCCCGGAGAATGCTTGAATGGCGTGGAACAGCGGCATGGCATAATATTAGGTGTCAGCGAAGGCCTCATTTATCGAATCGGGGGGTTGCTCGTTTGGTTGGGCAGCCTCAGCTACAGGTTCACGGCCGGCGATAGCGTAGGATTCAGGTAGCGCCCCTGATGCAAATAAGTTGACCAATGTGTTTGGACTAGCTTCACCACTTAGTCTCCCTACTCTCCCTTTCATGTGGCGCCACTTCAGCTGGGTACGACCACTTTTCGAGTTGTATATTATTCCAAGAACGTTTGAAACTCTCGCGAACCTAAGGTCGCGTGCTTGATGGACGGTCTCTTTATCCTCCGCCTCAACGTACATTGTGCCGTTCTCTGAGGACCTTTCGGGGTAGATGGTCTCATCTTCGTCGAGTTCAGGTGGGATATAGGATTGACATGTACTCATTATCATGAACCGTCTGAACCTGTCCAGATCGCAAATAGAATCTATCTTGACCAAAGCTACTCTCCCACCGTTCAAGGCGGCAGTTCGCTATGAGAGGATTTGCAGACCACTGTTTGAATTTGTCGGTCGATGGCGATCGGCCTAAGGAAAGGATGCCATCGATGGAATTAGCAATCAATTTATAACCTCCAGAGACTTGGCTGAGAGAACCCGCGAGGAGCATACGAATGAGTACAACGACAACTACTGAGAAAATCATCCGTATGCCTACCTGTACTTGGTGCGCGCGAACGATTCTGCCAGGAGAAGGAGCGGTGAAATTTCCGTGCCCGAGTTGCGGCGAAGTAACGATTTGGCGTTGTGAGAAGTGTAGAATGTTCGGCAGACCTTATCGCTGCTTGAAGTGTGGCTACACGGGGCCCTGAGAATTCGATCAGAGTGTAAGACTTTGGCGAGAGTTCTGGCGTCCATCAAGATATTTCCGAGCGACGCGAACATCGATCTGAACGCCTTGAAATCTAAGATTCAATCTTCACTTCCGGCCGGTTCTACGGTGCAGCGATTTGACGAAGAACCAGTGGCGTTCGGCCTTGTTGCCCTCATAGCACATGTTGTTCTGCCCGAAGATGCAGCCGGCCAAATGGACGGCGTTGAGGAAGCCATTCGGGGCGTCGACCAAGTGAGTCAGATCGAGGTCCTAAGGGTCGGCCGAGTTTAGTTACGTTCGGTAACATTTAAATGCGAACGTGTTACCTAAAGTAACAAAATCCGAGCTGACACAAGCATGGCACTATTTGACCGCGGGGTTCTGGGCCGAAACCGAAAGAGAACTGAGCGCACGGAACCCGAAAGGAACTTTAATAGCACGATTGACGGTCAAAACAACTCAAGACGAAATCACCATTCGAGAGAATGACAATGAGTAGCCGCGAATCTTCCCTCAGAGTTGCAGATGCTAGGCAACGGGACGTTGGGCACGGTAAGGTCCGAATAGATAACGATACTATGCAGAAGCTTGGAATAACGGCAGGTGACTTCGTCGAGATTCATGGCAAGAAAATGACGGTTGCCGTGGCTTGGCCCGCCTACGCTGAAGACCAGGGTCAGGAAATCATAAGGATGGACGGACTCATCCGTAGAAACGCCGGCGTCGCACTTAACGAGTACGTAAGCGTAAGGAAGGCGGAAGTAAAGGACGCGCAAGCGATAGTCTTCGCTCCCACAGATGTGAGACTGAGTGTGGATGAGGAATTTGTTAGCTTCGTTAAACGAAGATTCATGGACATGCCTTTCATCGAAGGAGATATGACTCTCCTATCGATTTTTGGAAGCGCCGTCCCACTTATCGTTACTCGAACGAGACCGCATGGCCCTGTCAAGATAAACGAAACCGCGCACGTACAGGTGCTCAGCGAACCGACACCCGAAAAGAAAGGCATCCCGATCGTAACATACGAGGACATTGGAGGGCTCCACGAGGAGATTCAACGGATCCGTGAAATGGTTGAGTTGCCATTAAGACACCCTGAACTCTTTCAAAGGTTAGGCATCGAACCCCCCAGAGGAGTATTCCTCTATGGTCCCCCTGGTTGTGGTAAGACCTTGCTCGCCAAGGCTGTCGCCAATGAGTCCGACGCAAACTTTTACGTTATCTCGGGACCGGAGATAATGTCCAAATTCTATGGGGAATCAGAGGCTAGGCTGCGTGAGATATTTCAAAAAGCCCAAGAAACTTCCCCGAGCATCATCTTTATCGACGAAATGGACGCCATTGCGCCCAAGCGGGAAGAGGTCACCGGTGAAGTCGAACGCCGCGTCGTGGCTCAACTCCTTTCCCTCATGGACGGAATGGGCTCACGAGGAAACATCATAGTCATCGGAGCAACAAACCGACCAAACGCAATCGACCCTGCTCTTCGAAGGCCAGGAAGGTTTGACAGGGAAGTAGAGATCGGCGTACCAGACAAAGCAGGACGATTCGAAGTACTACAAATCCATACTAGAAACATGCCACTAGCCGAGGACATGGACTTGAAACGATTGTCCGAGGTAACCCACGGCTACACAGGCGCCGACATCGCCTCCCTCTGCCGAGAAGCAGCCATGAAAGCACTGAGAAGGTACATCCCTGAAATCAACCTCGAGGAAGAAAGAATCCCGCCCGAAATCCTGGAGAAGATGATGGTTAAGATGGATGACTTCCTCTCTGCCTACCGTGAGATCACTCCGACGGCAATGAGAGAGGTCTACGTTGAAGTTCCACAAGTGCATTGGAATGAAGTCGGCGGACTGAAAATTGTAAAGCAGGAACTCATGGAATCAGTCGAGTGGCCTCTCAAGAAACCAGAAGTCTTCCAGAAGATGGGCATTAAACCGCCGCGAGGCGTGCTCCTCTATGGACCACCGGGATGCGGAAAGACACTACTCGCTAGGGCAGTGGCCACGGAGAGCGAAGCCAACTTCATTTCGATAAAAGGACCCGAAATATTCTCCAAATGGGTTGGAGAATCCGAGAAGGCGATTCGGGAGGTATTCAGAAAAGGAAGAACTGCGGCCCCGGCGATAATATTCTTCGATGAACTTGACGCTATAGTGCCAAGGCGAGGTCTGGGGTACGCTGACTCGGGAGCTAGCGAACACGTGATCAGCCAGCTCTTGACAGAGATAGACGGAATCGAGAGCCTTCAAAACGTACTCGTCATAGCGGCATCGAATCGACCCGATATGCTCGACCCAGCCGTATTGAGACCAGGCAGGTTTGACAGGCTGATCTACGTACCGTCCCCAGACTTGGACTCATTGAAAGAAATCTTCAAAATACACTCAACCGGAATGCCGCTCTCGGCGGACGTTGACCTGGAGGATTTAGCCAGAAAGGCTCAGGGATATTCCGGCGCCGACATCGAAGCCGTCTGCAGAGAAGCTGCGATAACAGCCCTGCGGGATGACATCAATTCAACCGAAGTCTCAAGACGCGACTTCAACATGGCCATGGAAAGGGTAGGCCCAAGCGTAGCCGCAGAGGATGATGCGTTTTATCAGAAATTCTCCAGACGACTCAGAAGAGAGCGAGCAACTGCCCCAACCCCGGTAGCATAGTCCCATTCAAGGAGTCAATTCGATTGGAGAAAGTGTGGGGGCCCCGTCCCCTCCACCTTTTCGTCCTGGATCTCATAGGACGAAAGGGACCACTAACAGATGACGAGTTGCTCCGGGAGATTCGAAATGGCAAGGAGGACCTTAGTTTTCGCGAGTTGAACCGAATTCTCTTGAAGCTGGAGGTTAACGGCTTAGTTAGGGTTTCACGCCAAATGAAAGGCAAGCGCCGAGTCGAAATTGCCGAACAACGAACCATTAGATAGATAACCAGTATCCATAGCTTCACGAAATCTGTGCTTGTTTCAAACTAGGCAGTCGAGAAAACAAGGCTTTGCCCCACAGTTCAACCGACGTTGCCATCGTTGGATGCGGAGTTAGCGGTGCCACTGCGGCGTTAGCAGTCGCCAAGAGGAATGTTTCTGTCTCTATACTCGAGGATCATTCGCAGGTTGGAACGCCGTCCCACTGCTCAGGGCACGTTGGAATCCTCGCCTTCAAGCAATTTAGCCCCGAAGTGCCAAGGCGAATCATTGAGAACGAGATCAAAGGAGCCGTCCTGCACTCGCCTGGGGGTATGCCGCTTACGCTCCACCGCGCGAAACCAGTAACCTGGGTTCTCAATCGAGCAGCCTACGATCGATACCTCGCCGATCTAGCGAAGACGAACGGGGCTGCACTGCATCTGAGTTCCCGCGTTGAAAGCTACAAACGCCTAGACGATGGAGAAATCCTGCTGAAAATTGGTGGTAACAAAGAACAGAACATAACCTGCAAAGTGCTAATCGATGCGAGCGGATGTGGAGCCTCTGTTTCAAGGTACGCTGGCTTTACGAACCTTGGGAGGGGAATCGTGGTGAACTCCGCTCAGTTCAGCGTTGAAAATCTGGTAGACGTTGATGAGGACTTTGTTGAAGTCTACTTCGGTCAAGGATTTGCTCCGGGGTTCTTTGGGTGGATAATCCCTCGCCATGACGGAACAGCAAAAGTTGGCATCGCCGCCGGTGCTCGAGCTAACGTTCGGCAATGTTTCGAACGTTTCATAGGCAAACATCCTATAGTCTCGGCTAAGCTAAAGCATTCGAAATCAATCACTCCTCCAAGTTATCATCCGATTCCGGTAGGGGGAGCAGTAAATCGTACTTACGCAGATAATATCCTCGCAGTTGGAGACGCAGCATCGCAGGTCAAACCAACAACTGGCGGCGGTATAGTCTTTGGCTTGGCATGCGGTCGAATTGCAGGCGAAACCGCCGCAAAAGCTGTACGTGACCAAGAATTTTCCGCGTCGCACCTGGAAGAGTATGAAACCCTCTGGCGCAGAATGTTCGGTTTTGACTTATGGGCGATGTCTTGGCTAAGGCGACTCCTCTATCGGTTGCCTGATCGCAACCTTAACCGAATTTTTAGCATAGCTCAAGAATTAGGCGCCGACGATATTCTGAATAAGACGTCGGACATCGACTTCCAAGGTCGCACATTACTCAACCTAGCACGTGACCCACGACTGTTTATTACACTTCTATCCGCGTCCATTCTGTCGGTTCCATCGTTGATACGCACTTAGCATGATGACAGAGCAAACCATTGCCGCATCGGAGAGATTTGCAGTTAACGTTAATAATTTGTAGTTTCTGAAACTACGCGGTACGCAGTACGCCTCTCACAACGAGGCCATTGTTTGGAGTATGTGGTAGAGATTAGTTGCAAGCTTTGTAAGCATAAGGCGCGGAAACAGCTCGACAGGATGATTATGAACGGTGTGCCCTATCGTGAAATTCAAAGAAAGTTCGGTATTCACAGCGTTTCGATGATTTCCTATCATAAGGGGACATGCCTCGGGTTGATTCCTCCGAGAAAGAAAAGTGCCTATCCGGTAGAGAGACCCTGGTAATATCACGAACTTGTTCAGGTCTTCCCTAACTGCTTCACAGCATCCATTAGAGCGGGTATGAATTCGTACAGGTCGGCTATGATGTTGTAGTCGCTGAACTCAAAGATGGGTGCCTTAGGGTCGTTGTTTACTGCGACTATGATTCTGCTGTTTCTGATTCCCGTTAAGTGCTGAATTTGCCCCGATATTCCTAACTGCGAAGTATAACTTCGGACTTACCTTCTGACCGGAGAGGCCCACATATTGATCCTCCGGCATCCAACGCAGATCTTCCGCAATAGGTCTAGAACAGGCGACTACGCCCCCTACAGTTTTGGCGAACTGCTCGACTAATCCCATATCTTCCTTCTTCTTTACGCCGCGTCCGAAGGAGACGATGACCGGGGCGTCACTCAACTTCACACCTTTCATAGGCTTTGGTTTCGTTTCGATTATCTTGGTGCTCGGGGGTTTAATTTTTGGTTCAACCTTGACAATTTCTCCTGTTCGCGTCTGCGTCTGAAGGGTTAGGGGAGAAGAGTCCTTTAGCGACGGTTGCGATTTGTGGTTTGGTTTTTGATATATGAGTCTCAACTAAATTGCCGCCCCACGTGACCCTGTCCATGAGAAGATACTTCTTTTCTGCGTCTAGTTCGAGTCTGGTTGCTTCGGTTACGCAGCCCGTCTTTAGTCGTTCGGCTAGGCGGGGAGCGAACTCTAACCCGTTTCGGGTCGCTCCGATTAGAAGAATGTCCGGTTTCTGCTCTGTTACGAGATTTTCGAAGGCATCGGTATAAGTGTCTACTTGGAACGAACTCAACAGCGGGTTGGACATCATCAGAACCTTGTCGGCGCCACTTTGAATTAACTTGTTCCCATCCTCCGCCGATGTGACGGCGACTACCTCGGTGCCAAGGCTATCGGCAAGGCTCCTAGCTTTACCCAGCAACTCCAGTGCCAATTGTGGTGATTCGGAGAATACCCAAACGCCTTTGTTCTCTTGGGACATAATCAGGCTGCCTTCAGAACGCCTTCCTGGATTAAGGCCTTGGCAACTTTCGGAGCTATCTCTCGGGCTTCACCTTGTAGCACGATTCGTTTCCTTTCGCCGACGGTGACCGAGCTTCTGACGATATCGATCAACGACCCGTCGAATCCAAGCTCTTCCGGTCCTAGGGCAAGGTCGGGTGCGGCCCAAATGTTTGTGGGTTTCTTTGACGCCGCCATGATTGCCATAAGGGTTGGAAGTCGTGGCTCATTGATCTCCCTGACTACGCTAACCAAACATGGGAGCTTAGCTTCTACTACCTGCCTCTCATTCTCAAGGTCCCTCTCTACTGTCACGCGGTCACCCTCTAAAGTCAGTTTGGTGGCATAGGTTATCTGCGGCAAATTGCACATTTCCGCGAGTCGTGGGCCGACTTGGAAAGCGAATAGGTCCTCTGAATATGCACCGCAGAGTACTAAATCGTATTCGAGAATCCTTGTAACCGCCGCGGCTAAGACGTTCGCGGTTGCGTGAGCATCTGACCCCTCAAAGAGCGGGTCTGTGAGCAAGCAGGCTTCGTCTGCTCCCATTGCTAATGCCTCTCTTAGCGCCTCTTTTGCTTCGGGTGGGCCGAGGGTTATCGCTATGATTTTGCCTCCATGCTTCTCTTTGATCCTCACCGCCTCTTCCAGGGCATTCTTGTCGACCTCGCTAATGACTCGAGGAACTCCTTGGGTTACGATGGTCTTAGTGCTTCGGTCGACTTTCAGGTCGGCCGTTTGATAGACTTGCTTCATGAGAACTAGGATCTTTACCATCGTCGATCACACGGATTGAGGGCTTCAGCGCATCATCGAATTAATACGTTATGTAGCTGAGATTTGCTCCGCTACGAGTTCGGCGATGTCGCGCACCGTAAGGGATTCCTTGGCGCCTGCGGCAACTGATGCGTCTTCAAGCATAGACGTGCAGAAGGGACATGCGGTGGCTAAGATGTTTGCTTGCGTTTCCTGTGCTTCTTCGAAACGCATCGCTCCTACTTTCTTCTTTTGATCGACCTTATACCAGAAGTTCGCTCCCCCTGCCCCACAACAGAAACTGCCTTCCCTGGATCGTTTCATCTCCACCGTCGTTTGGGGAGCCAATGAGGAGATTACCTCCCTCGGGGAATTGAAAACTCCATTGTACCTGCCTAGGTAGCAAGGATCGTGGAAGGTGATTGTACCTTTGACTGAAGGTTTGAGTTTCAATTTCCCAGTCTTGATGAGGTGTTCGATGAATTGTGAGTGGTGCAGTACTGTGAGGTTTGCTCCGAACTCTGGGTATTCGTTGTTGAATGTATTGAAACAGTGTGGACATTGTGTTAGAACCGTTTTCACATTGTATTTCTTGAAGAGCTCCACTAACTCTATCGCGCTCTGTTGGAAACGTCCTTCCTCCCCTAACCTTCTCGCCGCTTCACAGTTGCACTTCTCTTCGGTTCCGAGAATGACGAAACGAATATTCGCGGCTTGAAGAATCTTCACGATCGCCCGTGATACTGCTTGATTTCTTGGATCGTATGACCCTGAGCATCCAACCCAGTAGAGGATTTCAAACTCAGGTTGTTCCTTCGCGGTCTTTACCCCTAAACCTTCTGCCCACTTCATGCGATCCGATTGAGGTAGCCCATACGGATTTGCTGAATTACCTAGATTAGTTAAGAGATCCCTCTTTGGACGGTCGAGCTTTCCCTCACTTACCAAGTGCCTTCTCATGTCAACTATCGCATCCACGTGGTCGATGAGGACTGGACACTCGTTGACGCAAGCTCGGCACGTTGTACATGCCCACAGTTCCTCGGGGTTTACGATGTTCGGCATGACGGAACTCCCTCCATCAAGGGTGCTTTGCGTTAACATCACGTTTCTGAGTTTGAGTATCAGGTGCATGGGGGAGAGGAGTGTCCCAGCCGCGGTTGCGGGGCATGCATTCGTACATCGGCCGCATTGCGTGCACGAATCAAATGATAGCCTCTGTTGCCAAGAGAAATCCGTGATCGCCGAAGCCCCAACTTTCACATCGAAACTACCCGAGGCCAGAACCTGTTTGAGATCGAAGGGCGAACTAAGCTGTCCTTTGGGGCGAAGGTGAATGAAGAGTGCATTTAGTGGGGATGTGAAGACGTGAAAGAGTTTCGTGTAGGGAATGCTGGCGACCGCCGTGAACGCTAGGAGAGCGTGGAACCACCACAAATACTGATAGAAACCCACTATCCAAGGCCCAACCACGCCACGGCTGGTTAGAAATAGCGCAACCTGATTGCCCATGAACGACCACGGGGCCCAAGGAGGGCGATCAACGGCTAACCGTATTCCTTCAAGCAAATAGCCCGTAGAGAGTATGACTATGAGGATTGAGAAGATGAATATGTCATCCCGCGACGTGGGAAGGTTAGAGGGTCTGGAAAAAACGCGCCTGAAAATGGCGATTATGAGGCCCGCTATTGCGACCAGTCCGAAGGCGTCGAGGAACGATTCAAATGCGAGATAGAAGTAGCCGACTAAAATTTGATGGTGGAAGAGGGGAACCCAGAGGTCGCTGTCTATCATAACAAGGGTTGTCCCTATGAAAAGAACGAGTATACCGCTGTAAATCAGTAAATGCATTAATCCCGGATACGGTTTCTTTGCAACCTTCTTCTGAGCGAAGACGTTAGTGATAGTCCTCCAAACCCTCTCACGAACGTGGTCAAACTTCGGTGGGAGTGAACCTCTAAAGTAAAACCGGAGACGTCGGTAGAAGCCGTATAGGAAGACCAGGGCGAACCCCGAGAGAACCACGTACATGATCAGGGAGGTGAGTGGAGGGAGGAGGTCGTAGGTTATACGGTGGGGTTCAGTCAAATCGAGGCCCTGGCTTGGAGCGGGATACATTGTGGTAAAAGAAGTTTCGCGCTTACTGTATTCACGGCAACCACTGAGTATCTTTTAACTTAGCTGCACAGCCCACTAGCGCACCAAAAAATACGGTGGTAGATTAAGGGTGGAAAAAATCAAGGTGGTCCAATACGGGTTGGGACCGATAGGTCTAGGAATAGTTGAAGTGCTTTTGACAAGACCTTGGGTACAGGTTGTGGGCGCGGTGGACATTGACCGAGCTAAAGTTGGGAAGGATGTAGGCCAGCTACTTCAGAAGCCTCGAAACACAGGCATCCTCGTGACCGATAAAGCATCAAGCATCTTGAAAAGTGCACAGCCCGAGGTTGTCACGCACGCGACTTCCTCGTACATGAAGACAATTCATCCTCAATTGGTCGAGATCATTGACCATGGAGCAAGCGTTGTGTCAACCGCTGAAGAACTCACTTACCCATTTGCCAAACACCCCGACCTGGCGAAGGAGCTGGATGAACGGGCAAGAAAAAGAAACGTCGTAGTGCTCGGAACCGGTGTGAATCCAGGCTTTCTCTTAGATACCTTAGCCGTAGCGTTGAGCGGCGTCTGCCAGAAGGTAAACTCTATTCGAGCAGAGAGGGTGGTGGACGCGTCACTGCGGAGGCTGCCGCTCCAGAAAAAGATTGGAGCAGGAATGCCCCCAACCGATTTCGAGAAGAAAGTTGCGGCAGGATCGATCAAGCACGTCGGCTTACCCGAATCAGTAGGTCTAGTCTCCTTGGCGATGGGTTGGAAGGTGGGCGAGATTCAAGAAAGAATTACCCCAGTAATTGCTGAGAGGGACGTGCAGAGCGACTTCATTAAAGTTCAGGCAGGTGCAGTCGCAGGAGTCCGGCAAGTCGCCAAAGGAATTCTAGCAGGCCAAGAATTAGTAGTGCTCGACCTACGCATGTATTTGGGCGCACCAAACCCACACGACTCAGTTCTCATCGACGGCATACCGCCCGTGGATATGACGATTCGCGGTGGAGTTCAAGGGGACAGTGCAACACCCGCGATCATAGTTAATTCGCTGCCACGCCTGAAGAAACTGGAACCTGGATTGAGAACAATGCTCGACCTACCACCAATCACACCAAGGCTTGAACTCTCGGGAGAAGAACGATCAGTTATGCTCAAGACATTCTGACATTCAGCGCGGGCCTATGAGTTAGTCGTAAAGAATTGCGCGACGGATGTTATTAGGCGCTCAACGTCCGAATCGGTATGCGCATAACTAATTGCGCCGTGCAACCTCTCCGGCACAATCATCAATATTCCGTCGTCAAGCAAGTGTTCGAACAATTTTCTTGATTTGTCGTGGTCAGCCTCCGCGTAAGCTTTTGCATCTTTGATAGGTCCTCTGGCGGTGGTGTGAATGCTTAGGAGTGAACCGATTCCGGTCACTTGAGCTGAGACGGCGTTGGCTTGGAAGATTTTGTTGAGCGACTCCCTCGCCTTCTTGCCCAGCTTATCGATGTGTTCGTAGACGGGTGTGTGTTCCAGTATAGCGATCGTCGCGAGTCCCGCAGATAGGGTTAGCGCGTTGCCCGCGAATGTACCACCATGGTAAGCTAGTTCCAAACCCGAGTATTTCGTATGGTCCATCCTTTCCATTATCTCGCGTGATCCGCAGACCGCGCCGATGGGCAGACCACCGCCTATTATCTTTCCCATCACTGTAACATCCGGTTTGACGTTGAAATAACCCTGCGCACCGCTCAAACCAAGCCTAAACCCTGTGATCACTTCGTCGAAAATCAGCAGGGCTCCCGTATCGTTGCAGTATTCTCTTATCCCCTTGAGAAACTCCTTGTCCGCTGGAATCATTCCTCCTGCTCCGAGAACGGGTTCAAGGATGACACATGCCAGCCTCTCCCGTTTGGTCCCTTCCAGAAATCCGTTAAGATCATTGTAGGGAACTACGACTGTGTCAGCTTGAGAAGCCCTTGGGATACCACCGGATAGAGGCTTCTCGAACGGTGGCATCATCGCAATATGAAGTGGATCGTACTGCGCCGTGCCATCCTCCCTCAAACTTGGCGATTCGATCCCTTCCCGTGAATGTCCTAGCCAAACGAACTGCGAATAAGTTGGCTTCGCTACCTGAGCTAGTATACCGGACCATTTCCGCACTCGGCACGTGCTTGCCTATCGTTTCAGCGAGTGTCACCTCTAGCTCGTGTTCAAGACCGAAATGCCACCCAAGTTCCGCTTGATTCTTGATTGCTTGCATAACGATCGGATGAGCATGCCCAAGGATCATGGCGAAATGTGTGCACCAGTAGTCGGTGTATTCGTTCCCGTCAAGATCGATGAGTTTGGCTCCACAAGCTTCTCTGACGAAAAACGGGTATGGTTCAAAGTATCGGTTGCGGTACGAGACCCCTGCAGGTTGAACTCGCTTTGAACGAGCGAAGAGCGCACGGGAGAGTGGAGTCCGCTTAGTATACGCAGTTTCTTTGAAATTGAACTCAGTCATTATTAGAACACAAGAATAGCTTACAATCTGGAGACGATTTCAGGTTTTCCAACCGAACCAGTTTACGTTGCTTGGACCTTGTAATAATGCGGTTGATGTTTGGGAGCAAGTTTGCAAGTATAGGGGTTAAATATCAAAAAGAAAATTCCTTTCGTCATATGGATGATGAAAGTTGCAAGTTGCGTCAGCATACATCAGATGTGGTTATTGCAGCCAAACTATACCGCGCGAAAGCCCATCCTGCCCCTACTGCCAAAAGAAATTCCTGTTCAGAGGCCTAGGCCTCTAGGTTTTTCCTAGGCGATATGGCGGCTGGCTCGGCAACGAGTACCCGCCAGTTACATCCGAGTAACGGAGCAGACTTTTGCGCGTTATTCGATTCAAAGCCTCTTCCACTTCCTGCAGTTTGAAGCCCTCATTCAACACTCGGGCAACCAGCTCCGCTTTATCATACGTGAAGTCTGGCACCTCGACGAGTTTCAGGATGAAATCCTCGCAAGCCCCCACCTTTTCCTCATCTATTTTTGGGGCCGGGAACTTGGAGCGTTGTGTATCAGCGGCGAGCGACCTTCCCGCTATACTGAACCGCTTGGAGACAAGTTCCGCAAGCAGCTTGCTGCCTCCTCGGAAAGTGAAAACTGTCTTCGGTCGAGCCTCCTTCACGAACCGGAGCAACTGGTCTAGATCAGCTTGTTCGCTTAAAGTGAATACTTTCCCTGCAGCCCTCTCAGCTGCGGTTGGCCAGCCGGTTACATGAGCGATCCTGAATTCTCCGTATCGAGTAGCATCGAACCGCTTCGGAATTATCACCACGCATCTCGCATCCCCCACCAGAGACTGCGCCTCTTCAGTTGACGCGTCCACGAACTTCAACCCAACACCATTCTTTGCATAAACTTGGTTGATTCGGGCGATTCGAGGGTGAACTATCACGGGCAGCTCTGTCCATGTGTTGAAAACTCTAACCAATTCCTGCGCGTTCCCGATGGGGTCCGTCGCAAACGTTGGGACCCTACGCTCACCAACACACTCCAAAGCCCATTTGACGATATCTGCAACTACTGATTCACGAGGCGGAAGGGTTTGGGAGGCTGCGGGGAATGTTGCTTCGAGAATTAGAGTATCGCACGGCGCTACTTCGGCCGCTCTGGAGACTAGAGTGTCGGTGAAATTGATGTGGCTTGCATAAACTACATTTTCATCGGGTGTTATGATTTCATATTGAACTGACCCAAGCACATGCCCCGCATCATGCGCTTCAACTTCAACCTCACCTAACCTCACTCGTCGGCCAACCCGGACTGGTTCCCAATTACCTGCCTTACGGCCGGTGTCGGCTTCGTAGAGTTCGTTTGTTTCTTTCGTCGAGTATTTCTTTTGGAGGGGGAACTGGAAGCCTTTCGCATGGTCGTAATGTGCGTGGGTAATGAACAGGTTGGAGACTGTGGGATCGCTGTCTAGCGGATCCAGGAGTAAAGTGGTTTCGCCGTATCGAATGGCTACGCCGTTCGACCATCGAATTAGTGGTTTCAGTGCGGAGTCCCATGCTATCTCTGGGGAGCGGGTTGAAAACCGCACCGGTTCCTGGCGGAGTTATTTTTCTCGTGCAGCTACTGTGACTTCTTTCTGTTCTTCGAGGTATGCGACCGTGTCCATAGCGGCTTTGCATCCCTCGCCTGCAGCTGTCACGGCTTGGCGATACTTGTAATCGTGTACGTCTCCTGCAACGAACACTCCATGGACGGACGTCTTCGTCCCGTGTTCAGTGAGAATGTATCCTTTTTCGTCCATTTTGATTTGTGGTTGAAATATTTTCGTGTTGGGTTCGAACCCAATCGCTACGAATACACCATCACATGCCAGAATAGAATGTTCTCCGGTCTTGAGGTTTCTTACTTTCACGCCCTCTACCTTCTTCTCTCCAAGCACCTCGTCGACCACTGAGTCCCAAACAAGTTTGATCTTCTCGTTAGACTGGACTCTGCGTTGCATTATCTTACTAGCCCGTAACTCACCTCGTCTGTGAACAAGAACGACCTCAGTCGCGTACTTCGTCAAGAATAGCGCCTCTTCCGTCGCCGTGTCCCCGCCACCGACTACGACTACACGCTTACCCCGGAAGAAGTAGCCATCACAGGTTGCGCAGCTTGAAACTCCACGGCCGCGTAACTTTGTTTCGGAGGGTATACCTAGCCATTTTGCGGAAGACCCAGTTGCTATGATGACCACTTTCGAGGTGTGAACGTCGCTGCCAACTGTGACTTTGAATGGATTACGTGAAAAATCTACTGATACGACGTCGTCGTCCATAATCTGCATGCAAAACCGCTCGGCCTGCTTTCGCATCTCTTGCATAAGTAGAGGGCCTTGAACCGCTTCTGAGAACCCTGGATAGTTCTCTACGCCGCTTGTTAGCATGAGCTGCCCGCCAGTCAACCGACCCCCCACGACGAGGGTCTTCACCAATGCGCGGCCAGCATAGATTGCGGCAGTGAGACCCGCAGGACCTGAACCAATCACGATAATGTCGTACTCTGCCATGCTGCTTCGACTTCCAAATTCGGCTGATGAATTATAAGTTGAACCTTTAATCTATCGAACAAAATTCGGGCGTGATTTTTCGGCGGTTTTGTGAAACTACGCTTCCTTAGTGTAATCGCCTTGGTTGACTGTGCGCTGGGGTTTTCCGAGGTATATGACAATAGTATTAGAGAGTTTGTTGAAGAACCTCTGTCTTGCTTTTCGGCAAGGCCTGTATACCCATCCAATTAGGCAATCTAAGGGGAGCAGCAGGGATTTTCCGATGCTCTGAATCGCTGAAGCTGGTAGGCTTGCGTTTTTCCCTTCAAGGTTGGTTAAGCGTAGATTCAGCAACAACTGCCCAATTGATCTGCCAAAGTACCATTCCGAGAAAGTCCAGTACAGAAAGAAAACGAGTATCGATATCGGGGACCAAATGGACATATCGAATATTCGTGGCATGAGGAACGGGGGTAAGAGTTTGGTTTCTAAATCCTCAAGTCCAACGTATGCGAGCATGACGTTGATGATTATGTAATCTATCATCCAAGCGATGAAGCGTCTTCCCCAATTCGCCAGTATGAGAGGTTCTGCTTGACGCTTAACCATGCAGAACCCTGTTTCAGGTTAAGTGCTCATTTTCGCCGTTTTGACGGCCGCCCGCCCATCACCATTGCCATGACTGCTTTCTGGACGTGCAAACGGTTCTCGGCTTCTTCGAAGTATAGTGAATAATCCATGTTATCAATTACCTCATCGGTTACTTCTTGCCCCCGGTCTGCTGGGCCGCAGTGCATGTACTTTCCCTTCTTCGTGAGGTCCATCATTTCTTGGGTGCATATCCAGTCCTTGAATTTGTCCTGGTAGCTTGTGGCACCGTTCTTGTCCACTGTGGCGTTGTGGGGTGGGACGTAGTTCTTTGGAGACCAGGCTTTGGGATAGACAACATCCGCCCCCTGGAAAGCCTCCTTCATATCGTTCACTACGTGGAAGCCGCCGCCGTATCGATCGGCGTTCGCTTTGCAAGCCTGAGTTACCACGTCTTCAAGTTCGAACCCTGGGGGATGTGCAAGAACGACATCCATTCCCATCTGTGTTCCGATGAGCACCTCGCTCTGAGGGACAGCGAGAGGTTTGAGGCCTCCCGAGTAGGCGTAGGATACGACCAGTTTCTTTCCTTTGAGTTTAGGAATTGCCTGCCTCATGGCCTGTGCGTCCGCTAGAGCTTGAAATGGATGGTACATGTCGTCCTCCATGTTTAGCACAGGGATCGTGGCGTATTTAGCGAATTCCTGAACGACCTTGTGACCTCTGCCAATAATCCACTTTGCAGCGTCGCCGTAGATTCGAATTGCGATCCCGTCACCGTACCTGCTCAGCACTCTGGCGACGTCAGAGATCGCTTCGGTTTGGTAAGCGACCATGTCCTCGGGCAACGCGGGTGTGTATACATCTTGTGGGCTGAGGAAGTGAGCGTGCCCGCCGAGTTGATACATACCTGCCTCGAATGAGTTTCTTGTTCTGAGGGAACGATTGTAAAACATCATGAAAAGCGTCTTCCCCGGGAGATACGCATGTTTCTTGTGTGCCCGGAAGAGTTTTCTTAGTTCGTCGGCCAGCGTCAAGAATCTTCTTGACTTCCTCTTGTGAGAAATCGTTTGTGTCAAGGAAGCTTTTGCCACTCCATAACCCTACGAATGAAACCACCCTTACTGCCTCGAACCCACCGATTCTATGATTTCGACTTAAACCTTTGGCACGGTTATCTGAGTTCCCGCTTTACCGTCTAGAGCCTCGATCAAATCTCCGAGAGCTGCGATTACTGCACGTTCCCCTCCGCTTTCAACAAACCGAATTGCAGCCTCGATCTTTGGCGCCATGCTTCCTTCTTTGAATTGCCCCTCCTTCGCATAATTCCTCAATTTTCCTGAGGTAATTTCTTTTATCCTTTCCTGATTGGGTTTGCCATAGTTGACGTAGGCACCATCGACATCCGTTAAGACGACAAACATGTTGGCGCCGATAAGAGTCGCTAGCCTTTGACCTGCGAGGTCTTTGTCGATGACAGCCTCAACACCAACCGCGTGTCCGTTCTCCTCGATTATGGGAATCCCGCCTCCTCCGCATGCAACAACTATGAAGCCGGCGTCAATCAAGGCCCTTATCGCGGTACGTTCGGCTATAATTTTGGGATCAGGCGACGGCACTACACGTCTATAGCCTCGCCCAGCGTCTTCCTTGACAACTATCTCGGGCTTCTGTTCTCGCACCTTGTCTGCTTCTTCTTTCGTGTAGAACGGCCCAATGGGTTTCGTTGGGTTTTGGAAGGCTGAGTCGTGTTTATCGACGATAACCCTAGTGATCAAGGTCACGACGAACTTGTCGATTCCACGCGACTTGAGTTCATTTCTGAGTGCTTGCTGTATCATGTACCCTATGAATCCCTGCGTTTCAGCGCCGCATGCATCCAGTGGAAATGGCGGAACTATGTTCTTCGCCGCATCATGCCTGAGTAGGGTTGCCCCGACCTGTGGCCCGTTGCCATGCGTCATTACTATCTTGTACCCGCGTTCGATTAGGTCGGCGACTTTGGTCACGGTTCCTTTGACATTTTGGTATTGATCATCGAAGGTGCCTTTCTGGCCTCGTTTGAGCAGGGCGTTTCCCCCAAGGGCAATCACGATAAGTTTCTCAGTCAAACTTGAAACACATCGAAGGCCATCCCATGCCCCAGTATATCTTTATCAACTTTCACGGTAATTCCCGCTCAGGAAGTTATTTACCGGGCTATTTACCAGACAGCTTCCAGCAATTCAAAATGAGGTAAAGATAGGTGCCGAGAGTCGACTTAGCAGGTAAAGATCTGATCACTACTCAAGATTGGTCGCTTGAAGAACTAGAGGCTACGCTTAAGCTGGCAAGAGACCTTAAGGTGAAGTATCATCGCGGCCAGCATCCGCACTTACTCGCGGACAAGACTTTCTTCATGCTATTCTACGCACCATCAACGAGAACGAGGGCTGCATTTGAGGCGGGAATGACATACCTTGGGGGCCACGGGCAGTACATCGATGTTTCCACCACACGTTTGGGATCGGGGGAAGCGGCGAAGGATGTTGCTAAGATGTATGACTTGTATGGTCACGGCCTCGGCGTCCGAATTCTAGACTCAGCCATCGACTACGTTTACGGAGCTGGGATATCGGTAGTACGAGAATATGCACAACATGCGAAGATTCCAGTCATAAACATGGCCTGCTGCACATACCACCCAACACAGGGTCTGGCAGATTTGATGACCGTTCAGGAAGGACTTGGGAAGGTTAGGAGGAAGAAGTATGTGATTATGTGGGCTTACGCGAAAAGCTTCCGAGGCCGGTGCAGCATACAGGAGGAAGCTTTGCTCATGCCGAGATTCGGAATGGATGTTGTTCTCGCATATCCACCCGGATTTGAGATTGACCCAAAGATTGTTGAACAGGCGAAGTCGAACGCCCAAGCCTCAGGCGGAGAATTCCAAATTACCAACGATCTAAACTCGGCCGTGGAAGGAGCGCACGGTATCTTTCCGAGAAACTGGGCTTCGAATGAGCTACTGAGGGTTGGGGCTAGCAAGTTTGGGAAGGAGCGTGAGGCTGAATTGCACGAGAGGTTTAGGGATTGGACCCTGAATCAGAGGCTGGTTGATAAGATGGATAAGAAAGCCATCGTCACTCACGTATTACCTGTGCTTAGGGGAGAGGAGGCTACGGACGAGGTTATGGATGGCCCCCATTCGGTGATCTACCCGCAGGCGGAGAATGGGATGTTCACGAAGATGGCTGTTCTGGCTATGACAATGGGTGTGAAGAGGAAGCGAACGCGGTAGAGTTGTGTGGTTAAGGTTACGGTTACCCGCACCTGATTTCAATCGTTATGTGAGAACTTCCAAGGTGAGTCTCTTTCTACCTGTGACCCTGGGGGGCATAGTTTTCTGGTTCTGTTAACTCGATTGTCAATGATTCTAGATTCTAAGCGGTCCCTTGCGGATTCGGCTTCCTAGCTCTTCCCTTGAGTTGCGCAATTTGCGCATGTCTTCCATCCACCACGTAGTGCCCGCGGCGGCGTATGCGGATAGCATTTCGTTATCGTGTGCATCATGATTGTCACCTGAGGTGGCAACAACATCGTATGGGGATGTAGCTGCTCTATGATTTTTGATGAAAGAGAGGACAGTTCGAATTTCGTCTGGGTTCAACTTACTGCCTCGCGCTAACCCTAGCGGGAACACTCCTTCCCATCGGGCAGCGCGAAGGAATGGTTCCTTTCTCGGCCACCTACCAGCAACCCAAATAGGAATACGAGGCGATTGAAGAGGTGGTGGAAGGAACTGAGCATTTCGCACCTCATAATGCCTCCCGAGATAACTGAACGGTTCACCATTCCATAAACCAACCAATACCTCTAACCCTTCATCAAGTTTCTCAGCACGTACCCGATCTTCGCCGCTCTCGCCAAAGGAAGCGAAGTCCACTTCGGCAGGATCGCCCAGGCCAACACCAAGTGTTAGCCGCCCATTCGACAGATGATCAATTGAGACGGTCTCCCGTGCGAGTTTCCACGGCCGACGGCGAGCAAGTGGCGTAACTAATGGTCCGATTCGGATTCGTTTTGTATTCATTGCAATGGCTGCCAAAGCAACCCAAGGATCCGCCAATGGAACCTGTTCATTACTACTGTATAGCATGTGGTCGAAGATGAAGAACCCATCCCACCCAGAATTCTCCGCCTGGATAGCCAGTTCAGCAAGCTCTCTAGGAGAACCGCAACAGTTACCAAAATTCGGAACAAGAACCCCGAAACGCAAGGCCCAAACTTACCTGGATTCCTTCACGAATACTCTCGCCACGTCCACCCGCACTTCGTACATTTGAAGAACTGGGTCGAGGCTTCATCCCCACCCCGAGTCTGAACCATCCAATAGAACGCTTCGCCGTGCCCGCATTTTTGGCAGCTAACCTTCATCTTCGGCAGCGTCTGCAGGTTCTCATTCTTACCGATTACCACGACGGATTCCTTAGCCGTTCCGAGCTTCTGCACAACCGGAACCGACCGTCTAGTTTCTTCCCCGCATTTAGGGCAAGCTAGCACAACCACTTTTTCCTTCTTGGTTGGAACGAGCGCAAGACTACATTTCGAGCAAAACTGCATACTAGACTACAACCGAATTGCGGGCCTGCATTCACATGCGCATTTAATCCTTCCTCTCCTACTTCGTAAAAACTTCCTGAAAGAACCATCCCCCTCTCAGAAAGCGTATTAGGAATGCTATGGCGACCAGGGAAATGAGGCATGTTTGCCTTCCTTTTTGGGGTAACGTCAACTTGTTGGTTGCTGCTGCAAATCGCTTCGTTTGAGGGGATTGAGGCGTAGAATGGGGCGAGGGTGTCCTTCGTTTGGCACCGTTTGGCACCACCCCTCGAGGGGTGGATCCACCCCATTCAATTCCGCACAGAAAACGCGAAGAACCTCTTAACAACCGTTAACTTGACGTTACCCTTTTCCGCCTCCCATCTCCAATTGTCTCAAAGCATGAGCGCGGAATCAGTTTTTATGGGGGTCTTGCCTATTGCGCAGGCGGTATACTGGAGATCTTACCTGCGTGGATGATGGGACGACCGTCAAGGTCATGCCGATTACCGCGGCGAGTATTATCTTTCGTATAACTAAAAAATTGGGACGGTGGAAAACGAAATGGGTTATGACAATAGAAGCGATCGTGCCCCGAGGCAAATGACGAATGTCAAATGCTCCGAATGCGGCGCCGATACGCAAGTACCGTTTGTGCCAACAACTGGTAAACCAGTCTACTGTAGAGACTGCTACCAGAAGCACCGAAAATACTAGGCGAAGATCCTAGTACCGGTAACTACGAGAAATCCCCTTTTTCATCAAACGTCTTCCTGGCTGATTTTTTGGGTTTCGAGAGGGCCCTTGGTTATGGGGTTACGTGGAGGTCACGGATCTGGTAGTAGAATTTTCTGCTGCACCCGGCACAATCTGTTTGTGAGCCCTTCGTCTCCATAATATAGTAGCCTGATGCGCCATCTTGTTTTTCGAACATCGAGGAAATGATGTTAGAACTACCGCAGTATGGACATTGAAGAGCCAAGAGGTGTCTATAGATCAATCCAGTTTCAACCATTTTATTTCGTTGGTTGCTTTGAGACGCTTATGTCGACTGTCGCCCGGAAAGATAGCCGGCAATTTGGATTCGAACATTGTTCGTGCTTATCCAACTCAGCGAAGACGTAACCATCGGGGCTTTCCTTTTGGTTTGGGACAATTTTAAGAGCGGAGTCACATTCGGGGCAGCGAATCAATAGCCAATGACTTGATTGACTGCCCGACGCAAATTGAGTCTTCGTTGTCCTTACCTGATGAGGATTATCGCTTCTGTCGTTGAATTCTCGATCAGCGTTACCCATTTAGCTCGTCCCTTGACTCCAATCAGTGCCTTCTTTGTGGGAGTTTTATCGCATCGCCCAAGGTGTATTCTTACGTAGGAGCAATCTAATTCATTTGTTCGTGCGGCCTATCATCTTTTTGGAGGCCAGCACGACTGCTTGGAGTTGTTGTTGATATCCGGTGCATCTACAAAGATTACCTGAAAGGTAACGTCTGAGTTCGCTTTCTGTAATGTTCGGTTTGTCTTTCAATAATGCTGAGGCGGTCATTATCATGCCTGGGATACAATATCCGCATTGGGCCGCGTCAAGTTCGATGAACGCCTCCTGAACCGGATGCAGCGCTGTTTCACTTCCTAATCCTTCGATAGTTGTGATTTCATGCCCATCCAATTGCGGAGCTAGTACGAGGCATGAGGTGACAGGTTTTCCATCCATTAAGACGGTACAGGCCCCACATTCGCCGGTGTCGCAGCCTTTCTTCACACCAGTGGTGCCGACTTCGTCATGTAAGAAGTCACAGAGTGTAAGGTTCGGTAGAATCTTCCTGTGGAGGATCGTTCTGTTGACGGTGCATGTTATTTCGACTAGTGGTTCGGGCTTCATTTCTCGATTCCCCTCGCGATCTCCACCACCTTCCTGATGGACCTCTTTGTAAGGACACGGACCAGTTGCCTTCTATATTCGGCGCTAGCCCTCACATCCGTTATTGGCCTGCTTTCATCGCCAGCAGTCTTGGCGACTGCTTCAATTGCCTCTTCAGTGACTGGGCTTCCCGTAAGTTTCTCAGAGCTTTTCCTTGCGAGGATTGGAGTGGGCGCGACTGCTCCGAGAGCGATTCTGCTGGTTCCGAAGTCTTTGTCTTTCACTTCGGAGGCGACCGCGACTGAGACTACAGAAATTACGTTCTCATTTCGTTTTGCGGCTCGCATCCAGTAGCTCGAAACACCCTGGGTTTGAGGAATCTCCACGGAAGTAATCACTTCATCGGGGCGGATCGCTGTCTTCTTTACCCCTGTGAAGAAATCTTCTACGAGCATTGTTCTCTCTCCACTTTTGGCTTGCATGTTTACTTTCGCCGAGAGGGTGATGAGCGGAGGCGCCGTGTCGGCGGCTGGAGAACCATTGGCTAGATTCGCTCCGATCGTTCCGAGATTCCTGATCTGATAAGTTCCAACTTGTGAAGCAGCCTCACTCAAAGCCCTCGCAAAACGTTTGACATTCGGGTTTAGTTCAAGTTCCGTGTAGGTTGTCATAGCACCGATTCGCAGACTGTTCTTAGTCAGCGTTATTCCGGATAAAGTGGGCCGAAGCCGGTTAAGATCGATTATTGTTTCGGGGTGGATCGAGCGGTGTTTTAGGGCGATGGTAAGGTCGGTACCGCCCGCGATCAACTTTGCCTTTGAACCATACTGGGTCATCGCGTCGAGTAATTCAGTCATGTCGTTTGGTCTTAGGTAGTTGAACGGAGCAATGGGGGCTAGGTATTGGAATGATTTCATGAGCTATCTCTTGCCGCAAGAGCTGTCTGAACCCGCTCTGGGGTGTAAGGGAATGTTCGAATTGGAAATCCGAGGGCGTTGTAGACAGCGTTACCGACTGCGGCAGCAACTGGCTCGATTGGCGGTTCACCTATCCCCTTCGCTCCAAACGGTCCGTTTTCTAAGTCAGGAGCCTCGACCAGAATCGGTTTGATTGTTGAGACGTCCGCGAAGGTTGGGATGTAGTAGTCGAGGAATCCGGGGTTCATGATTTGCCCTTTATTCCCGATAAGAAGCTCCTCCATCAAGGCGTATCCGAGACCTTGAACGACACCACCGTAAATCTGGCTCTTGAATTGAGTTGGAAGAATCACGGTGCCAGAATCATGAGCGGCTACATAGTTCAGCAAGTCCACTTTTCCGGTTTCAACGTCAACCTGAACTTCCGCGACGTGAACAGCCCATGAATACGACTTCCAAGGCGAACCCTCCCCCTTTTCCTTATCCCAGTTGATGCCAGTTGCACGGTTCCAGGCTTCTTCCTTGAGGTCAAGTCCTTTGCGTCGGCATTCGTTCACGAGTTCAGCGAAGGTCAACTCTTTCGTGCCCGACCTTTGCTTTATCACATCATTTTCCCAGAGTAGGTCTTCTGGTTTGCAAGATAGGGACTCTGCGGCTACTCGCGCCATTTTGTCTTTAAGTTGAATTGCCGCTAGATAGAGCGCCTTGCCGCCCATGACGGTGCTTCTGGAAGCTACCGTGGGACCTGAATCCAACGCCAGATTCGTATCCACCATCTCGACGTTGATCTTCGTATTCTTCAGACCCAGTATCCTTGGCGACGATCTTCACGAAACCGGTGTAGATCCCTTGACCATACTCAGTCATCCCGGTGAATACTTGCACCGTCCCATCTTGGGTGACTTGAACAATTCCAGATCCAACGTCTACGCCAAGCGGCCCTAGGCTCGTCGGGTGAATCATGCAGGCCATGCCAATGCCACGACGCAACTCGCCAACCTGTGGTTTCGAATACAACTGCCTCTTGTTCTTCCATCCGGACTCCTCCGCAGCTTTTAGCAAACATTCTTCGAGGCCAACGCTACTAGAGAGTAATTGCCCGGTGGCCGTCTTTGATCCAACTCGAAGGATGTTATTGCGTCTGAATTCAAACGGGTCCATATGCAGCTGCTCAGCGGCCTCATCCATCTGGAGCTCTGCGGCGAAGAGTGCTTGAGGCTTACCGAAACCTCGGAATGCGCCCATCGGAACTTTATTCGTGTAAGCAACCGCTCCATCTACCTGCACGTTAGGAACATCGTACGCGCCTGAGACCAAGCACACGGACTGGAAAAGGACTCGTGAGCTCAGTGATGCGTATGCTCCTCCGTCAAGCAAAATGTTGGCTTCAACCGCCGTAATTTTCCCCTTACGAGTAACTCCCATCTTTCTCTCAATTCTGATGGGATGTCGCTTGGGATGGAAGATTGTGGATTCTTCACGCGAAAAGGCAAGAAGCGCAGGTTTCTTGGTAAGATAAGTGGCCAGAGCAGCTCTAGCACAAACCTCGTCCGGAGCATCCTCCTTCCCGCCAAATGCTCCACCTGTTGGCGCCAGAATTATGCGGACATTGGAAACAGCTTTTCCAAGAACGACCTTTACGGCCTTTTCTACAGCAAAGGGGCATTGCATCGAGCCGAGGACGGCGATACCATCAGGTATCGGATACGCCAAGGCGGCCTCAGTCTCAAGATACGCTTGCTCTTGGACAGGAGTCTGATAGGTGCCATTAACCACCACATCGGCTTCGCGAAATCCTTTCTCAACATCCCCCTTTCTAACCAAGAAGCTATCGAGAAAGTTACCTTTCTCATGGATTTTCGCCGCGTCGCTCTTCAGAGCTTCCTGAGGATCGTAGACTGCTGGGAGCGGTTCGTAATCCACCGTTACCGCTTCGACGCCAATTTCAGCGGCCTCGGGAGTCGTAGCGATCACCATGGCGACGGTGTCGCCGACGAACCTCACTTTATGATCGCAGAACAATGGTTGGTCTTGTATGAAGAAGCCTACCTCGTTAGCTCCTGGGACATCCTTACCAGTTACAACCTTCACTACGCCGCTGATTTTCTCTGCAGCTGAAAAGTCAATCCTCTTGACAATGGCGTGGGCGTGTGGGGAACGAACAAGCCTTAGGTAAAGTGCCGTTTGCTCAATCATGTCAGTAGTGTACCTGGTCTTGCCGAGCACTTTCTGTAAAGCGTCAACGCGTGTTTCCTCGTTATTTGATCGTTGAATGCCCTCAAGAGTTTGCATGAATTCACCGAATTAGAATCACCCTATCGGGCGTGTTCTAATTAACGTAACTCTAGAATATCTCCTAGAGTTGTTTGTTGTTACTGCGCACATAACCGCAATCGAACGTCCAATGAAAATCGGGAAAAGTAAATGCCTCGCTCGATGAATATAGAGTGTGACTGGTCATGAAGAGGCATCAGATAGCGGTCGACATTTTGTGAAGGAGTCTGTGCGAGATTGAGTTCCATATCTGTCAATGTGAGCGCTGTTCGGTTTATGGCAGATGATACTAGGAACCAAGAGGCAGCAAGTTGAGACGAATGGGCGCACGGTTGGTGATCTCATTGCGACATTGAATGAGATGACCTCAGGACGATTGGAGGAGGAAATTATCGGCCACGACGGAAGATTGGATTCTAAATTCAAGATATTTGTAAATGGAAAGGAAACTGTCGCTCTGACGACTCAGTTGACGAATGGTGACGATGTTGTTCTATTCGGTGTTATCGACGGCGGCTAACTTACGAGAAGGACGGTATCAGCTCCTTGCCACATACTTCTATCTGCTCGTCTATCTCTGAGAGTTGGGCTACGGAAGGCATCAATACGAGTTCCTGTACGCCTGCCTTGGCGAAGGATTCGACCATGTTCGCGCATTCTTTGACTGTGCCGATTATTGCGCTGTCGGGTGTGGCTTCGCTCCATTTGGGCAAATCACAATGGCCCGCTATGAATTCGTTCGTTACACGTCGCGCTTCCGCTTGACTCCGATCGATCCTGATGGGGACCATGTCACAGTTTCCAAATGTGTCGACGTTCTTGCACTGACGATTTCGCGCTTTCAAGTACCTTTAACCAACTCTTCTCGAAACTTTTCGGCGTGTAGAAGTACGATATCCATCCGTCAGCTAGCTTACCCACTCGACGCAAAACCGAGTCAACGTATCCTCCCATCCAAAGAGGTGGATGAGGTTTCTGGAATGGTTTAGGTTCCATGGTTACGTTTTTGAATGAATATTGGCCGTACTGGCCAGTCACTCCGTTCTCGGTCCATAAACGTTTCATGATCTCAATATTCGTTTGAAGCGTTCGGCCACGAGTGTCAAACGGGTACCCGCACGCTTGAAACTCTCGCTCGTACCAACCAGCGGCAACTCCAAGTGTAACCCGCCCTTCGCTTAGGTTGTCTAGTGTTGCTACCTGTTTGGTTAGGACCACTGGGTTTCTGATCGAGAGAACCAATATCCCTGTTCCAAGCCTGACTCTATCTGTTCTCACCGCTACAGCGGTTAGCATGGTCAACGAGTCGTGAACGGGAAAGACACTCTTCGATCCGAGTAATATATGGTCCCAAACCCAGACTGAGGAAAAGCACAATTCCTCGGCTCTGATTGCGTGTTTGATTAGCGTCTTAGGGCTAATCGTCTCTCCAGGTGCAACGTAGTTCTGTAATGTTAATCCGAACTTGATCCGTGCCATTGAATCGTCCAGCTCTTCACGCGACGACTGCGCACCAGTCCAGTATAGCTAACTGCGTAGACTTTCGTTGCCGCTATCAAATCATCTACTCTCACATATTCGTTCGTGGCATGCATCTGATCGGTGGGGCCAGGGCCGAATATTACGGTGGGCGTGCCGCCATACTTGTTGAGGAATCTTATGTCCGCGGCGCCAGTCCTTCCGCTGACATCGGCTTCTTCGCCCAAAGCCTCCTTGTATGCTGATCTCAGACATTTCACAATCTCATGATTGGTTGGTATCTCGGATGGTTCTGCGAAATATCCGGTGTACTTGACCGTTGGAATGTGGTCCTTCAACCAGGGATCGGCCATTGCGGCCGCTTTCAAGTGTTCACTGAACTGTTTCTTGACTTCGTCAGAATTTTCTCCAGGCACGGTTGCCATGCTGCCCTTGAGGAGGCATGAGTCTGGGAAAGCACTGGGATAGGAACCAGACTGAAAAACTCCTACTAGACAAGGAATCGTTTCTCTAATATTCGGGTAAAGGTGATGTTTGACTTTTCCCATACGTATTTCCTGGAAATCCGAAACAGCCTTTGTAACTGCGTAGCCCTTATCGATCGCATTGACTCCATCCCATTGCGTTTGAATCCCTGCTGGTCTCCCTTTCACGTAGATCTCATACCATATTCGGCCGATGCAGGCCGGTTGTACGTACATACTGCTAGTCTCTCCACTGATCCCTGCATCTGCCTTGTAGCCCCTTGTGACGCAAGCGAGTGTTCCGTTTCCGCTGAGTTCCTCATCGACCGTGTATTCTAGGATTACATCTCCCTTTAGCTTCAATCCGGACTTGATTATTGCGTTCATAGCCATAGTGTAACCTGCCAGACCAGCTTTCATGTCCGAAGCGCCACGCCCGTGGAGCTTTCCTTCCCGGATCGTCCCAATCCAGGGATCGGTATTCCACGTATCACTCGCCCCTGCAGGTATGACGTCTACGTGGCCGTTGAAAAGAAGGGAACGGCCTAACCCATCTCCCGTATACAGGCCAACCACGTTCGGCCTATCCTTGTAGTCTTTATCCACCGGGACATATCCCGGATGTTTCCTAAGTTCTTCGATTTTCGGCTCCCAGACATCGACCTTGACGTGTAACGAATCTTTCAACCAGTTCGAAATGAAAATTTGAATTTCCCTCTCGTTACCAGTAACACTGGGAAATGAGATGAGTTTACGTAGAAATTCCACAACTTCCTCGCGGTTCTTATCGATGTACGAAGATACTGCTTCCCTCGGATTACTCATCAAACTTAACCTCCACGCACCATAACTTTCTCAGGGTCAACTGCTCTCAGAATCTTAAGTTCATGCTTACTTGGAGGGGATATTTGTTGAATTTGGCTTGCGACGGGAAGATGGAATCCTGTGTTTTCCAAGACAGTGTTAGGTTCGACTCCATCTTGAACCGCTTCCAACCTCAACGCTTTCGTCGTTGAATCGAAGCCCAAGATTCCTAAGTCCGTTACAACTTTGTACGGTCCCCCAAAGATCAACCCTGCTTGACGTCTCGAATCTCCTCCGCTCAGCAGTCCAGGGCTTGTTACAAAGTCGACTTTCTCTACGAAACGACGTTTTTCGTGAACCACGCAGATAATCACACGAGTTGCTGAAGTTGCAATATCATTTGCTCCTCCACTTCCTGGCAGCCTGACCTTGGGTTTTTGGGAATCTCCAATTACTGATGTGTTGAGGTTTCCGAACTTATCTATCTGGGCCGCTCCGAGCAATCCGTAATCCAAGAAACCCCTCTGTTGATACAGGAAAATGTCCGTGATGCTGCAAAACGCCATTGCCTTCCGTCCTGCTCGTGCCTCATTGGTTGACAGCGGCATTTTGCCTGGCTTAAGTTGTGGGGCAATTATGCCGCCTTCGAACATAATCGATAGATCTGGGCTGTGTGTGGATTGTGCGAGCAAGGCTGCCGCCATCGGTAGGCCTATTCCGACAAAGATGGTCTTCCTGTCTTCCAGTAGCCTAGCCGTTGTTACGGCGATCAATTCCGACTTCGAGTACTCGAGCTTAGGTGATGACATTTTGCATGTTCCTCTTCAATTTCTTCAGTTTAGTTGAGCCAATCTTTTTCAAGAACTCCTGAGAGGATTCTGTGCCGTAAACAAATTCCTTAAGGTAATCCGAGGCCCCATCTATCCCATTCTTGTTGGTTCGCTCGGTGAACTGAGCAAAGTGATCGAAATCTGCCTCATATAGATTCCAGCATTCGCTCGGGTAAGCCCCAAATGGTACTTTCACTATCGCGTCGACGCAGAAGAATGGAATGGTCGTCCTATCAGAATGTCTTCTGATATCCTTCGAGTTGACGATCTTTTCCACGGTCACTATGACTCTTTCTGAGGCCTGAGCGATGTCTTGGTCCATGAACTCGTATCCGCCTACTTGCACGTTGCCGGCTTCGTCAGCTACTTGCGCGTGAATGATTCCTACGTCCGGGTAGAGTGCTGGCACAGCCAGCACCTTTTCTCCAGAATATGGGCAAGTAATTGTTTCAACGGCGTTCACTCTCTGAAGGTCCGAACCGAGCATTGAGAAGCTAGGCAAGAAAGTAACCCCCATAGCCGCTGCTCTGTACCGGAGGCCGAGTGAAAGATGACTCCACTCTTCGAATGTAACACGTTGTTCTTCCACGGCCTTACGCATTACGGAGAGATCCCCCAAGCGTAACCCACGCTCCACCAGCTCGTAATTGCCCTTCTCAGCAAGGATGCGCCAACAAGCAAATCGCCTTCCATTCCAAGAAGGCTTCGCGAGATTGTAAGCCCACTGACTTTCTGTCTAATGATTTCATGGATGATCGCTGTCGGGGTTCGTGAATACAGGCATCCCCCAATCGTGACGTGGGAGCCTTCGTGTATGAACCGTCTAACTGCTTCGTCCGCCGACATGAGCTTTGATTGTGGCGACTTAGTTTTTTCTTCGATCTTTCTTCTCTTTTCTTTAACATCTAATGCGTAACGCGAAAACTGTTGATTCACAATCGTGATTCTCCGGTTGTTTTTCGATTATTCGAGTGGAAATACCCATCTCGATATTTCGTTGGCACCGTTATATCCTGATTGCAAGCAACGCAAAACGCATCGCAAGTTGAAAGTATAGTCAAAGATGTAAACGCCTATAGACCAAACCTGTCATAATCAATATAATCACAGGAATCGCCTTTCTCATTTTCCAACATATTGATGCTTTGGGTCTATGACGTTTCGCAGTAACTCTAATTCACGTTCAGTCGGTAGAGGACTTCCACTTAGGTCCTTGCTCTTTTCTACCTCGAAGCCGGTATGTTCTTGCACGCTTTCGAAACTTACGCCTGGATGCGTGCTCGCTAATTCCAACTTTTTGGTTTGCCGGTTGAATCTGAAGACGCAGAGATCGGTTATGACAATCTCGGGACCGGAGCCCATAAGCCCTAGCCTTTTTCGTTCATCCCCTCCACTCAGGTATCCTGGACTAGTGACATAGTGCACAGGCGAAAGAAACCTACGTCTTTCGTGCTTCATTATTATGACCGTTCTCTTTGCGAGAGATGCTATATCGTTTGCACCTCCACTCCCTATGAAGCGTCTCTGTTTCCCCGATTCGTCCATTACGATGGTGGAGTTCAAGTTTCCATATGTGTCGATTTGAACTCCCCCCAAGAAACCTGTGTCAATTATTCCTCTCTGGAGCATCATTCCCAGAATGTCAACAAGTCCACTCATGTACTCCGCCTCATACCACAACCTAGGATCCGCAACGCCCATCGTAGGATCTATGGGCTTAGAGTTCACAACGCCTACTTCGAGGATCATCTTCATGTTTGGAGCGTGGCTCATCTTCGCTAGGGTAGCTGAAAGTTGCGGCAGCCCCTTTCCCACTAGAACCAACTCTTTGTCTTTCAGCGCACGAGCGCCGGTAACTATCATAATCTCCTCTTTAGTGGGCTCACCCGGTGCTGGCATCTTCAATAGCCCTTCTCCCAGTCAGCTTTCAGTAACTCTCGTCGCTTCATTGGACAGACCGATTCTAGGTACTCCTCGAAGCTACCCTTCGCGAGAATGTTCTCTTTGACGTACTCCTTGAAAGTCTTATCATCGGCTGACGCCTCGGCATAAACTCTGAGGTGCTGTGCATCGTAATCGTAGAGCCTATAGCACGAGGTCGGGTGAGCGGCGAAGGGGACCAAACTTACCGATAGAACTCTAAAAGAAGGGATCACGGTCATCTCAGCGTTGTGTATGATCTCCGATTTCTCTACTATCTCATCTACCGTGAGTATGACGCGATCTGCAGACGCCACTATCTCTTTCGTGTCCCACAGAGGACCAAAGATTTGGGCATTCCCATCACGGTCAGCGCGTTGAGCATGCACGATTGCAGTCTGCGGGTTCAGAGCTCGCAGTAATACCAAGGAGTCACCAGTGAACGGGCACTTATCTTTGATGACCACTTGCGGATTTTTCATTTGAAGGTTTTCCAAGATTGTAGAGCCTAGCAGCGAACGAGTGGGTAGATACGGTAACCCCATCGCCCCGGCAAGGAATCTCGTCGCCATTGCAAGCGCACTGTACTCTTCAACATCGATCTCTCGATCCAGTATCTTTTTATTGATCCGATTTAGTCTGCCGAAGTCCTCCAGCGATCCGCCAGACATGTTTAGATGCTTGACAGCTCCAGAGCCGACGAGCAAATCCGTGTCGAAACCCGCGACGCCCTGGCTCACTGTGAGATTGCATTTTCTTTGTCTAATGATTTCGTGAACTGCGGCTACAACGCATCTTGCAATGACCCAACCTCCAAGCGCGATATGATCTCCATCCTTGACAAATTTCGCGATGGCTTCAGCTAAGGGTATGACCTTATCGTCCATGCACTGAAACGGCATGCGATAATGGCTTTAAATATTGAGGAATGGGTCTAAATATGGAATATTTTCGCCTGGAGTGCCGCCAACTGGCTCGTCGTGGGTTCGAGCTAAAGAACGGCGTCTTGCCACGTCTCAAGTGAGAAGCGACTGACAACCAGTGCACCAATCACGGTAGCGCAAAGAACTGAGAACGATTCTCCGTACGTGAAATTTAGTGTTAAGAGAGCACCTATCATAAGAGGATAAAGAGAGGATCCGAACCATCTCACCGTATTTGTGATACCAAATGCTGTTCCGACGAGTTTCTCTGGAAAAAGTTCGACTACTAGCTGTGTATTCACTGTGATTCCGCCCCAGGAGAGCCCGATCAGGATTGGCGAAATCAAGAACAGTGAGCCTAAACCTGGATATCCAGGAAGCAATGCAATCATAAGAATTCCCACTATGTAGATAACGAAGAACGCTCTCATTACTGGATTTCTCTTCCCGTTTCTGTCAATCAGCCATCCTCCGAGCGTGCTACCAAAAATAGATCCAACACCAATCAGGGAAACCGCGATCCCGCTGAAGCCTAGACTGAACCCTTCTGCTTTCAAATAGCTAGGTATCCAGAAGAGCAAACCGAGATTTGAACCAAAGTAAACAAAAGATATCACGTTTTGAACCCAGAAGTGTGGATTGCGACTAACAAGCCTGATTTCGTCCTCAACTGCCCTGTCGACTACTCCATTCGAATCGTTTCCAACTTGAGAGGTCGCAGCTTGTCGTGGTATTAGTTTCAGCGAAATTATGGATGATGCCAGCGCCAAAAGGCCCACTAACCCATAAACGCCTCTCCAACCTAGGTCGGTCCATTGCAATATTGCAGGCGCAAATAGATTCGCCGCTACCACGCCAACGTTTGCCAGCGAGCTGAATAGACCTATAGCTTTCCCTCTATCCTTTTCAGCATAATACGACTCGATTGTCTTGACTCCGGCGACGAAGACGAAACTAGCACCGACTCCCATAATCACTCTCGAGGTAATCAGCGATATTACACTAGAGGACGTAGAAAACCAGAGGGATGCAATAAATAGACAGAGCATCGAGAGAGAGAGTATCTTGCGTGGTTCGTAACGATCTGAGATTACGCCAACCGGCATTTGAAGAATCGTTATTGACCATCCGTAGCTTGAGATGAGAACACCTGCGAGCAACAGGGACATTTCGAAATCTTTACGGACAAACGGAAGTAGAACGGAGAGGACTGTATTTATCGCGTACGTTGAAAGAAGACTAAATCCTAGAATTAGGACAGGGCTAAGCTTCAACCGTCGTCAGTCTCTCGAAGTTATCAGCGTTAATTCGCAATGTATGAAGATTCAAGCGAATTCACTTCGCACTCAATCTCGTATGCTTTAAAGTTAAGCGCATCGTTCCTTTGATCTAATCGACTTTGCTAGAATTCTGGATCGGAGTTGGTGGTTCCTGTGCGGCCAGCACCGCGAGTGGTACGGGGAAAACTGGAGGTCTCATGGTCGTCACACTCACGCTCTTCAGGTCCTTGTTGGCGTATTTACAAAAGAGCAGGATCGAAGCGAGTCCACACTGCTTCCCTTGGCATGTACCCATGAAGCAAGTAGTGTATCGCTTGAACACCTCTAGGTGATTGTAGCCCTCCTCTATTGCCTCCTCCACATCCTTCAGCGTTACGTCCATGCAAAAACAGACGATCTTCTTATTCTTGGACAAGAACGATTTACCCGGTATGAATCACTCACGAACTCCGCCGCATCTGCAAATACTCTTCCCTGACGGTCTTTGCTTCATCTGAATGAGTGCCAATGTCGACCACGCATGTTAATCCTGCTATCCAGCCATCCAGAATCGAATTGTATAGGTCCTTTATCCCAGCAGCGTTTCCAGCGACGTAAAGCCCTTTCTTGACTCTCATATGTTCGTCGTGTTTTGGCATTGGTCCATTAGACGTCAAACTGATTGAGGCTCCTGCTTGCGCCAAAATCTCCACTGCCGGGGTAAAACCTGCAGCGGTGCAGACAGTATCACATCTTAGCTGCTCAATAGATGAGCTTTCGGAACGACTTGACACTACCGGCTCCACAACAACCTCCCTCACGCATCTGACCCCTTTGGCTTCTCTTACTACAAAAGGCTGAAAGATCGGAATATTCTTGGAGAGCAAGCTCTTGTGTAACTGCGAGCGTGGATTTGACTCCCTTGAATCAGCAACCGCAACGACGCGTACTTCAGCCTCCTCTAAGTTCCTTGCCACCCTGTAACCGTAATCATTGGTAGTCGCAACTACAACGCTCTGACCCGGTCTGATGCCGAACCTGTGTAGGAGAATTTGCACGGCGGATGATTGAATCACTCCGGGCAAGTCGTTGTTGGTGAATAGCATCGGCCTCTCGTATGCTCCCGTCGCAACGATTATGTTCCTTGCAACGCATCGGTAGAGGGTCTTACCCTGCCAGATGCCAACAATCCCATCGGCAAAGTAACCAAAAACTTTGGCATCAGTAAGCAAGTCGATCTGACTGTTTCCTTCTACAGACCTTGCCATATCATCAGCGATTTGAAAACCTCTCTTGGCTTTGTACTGAAATACGTCTTCGAATCCATGCGTTTGATACCTTAGCATCCCGCCTAATTGTTTCCTTTCCTCGACCAGCATTACCTTGGTATCATACTTCGAGGCCGCCAGAGCAGCCGATAAGCCTGCGGGCCCTCCGCCAATAACCAATATTTCAGTTTGAACGGCGACCTTTCTGTAGTCATTCTTGGCTCCGGCCTGCGTATTCGCTAGGAAGGGACCCCACACCCGCAGCTCGCCTGATTATCCGGTCAATTATCGGCCAGATAATCCTAGGACGAATGAATCGTTTATATTGAAACCCCACGGGAAAAAGGAAATCAAATATCTCAATGCTCGACCCTAGATCCCTGTTCAAAGCTGGCCAAGAGTGCTGACCCTTCACACTGATGCCGTCTCGCACAGGTTCTAAGCAGGTTTTCACATTTGAGATCCCGTCAACCTCCATAGTGCAGTTGGGACAATTACCGGTCATGCAGAACAGACCGCGAGGTCTATGATACTTGAAACTCCTTGAGAGGATTCTCTGGCATGAAGCGTGGAGCGCAACTCCGACAGTCTCGCCTTCATATGCCTCGATTCTCTTGCCCTCGAAAAGTAAGGAGACCTTCTTTCCTCGCTGAATACCCAGCAAAGGGTGATCGTTGATGCGTGAACCCTCAGCCAATTCTTGAGCTCCATGCGACCAAGCTGGCGATTATGGTCTATTTGCCTGCAATTGTACAAGCTTCCGCAATCTGGCAGTTCCCGGCTTGAGGGAGATATGGGCATTTTGTAGTATATCGTCTTGTCGGATATGACAAAGATCGTGCAAGACAGAGAATCCTCGACCGATTGAAACTACACGGAAGTAATGAGCCAGACTTGGTGGCGGTCCCCGGTGGTGTGTGACGAGAAATCTCAATTCGAGTACGACGGACAAAATGTTATCATATGTTTGACAAGGCCGATCTAGTTTGAGACAGATCAAGTTAGGACTATTCCGAAGGGCGGTAATAGAACGACATGACGCCTCTTGATACGCAGTTGGTCTTCGGCTAGTAGATTATCTAGGCCGCTATGCGGCCGACTCCTTTGCCTCCATCTCTAGAAGGAGTTTTCCCTCTCTGAATCTGTTTAGAGAGTACGGTTGAAGGATCGAGGGTGTCTCGCCGGTCATTATTAGTTCGGCCAAGAACTTTCCGACTGCAAAGCACAGTTTGAACCCGGCGCCACTGAAACCGTTCGCTTGAATGAAACCTCCTACCTCATCGACCTCACCGAGTATCGGGCTGCCGTCCGGCGTGATATCATAGGTTCCCGCCCATTGTCTTAGCACCGCCACATTTCTCAGGCGAGGAAAGTACATTATTGTCTGTTCGGCAGTCTTCGCGAGCATCATGAACGTGCACATCATGTCATAGGTGGGTTCCTCTTCCCTGATCACATGAGTAGCTGCGAGTACCTCACCCCTGTCCGTCTGTGTGAAGTACGCCATCGTGTCTAAGTCTTCCACGAGTGGATCAAGGAATGGCTCGACAGACTCAGTTACAAACAGTTCTCTTTTCGCTGGAAAGATTGGGAGATTTACACCCACGTCTGCAGCTAGATCCTTTGAGTGAGCACCCGCAGCGTTTACAATCCAGTCAGCAGAGAACTCCCCCCGGCTTGTCAGGACCGACCTTACCCTCCCGCTTTCAGTCGTTATTCTGTGAACTGGAGTTTCTTGATGGATTCGCACCCCTAGTTTCTTAGCTTGACGCGCATATCCCCATACTACGGCATCATGTCTTGAAATGCCATCCTTGTGATTGTAACTCCCGCCGATGACCCCTTCCGTATTCAAGTCTGGTACAACTTCTTGAATGTCTTCAGGGGAGACAAGCCTGGTCCCAATCCCAAGTGAATTCTGGGCAGCTACTGCATCCTTGAGGTTCTGCATCTGGGTCTCAGATCGAGCCAGATAGAGATATCCGCCCTGCCGAAACATTATGTTGTAATTCAGCTCGGCAGATATTTTCTCCGCAATCTTCAAGCTCTCATTTGCAAGCAGTATGTTGGCTTTGTTGGCATACTGACTCCTGATTCCTCCGCTGTTTCTTCCCGAGCCACCACTGCCTATGTAGGATTTCTCGAGGACTACCACATCGTTGATACCTTGTTTTGCAAGATTATACGCTAGGGAGAGCCCCTGAACGCCACCTCCGATAATTGCGACAGTCGCATGATCTTCCAGTCTTGTGAACCTCGAACTTCGTTGTGACATCGAGAATATATATATAAGTGAAATAGCTGGCGAGTTAGGCTGCTCCGAGATGTGATAACAACGGAGAGAAAATCAGACGCAATAAGGCTTGAAGTGATTCGGAATGCCCTGCAAGCGACAGCGGATGAAATGAGTGCAGCACTTGCAAGATCTGCCTATTCGACGAACATAAAGACGAGACTCGATTACTCATGCGCGTTCTTTGATAACCAGATGAGAGTCATCGTTCAGGCATTTAATCAGCCATGCCACCTCGGTTCACTTGTCTTCTCTATACCCTCCGCCCTCAGGGAATACGGGGTCGAGAACCTACAACCTGGAGATGGCGTATTGATCAATGACCCGCATCGTGGCATGTCTCACCTAAACGACGTGAGTCTGATCTCGCCAATCTATTATCTGGACGAGATCTTCGGATTCGTTGTAAATCTGGCGCATCACGTAGATGTGGGGGGAAGGGCACCAGGAAGTTTGGCAATAACCACTGAAATCTTTCAAGAAGGACTCATTTTTCCTGGCGTCAAGATACTCAAGAAAGGGGAATTAGACGAAGAGATGCTTAAGTTGATTCTAGCGAACGTTCGTGGAAAGAAAGAATTCGCTGGTGACCTAAGAGCGCAAGTTGCAGCGAACAAGCTTGCTCAAAGGCGGATGACTGGCCTACTCGACCGTTTCGGGCTGGATGAAGTAAAAGTAGTGCTTGAAGACCTCTATGACTACACAGAAAGAAGGACACGAAGTGCTATTGGTGAATTTCGGAGTGGTGTTTACGAATCAGAAACGTACGTTGATGATGACGGCGTTGTCGATAGGCCGATCAAGATACATGTTAAGCTGATAATAGGCCAATCAGACATAACAATCGACCTAACCGGGTCAGACCCGCAATCTCAAGGTCCGATGAATTCGACCTCGTCACAATCGTTTTCAGCCTGTTGCTATGCAATCAAAGCTCTGGTTCCTCCAGATATTCCCGTGAATGATGGTTTCTATCGTGCAGTAAGAATTAAGGCTCCCAAGGGGTTGGTTGTTAATTGTGCCTATCCAGCACCTGTCGTGGGAGGTTGGGAGGTTGCTTGCAAGACTACTGAGGCGGTGTTCAGTGCTTTCTCACAATTCATACCCGAACGAATAGCTGCAGAAGGCAAAAAGACCTATTTTCATATCGCTTTCGGCGGAGTGGACCCGAGAGATAAGGAACCATACGTCTTCATGGAGACTTTGGCAGGAGGGTACGGAGGGAGATCTACGAAGGATGGCGTCGACACGGTTCAGGCGCACCATCATAACACTGAGAATTCTCCAATAGAAGAGATGGAGATAGGATACCCTGTACTCATCACCAGGTATGAGCTGATACCAAACTCTGAGGGACCGGAAAGTTCAGGGGAGGATTGGGATTGAGACGCAGATTATCAGTTTAGAGACCACGAACCAACGGTCACAGTTCTTGCAGATACCTTCAAGTTTGCGCCTCAAGGACTATTCGGGGGTAAAGCCGGAAAGACTTCGAGAGTGATACTCAATCCTGGTCGATCTGGAGAAAAAGAGTTGAGTGGTAAATTCACGCTCAAGCTCCGACCTGGAGATATCATCAGTCTGCAAACACCCGGTGCAGGTGGGTACGGCAGCCCGCTTGAAACGCAGACCCACGAGCCGTTCTTTCGGACATTATCAACGGAAAACTCTCGACCAAGCGAGCTAGAAGCGAATATGGTATCGTTGTAAACGAACGAACTCTAATCCTTGATGAGAAAGAGACGAAGAAACTCAGGAGTTCTATTGGTGGAAGCGTCGAGAAATGACCAAGTACCGTCTCGGCGTGGATATCGGCGGAACCTTCACGGATGCCGTAATGATGGACATGGCGACCGGAAGTATCGTTCGATCAAAGGTCTCTACCACTCCGTCTGACTTCTCAATGGGATTCTTGGAGGCAGTAAACCACGTCACTCCTCACGCTGAAGGCAAAGACATAACGCAAATCGTTCACGCTAGCACAGTTGCAACCAACGCGGTAATCGAAGGTAAAGTTGCCAAAGGAGCATTCATCACGACCTCGGGTTTCAAAGACCTCCTCGAGATTCAGAGGCAGATAAGACCCAAGCTCTACGACATCTTCTTTGACAAACCAACACCCTTCATCGAACGACGCTTTTGTTACGAAGTATCCGAACGCATTTCGCCGGAAGGTAACGTCCTGAAGGAGATAGATGATTCACAGGTTGAGGCATTGGCACAACAGATCAAGAACGAAGGTTTCGACAGCGCAGCGATCTGTCTTCTTCATTCATATCTGAACCCGGAACACGAAAAACAGATTGCCAGAATAATATCGAAGGAGAACCCAAGCCTTTATGTCACTATTTCATCCGAGATAGCACCTCAATTCCGAGAGTATTTCAGAGCGAGTACCGCGGTAGTCAACACGGTGATCATGCCGATCGTCGCAAAGTATCTTGATCGCCTGGAGACGAGGCTCTCAACCCTGGGGATCAAATCGGAAATATACGTCATGCAATCAAACGGCGGACTAATGACTGCCGCAACGGCGAAGAAGAGACCAGTCTATATGATCGAATCTGGGCCTGCAGCAGGTGTCATCGCCGCGTCGACCATGGGGAAACTCTTGGAATTCGACGATGTCATTTCGTTTGACATGGGTGGTACAACTGCCAAAGTTGGATTGATAGAGAAGGGAGAACCGAAAATCGTGTCAACTTACGAGGTGGGGGCGATGGCGACCAACGAATTAGGTTCCACAAAGGGGTCGGGATATCCTCTGAAGATACCGGTAATCGACCTCGTCGAAATTGGTGCAGGAGGTGGAAGCATCGCATGGATTGATTCAGGAGGAATAATTAGAGTCGGACCTCAGAGTGCTGGCGCTTCACCTGGGCCCGCGTGTTATGACAAAGGCGGATCAGAGCCAACAGTCACTGACGCTAACCTTGTCTTGGGAAGAATCGACCCAGAATATTTTCTCGGTGGAGAAATAAGACTGTACTCCTCAATAGCAATGAAAGCCATCGCCCGAAGATGTGCCTCGGCCGTAGAGGGTGATGTAGTAGCAGCGGCGAAAGGCATAATTGATATTGCAAATGCCAATATGCAGCGATCAATTCGTCTCGCGCTTCGGTCGAACGAGGGTACGACCCTCGAGATTTCGTGTTGATTGCCTATGGAGGTGCGGGGCCGATGCATGCGAACGCCCTCGCGCTCTGAGTTCAGAATACCAAGGCTGATTGTGCCTACTAACCCCGGCCTCTTTTCAGCAATGGGTCTCCTGATGACAGACTTGAAGCATGACTATGTCAGAACGTACGTAGCAGAATTCGCAGCTCTCGACCTCAACAACCTCACAAAACGATTCAGAGAGTTGGAAGACGAGGGAAGAGAACTGCTTCGACGTGAAGAGGTTGCGGAGGAAAACATGACTTTCATAAGAGCACTGGACATGCGCTATATTGGACAGTCTTACGAACTTGTCATACCAATACCCGGAGGAGATTTGAAAACTATTGACAGGGAGATCATTACAGGTAGATTCCATGAAGCACATGAACGGTCTTATGGACACGCTGCACGCCAAGAACCAGTTGAGTTGGTGAACATAAGGGTGAGCGCTGTCGGAAAGCTCGCAAAACCGAAGCTGACAGAGCTACTGATGGGTGAATCAAACCTTGCAAATGCGCTGATTCACAACAGAAAGGTCTACTTCACCGAAACTGATGGTTTCGTAGATACCCCGTGCTATCTTCGCCCTAAGCTCTCCAGGGGAACTGTTGTTAGAGGGCCAGCCATCGTAGAGGACTTCGACTCCACGACAGTAATTCATCCTGAATACCAGGCAGAGGTTCTGAAATATGGAGAGCTACTGATCACCGCCAATTAGATGATTTCAAAGGCAAAGTTTGATTAAGGGAGTTTGATGCTTGTTGTCGTGGTAACTTGATCTCTCTCGTTCGAATGAACCCGTCTCGTTAACGATTAAGAACTGTGATGGGCTTACAGTTAAGATTCGACGGAATTCTCAGGGAAGCAGGCTAGTTAGCTAGACTGGCGGTTAACTCCTTCGCTCTCTTTGCGGCAGCTTCAACCGCCGCCATCAATCCATACCTCACACCTTGTTTCTCCATCTCGTAAAGGCCAGCAATTGTGGTTCCTCCGGCCGTAGTGACGAAATTCTTGAGTTCTGAGGGCTCTTTCCCTTGCTCTAAAATGAGTTTAGATGCGCCTAGGGCGGTGTGCGCTACTAATTTTACAGCGAGATCTCGTTTCAGACCGACTTTCACACCCCCAGATGCAAGTCCATCGAAGCAATCGAAGATGAACGCAATTCCGCTCGCACTTACGGCAGTGACATAATCGATCAGAGAGTCATCAACTTCGAAAGTTTTCCCGATATCGTTCAGAATACGCAACGAGGTTTCCACATCAGGCGGGCTTGCAGAAGCCCCTGCTGCAAAACCCATAGTTGATTCGTTAACGGGACCCCCGATCGTCGGCATAGCTCTCATGATCGCTGCGCCGGGCAGGTTTTTTTCAAGGTAACTTATGGCTATTCCAGCTGCAACTGAAATTATTATCTTCCCCTTGACTAATTTTGAAATGGTTGGCAACAAGGATTTCATTTGCAACGGCGTTGTGCAAAGCAGTATGACCTTCGACTGCGCGATTGCCCTCTCATTGTCTGAACAGGTAAGTACGCCAAGTTTCTTGAGGGGCTCCAGTCGTTGTTCGTTTACGTCCGTCGCGATGATATTGTAAGTGCCCTTATTGAGCAGACCCTGGATCATGGACACGCCAAGATTTCCGGAGCCTATGAAGGCTACAGTCAAATCCTTTGACATCTGTCGAGTTCCCATTTGAGAATGTAAAAGACAGTAGCGTTATAAGATTATCCTGTTCCTCGAGGTTTAAGATTGTGTGGTGTCAAGGAAAAAGGACAATTCGTTTGATAGCGTCGTCAGAATTGTTAATGCTTATACTGTAAGAAGTGATATTGAGGTGACGATCCCCTTTTCTTGAATCTTGGGATGGAGTTAATGCGGACTGCACGATTCAGAAAGGTGTGAACAATGACGATGGCCAATGAGAACAAAAGATTGAGATTCGGAATATTGATTCCAACGTCAACGCGAGGGGCAGATATGCCCATTCCTGACACAGTGTTGGAATTTGTCAGACGTGCGGAAAGACTTGGCCTAGAGACAGCATGGGTTTTTGATCACGTAATATTCCCGCATAGAATTCTGGAATCGCTGACGATTCTGGCAGCGCTCGGTGCGGTAACCACCTCGATTAGGTTAGGGACCGGCGTGTTGATGCTGCCAGTGAGAAATCTTTTCGTGTTGGCGAAGCAGATAGCCTCAATTGATTACATGACTAAAGGCAGAATAGATCTCGGCGTTGCGATAGGTGGCGGTGTTGAGAACTTCGACGTGTGGAAGATTGACCCAAAAGAAAGATCGGAGAGACTCTATGAAGGGATCGTAGCTCTTAACGAACTTTGGACCAAGTCCCCAGCATCATTCGCCGGCAGATATTTCAAATTCGAAGGTGCAGTGATGGAGCCCAAACCCATCCAGAAACCTCATGTTCCGATTTGGATAGGAGGATACTCGAACTCTGCCATGAGATTAGCAGCATTAAAGGGAGATGGTTATATCGGCTCATACAATCATACGCCCGAACTTTGTAAACAAAATCTCGAACAGATTAACTCAATCGCAACGGAAAATTCCAGAAACCTTCAGGATTTCAGATTCGCGGTACAACTCTTTACACATATTGACAGCAGTGCGGAGAAGGCGAAGAAGGAGGCTGAACTTTTTCTTACTAAGTACTACAAATTGCCCCTCGATGAAGCGCTTAAGACCCGGGGGGCTGTCGTGGGAGACCCAGCCGAAGGTGTAGCAAAGTTGAGAAAGTATGTGGAAGCAGGTGTGAATGATATAATCTTCATCACGACCACTCTAAATCCGGCGGAGTTAGATGTCTTCGCAAACGAAATAATTCCCTCTTTTCTGAAAAGGTAAGCTTAGTTACGAAAGTTGGAACTACTGACACTTATACCAAGCAGCTGTTTTGCAACTATCCAGGCGGCAGACGAGAATGATGAGCCGACCTAGACAGGCGACCGAGGAGCGTTCTTTGCCAGCCAGAACAGCTGCTCTGGGGTAATATGTGAATCGACGATCTTAACGCGGAAGGGCCGCAACGCATCGTCAACTGCGTTCGCGATAGCAGGCACCGGAGCACCACCACCCTCGCCCATACCCTTCTGGCCGAGTTTCGTTCTAGGGGAGGGTGTCACAACGTGTTCAATCTCTATGTTGGGTAACTCGCATGCAGTTGGAGCGAGGTAATCCATGAGGGTAGAAGTAATTAGCTGCCCCGATTCATCGTACCTGAACTCTTCGTAAAGAGATGCCCCTATCCCGTGGGCAGCAGCTCCCTGCAGTTGCCCCTCCATCGAGAGTGGATTTATGACAGTTCCGCAGTCATCAACGATCGCATATTTGAGAATGCTGACCTCGCCGGTTTCTAAATCGACTTCGACAACCGCCACATGAACTTGAGAGGAATAAGTCATCATAAAGTTCCCCCCCCTGCTGCTTGGAAGGCCGAAATCAGCCTTGTAGAAGTATGTCTCAAGTAAGCCGGGTTCTACATCTTCAGGAAGTTCCAGCACATTTTGGTATGCGAGGTTTCCGATGTCAGCTAAGGAGACATGTTTTTCCGAACCACGAATGTATATGCCCCCGTTCTTGAACTCAAGGTCTTCCACCCGCGCCGCAAGAACGTGTGAAGCGATTCTGAGCAGCTTCGTTTTCATTTTCTTCAAGGCACCGAGGACAGCACCTATTCCCATGACAACGAAACGACTTGCATAACTTCCCGATTGGGAGGTGTAAGGATTGAGAAACGAATCAAAAACTGGCACCACATTAACGTCATCAGGGTTGATCCCGAGTTCATCGGCGACGACCATAGCGCATGATGTTTCATATCCCTGTCCAGAGGCATGTGGACCTATTGCTACTGTAACCTTCCCCATATCGTCAATACTTATTCTAGCACCTTCACTAGATCCAGATGAACGTATACTTGAGTTCGCCAGTCTTACTCGCGCGAAATTCGTTGTGGCCGAATCAAGAGTATTTGCAATACCTACCCCGATGTACTTGCCGGCTCTCCAGTTTGCTGGTTGTTCTTTTCGTATACGTTCATAATCAACCATTCGCAAGGCAATCTTCAGTGATCGCTCGTAATCGCCACTATCATAGAGACTTCCGTCTCACGGTCCTGTAAGGCATGGCCTGAGGGGGAATGTAGTTCTTGAGCCTGACGTCCACAGGGTCCATTCGTAGCTTCGTGGCTACGAGATCTATCATTCTCTCAAGCATGAAGAAGTGTTGCATTCGTCCGTAACCCCTATTCGGAGCGACGGGACACTTGTTCGTCAAAACCCCATAGGTGTCAAGCTCTATTCCCTTGAACTGGTAGCATCCCCCAGCTACGTCAATTGGGAGGATAAGTCCCGCGGGTTCGTACCTAAAGTACGCTCCCTCGTCGTCTATGCTTCGCACTCGAAGACCCAAGACTTGCCCGTCATTCTTCGCTGCCACTTCAGCGGAGAAGATTCGTTCATTCGCGTGGCCTGCAGCCCTCATGTGCTCGCTTCTGTCTTCTATCCATTTAACGGGTCTTCCAGATTTCATGGAAAGAAGACTTACAAGCACTGCATATGGATAGTTGTTTATCTTAATCCCGAAGCTTCCTCCACTATCCGGACTGATTATCCTAATCTTGTTAGATGGAAGTTTCAACGCGGATGCTACATCGGTTATCGAATACATCGGCATATTGTTGTTTGTCCAAACCGTAAGGGTTTCAGACGCTTTGTCGTAGCTTGCGATGATCGCATTCGTCTCTAGTGGGAATGAGCTGAATCTGTTGAAGTGAAATTTCTCCTTCAACACAAAATCCGCCTCTAGAAAGGCATCCTCAACCTTCCCGAAGTGAAAGAGTTTGTGAAAAACAGCGTTCGTTCCGGCTTCCTCGTGCACCAAAGTTGAACCATCGAGCATCGCCCTCTCCGGATCCACAACTGGTTCCAAGGGGTCATAATCGACTTCGATGAACTCAAGCGCATCTTCAGCGAGGTATCTATCCTGAGCAGCTACGGCAGCCACCGGCTCCCCTGCGAAACGGATCTTTCCAACGGCCATGCAGTAATCCAGTATCTTCGAACCTGGTGGCTCCAGTACCTGAGAAAATGGGCGAGTCATTTCAGCCACCTCTTTGCCCGTCAATGTCGCCACGACGCCATCAAGTCCCAAAGCCTCCTCCGTTTTGACACTCCTTATCGTAGCGTGTGAATACGGGCTCCTGAGGATGCATGCATAGAGCATGTGGGGGAGGGTGATGTCATCAATGTAAGTCCCACTCCCTGTTATGAAACGCGCATCTTCCTTTCTGCTCAGTCTACGGCCGATCCAACGCTTCTGAACGGTCTCCGTCGCTGGAAGCATGAGTCAGGACAGCCTGAAGTCAGCTTATTAAATTATGGCAAGTTATAGTACAACCAGAAATTGTCCGGATCCTCAGAAGGGAAGTTGAAGCGCTGAATGCACAATTCTATGTGGCCTCAATGTTGAGGTTTGTAACTGCCGGGGATTGCGCGTAAGCTAACGTTGAGTCTATTCCACCCGTTAATCGCTACGACGGCGAGCGTCAAATACGCCAGCTCTTTCTCACTGAAGCACTTGCGAACACGATCATACACTTCGTCAGGTACGTGGTCCACGCTGACGAGCGTAACAGATTCTGTCCATTCAAGTGCCGCTCGTTCGCGCTCGCTGAAGAAGGGGGACTCTCGCCAAACGGAAACCAGGTAGAGTCTCTGCTCCGTCTCACCATCACCCCGAGCATCCTTCGTATGCATGTCAATACACCAACCACATCCGTTGATTTGTGACGCCCGCAGCTTTACTAGATGCAGCAGAGAAGATTCAAGACCACTCTTGCTAACGCATTCCCCTAACGCAGACATTGCCTGACCAACATCAGGCGCGATTTTTTCATAGTCGATACGTAACTTTAACGACTCTACCGTTTCCTGCCCCAACTTGATGCCGATAAACGCAGCGATTCGCAATAAACATTTACTTCAACCTTTGTAGTACTGCTAATTTTGTGTGCTTGGCTACTCGAAAAGAAAGCAAAGTTTTGCGGAATTTCAACTAGTAGAAAATAGATGGCAACGGTAGATTTACCTTCAATTAGGTATACGAAATCACGACAGAAGGTCTGAGAGTTCACTACGCGTCGTAATTCCTTATTCTCTCTATCCATCACCATGCCATCGGGCATTTCTCTGCATCAACGGTGAACACATTGTAGAATGGCTCTGGGCAGCTTCGTTTCATAGCGCTTGGGAACGAGATGACAGCAATAGAAAGTTTAAGTCGCTCTATAAGCAAACTCGAGAGAGATCGAAATTGCGCCCGAGACCCTTCGATTATTATCGCGCCGTTTCGATCGATGAGGCCTTGAATTTGCTTAGGACGCAAGAACAACCAAAAATACTGGCAGGCGGACAAAGCCTCGTCGCATTGATGAGGTTTCGTTTGTCCTCACCTAAGATCTTGATCGACATCAATGGCATAAAGGATTTGAACTACATACGTGAAAATGCTGGAAAAATATCTGTTGGTGCCCTTACTCGTCATGATCAACTCGAGAAGAGCGGGCTGGTGCGGGATAAAGTCTCTCTTCTTTCCGACGCGGCTAGATTTATCGGTGATCAGCAAGTCAGAAATAGAGGTACCATCGGAGGATCGCTAGCCCACGCGGACCCTACCTCCGATCTTCCACCAGCGATAGTTGCAGTGAACGCTACTATTGTGACGATAGGCCCGCAAGGTTCGCGTTCTATTCCATGCACCGACTTCTTCCAAGACTTTTTTACAACCAATCTTCTCCCTGATGAGATAATCCTTGAGGTTCAGGCTCAAATTCCACCGCCTGGTTCAGGCAGCGGCTACTTGAAACTAAGTAGGCGGCATGGAGACTTTGCAATTGTTGGAGCTGCAGCAGTTGTCACGCTTGATGGAAACGGGAACTGCACAGCTGCCAATATCGTCCTAGGGGGAGTTGCAGCAACGCCGCAACATGCTAGGGAAACTGAGGAAATGCTCGTCGGACGGAGGCTCGATCACAAGTCCATTGACGATGCCGCACGGAGTGCGAATGTGGGGTTAAAGCCACCGTCAGATGTTCATGCATCCTCCAACTACAGGTTAGAAATGAGTTGCGTAATGGTGAAAAGGACGCTTAAGATTGCATTAAGTCGTGCAAAAGGAGGAAGGATGTGACGAAGCAATCGGTTGGTGTGAAGATCAATGGTCGGGAGTACCAGCGAGAAGTCGAACCTCGAATGTTGCTTGTAGATTTCCTCCGCGATGAGTTGAATCTGACCGGAACTCACATCGGCTGCGACACAGGTCATTGTGGAGCTTGCACGATCTTACTTGGTGGAAGCACCGTAAAATCTTGTATGATGTTTGCGGTCCAGGTGAATGGAGCAGAAATCCTCACGATTGAAGGGCTCGCTACGGAGGGCAAACTTCACCCTCTCCAGGAGGCTTTCTCTGAGGATCATGCGCTTCAGTGTGGCTATTGTACACCCGGCATGATTCTCTCAAGCCTATTCTTGCTCCAGCGAAACCCGAACCCGAGCGAAGAGGAAATTCGCAGAGGAATCGAAGGCAACCTCTGTCGGTGCACCGGTTACGTGAACATCGTCAAAGCTGTGCAGGGCGCTGCAAGTAAGATCAGTAAGATGCGGAAATGAAATATCAGAGCTGCATAAGTATCACTCGTACAGTTACAGTCTTGAATTCCGGTTCCCGCCATAACGAATTGTAGGAGACTTTCTGAATCAATTTGGAGATACACTCAATGATTCGCTTAACTAGGCAAACTCCCAAAAACTGTTGCATGCGACAGAGTCATACGGCAAAGCCTGTTGGAGATTGTGATTGAAAGATGAATTTTGAAGGAACGTACGCCATGAAGGCACCCGCCGAGAAGGTATGGGAATTCGTTATAGATCCGAACAAGATTGGCAAATGCATGCCTGATCTGAAAAGTCTCGAAGTAACTGGGGAAGATAAGTTCAGCGCAATCGTACGGGTCGGAATAGGACTCATCAAAGGCGATTTCAAGTTTCGCCTTGAAATCGCGGACAAGCACGCTCCCTCGCATGCTCGACTAAAAGGGATCGGAAGTGGGTCGAGCAGCAGCGTCGATATGGACACGACAATAGATCTGACCGAGATTCCAGGCGGAACGAAACTCGTCTATAAGGCGGACGTGAGGGTAGGAGGGATGTTGGCCGGATTAGGGCAACGCATGATGGGCGGCGCCACTGAGAAGACTGTCAAGGAAGTCTTCGAGTGCGTTCGAAGAGAGCTCGAAGGCACGTAACCAAAGAAAACACTTGCAAACTAATTAGATCATAGAACCTATGAGGGCTAGAGCTTGTTGAATAGCATGTCGCTAATCGTCTTCTGCTCTATGAGGTCTTTGGGTTCTCCTTCAAACTTGACGGTGCCGTTGGTCATGAAGTACATATAGTCTGCGATCTTTGCTGATTCCCTCACGTTTTGTTCCACAAGCAGTATTCCAAGGCCATTTTTGTTGAGTTCCTTGAGCTTTGCGAATATAAGTTCCTGCTTGCCCACATCTAGGCCCGTTGAGGGTTCATCCGTAAGAAGTAATTCGGGGGATGAAATCAGAGATCTTGCTGTAGCCAAAATGTGCACTTCGCCGCCACTCATGAAGCCGGCTTTCTGCGTCAATCTTTCACGTAAGATTGGGAACAATTCCAGTACCCTGTCGATTCGTTGTTCGACCACATGCTTGTCTCGGATTAAATAGCCCCCCATTCTGAGGTTATCTTTGACAGTCATGCGTGGAAATATGCCCGCGCCCTGAGGAACATATGATATTCCAAGTTTGATAATATCGGCTGTCTTCATTCTCGTGATATCCTTATCTTTGAACTGCGTTTTTCCGCCGTTCACTGAGTTGAGTCCGACAATTGTTCTCAGGAGCGTAGACTTACCTGCGCCGTTAGGTCCTGTGATCAGGGTTATCTTCTTGTCGGCGGCCTTCATGTTGATACCATGGAGAACCTCCGAACCGGAATAGCCGGAACGAATGTCAGTTGTTATCAGCAATTTTATCAATCAAGCCCAAAATACGCTTGATGAACTTTCTTACTGGCCTTTACTAGATCGGATTCTCCTTCCTCAATCTTCTGGCCATGGTGCATGACGAAGATCTTGTTCGCTAACATCATCAGTTCTTCAAGATTATGCTCAATTACCACTATTGTCTTCTTCATTTCATTATTGAGGACACCTATGTACGAGACAACCTTTTTGATCATCGAGAATTCGAGACCAGCAAGAGGTTCGTCCAGGAATATGAGTTCGGGATTGAGTGCCACTACCCTTCCAAGCTCTAATAGTTTCCTCTGTCCATGTCCGAGTTTCTGAGCTCTTACACCCGCTACTTCTTTCATTTCGATCAGTTCCAAAATTTCTGGCACCGAGGATCGTACTCCCTCGGAACTACGCGTGGCTACCAGAATATTCTCTTCCACCGTTAACTCTGGGAATATTCTGGGTACCTGAAAAGTCCTTCCAATTCCCATCTCGGCGATCGCGTAAAGTGGTTTGGAGGTGATTTCCTTTTCCTTGAAATAGACATGCCCTTCGTTGGGTTTGAGCACCCCCGTAATCACATTCAAGAGAGTCGTCTTGCCTGAGCCGTTCGGACCTATCACGCCATAGATTTTACGTTCGTCGATGCTAAGCGAAACGTTGTCTAAAGCTACGAGACCCCCGAATCGCTTTGTCACTGATTCTACCCGGAACATCTTGGTAAGTCATTCCTTCAAATGAAATCTTGTCGCGACAACTCTCAGTAGCCCCTCCGGCTTCACGCGAAGTATGAGCCAAATTGTAATACCGTATACTAGGTAGGTTATTGCAATAGAGTACTTGACAGGGAGTACAATAAGCAGTGCAGTAACTATTGCGCTTCCGATAAGGGTACCTCCTAAGAATCCAGGACCTCCGATAACTACCATCGCGATAGGCAAGAAAGATTGCGAAACTGCGAAGATAGAGTAGTCGCTGTGGGCAGTAAAGACACCGACATAAGCACCTGCTATCCCTGCGAAAAATGAGCTGATGTAGAAGACAGTAGCCTTGTACCGAGCTACATGAAGGCCGCTTGCCTCGGCTGCAAGATTATCTCCCTTAAGCGCCAAGAGTTTCATTCTTCTGTCTCCAGTCGCTAGATAGAGAGTAATTGCGAGCATTGATAGGGCGAAGAGAACAAATCCTACCACGTAGTATACTTGTATGCCAAACGAAATCGAGAAAAGAGAAATGCCTTCGTCGCTAAAGAGCACGATAATCAACCAATAAAGAACCTGTGAGAAAAGTAGGAGAGCTATGGCTTGGTATGAAGGCTTCAGCCTTAGGGTCGTAGTGCCGACGCTTCCAGCTATTACTGCGGCAGCAGCGACCCCGCCCAAGAAGGAGATTGTAACTGGAATGTGCAAACTCGCCAGATAAAGCGTAACAAAGCTTCCTAGGCCAAAAGGTAGAGAATGACCAAGACTAAGCTGCCCCGAATAGCTGTTGAGAAGGTCCCAACTCGCGGCATAAATCGCGTAGCTCATGAGATACATTGCGATATACTCCAAATAGCTTGAGTTAATCAGAAAGATTGCAACTAAACCGATCAAGAACGCGATGTAGATTTGAAAGCTCAACGTCTTAGAGATGGAGCTAAACAATGAGCGTTGACTAGGCGCGTTCAACGACTACACCTAAAATCCCTTTTGGCCTTATTACGAGGATGACGTAGATGAACAATAGAGTAAGGACGAACGAGAGTGAAGGATAATTGTATTCCAATATTGAGTACACAACACCGTAAATCAAACCTGCTATTACAGTTCCCTCTAAGCTACCTATTCCGCCAAATGTCACTATCACAAATGCAATCACGAGCTCATTCCACCCAGATTCAGAGGTCACGCTATAGATTGAGCCTAGTAACGAACCCGTAAGGGCGGCCAAGGCGACTCCGATACCATATGTCAAGAGCGCAATCATAGTAACATTCACACCCAAGCCTTCAGCTAATTCTCTATCCTCAGCAAATGCTCGTATCGCTCTCCCGATCCTCGTATGGAATAGGAAGAGATACAGCCCGACATACGAAGCAATGCAGATTCCTACGGCGATCGTTTCTTGGTACGAGATGTAAATGTCTCCAGGAAGCAGAAAATTCCCGAAAGTAATACTCGGAATAGACACGCTCGATCCGCCAAAGAGCAGAAAGACGGCTTCTTCGGCGATAAAGGCTATCGCCAGAAGTTCCATCAAAACAACATTCTGTTCACTTGGCTGATTGGTAACCCAAATACTTCGCCTTACGCCAACTGTGAGAGTAACCATACCTAAGAGAAGAGCTGCTACGAACGCGAAGAGTATTGCCAATGCCGGCGATAGTCGCAGAGTGGAGGAGCCTAGGAACGCAAGGAAGCCACCGAGCATGTAAAATGCTCCGTGTGCCGTATTGATGCTATTCATAACGCCGTAGATCAGCGAAAGGCCGGAAGCAAGGAGGCTAAGAATTATCCCGTAGATGAGCCCACTCACTAGTGAAACGTAAAGGCCACTGAGCATGGCCCATCAAAAATTATGGGGATTAATACGGCTTGCCAGTTGCTGGATTAAATGCCGTGGCATTCGCAACAGTCATAGGCCACAGGACATTGAAGTGGATTCCTCCGCTTGAGTCGACCGTGATTTGGTCGATCGAGCCCGATAGGTATCCAGGCCCTGTTATGGGATTGTGGTTAGAAACGAATCCATACAGGCCACCGGGACCAAGATACTGAACATTTACCAACGCCGCTGCGACAGCGTCTGTGTTAACAGTTCCTGCATTCTGTATCGCTCGCGCCAACATCATCACCCCGGAATAGGAGTCATACCCATAGGGGTTGATTGGAGGTGTGTTGAACGTCTGTTCGAATTGAGTTATGAACGACTGTGTCTGGTTTGTTGGATATGTCGTCAAACCCAGGAACGTTCCGTTCATCCCGTTTGGAACCGCCGCATCGATCGACTGATCATTCGATACATCCGCAAGAAGTGAGTAATAATGGAGTACAGAAATCTTGCTAGTTATTGGATTGGCAACATATTGCTTTTGGAAGTCAATTCCGTTCGTGCCTTCCATGATGACAATTACTGCATCCGGCTTGTTTGTCGCAATTTTGTTGATGGCTGAAGAGTAATCGGTTGCATCGCCCGGATAGTAGTCCGGGGCTGAAGCGTAATCCCAGCGGTCGATGCCAACTGCGCCGTTTGATTATAAGTCTCGTGCACATAGAGGTAGTCTTCTCCTTCGAACATTACATTCTTTGCCCCTATCATTTTCAGCCATTGCACGAGCATCTGTGCACCTCCGTAGTCATCCAGGGTAGTTCTAAAGAGGTATTGGTTCTGCGGAGATACCATGAGTGAGTCAACACCGGAAACAGAAAGAATTTCCACAACCTTATGCGAGTACGTAGTAGGCAGAACGGACTTTACGTCACCACTGAAGAATGGGCCTACGATGAAGCTCGTTGTAGTCGCTAACCAAAGCCTGCGCGGCGTTGACAGTCTCAGCGGTTGTGCTGCCTTCATCTTGAGCAACCAGCTTCAATGGCCTGCCTAGTACCCCGCCATTCGCATTTATTTGATTAATTGCAAGCTGGGCACCATATTGCACCATGATTCCATCAGGTTGAAACGTTCCACTCAAAGGCGTAATCATACCTATCGTGATTGGAGTAGCGACAAAACTACTAGTAGCGCTTGAAGTCATCATAGTAGAGCTTGAAGTAGGGCTTGAACTTGTGAAGTAGTAATACGCACCTGCCCCAGCGGCCACCAATATAACAACGATAACTACTACGGCCGTCACAAGGGTTTTCGATCGTTGCTTTGACGTCATGGCTTGAAGTTGAAGCTTTTGCCTATATAAGGTCTTCCAGTTTTCCAACGAACATAATCTCAGACTTCTGCGAGGCGCTCAAGACCTGTGGCGAATGCTGGTTGAGCTTCGATGACTTGAGTTGAGTTGGTCATGGCTAAATTATCAAGGTTTCATTGAAGAGTCTCGGAAAAATTATGAAGAGTAATGGTTAGGAGACTCGATTTGAGCAAGCAACGCAAAACTGGAAATCTACTCGTCAACCAAAAGTGGAACTAAGAAAACTCTAGCATAGTTGTCGCTGTAATCGTAATCCTAGCGATAGTAGGCGGCGCCTACTATTACACCACGTCAACATCCATGCAGCAAACAACGATGATGACAACACAAGCCGCATCCATGACAAGCGCATCGGCGCAAGGCGCGATCGAAGTCGGTTTGATCACTCCGCTCAGCGGAATCTACGCACCTGACGGAACACAAGTACAACAAGGTGCACAGATGACAGCAGACCAGCTTAATGCGGTTACGCAACCATGACAATTGCATGGCTCGGCCTAATACACGCAAAATCTTTCGTGTATGAAGCAGAGGACTATGGATACGCGCATGAAATCGGCAGCTTCTTGACCAATCAAAGCGCAAGTGCATTATCCAGCGGGACCCTCAAATTCTCAGGCGAAGCATCACAACTTACCGAGACCATGCTCTCCAGCGTCTTCGGCAAATGAAACCATTCACAGCCTAGGCTTGTATGTGATCAGTTTCCGTAGCTCGTATGAACCGGCCTTCTCCCGGGGTTCCGAGGATTAGCCCATCCTTCATGACTAATTTACCACGTACGAACGTGGCGACACACTTGCCCCTGACGTCCCATCCATCGAACAGAAATGTGTCCCTGGCTTTAGTTTCGAGTTCATCACGTTTCAATTTCCACTTCCTTTGAAGATCCACTATTGCGAAATCAGCATCGGATCCAACTGAAATCGTGCCCTTTCTTGGATAAAGACCGAAGATTTCTGCGGGCCTTGTGGAACATAATCTTACCACGTCGGTGAGTGTCAGTCGATTGTTGTACACCTCGTTTAGCATTAATGGTAATCTGGTTTCGACCCCAGGTGTTCCAGGTGGCGCCTTCCAAACATCCCCCTTGCCTGCATCTTTCTCCTGTTTCGAGTGAGGCGCGTGATCACTTACTACGATGTCAATAGTTCCATCATTTAGACCATGCCAGAGTGCTTGATTGTCAGATTCGTCTCGCGGCGGCGGATTGAATTTCGCATTTGGCCCATTTCTCTCGAGTGCGTCTTTTGTGAGGAGGAGATAGTGCGGGCACGTTTCAGCTGTGACTGTCGACCCACTCTGCTTCCAAAGGCGAATGAGGGAAACTGCTTCGGCGGTGCTGATGTGAAGTAGGTGAATTCGAGTCTGGAGCGCGTCGGAAATTATCAGAGCTTCTGAAACCGCCAACGCCTCGGTAAACTGCGGCCGAGAATCGTAGTAGGCAGGGGCATCGCATCTTCCTTCTTGCCGGAGACGGTCAGTAAGAAGGCGAATAGTGTTATCATTCTCGGCGTGTAGGCAAAGTAGCTTGTTCGTTCTTTTGACTTGTTCCATTACACGATATAGCGAAGCCGCGTCGATCACAAAGGTGCCCGCGTACTCGTGAACTCTCTCTGCGGGGGGAGCTACCATGTAGGTCTTGAAAGCTATAGCCCCAGCTTCGGCAAGTCCAGCAAGTTCGGACAAATTGTCAACTCCGGCTCCACCATAGAGCGCGAAATCTACGATTGCCTTGGGTTGGATTAGCTCGATCTTCTCAAGAAATCGCTGTCTTGTTGTAACCACTGGTTGAGTGGTCGGCATGTCGAATACAGTCGTCACGCCTCCCTTGGCCGCTGATCGCGTCCCAGAAAGAAAATTCTCTTTCTGAGTCATCCCAGGGTCACGGAAGTGGACATGCGAATCTATTAGTCCAGGTAGGACGTGCAATCCCGTGGCGGCGAACTCCTCGTCAGCCTGAACATTGCTCTGCGTGGAAATCGAGATTATCTTTCCCTCGTCAACAAGAATTGATGCCTTCAGAACTCCATCGTTGGTGACGATTGTTCCTCCACGAATCAAGAGGTCCGGCACTGCGACCACGGGAGTGTACGGCATGTAACAGGACTTATACCCTGTTATTCATGAGCGCGAGAATTTGAAGGGTCAGAGAATCGAAAACAGACCTTATTTGCACGGAAACTTAGGCCTGCGATTGATCCACTTTGTCGTTGACTGGACGTGACCTTGTTTCAGTCCTGGATTTTGACAAACGAGAACTTGAGACAATATTCAGAACCGCCGACTCTATGCAACGGTACACGAGGAAATGCCGGAATCAATTGAAAGATAATGTGATGGCAACAATTTTCTTTGAACCGAGCACGAGAACACGGCTTAGTTTTGAGACAGCGATGCATCGCTTGGGTGGATCGGTGATCGGGTTTGCTGAACCGGGTATCAGCAGTGTCGCTAAAGGCGAAACTTTGGCGGATACGATCAGAATGGTTGAATCTTATTCAGACGTGATTGTGCTAAGGCATAAGATCGAAGGATCAGCAAAATTTGCTGCTGAAATAGCCGGTGTCCCGGTTCTCAATGGCGGTGACGGATCTCAGCATCACCCCAGCCAAACACTCACCGACCTTTACACTATCCGAAGAGAGTTTGGCAAGATTGACGGCTGCAACATTCTCCTCATGGGAGACCTGAACCATACGAGGTCAGCTTCTTCCCTTGCCTACGGGCTGGGACATTACAAGGGGATCACCCTTTCCTTGGTGTCCCCGGAGACCCTGAGAATGCGACCTGAGGTTACTGATTACCTCGACACAAAAGACGTCAAGCATGAAGAAGGCGAAGACCCCTCCAAATTCATCAATCAAGCTGACGTAATTTATGTTACAAGGCTGCAGAAAGAACGTTTTTCGGATCCTAAGCAGGCAGAAGCGCTCAAAGCGAGTTACATTCTGACCACAGATCTCCTGAAACATGCGCCAAAACACGCCATAGTCTTGCATCACCTTCCAAGAATAGAGGAGATACCTCTGGAGATTGACTATACCCCGAATGCACGATATTTCGAGCAAGCCGCGAATGGCGTTCTGGTAAGAATGGCTTTCCTTTACCTATCGGTCTACCATTCAAAGTACAGTCCTGTGAAGAAACGCCAACCGACATCAAACACGAACGGGATGCGACGTTGTGCAAACCCAAATTGCATTTCCAATCAACCACGCGAACCAATTGCGCCAGTCATGAAAGAGGTCACCAGCAAAGGTGAACGCGTACTCCAATGCGGATACTGTGGCCGATACACGAAACAAATTACATCGGCGTTATGAGTTACAAGTAGAGTGCGCTGATCAGCTGGTTTTCCGCAAGGACTTTTCCACGCTTAATGACATACCGAGGCATGTCACCAAATCTGAGACAATCAGCCGCGTTCGAATAATTCATTATGTTTAGGTCGGCTTTGCAACCCTCCCCGACTCCGTAGTCGTTAAGCCGAAGCATGAGAGCTGCGTTGTCAGTGATCATTCTAGGGATCTGTTCGAACAGCTCTCGGGAGTTGAGTTGCCCTCCGTAAGCGAGCAGCCAACCATTTCGGAATGGACTGAAATCGCCGAATGGGTTGAATGGGTCCACCATATTGTCGATGCCGTAAGTTACATTCACCCCAGCATTGAGTAGTTCTCTTACGCGAGTAATCCCCCTAGGGATTGGAGGTAGATGTTTACCCCCGCTCGTCATCATCGTACAGGGATTCGCTATGATATTCACTCTAGCCTGCTTTATTGAAGCGATGATTTTGCTGGCGTAATCGTCATCATAATGAGCCAAGGCTATGTTATGGGCCGATGAAGCTCTACCTTCATAATGACTACCGACGACCTTTGAGAGAAAATACTCCAGATTTCTTCCGGAAGAGATTACGTCATTGTGAACGTCTACGTCGACGTCTTTCTCTTTCGCGATGGAGAAAACCTTGTCCAAATGTGCCTTTGAGTCATCAACAGATTTCTCAGCTTCGGGAAGAGCGCCCATAACGTCTGCTCCTGACTCGATCGCTTTGAAGAGCAATTCCTGCGTTCCTCCGTGGCTAATGATTCCTTCCTGTGGATTGGCTACGATTTGAATGTCAAAAGGGGGAGAATATTCGCGTCGAAGCTCGTTCAATGCGTCGAATGCTGTTAGTCCGACGATGTGGTCGATATCCACGTGGCTTCTGATTACGGTCACTCCGTTTTTCAGAGCGAGTGGCAGTACCCGTTTTATTCGTTGTTTTACGCTGCTTACTGTGAAAGACTCCTTTGCTTTCTTGATGATTTCGCACGCTTGTTCTATTGAGGAGGCATATCCGAATTCCTCTGAGAGCAAGACTTTGTCAAGATGTATGTGCGGTTCAACAAATGTCGGGAGAACCAGACCGCCCTTCGCATCGATTTCCTTGTCTGCTCCCAACGACAAATTTGAGGCGATTTTAGATATTCTGTCTCCCTCAATCAAAATCGAAACAGATTCGCTACGATTGAGAATTCTTGCGTTACATAATACAAATTGACACTTAGGAAGCTCCTCCAGAGGTTCGCCTCTCAACAACACTAATGGGGGTCAATTTGGCTGGGTGTGGTCCTCGTCATTTCATGAAAGATTCGGATGGTCGTAGTCGAGTCGGTGAGGGCTCCCTCTTGGAGCCTTTCAACTGCGGCAAGTGCCGCTTCGTGAGCGGCTTGACTTGTCCCTGACACGCAATCCTTGGGGATTCTGACTTTGAAGTCAAATTGATGGGCGTCCATGGCTGTTAGGTAGACGCAAACGTCGGTGGCGGCTCCTGTTATGTACAAGGTATCCACGGCCAATCCTTTGAGTAGAATAGCTAGGTCGGTGCCGAAGAATGCGCTGTATCGCCTTTTGTTTATGACATAGTCCGATTCTTTTGGTGTCAACTCTTCTACGATTTCGGCGCCCTTAGTTCCTTCAACACAATGAAGGGTTTCATCTCCATCTAGTTCTCTTCCAAAATCGACCTTCTGAGGCCGATGTACTTCTCTTGTGTATATGATCGGGATGCCCGCACGACGAGCCTCGTGCGATAATTCCTTGATTTTTGAAACTATCCCAGGCGCATCCTGACATGGAACGGCACCGTCTTCATCGACGAAATCATGTTGCATATCTATTATGAGCAATGCGTGGGTTGCCAATTTCGATTACGGGTTTGATCACGGTGTTAGAGTATTAGAACGCTATCATTGAGTGCCGACGCATTATGGGCCCCATTCTTCTAGGATCAGTTGCTTGAGTTCTGATAGAAATAGACCCAAAACTGCTCCCGCTAGTATTTCCGCCTCGACGTTTTTGTTCTCCTCAAAAGCAAACCAAGTGATTGGCGTCAAAAGCAAGCCGAGTACAAAGTGATGGATGTGGATTCGTTCGTGTGTCACGTATAGTCGCAAGTGAAGGAAGTCGGCGAAGAATCTGGCAGCAACATATGATGCAAGCGTTGAGACTGCGAAGCGAAACAGACGAGGATGGGATAACTTTAGCCCCTGCCCATGTTGATTTGCTCCTCGGGACGAGGATCGTGATCCAACATGACCTACCCGGGTTCCCTTCAAACCAGATGACGCCGTTTACGGAACCGTCGGCCAATCACATAATGATAGCGTTCCGCTTTGGGCGATCAGATGAGCTTTGTAGATATCGAGAAAAACGTCGTGTATCTAATAACGAGAAAGGAGAATACTTCGTGAGAAAGCTGGAAATCGAGATACAGTTTAGGACGTAACGGGATAGGAGTTGATGTGGAAAGCTTGTCATTCGCTCTTGATCCGGATGAAGAGGTTTTTGTCAAGAACCGAGGGGGGGAACCAATGGCTGAAGCATCTGATTCATGAAAAGATGAATGAATGGTCAACAGCTTATTCCGAAATGCTCCCACAAGGTTACCGAGTCGACTTTGATGACGCGCTCAGCGATGGCCCATCTTCCACAAGTAACGGGTTCCGGAGAATCGACAGATCCGACCGAGCTGGAGTCGATATATTACCGAATTGTTAGGAACCCAGAGGAATCCTGCATCGAGTACATCTACTATTGGAATTTTCAATTAACCCCAACCCATTCTTACGATTACGAACCGATCTACGTGTACTTGAGAGATGGCTTGGTGAAGCGCGTTGCGTTTGATCTTTGGCATTACAAGACGAGAGTCATGGCAAACTGCATCTCGTTTCATGATCTGTGGACCCTGGCACAGCTTTCTATCGATAGAGGGTTCGCCTTCGCGGATCGAGAGACCCCTAATTCGACTAGATGAGGCGGTTTTGGGTAAGTGGTACGGTCGAGACCCTAAAGCTAGATTTGTGATTAAACACAAACTAACCGATCCTTGGCTACTTCAAGATTGGGCTTCGTTCAGAGATGAACGGATTCTGCCCCGCACTCAAGGTCTTTTCGTTATGACGGCTGACGATAGGGAAGTGATAGAGAATGATGAGAGGGTTACAAGGCGCCATAAACAGGGAGTTGCTAAGGCTATTCGTGAAAGACATCGATGAATTCTACCGAATGGGACCTCAACTTGATCAAATTATAGAATCAATCCCAGCCAGAGAGCGAACGGATGATACCCTTCAGGCAGTTCTCGCGAGTGTAAGCCTGACACGGCGAGAGCTTCTCAATCAATTTGAGGCGGCCGGATACATCAAAATGGTTGATCGAAACGCGGTTTGGACTTCTAACGGTGAAACACTGAGGGCAATGCTCCGCTCCAACCTCGAATAACGCTGACGGCCCGGAAACCGTTTTTGTGCTGGATTTCTGAGTTCGCTTGAGGATCAGTCGCGGTAGGTGCTGACTTGCTGGTTTTCTTATTCTGGTGGGATGTCTTTGAATACCAGGCTGAGATCTATTCCCTGTCTCTTCCGGTACATTTTAGCGATATAGTATATGACTATCCCGCTGATTGCTATGCCTGCGCTGAAGGGATAGGATGCTGGTGCTCCGCCTATGACGGCATTAGTGACGCCACCGTAGAGGAGAATCAATTCAACAATGGCGGAGAATATACCAACCAAGGTAACCACTGGCACTCCCCCAACTCTCTTCTTAACCCAGCCGGGTGACTGCTCGAAAATCTTCTTCGCCCTGAAGGGAAAGAGTATCCCTGCGATGCTCGTAATCAAGAAAGCCAAGTTAATGAGAATTGCACCGTTCGCAAAGACTATAGAAATGCCAGTAGTGTAGATGGCAAGTATCAGCAGAATTTCGCCTAGCGCTGCGCTGAGGAGAATCGACTTTACAGGCGTATGGAAGCGATCATTCACGTCCGCCAACCATGACGGCCCAACCCTGTCAAAGGCCCACGCAAACATGTTCCTAACCACTGGGATGAAATCGGTTGGGGTTAACCAAATCCATGCGAGGCCGAACGCCAAAGCTCCTAGGATTTCAACCAATGGATTCTGACCTGGAAGGTAGGTGAAGAGAGCGTTCACGGAGGCAGTGAAGGGTAAGGGCACGGTGGATGAGCAGCAGTTGACTAGGTAATTCGCAGCCGAGAAGAAGTCATAGCCAAATGCGTTGTAAATTCCGAACGCCCAAAGGGCGAATAACGCACCTCCGATTAATGTGCTGCCAATGATAGAGATAGGCATGCTCTTCGAGGCCTTCTTCGCCTCTCCAGCGGAATATGCGGAGAAGTTGAACCCGACCAGCCCGCTCATCGCGTAAATTAGTGCCCCGAAGGTGCCCGCCCATGTCGATCCGGAAAGATATCCGTTCTTCGTCGCCGTCTGGATGATCCCGTTATACGTAAACCCACTCGAAGCAAATTGAGAGTTGAAAGCACTGACGAACGCCCCCTGTGAGGCCGTCACCAGATAGAGAATGTTAACGATAGTGCCAACCATTACGATGACGAAAAGAATCCTCATGAAAGTCCACACAGCCCGTCCGTAGATTAGCAGCAACATGACCCCACCAATCAGCACCGTACCTGTAACCAATTCGCCCAAACTTGTCGTAAACCAAGTTGAATCCGTAACCAGCCAAGGACTATTGGTCATAATGCCGATTGTAGCTAGAAATACGTTCAAAGCTGTTGATGAAAAAATGAAGCCAGCAGTCGCAATGAAACTGTAGACAGTTAACGTGAACAACCAGCTCGTCATGAAACCTATGGCAGGGTGGAGGATTCGGCTCACGTACACGTAATCACCCCCCGAGCGAGGCATTGCGGCCGCGAGCATTGAATAGATCAAGCCTGGCCCTAAGGCGACCATGGGAATGACTATCAGAAAAGCTAGGAACATGTTGCTTTGTGGGAAAGCGAAGGGAGTGAAGGATACGATGAAGACGATTCCGACGGCTGGCATTATTTGGCCGTAGGCTAAGTTGAAGAGATCGAAAGTTGAAAGCGAACGAACGAGTCCCGTCGCTTCTCGTACGAAGAGAGTCGGCTTAGTAGCCATGGCGATATGGACGCATTGTGAAAATATATAAGATGTGCTATACCCGCCAGTTTTGTTTTAGTGGCTCAAAATCACGCAACAATCCTTCCCATTCATAGACTCGAGAACTTCATCACTTGTCTAGCACATCCTGAACGGCCTCTTCAAATACTGTGAGGCCATCTTGGATTGCTTCTTTTGGCGTCACGAGTGGTGGCGAAATCTTCACAGTAGCACCCCCAAACCCCACAGGTGCAAACATGAGAACCCCCCTCTCCATACAGCGCTCGACGATATCGAACGCAGCCTCCGCGTCTGGCTCCATTCCCCCGTCGGGTTTAACCATGTGCACACCAGCGACCATACCGCCGCCCTTGTACGGCCGCGATATTATCCGGAAACTTCGCACGAATACGGTTGAGTCCCTCGTGAAGCATCCTGCCAGTATTGGCTGCTTTCTGAATCAGCTTCTCCTTGAGAATTATGTGAATGCTCGCTAGTGCCGCCGCGCAGCACACTGGGTTGCCGGTGTGGGTGCTCGTCATCGAATTGGGACCGAATAAGTCCATTAGTTCCTGTTTGCCGACAACGGCCGATAGGGGAAGCGAACCGGAAATGCTCTTACCCAAGCTGAAGATGTCAGGCACTACGCCGTAATGCTCAAAACCCCAAAGTGTACCGCAACGGCCAAACCCAGCTTGAATTTCGTCGAAACCCAGAACAATTCTATTCGCGGCTGTCCATTCGCGAAGCTTCTTAGCGAACTCGACTGGCATGAAGGCTGCCGAGCCGCCCTGAAATGTCTCCGGCAACACCAAACAGATCCTGTCTGCGGTGACTCCCTTGGCCTTGAGCGCATTCACGAAGCCTTCAAACGAGTTGTCCTTGGTGCGGATGTCACCGGGGAAGTCAACTTGGACAAACCCGCTATCAGCTGTCGGCCCAATCCAATCCTTGAGCGTGGACGACCCGCCTGCGAGTTGGGCGCCCATTGTTCGACCATGGAAATCACCGTGAAAGGTGACTATGACGTTCTTGTTGGGGCCACCGACTTTCTGTCCGAAGGCGCGCGAGGTTTTGATGATGCATTCGACGGCTTCCGCGCCCGTGGTGAGAAGAAAGCATTTGTCTAGTCCATCTGGGGCAAGCTTTACGATTTCGGTAGTCAGCTTTCCCCGATATTCGCTTGGGAAACAGTAACTGTGAAGCAGTGGCTTTTTCAGCACCTGATTGATGGAAGCAATGATTTCTTTGCGGCCGTGACCTGCTGACGCCACAAGCACCCCACTTGACCAGTCGAGCCAGCAATTACCCCAGCGATCGAAAACCTGGAATCCTTTAGCGCGATCCCAAAGCACTGGTGGTTGGCCAGTCATGGACAATGGCTCAGCCTTTCTTAATCTCTCCAAAATCGGGATAGATTTGGGAGCGGGAATATCGGTGACAATTTTGCGGAATCTGGTTCTGATTCGCTGAGTTTTCTTCGGGCTGAGCGCGAATTGTCTCGTCATGCCAGAAACCTCCTCGATTCAGGAGAGGTACTTTTTGGGCATTTCTACGCCAGCGGTGAATGCCATTTGGGGAGTGTTAACCATCTGGTAGACGTGGACTCTCATATCTGGGTTTACGGTCAAATGCATGTACGCTTCTCTTGGACGGATTCCATATTCACTAATCATCCATTCCATCATATCGAGCATTGCTCTGGTAACTGCGTCTTCTAGGGGCCGAGAACTACACAACGTGATAATGGAATCTTCCTTTTCCAAACGCGGATTAGCAATTCGCTTATTCTCGATCACTTTGCAGATTAACGTTAGTTTAGCACGTGTTTCATCTGCGACTCCGTAAAACTCAGTGTCGGCTTGACTTGCGTGCACGTCGCCGACAAACAGGAGGCCTCCATCTTGATAGCTGTTCAAATACAATTTCGTTCCCTCTTTCATGTCGCGGCAGTCGATGTTTCCACCCCATGGCCCTTGACCCGTTACGCTTGATGGTACACCAAGCTCCGGAGCCACACCGATTGTGCCTATGAAGGGTTTCAAATCCCAGACTACTCTATCGGTAAATGCACCTTTACCGTCCCGAGTTGTTCCGCTAGGCCCGGCAAGATGCTTGATGATATGAGAGTATGGTCCGCGGCACTCCGGCCAGCGCTCTGAATCCTGAAGAGGTCCGAGGCCTGGTTCAATACAGGTAACACCCTGCGTATCTACCTCGATTTCTTCGATGTTTATTTGGATGAGATCTCCCGTCTTTGCGCCTTCGACAAAGATTGGACCGGCCATAGGGTTGCCCCAGAGGGTGCCCGGACTTAAGCCAGGGACATGTTCTGGGATCGGGAGTCTGTCAGAAGTTCTGATCAACCCACCATATGCGTCTTCAGTCTCAACTGAGAATGACTCTCCTGGTTTGACGTGTAGGATTGGAGTAATCTTCCTATCGAACTGGAACTGCATCGCTTTCTGTCGAGGAATCCGTTGCAATGCGTTGGGTTTATGATTCATAAAGTCGGATGAGAAAAAACGATATAAGAACGATACGTTTGCCAACATCTGCAGCTAACCGGATTTCCAACGCATTGAGTTTGAACCGTGGGAAAGCCGCATTCTCAAAGAACATTCTGGAGCAAATCGGTGAAATATGCGAAGTATGTATGCAGCAACCTGATTCAGGCGGGGAATGTTTCATGGTTGAGTATGTTTACGGAAGCGTTGATGGAATCGGTAATTCTGTAGGATCCTACGCTGTAATGACGATGGATGTACCCTGGAACTTGGTCAAGGGTAGAATCGGAGGTAAGCCGTCTTCAGTCACCATGATTACTGACCTTGAGCATGATTACCTTGATCGTCTCGTTAGGGAATTGCCTAAGGTTGAAACTGTAATTGGGATTGGCGGTGGTACGACTAATGATGCTGCGAAATATTTTGCCGGGAAACGCAAATGCGCACTGATCTTAGTGCCGACGATAGTATCCGTGAACGCTTACGCGACTCCTGCTGCTGCGGTGAGAGAGGGCGGCGTTGTCCATTACCTCGGTAAAATTTCTCCGCAGAAGGTGGTGATAGACTACAAGGCTATTCAGGCTGCTCCTAAGAGATTGAATACGGCTGGGGTCGGGGACATCTACTCCTGCCGTACGGCTCTATTCGACTGGAAACTTTCCCATGAGAGAACCGGCGAATCGTATGACGAGAAGATTGCGGCAGGATCGCAACGCATCCTAGACAACCTTGTCTCGAACGCCAACGAGATCAAGAACGTTACCGAGAAAGGAATCGACACCATCGTTGAACTTCATTTAGAGACCAACCGCCTTCAGGAACTTGCCGGCAAACCAAGGCCTGAAGAAGGAAGCGAACACATCTACTTCTACGCCTTAGAGAAACTCACCGGACGCGGCTTTGTGCATGGAGAAGTCGTTGGGACGGGCATTTACGTCATAACACATTTCCAGTCGAATGAGGCTGACGCTGTGGCGAAAGTAATGGATGACTTGGGTCTAATGTTCAGGCCGCGAGATTATGGAATATCGCACGATGAGTTCGTCAATACGGTACTGAACATGAAACAGTACTCCAAGGAGAACAAGATGTTCTACTCGATCCTAGATACTATCGAGATTTCAAGAGAAGACGCAGAAAAGCTATGGGAAAAACTCTCAGCATAGACATGATCTAGAAACATTAGGACTACTCGTCTAGCTAGGACGCAACGCTCGGTAACGTCAACTTGTCGGTTGCTGCTGCAAACTGGTTCGTATGGGGGGATCGGGGCGTAGAATGAGGCGAGGGTTGCCTTCGTTTGGCACCGTTTGGCGCCACCCCTCGAGGGGTGGATCCACCCTGGCTCGGATAATGTATTCTTTCGTTAGGCTAGTAACATTCTGAACGTGGGTGAATACACACAATGATCGGGTATTAACAACCGCTAACTTACGTTACCCAACACTCGCAGACCTTGAAGACCGCGTTTGTCTTCTAGGCTTGGGCGGACATGACGCGGATGTTAGGCTTGTAGATGGCTTTCCTCGTAATCTCAAGCGAGCAGCTACCGTGGGTGTCGCAGTATTCTTCGCATTGCTCGGCCGTGTCAAGGTCTCTGTATCCGAGGCCGCAGAGCTCGCACTGGAATACTGTCCCAGCTTTCCTCTCGAACTCGTTTACCATCTTCAGACCTCAAGAGAGGGTTGTTGTCGTCTTGAGATAAGGATAGCATTCAACGCTTGGGGGACCCTTCTTTGTTTAAGGGGTTGTTTGGAATTTGACTCCTTTTCGGCAATTGAGATGGAAATCGGATGTTGGCAGGATTGGCGGACTTACACGGTGATGGCTATCGACTTTCGACTAATCCTCAGCGTAGCCCTGATGAGATCTTAGGTACTGGTCAGGGAACGTCAGCTCACACTTGACGCACTGGTAGTTGGTTCGAATGTTGAAGCTGGTTCCGTTCCAAATTTGCTCCTGACTTTCCGCTTCTAATTGGCCTGCGCATAAGGGGCAATTCAATCGGGACACCAGGTTCGATCAGTTGGGTGGGTAGTGGATTTGGTTTGGTTGCTGCAGGAATAGCAGTAGAAGGTTACTCTCCACTCTAAGTTCCCCTTATTCCGCACCTGTTCGAAGCATTCGAACGCAGACCCGACCCCGCAAGATGGACACTGCATCTCTAACTCACAGTTTGTAGCTGGACCGTGTTTGGTTAATCACGGTTGGAATGTGTAATTTCCCTAGGCTGAGAGACCAACGAAACTATCCTCACAGAATCGAGGTGGAACTGCTTAGGTTTGGGAATTCTCATTCCAATTCCGCTACCTTAAGACTGGCCATGTAAAATAACGAAGTTACACATTTTATTTGAACAGGACAAAGACGGCTAATGCACAGTTGAGTGAAAGCCTTTTTCTGCATCTTTCTTATGCTTGAGACAGCCCTGCTCCAATGCGGTTGAATTCGTTTGCATGAATGGCTCAATGGGAATTTCTTCAGAATTTTCTTCGCGACAGACGTACATGGTTGCGATAAGACGTTCACGAAGTTCCTCAAGGCACCATCATTCTACAAGAGCGACGTGTTGATTCTTGGCGGAGACCTAACAGGCAAGGCCGTAATTCCCATCCTCAAGAATCCAGATGGAAACTATCAAACTGATATTCTTGGACAGAAATTCTCCGAGATTTCCAACGCTCAGCTTCAGGATGTAGAAGCCCGGATCAACATTCTCGGATTCTACCCTTACTACACAACAAGTGAGGAATGGGCGAATGTTGCAGCTGACCCGAGCAAGTACGATAGGTTGTATGAGCAACTCGCACTTGAGAGGATAAGTAAAATGGATTGAGCTCTCGAAAGAGAAACTGGCTGAGACGAATACCCCTCTTTATGTCACTGGAGGAAACGACGACCCTCCAGCCATTGTAGATTTTCTGAAGAACCAATCGGGTATCGTCAATTCAGAGGACGAAATCATTGCCCTCGGCGAAGTGTTCACGATGGTGAGCTTAGGATTCAGCAACCACACTCCGTGGAAAACCCCACGCGAATGTGCGGAAGAAGAACTTGATAGGAAAATCGAGGCCTTAATGTCTCAAGTTTCGGACCGCAATAGGCATGGTTTTCAATTTCCACGTGCCGCCTCACAAATCAACAATTGACGCAGCTCCCTCAGTGGACGTTTCCGTAAACCCTCCGCGATATGTGACGAGAAACGGAATGCCCGTCATGATAAGCGCTGGTAGCACTGCTGTTCGGTCTGCCATAGAAAAATATCAACCATTCCTAGGTTTACATGGGCACATTCACGAATCAAAGGGTGCGGTCAAAATTGGGAAGACCTTATGCGTTAACCCAGGGAGCGAATATTCGGAGGGCATCCTGAGAGGAGTTATCGTCAACCTGGACGAAAGTGGGGTTAAGAGTTACCAATTCACGTCAGGTTGAACCATCACTTACTGTGGAACTAACTGCACATTCTCTTCAGCAACATCTTCACATTGTCCAAGCCGAGTTCGACAGGGTTTATCTCGGATAGACCGTAGGCCGAGATTTGCTTGCTGACGATGTAGTTTGCAATTTCGTCCAACTTCTGCTCACTTAGCCCTAGGCCCACAAATGAGGATGGAATTCCTATGTCTGCGCAGAGCTGTCTCACCGCTTCGACTGATGACTTTGCGACTTGGCCCGATGCTAATCCTTGATTTTGCAAACCAATTGCTTCGGCGATCTTGACTAACCCATCTTCGCATGCAGGCGCGTTGAATTCCATGCCGTAAGGCGTTGTTATCCCCACCGTTTCCCCATGAGGAATACGGTACATTGGGCCGATGACCTCCGCGATGCAATGTGAAATGTTCACGGCCGCTGGCGTATTTACAGCTAGACCGCTGAACATCGCGGCCATAGCCATGTTGTAGCGGGCAGGAATGTCGTCGCCGTTTGTCACCGCTTTCCGCAAATTCTTCGCTACGAGCTGAATTGTGCTGGTAGCGAGAAAGTCCGAGAGCATCGTCGCCTTCTTTGATAGCACCGCCTCTATAGCTGTTCCAAGAGCGTCCATTCCACTCCCGGCGGTTACGTTCTTAGGGCAGGTTAATGCGAGAGTTGGATCAATCAAAGCGACATCCGCCAACGCAACCTGCCCTTGAAGGAAGCGCTTCACTCGATCCTTACCTATCGCAACCGCAAACGAGCTGACTTCACTTCCCGTACCGGCGGTGGTAGGCATAAGTATCTTCGGCAGAGGTTTCTCGATTCGAATAGGATCTGAAGTTAGGTAATCTTCGACGCCTCCTTTGTTTGCGTAGAGAAGGCTCGCAAACTTCGCTGTATCCAACGAACTCCCACCCCCAATACCAACAACGCAACCGAATTGGCCCTGCCTCATTGACTCAACCATCTTTGACACCGTTTCGATCGTGGGCTCAGCGGCGACCTCGTACGTTTGTACACCCATGCCTTTTTCGTTGAGTGAGTTCACAATCTTCGGTAACACATCTGACTTTGTTAGGAATCTATCATGCACAAGGAAGACCTTGGCGTTACCGGGGACCAGTTGACTGATTTCTTTGGCTAGCTCGTTTGAGGCTCCCACCCCGAAAATGATTCGACTGGGTTGATCGAGAGAAATTGATTCAAGTTTTGGAGGCAACTGGCTGGGGTTCATAAGGGTGCCTAGGTCCGAACGACTTCTTCAACGTCTCTGTACCATGGCTTGCTTGTACCGGTTTTGGCCCTCTTCTCCCATTGAGAGCTCTTCGATGTGTTGTCTATCGACGTGATTAGTTCGTTTGTGTGAGACTCTATTGTTTGGCCTTGCTGTGGTGTGAGCTTCTGTTCAGCAACCAAAGAGTTGGCTGTCGCAGAGGCTTGCTTCAGGTTAGCCATTGCATCGTACCAGAAACCCCAGTCCGACGCTAAGGTTTCGGCTATTCTCGTAGAATTAATGTGCTCGGGTGAATCTGAGCCTGACAGGTCATGATGCAGTAGCATGAGCCCTATGTCCAGTTGGTCCTTTCTTGTGATCTTGTGAATTTGCAACTTCGAAAGGAACAGATCCGTAAGGTTCAGGGTTGGAAAATCCAGGCCCAGCCTACCCTGTTCCGGTTTATTGCCGAATGAGATATCGTGACTGTACTGCAACTTGTCGAAGAAGAGGTCGATCTCGTAGACGCCTGGTTTCTGGTAGATTAATCTCTTGAAGCCAAACATCGTGTTGAACCGTAAATCCGGAACCAATCGCTTTTCCTTTTCGAAAAATGGGACGATATATTTTCTTTGCGAACTATATGCGACCAAATCAATGTCTCCCCCGAAAGAACCATCCTGTGCAATCCTTCCGGTGCTCTTGTACAAACCTGAGATGTCCGATTCATGCTTCATGCAGTGAAGGTAAACAGCGATTCCGCCAACTAGTCGTAAGTCGATATTCTTGGAGTTCGCGTCCGATGCGAGTTCAACCTCGTCCTTCAGAACATTTTCAACACTCGTGGCCAGGCCTCGTGTCACTCCTTGAGCTGAATAACCGATTGACGCGTATGAAAACGGACGTGTTCGAGAAGGAGATTAATCAATCTTATCAAGCGAACTATGACTTCTACAGTCTGATCGTGAACGTCATGAGTAAGGTGCTAGTGGCACTTAGGGACGTAGGCGACCTACACCTCGTGTCCTCATATCTACGCAATCGAGGTGAAAGACCACATCTCACGATCGCTTACCTGAAGTTGTCACAGGATTCAGCTGGCAAGTTTGCCGTGAGATTTGGTACCCCGACGGTTGACCGCGCCAACTGTGCCAAGACCCTGAAAGGGTTCGATTTCGATTTAATTGCGCTGGACTACGATGGAGATCGGTTGCCGGCGTCGGTTTATTCGGACGAGGCTGTGCGGAGACATTGCGATTCCATGTTAGTAGTCTCCGACTCAAAGAAATTGTACTTTTCAGCTAACTTAGCTTCAACCTTAGCTGTTGAAAGTTCGATCCCCTTGATCGTGATAAAGTCATGACCCGTGATCTATTCGATTTGCGCGGTGCAACATGCTTAGTGACGGGGGCATCAAGCGGAATCGGAAGCGTAATTGCTGAAGGACTCGCCGAATCCGGAGCCAAAGTTGTACTCGCAGCTAGAAGAACCGATAAGCTAGATCGATTTGCGCGGTTCGCTAAGGAAGCGTGGATTCGAGGCCAAATCGACAAAATGTGATGTGACAAGAGAGAAGGAGGTTGAGGGAGCCGTAAAGGCGACGGTCGCCTCTTATGGTTCCCTGGATGTTTTGATTAACAATGCCGGAACAACCCACGTGTCTCCAACTAATGAGCTGAAGTTAGAGGCTTGGAAGAGAGTTCTGGATGTCAACTTAACTGGCGCTTTCCTTTGCGCAAAACATGCTTCGAGGCAGATGATCGGACAAAGAAGAGGGAAGATCGTCAACATTTCATCTGTATACGGCTTGAGAGCTGATACTTCCCCGGAATTGCCATATTACGCTTCGAAAGCCGGAGTTATTGGGTTAACGCGCCAACTAGCTTTGGAACTTGCCCCTTACAATATTCAGGTAAACTCGATAGCGCCAGGTTTCTTTTCCAGCGAAATGACAAAAGCGATCATTGAAGATTTGGACGAACTCTCATACACGCTGTCACGGATTCCGGTGCGAAGAATCGGGAAACCAAAGGAACTAACCGGCGTCGTCCAATTCTTAGCTTCAAAAGCCTCGGATTACGTTACTGGACAGTTGATTGTCGTTGATGGCGGCTGGACGCTGTGGTAGCGCGCTCGCATATCTTAAATGAATCACATTGGACTTGACACGTATGGCTGCCAAGAAAAAAGCACTCGGAATTCAAGTAGGAAAACTCGGCTTGAATGAGGTTGAAGTCGTAAGAAGAACGACTGAAACCGAGATTACGTGCAGAATCCGTCACGGGCCGAGGCAGTCATGGGATCTGAGTACTGGGCTTAATTTTCTTAACCATATGATCGAAGAACTCGCGTACTTCTCCGAATTCAACATAGATACGGTCGTAAAGTCTCCTCATTACCTGCTTAACCATACGACGATTGAAGACGCGGGGATAACGCTTGGTCGAGCATTTTACGAGCTGGCAACGGAAAGGGGCAAGAAGATTGGGGTTAGGGGCTTCGGCTCTGGCCAATGCATCCTTGACGAAGCATTTGCTGAAGGCGCGCGTAAGTTTCGAAGGGAGAGTGGGAACTTACATCACAAGACACGCTAGAAGATTTGGAACTGTGGAAGATGTTCAGGAGGAGTTTCTCGAATCCTTCTTTCAGGGTTTCGCGCAAGGAATGAGGTTGACGATACAATTGGACCTCCATCGGGCAGATGACCCGCACCACCTTTGGGAGGCATGTTTCAGAGCCTTCGGCGTCGCGCTGCGAGAAAGTTTAGTTGAGGATGAATGGAGAAAAGGTGGAATCGCTGGAGTAAAGGGCACGGTAGACTGAGCTACTTTCTTGAAAGACTTGTCAGTTTAGTTTCCATGGCTCGAGCATGGGATGGAAACCCTTCGTATTCCGCCAACGTATGAACCATATCACCAAATTTCCTCCAGGATCTGCCTCTCAATTCCTCGACCGTAGGCTTCCTGAGGAAAGCGTCTACTGAGAGGCCCGAGAACAATCGGGCGTTTCCGCCCGTAGGAAGAGTTGAGTTCGGACCGATGCCGAAATTCCCAGCCGAGATTGGTGTGTTTAGGCATATCGTCCCAAAGTTCTTGAGAACTCTAGCATATTTCCGAAGGATGCGCTGTGCGTATTTGCTGTCGATTGCGAGATGTTCTGGAGAAAACTCATTGACAAAACTAACCGCCTCGTCCATGGTTTCGCAGACTATAATAGCTGAATACTTCTTCGCGTTCTCTTTGACGAATGATGCTCGCGGTTCAGTAAGCTGATCTACGGCTTTGTCTATCTCCTCCGCGACTCGCGACGCCGAATTCATATGAAGTTGTAACTAGAGTGCCTGATGAGTCTGGGCCATGCTCTGCTTCGTTAAGCACGTCCCATGCAGCTTGAACTGCTGGGACGGTGCCATCTGAGAGGACCATACCCTCGCTTGGCCCAGCAGGAAGATCTAACCTTACAAAGTCTGAAACCATTCTCTTCGCCAAATAAGTCCACGGCCCTCCAGGACCCGCGACAACGTCAACGGGCTTGACTGTTTTCGTTCCGTAGGCAAACGCCGCTATCGCATGTGCGCCTCCCATGACGTAGAATTCGTCAGCACCAGAGAGGTGTGCCGCGACGAGTGTTGCTGGATCCATTCGCATCCCGTCCGCAGGCGGTGAGGCAAGAGCGATTCTGGGTACGCCGGCAACCTTTGCCGCCACGGTCACCATTCCCGCCACTGAAGGGTATCTCGCCTTCCCTGATGGAACGTACAGGCCTGCCGAGTCCAGCGGTACAACGATTTGTCCAGCATAGACTCCCGGCTCGATTTGGTTCATGAAGCTCTTCGGCATCTGCATCTTGTGAAATTTCGTTACGTTTCGAATGAAATGTTTGATTGCCTGAAGTACTTTGGCATCGAGTTCTTTGTAGGATTTCGCTATTTCCGACTTAGAAACCCTAAGCTCACTCGCGTTAACGGGCTTGCCGATTTGGGTGGCGAGGAATTCAGTGATGGCGTCGTCGCCTCGCTCCTTAACCTCGTCCAGAATCTTCTTCACTTCTGGCTCTAAGCTGCTTAGATCTGGCCGTGATCTCCTAACTATCCTATTTTTAACGTCTGATGGAATTTCACGCAAACGGTAAACCTGAAAATTCGTCATGCGTAGTGTAAGTATCCAAGAACGTTTAACGTTTCACTAACGGAACACATTCTCGGCGAGCCCAGTTGCCTGTTAGAAGTTTTAAATACACAACGAACTGATGAAGATTCGGATCTTGTAAGTTGACTCAAGCTGGCGGTTTTCTAAGGTCTAAGTCAGGCCTCGTCAGAGTAATGAACGCACACGACGCTCTGCTCTTCAACCTCGTCACGATTCAATTCTTTGGCGGCGTCATATTCACGTTTCAGTTGGCCCCATCGTTCTTTCCGAACGCTAACATACCCGTTGCGTTCTTGCTCACAATCGTATTTACTGCGCCCTTGTACGTCGTGTATTCTGTTCTTGCCGCAAGCTATCCTAGAAGCGGCGGCGACTATGTATTCATCAGCAGACTCGTGTCGCCAATGTGGGGCTTCGTAGCTACCTTCGCCGCTTGGGTTGCATGGCAGTGGTACTTCGCCGCCATAACACCAATCCAAATGATATGGGAAGGCCTAGCTCCCTTCATTTTGAAGGTCGCATATTACACGGGTTCTCCGGTAGCCTACGGACTCAGTTCTTGGGTAATCACTCCGAACGCTGAAGCCTTGATCAGCATTCTCATCCTCGTATTTTCCTTGCTGGTCACAGCTTTTGGAATGGAGTTCTATGTGAAAATTCAACGTTGGCTTGTCGTAATTGCGTTCGTTGCGGTGGCGCTTGCTCTTGGAATCTTGCTTTTCACAACACCCCCATCCTATCAAGCTTCGTTCAATAATTTTGTTTCCACGGCCACCGGCAACCGTACCGATTGGTATCACGCCATTATTACAACGGCTGCTGCCCAAGGGTACAGCCCAAGCACAACTGGTTTCGATTGGTACCAGACGTTTGGGGTCCTTGTTTTGACGATGATTCCGCTTGGGTATGGGTTTTGGAGCATAATCGTCATGGGCGAGATTAAAGACGCGAAAGTTCTGAAACTAGCGCTCTACTCCATATACGGTTCGATCGTGATAATTGGTCTGTTCTACGTAGCGATTTACATTCTTCTTCAAAATGTCGGTGCGACTTTCTACGGCTCATTCTTCTATCTCTACGACTCCGCTTCTCCACTTACCGCCCAGATGCCTTTCACGCCCAACTTTGTTACGTTAATTCTCATAGCATCAAATAATTGGGCTGTCGACTTCCTCCTCTCGGCCGGCGTCTTCCTGAACCTGTTGAACCTCATGGTCGTTCTGTATATTGTAGGCAGCAGGGTAATGCTCGCCCAGACCCTAGACAGGCTGCTTCCGAGCAAGTTGGCTGAACTCAAAACCCGATTTCTTACGCCAATGTACGGCCTCATCCTTTACCTGGTAGGCTCCGTAGTATTCGTCCTCTTGGCTGTGTACTATCCCTTCATCTTCTTCTACACATCAGCCTCTGTGGCAGCAGTTCTATTGGCTTACATTCTCGCCGCAGTCGCCGCCATAATGTTCCCGCGAAAGGCGAAGGATGTTTACAGGCAGTCCCCAATTTCAAAATACAACATAGCTGGCATGCCTTTGATATCCGTCATGGGCGTACTGACCATCATCTTCTCGGCGGTACTCATCTACTTCTACGTTGCGATTCCATCGCTCGGCCTGCTGAACCCAATCCCCCTGGCCGTAGTGATCGGGATTTACGTGGTGCTGGCGGTGTATTACTACGCGAACAAGATATGGAAGAAACGCATAGGCATTGACGTTGACCTAGCCTTCAAAGAGATTCCGCCAGAATAAACAACCCAGAAAAGAATCTGAGAGCGCCGCTGCTGGACGGCTTTGTTAGGACGCGGACTTCACTATGGTGACTGTGGAGTGTTCCGCATCAACTTTGACCATGTCGCCAGTCTGAATGGCATCGAATGGATCCTTCTCCAGTCGATCAACCATCGGTATCTTCAGTAACGCGGCAGCCGAAACTAGGACCGGCTCCACGTCTGTGACGATCAGTGCTGTAGGCATAACATTATTCAAATTCAGTTTGCGAAGTCCATCCATCTGAACCGCGGAACTCGCCTTTCCCGAAGGAAATACCAGTACCTTTCCGGAAACACTCTTGCCCTCTAACTGATGGCCCCGCTCTCGCACAACGCCTGTCTTTGGCTCGGCTAGGTAGAAGCAGATTGGATCTTTGGAAACGAGGGCTTCACCTTCCCCGTAACCTTTCACGATCTTGTGGCAGCGTAGCGTAAGGTCCGGCGTCTTGCTTCACCTTTATTGAACAGCTGCTGCGACACATTCGGTTACGTTGCCGACTCTCACGTTACCGAACCTTTTGTAGTAGGCGCACTTCGGCGAGTCGGTCATCCCAGTTTTTCCTCGTAAATGGTTGAAGACGAATATGTCGATGCAGGTGTCTGTTATGAGTCGGGCGCCGGAATTCTGTATCATTGGGAGATAACCAGCCCTCTCCGCCATTAATTTCGTTGTTGCGGAAGTATTAATCCAGAAAGAAACCCCGGTTCTCAACTTCTTTCCGTCCAGAAGCCTCGCAACGTCTCCTATCTGGTCCAGGTTGTAATGGGGACAACCGAGCATGACAAGTTCCACGTTCCCATCCGTTGTCTGCAGTTCAGCTTCAGTCAACTTCAAGTCATTTTGGGTAACAGTTATCTTATCATTGGGAACGTCGCCGCCAAAGGCATCTTCAGGCGTCTTGGCGTCAACCGTGAACCCCGGAATGAAAAACATGGATATCGCGCCGGTTACGTTCATCATTGCGCACAGGTTGATGAACTGGTCAATTGTGGGGTTCTTCCCTATGCCGATAAACACCGGAACGCCGTTCCCAACCTTCTTCCCAACGTATTGGCCGAGAATCCCATAATCATATCCGTTCGTCAATTTGGCTTCGACATTAACGAGCACCGTTCCTTTGCGGTTCTCTTTCAAATGCAGCCCATACTCAGGCGTCTTGCCTATGACTCCAGCAGCCAAGGCGGTTTGTATTGACTCTCTGTTCGTTAATCCTCCAATAACAGAGTTAACGTAGGGCGTTGCGCTGGATTCTGAAAAGGCTACGTGCTCCCCATACTTCGGAATGTTCTCGGCTAAGTATGGGATGCATGACTGACTCATTACGGCGCCAATTTCCCTGTAGTACTGCTTAACCTTCCAAGCGACTGAAGCCTCCTCAGGTTCGTCGGCCATATTGATAATTTTCTGAAAGTAATCGAAGTTGGCGACTGGGTTCGTCGTGGTCGGAATCTTACAACGTGCACCTCCCTTAGCTAACTTCTCAACAAAAAACAAGTCGCCCTCTTGCCCGCTAGAAGCCGCATGAGCACGAGTAACCGGAATCATCCGCTCCGCATCAAACGCATCCCCAATTGCCACGAGTAGTTCCATGCATACCTGAGAACCCTCGCCGTACCCACCGCCGAGCGCTGCCTCTTCTTCTGTGCTCAGATGCATGAGGTTCTCTTTCTTCAATAGAATAATTAGTCTTTACCGGCTAGAGAGTTCCCCCACCAATTTGAACCCTAAACCTTTGCCAAGAAGACGGTTTTCGTTACAGATTCGTTCTTGGCTTTTAGCTTCAAATTGGCCTGCGCAGAATGGACTACAGGCATGGAGGACCAGGGATGAATAATGCACAGCGTGTGTCGAATGGCTCGTCAGCGGGAGCTGAGTTGAGAAATCGCTGCCCCAACATCTTTCAGCGCTTCGCATAAGGACAATTAGATAAACCTGCACTTGTAGGTGTGAAATATTGGAACTCTCACTAGATCCGCTTTGCCTGGATAAGTATTCTAGCAGTCAACAGCAAGCGCGATGTTTGAGTGAAGGTTGGGCAGAGAACAATCTGTATTGCCCAAATTGTCTCGAACTTAGACTGTCACGGCAGAAGGCCAATACGAAGGTTCTTGATTTCAAGTGTCTTCAATGTTTTCAAACCTACAACCTCAAGGCGAGCATGAAACCATTCGCAGGCAAGGTCAGAGACGGCGATTATCAGACTCTCATGCGGTCGGTCAAGGCTAGAACGAATCCCAATCTAGCCTTACTCCACTATGACAAACCTCGCCTTGTGGTTGTAGACCTAGAGGTGATTCCTCAGTTCTTCTTCACGGAGTCATCTATCCTCCCAAGCGAACCTAGTAAGCCAAAATCAAGGAGCAAACCTTGGCAAGGATGCGATATTTCACTTGGAATGGTGCCAGAGGATGGTCATGTTGCAATTGTTAGAGACGAGCAAATCGAAAACATACAGAAAGTTCATGAGAAATACCTGAGAACAGCCAAACTGTTGGCTCGCAAGACATTAGAGGGAAGAGGCTGGACAGCAGATGTTCTTAGGTGCGTAAGAGACCTAAGGAAATCAGTTTTTACTCTGCAGGAGGTATATTCGTATAGAGATGAACTTCAACGACTTCATCCTAAGAATAAGTTCGTTGAACAAAAGATACGACAACAAATGCAGACATTGCGAGACCAGGGCTTACTGAAGTTCACTGCCGAAGGCAAAACGCGGATATTATGAGCTGGTTTGACATCTAACGTTTCAAAGGAAGCCGAGTTGAGATTCGCAAACCCGCTATTCGGAATTCTGGTCCTGCTAACCTAATGGCTGATTGCTTTCACGGACCTCTCATCCCTATTTAGCTTCACAGGATCGAAAATGGGTGAATTCTATGCAAACTACGTTTACGTTTCAAACCACAAGTCAAAAAGGCGAAGAAAAGACAGAACCAACCATTCAGAAATTAGTCATTGAAGCATGTCAAGCTAAACCCGAACCATTAAACACGATCTATTCATTCGTTCAGAAATTCCGTTCTGACGTGGCCAATGAAACAATTCGAGCGCGACTGTATGAAGCCATGGACGCGGGAAAAATTATTCGAGTAACGAAAGGTGTGTATTTCGCACGGTCTGGGCCTGCTCAAATTCTCATAGTTGAAGGCGATGCTTGGAATGTACTGAGCAAAATCGAACCAGATTCAATAGACGCCATCATAACCGACCCGCCCTTTAACATGGGCACACAACAATGGCTAGGAAAAGGCACAACCCGTCCACACGCATTCATGGACGGAAAGCGCACATACGAACAACACGACATAGAAGAACAATGGCTAAGAGAAGCCTTCAGAGTTTTGAACAAGTCTCGAACATGGAACACCATAAACGCAGAGAAGAAAACTAAAGAGGAATTCCCGAAAGGCGGCGCAGCCTGCGCCGTCATGGTTCCCGCATTCAACAGAACCACGTATCCACACATAACAAAACTAATCGAACTTGCGCAATCAATCGGGTTTGTTTTCTGGGGAACAATCACGTGGGATAAGGGAATAATCGGCATGGGCTACCAGTGCGGTCGCAACCAATGCATGCAAATTCTCTTGTTCACAGCAGGAGAACGAAACGGTCAACTCTGGGACTTGGGAATGCCGAATTTCATTGAAGCCAAGAAACTAAGGAGGGTTTGTGATATTGGCGCTACAGAACACGAAGCCGAAAAACCAGCAGCCCTATTCATTCAACTCCTGAAAGCATTGAGTCAGCCGGGCGATGTGGTGCTTGACCCGTTCGCGGGTCGGGCTCGATGGGCCAAAGAAGCTCTAAGCATGGGACGTCACGTAATTCTCGGTGACATTCAAGAACAGTGGGTCAACCGCATAGCAGAACAAGACTTCGCGTTCGCAAAAAATTCCTAACTGCAGGCGGATGTGTACTTCTTTACCTCCGCTCGGTTTATCTTGCCGCCGACGTTTCTTGGGCAGCGAACGATATTGTACAAAGCCCAGCTGAACGAAACGCCCGATGCCGCTGTTACTGAGGAAGGCACGCAAGGCGTGAAGATAAAGTGGCTTATCAACAAGGACAAGGCACCATCATTCTTGATGCGTCACTTCACAGTGGACGCTGGCGGTTTTACTCCGTTCCACAGTCACGACTGGGAACATGAAGTCTATGTTCTAGAAGGTAATGGCAAGGTTAGATACGAAGACCGAGAGGAGAAGATCGCACCAGGCGATGCGATCCTGATTCCGCCAAATCAAAGACACCAATTTCAAGCAAGCTCCGACAAACCTCTCAAGTTCCTGTGTATGGTACCAAAATAACGTGTGACCACGCCGACAACGAAATCCACCTGCAACAGATATGACAACGGACCGATGACGATACGCACTACTATACGCACACTAAAAACTGCAACTCAACCTAACGGTTCAAATTACGAGTTTCACCGTGGGGTACACATCCACGACAATGCCATCAAGTAGTCACTGATGATTGAGATGTTGCAGTATCTGGTTTTTGTGTCGGCTGGAGCATTCTTGGTCGCTGCTTACGTTTACGTAAGGTCGATGTTGAAGGGGAGTGTGAAGCCGAATCGAGTGAGCTGGCTGCTGTGGGCGATTGCGGCAATGATTAGTTTTGCTGCAGCAGTTTCCAATGGCGCCGGCTTGGCTGCTGTGCCAGTGTTTATGTCGGGTTTCTGTCCGCTCTTGATCTTCGCTGCTTCCTTTGTTGTAAAGGGGGCTCATTGGAAGTTGGTCAAACTAGATTATGCTTGCGGCCTGCTGTCAGCCTTGGCCTTAGTTTCTTGGGTAGTGACGAGCGATCCAGACGTTGCCATCTTGTTCGCAATCTTAAGCGACACCCTGGCCTCAGTTCCGACGCTCGTTAAAGGGTGGCAGCATCCGGAATCAGAGTCAGCATGCATGTACTCGGTTGGAATTTTCGGCGGCCTTACGAGTTTCCTCGCAATCACCGCATGGACCTTTTCACAGTACGCCTTCCCAGCATACTTAGTGATAATTAGCGTTCTTCTGGTTTTTAGTATCTACCGGAAAAGAATTCTTATCTATTTTTGAAAAAACGTACCCTGCATTTCTAGCGATCCCGATTACATATTTTTGTGTGTTCTTGTAAGGGATATCCGCTCCAGCTAGTCAATTTTTCAAAGGGCCCGCACCTTATCTAGTTCAAGTCCCTCCGGCTCTAACCCTAACTGAGTTCAAGTCCGACCGCACAGTTCGGACCGCCGAATTGGCTTCTGAAAATCCATCAGGAAGTAAAGGTCTACTCCGGCGGAATCTCTTTGAACACTAGGGAAATGTCCAGTCCTTTTCGTTTCTGATAAGTCTTCATTCCAAGATAGGAGCCGACACCAAGAACGAAAGCTGCAATTATCATGGCGGCCGTTTGAATGCCGAAGGGACCTGCCCAAGCCGGATTCGCCAGAGCGTTGACGAACAAAGTTCCCAAGAAAATGAGGCGGGCAAAAAGAGTAGGATTTGTGTGGCAGATTCGTTGTAGATGTTTCACGCTATCGCCAATTAGGCTACGTAAATTATCATCAAATCCATGACGTTCGTTTCTGTGTCGTTGGTGCGGATTGCAGACCCAGACTTTATGCAAGTATTCGCAGAGTCATGTCTCTTCAAATTCTCGAAGAGGTCTAGACCAGCATTCTCTGCTCTCCTGAACGTGTTGCCGTCCACGATCGCTCCCGCGATATCTGTTGGGCCATCAGATCCGTCCGTGCCCAAGGATGCCATTACGATTCTCTTGCTATCTGCAATCTTCAGCGCCGCTGAGAGAGCTAGTTCCTGATTTCTTCCACCCTTTCCCGAATTCGCAGCAAGAGTGACTGTTGTCTCTCCTCCAGCAATCATAACACACGGCGTCTGGAGTGGGCTTCCACTTCTTTCAATCTCGAGTGCGATGGATGCTAGCACTGTCCCGACTGTTCTCGCTTCGCCCTCAAGTTTGGTCGCAATAGTTTTCGCGTTTCAAATTCAATTCTCTCCCCTTCGCCTCCGCTGCCTCACAGAGCATGTTATTGTCGGCCAAGACGAGATTGTCTACCCTCACAACCAATCTATCAAAATCAGCGGCTTTGGGTGTTTCCTCACTTGGTCGCGCTTCCTCGAAATACGTACGAACCGATTTTGGAATCCGTTCCCACAAATCGTATTTTCTTAGCACTTTGATTGCGTCGCCGAATGTTGCTGTGTCAGGAACAGTGGGCCCCCAAAGCAGGCCGGAGACCTCATCAACAGCTATGAGGCCCACGACCTGAGCTGGCTGTAGGAGAGTCGATAGTTTGCCTCCTCCCAATTGGGACAGATGTGTCCTGACGGTGTTCTGATCCTCAATCGGAGCGCCGGCACTCAGCAGCAAGTCGAATACTGTTCGAACTTCTTGTAAAGTGACGCCGGCAGGGGGTAATTCGGCGAGCGCCGTGCACCCCCCTGATACGCAAACAATCGCCAAGCTATCTTCCTTAAGCGCTTTGGCAATTCGAACGATCTCTTTTGCCCCTTCTATGCCATTTTCATCAGGCAGTGGATGGCCGCCTTTCACGATTCGAATTCTTTCAGTCGAACAGCCCCATCCTTCTTTTTCTATCACGACGCCGTCACTGATTCTTTCTCCCAATATATTCTCCAAGGCGGCCGCCATGTATGAGACCTGTTTGCCCGCGCCTAGAACGTAGATATCGCTTACCGCCTTGAGATCGTATAATTGGGAACCGATTCGTAGCAGATCTCCGACCTGAACGAACCCCCTAACGAGTTTCTCGAAGCTTACCTCACGGACCGCATGCTCAAGAATATCAAGAACGATCCTTCGACCAGGAATATTTCCTTCGCTTAGAAGTTCCTCGCGATTCTTGATGATCAACTAGCGAGTCCCCGCTCCAAATTCTCCATGTCACTCACCGAGTTACTCGCCAAAGTTCTCAGGGGTTTGAGGGCAACCAGCAGACGTTAGTATAGCTTAGAGAGTGCCCGACCACCGACGTAGCTGGCTTGAGCACCTAGCCGCTCCTCTATTCTGAAGAGCCGATTATACTTAGCCGTGTGTTCAGCCCGTGAAGGGGCTCCTGTTTTGATCTGCCCGCAGTTCAAAGCTACTGCAACGTCCGCAATCAGATCGTCCTCAGGTTCACCTGAACGTTCAGAAACCATGACGCCGTACCCATTTCCCAAAGCACTGCGACCCGCGTCTAAGGCCTCGGTTACAGTTCCAACTTGGTTTAGTTTGAGTAACATGGCGTTAGCTGCTTGATGTCGGATACCCTTTTCGAGTCGAGCCAGGTTAGTTGCAAAGAGGTCGTCGCCAACGATCTGGATCTTTAGTCGTTGTCTGCATTCTTGAAATCCATCCCAGTCGTCTTGACAGAGAGGATCTTCGATTGAAATTAGGTCGAATCTTTTAACCAACATTTCGTAATATTCAAGCAGTTTCTCGTACTTGATCTTGCGGCCGCGTAGAGTGTATGTTCGGGTGCGTGGGTTGTAGAAGTGTGTCGCCGCCGCGTCCATGGCGTAATCTATGTACTTCGAATATCCTAATTTCTCAACAGCTTTTCGAATTAGAGAAAAACCTTCTTCCGCGGCCTTGATCGGGGGTGCGTAGCCGCCATCGTCACCTACATTTAATGCGGATTTTCCGAATTTCTTCTCTAACACTTTAGCTAGTTCGTAATAGACCTCGACGCTCGCCTGCATTGCTTGGGTGTATGAATTGAAACCTGATGGCACGAAGATGCATTCTTGAATTTCCATTGGGATACCTGCAAGCTTTCCTCCTCCGATGACGTCGAAGAATGGGGTGGGCAATGTGTTTGCCTCCCCCTTAGCCAGATACTTGAACACTGGAACGCCAAGCACCTCCGCCCCAGCTCTGGCCGCTGCCATCGACACGCCTAGAATCGCATTTGCACCAAGCCTTCGTTTGTTAGGGGTGCCGTCGATTTCGATAAGTTGCTTGTCAATCTCCTGCTGGGATGAGAAGTCTTTGCCTACGATTTTTGGTCCGATAATCTCGTTAACATTCGAAACCGCCTTACTCACGCCTCGCCCGCTGTACCTCCTACCCCCATCTCTGAGCTCGAAGGCTTCATGGCTTCCACGTGACAGTCCAGTTGGGACTTGGTCGCGGAAGCTTTTCCCTTGCGAACGAATCTCAACCTCGACGGTCGGCCATCCGCGGCCATCCAATATCTCTCGCATGCACTGATTCTAAAATCAAATCTTGCAGCTCACCATTCGCTATTCAGACTGGTTTCCTGAAATGCCTTCCGGGGTATTTGGCCGATTTCCCGAGTTCCTCCTCAATCTTCAAGAGACGGTTGTACTGCGCGACTCTCTCACTTCTGCATGGGGCTCCGGTTTTGATTTGGCCCGCGTTCAGTGCGACTGTGAGGTCAGCGAGCCACGTGTCTTCAGTCTGGCCGGATCTCTCGGAAACTTGTACTCCGTATCCGTTCTTGAAAGCCATATTTGCCGCGTCAAGTGCCTCGGATAGCGTTCCTACTTGATTCACTTTCCACAATAACGCATTCGCTGCACCCAATCTAATTCCCCTCCCAAGCCGCTTCACGTTAGTTACGAACAGATCATCGCCTACGATTTGGATACCTAACGTGCGGGTGAGTTCCTTGAAACCCTCAAAGTCTTCTTCTTCTAGTGGATCCTCAATCGAAACGATGGGATAACGGCGTGTTAGGTCTTCATAGAAGTCGATCAAACTCTCGCGGCTGATCCGCTTACCCATGAAAGTATACGTCCTCTGCTTCTTATGGTAGAGGTGTGTTGCGGCGCAGTCTAGGCCTAGAACGAAATCCTTCGCGTACCCTAATTCTTCTATTGCTTTCAGTTCTGCGTCCAGGGCGTCTCTGGGATCAGTCATAGGTGGTGTGTAGCCGCCTTCGTCAGCCGTATTGAGCACGAACTTCGTGTACTTCCTGGCAAGCATGCGGCCCAGCTCATGGTAGACTTCAACACCAATCCGCATGGCTTCTGAGAATGACTTTGCTCCGACTGGGAGTATCATATGTTCTTGAAAATCAAGATTAGTTGCAGCGAGTTTACCGCCGTTAATGTAATTTAGCAACGGGACGGGTAGGACACATGACGCTACGCCGCCAACGTAAGCATACAGTGGAACCGCCAGTGCGTTTGCTGCGGTTCGGGATATTGCAAGTGAGACGCCGACTATGGCGTTCGCTCCAAGCTTCGACTTATTCTCGGTACCATCTAATTTGATGAGCTTAGCATCGATTTCCCTCTGGTGTCTAACATCGAGGCCTTTCAGCGCAGGTGCGATAATGTGAGTAACATTTCTAACAGCCCGGCCCACTCCCCTGCCGTCGAATTGACGGCCATTATCTCTTACGACAAACGCTTCGTGCTTACCAGTGGATCTGCCTTGCGGGACGTCAGCCCGTCCAGTTATGCCCTCCTCAGTTCGAATCTCGACCTGAACGGTGGGATCGCCTCTGCAATCGAGAATTTGCCTAGCCTTAACCTCGGCTACCTTGAATCGTCCATTACTCAATTATGATCGGGACGGAGCAAGCGATGCTTTTCACTTAAAGCTTCGGCAAATAATCCCCGACGCCAACTCAGTCCGTCGTAGCGAGTGCCTCATGCGGTTAGAGGTAGCCTGACGGGCTTACTTCCTTGTTCGCGAGAAGTCATGGCGGCAAAGGCGGCTTCATGCGTATTGACGGCGTTCTCAAGGTTGCAATGTGACTCACGGTTGGTTCTAATGCAATCAACAAGATGGTCTATTTCATCTTGAAATGGATGCGTACCCACGGCGGCAGAATCAGGCATATTTCCGCTAATTGGAACCCAGTCTGTTTGCCCAGGGAACTCTTTTGACCAAACCATGTTTCGTTTGCAGGTACCCCTATCGCCGTAAACCTCCCAGACAAAATTGTAGGGCATTACCGAATCAAAGTTCGTTGATATTTTTCCTAACGCACCGTTATCGAACTTGACCAGCATTACCTCTAGCCCATCATATTCGAGCGGGGGAACCGTCATCCCGGTCGCACTACGTCCAGTATACCGTTTCACATCGTAATCCAAAGGTGCGAGTACCTTTCCTTTCCGGTACCCTCCTGAATAGGATACTACTTCAACAATGTTCGAGGTCCCTTCGGGGCGTTTATCGGACAGCCAGCGTGCCATATCTATTGCATGAACGCCCGCCAACAGAAACGGGCTAACTCCTGTGCTTTTAGATCTGACCCATTCCCATCTTTCCTCCACAGGTTCCCAGGCGAAAGATTGGTAGTCAGTTTCAACGTAGTATACGTTGCCGAAGAAATTCTTGGCAAGAAGGTTCTTGATGCTTTCAATAACGCCGTTCCATCTCAACACGAAACCAACTACCGTTTTCACTCCCGACTTCTTTACCGCGTCTTGCATCTTATGCAATTCTGAGAGGTTTACCGCCACCGGCTTCTCGATCAAGAGATGTTTTCGGGCTTGGGCGGCTCTCACGGTTTCTGATGCATGGAGTTGTTGCGGAGTGCAAATGGAAATTATGTCGACGTTCGGGTCATCTAGGAGCTTCTGATAATCAGTGTAGATCTTGACGTCCCGAAGTCCATATGCCTCTGCGAGTTTTCGTGCGCTTTCTTCTCGTTTGCTTGAGATGGCTACGACGCGAGTATGTGGATTGTTGAGGTAAGCTTTGATGTGCTGGGTGCTGACGTCGCCAGCGCCATGAACGGCGGCGCCGTACGTCTTTTCTGGCAGTGGGCTTGCCTTCGATCTATTCTGGTTGAACAGAGGGTCGGGGGAATTAATGAGGTTCTAGATTCTATTCTGGAGGTATCTCTCTGTATGCCAAGCGTAGGTCTACGCCGTGTGATTTTCGGTATGTGGTCACGACGAAATACAGTGCAAGGAAGAATACGATGGTTATCCCCATTGCTTCTAAGGCCGCAGGGCTAATGCCGAAAAATACCGGGTTAGATATTTCCAGATATTCATAGACCATAAGCAGCAACGCACTTACCAGTCCTACTAATGACACCACTGGGAAGCCGGCGATTTTCTGCTTAAATGGGCAAGCGACTTCGTATGTGTTCTTGTGAAGGAACGGCATTAGTGTTAGAGCGACGGAAGACATTATGAAAGTTAGCATAGCGACGACATTTATCGCGACCCCCCAAGTATAGAGGACCACGGCTGTCTGTGAATTCGTCAAGAGTAACAAGCAGACAGCAGTGAGGACTGCTACAAGCACGATCGCTTTAACAGGTGTATGATACTTGTCACTTACGTCCGCAAGTTTCGTCGGAAGGAACCTATCGAAGGACATGGCGAAAACGACTCTTGAGAATATCATGAAAGACCATCCCGTTGCGGTCAAATAACCGAACAAAAACGCGAGCGCAATCAAAACTCCCACCGCGGGATTCTGAGCCGCGATGTTCGTGTAGAGCGCAAAAAACGATGAGACGGGAATCTTCCAAAGTTGTGGTTGGAGGTAGCTCAGATAATCTGCGGCGGTGATAAGATTCGGACCTACGGTAAAGTAGGCAGGGATAATTGCGAACAGTGTGATAGCGCCCCAGATGATTCCTGTGCCTATCATGCCCCAGAACTGGGTCCGCTTTATGTGCTTGATTTCACCGCCCAGATAGGATGACTGTGTACACCAGTAGAAGGATGCGAACATCAGGGCTGATGCCAGAGTAATCGAGGGGAAGTCGCTCGCGGGCATCGTGAGGCCATTTGAAGAGGCCGTTTGGATAATGTCCGCTGAACTTGTCCCATACGTGGACGCATAGGTATCGAACAGCTTTACGAAGGTGGCATGATCCATCGATAGGAATATCGCACCTCCCACAATCAACCCAACCATCGCGATCAGATAGAGTACGTTGTTCAATCGGAAGAATGCCCGATTGCCGCCAAAGATCAAAAGCACAGCGAAGAAGACCGTAGAGATCATTCCGGCAATGGTCAAATTGGTAGAGCTGGTGACGACACTCGCCAAACCTCCCTGTCCTATCGCTGCGAGGAGAGGGCTAAGGCCAGCCGTAACCCACACAGAAGCTCCGAAAGTTGCAGCAAGTATGATTGGTACGAATATTCCCATTAGGCCGGCTGCAAGAACCCCAAGAGCTGGGTGTAGAAGTCGGGAAATGTAGATGTAGTCTCCGCCACTTCGAGGAATTGTCACACTCAGAATGTAATAGGTGAAATTCACGAAGATAGCTGTTATCAAACCCAAAATAATTGAACCGGTAATGCCAATTCCCGATGTCATGAGTGGAAGCAAGAGTAGTCCTCCCGCTACAATCGCTACACCTGTCACTGATTGTGCGTTGAACATTAGAATGTCAATGAGGCCTGCCTCTCTAACTAGGCCAGTGGCTTCTCTAACGAAAACTGGTTGCTTGGCCAAGATGATTCGGCCATAACTCGATTGGTCCGTTTATATGCCTTGCGACGATATCGGGATTTTTGAGGCTTCGTATTGCCAATCGGGGGAGTACGCCGCTCCTCGCTAATGTTTGAGGAACTATTCTTTTAGAGTAAAGCGCCTCTCGTTGTGGCATGCTCAAGATTAGCTACGATGTGGGCCCCGCTGGTACTTGGTTTGAGGCGGATGATTCACTACGAATCACTGTTGAAGTCGAGAAAGCGGGGTTCGATGCTGCTTGGTTTGGGGACCATGTCCTGCCTTGGTTCCATACCCATGCGCATGTCCCACAAGCGTGGGTCTGGATTGCGGCTGCGCTTGAGAGATCAAATAAGATTCCAGTAGGGTCTGATGTCACTGTCCCAATGTTCAAGTACCATCCAATCGTCGTAGCCCAAGCCTTCGCAACCATGTCACAAATTCATCCAGGGAGAGTTCTACTAGGCGTTGGAACTGGAGAGGCCATAAACGAGGAACCGATACTAGGAAAATGGCCAAGTTGGAAGGAACGTGCGGAAACTCTCGTTGAATCCCTCCGACTTATGCGAAAGTATTGGTCTTCGGATGACTACTTCAATTTCGAAGGCAAGTATTTCACGGTGAAAGGGATGTATTGTTACGATAAGCCCAAGAGACAAATTCCGATCTACTGGTCTGCGTTCGGTCCGAAATCGGCTCTACTAGCCGGCAAAGAAGCAGACCACCTAATGACTGCCGCATCGTCCGCCGCACGGGTCCCCAGTTCGATCCTTCACGAGTTTAAGAAGGGGCAGGAGATGTCGGGAAAAACTTCCGCCAAAGCGGAATGTTCCGTATACATAGATTGCGGATACGGAAACGTCGGGAAGCTATTGAAGAAATTCCGTATTCACGCAGGTTCCATGATCCCTGAGAATACGAACGAGATGGACCCTCGAAAGATTGAGGCGTCGGCCCGTAACCTAACCGATGAATTCATCCATGAAAGAACCTGTCTCACTAATTCATCTGATACTCTAATTGACCGCATTGAAGAGTTCCAAGAGACGGGATTTGATCACATAATCATTGGGGATTGGGGTTACAACCCGAGCGCAACGGTGAAGATGTTCGGGCGAAAAATCATTCCATATTTCAGGCGTAAAACGAAGAAGTGAAAGTCAACTAACGGACACCGTCCAACTGGACGTTATGGCATGCACCGTCCGGTCGCCCATGCTCTCGTTCTTCGGCGATAAAGAAGGTTGAGAGTTTCACTTAGAGTTCAATGGGCTATCTGCATTACCGTCGTCTGTTTCTCCAAATACTCGTCGGTGTGGGCTAAGGCTTCTTTCATTTTTGGTACGGGTAAGCCGTAGCAAAATCGAAAATGTTTCTGGAGGTTGAAGACTTCGCCTGGAACAACGGCAACCCCTTTCTCCTTAAACAACTCGTCTGTGATTTCTAGGGATGACTTGGACAGCGAATGTTTCACAAGCGCAATGACTCCCATTTTCGGTTTCACCCAGCTGAAAACATTCTTGTGTGTGTCCATCCATGTACTGAATGTTTCAAATCCGCTTTTCGCCAGACCCCTGCCGCGCTGAATTAACTTGCTTTTCATCGGTTCTGCGAGCGCTATGTTGGCGAGCCGTTCAGAGATAGGGTTCCCCGAGAGCGAGGTGTATTCTCTGTATGCTGCACCCTTGTCAACAATTTCCCTCGGTCCGATCATCCATCCGACCCTCAACCCAGCCAACCCCCATACTTTTGAGGTACTGCCACCAACGACGGCTTTGTCGTAGTAGTCGACGAAGGATGGAGAGAAGTTCCCCTCAAATTCGATGCCTCGGTAAACTTCGTCAACAAGAATCCACGCCCCCACGTCAGACGCTATCTCACAAATGGCTTTCACACTTTTCTCGTCGAGAACCGAACCAGTCGGGTTGTTAGGATGCGATAGCAAGATCGCTTTCGTCTTCTTGTTTACGATCTCATTGAGTCTCTCCAAGTTGGGTAGATAGTTCTCTTCCTCACGAAGATGAAACAAGTGGACTCTGGCGCCGTTCGCTTCGGCGGCGCCCAGCGTTTGCATGAATGTCGGGACTTCTACGACTATTTCGTCTCCGCTATCAATCACAAGGTTCGCAGCGATGAAGTTCGCTTCGCTGATACCCGTCGTCTCCAAAACCTGATCCTTATCCACGTCATTGTATAACCCAGCTATCTTGCTGCGAAGCCCCTCATCCCCGTTTGTGGTTACATAATCCAACTTTAGGTCAAAGATTTCTTGCCCGGCTAAATCTCGTATGGTTAGTGGGTCAACTCCAGTTTCGGTAAGGTCGTATTTGCAGAAATATTGTCTAGTGAATTTCCATCTCTCAAGCTCGAAATCTGGAACTCTCAAGTTCAATCTCCTTGGCCAAGGCTCATTTCGCTAATAAAGACTTCACTTAAACCACTGGAACAGTACGTCAAACGTTCGGACGCGGATTAAGATTTTCATATTCACCCTTAATTATGCGGAAAGTCTTCCAGAGTTCGTCGAACATGTCGCTAGACTTTTTCATCAAGAATGGCGAGATAGTCGACGGCTTGGGAGCACGACGATGTAAGGCAAATGTTGGAATCCAGAATGATACCATTGCATACGTTGGAGAAGAATCACGCAACACGTCAGTAATCATCGACGCGTCTGGGTTGGTTATCGCACCAGGCTTCATCGATATTCACACCCACGAAGACATCTGGCTCCTTTTCGATCCCACGGGTGTGGAGAAACTTTGCCAAGGCGTAACCACACTAATTGTAGGCAATTGTGGATTCTCCGCGGCACCCATCCTGTTAGGAAAGGAGAACTTAGTTCAAGAATCCTTGATCAACATCGCCGGCGTCCCATGGAATTGGCACACGATGGGCGAATATCTTAGCCATCTTGACACGGTTAATCTTGGAATCAACGTAGGTACTCTTGTGGGGCATAGTGTCATCCGTCTGAACGTCATCGGACCAGAAAAGCGACGACCGACGGAGATGGAACTTGACAAAATGAAAGCCCTGGTCCATGAAGCAATGACGGACGGCGCATTTGGATTATCAACTGGCTTAATCTATGTACCGGGCATCTACTCAGAAACGACCGAACTTGTTGAGCTAAGCAAAGTTGTTGCAAGGGATGGAGGAGTCTACGTTTCGCACATTCGAGGAGAAGGCTCAAACCTCGAAGCCGCCGTACAGGAAGCCTTGAGCATAGGTCGCGAAGCAAAAATCCCGGTGCAGATCTCACACCACAAGTCAACCGGTCGAGACAACTGGGGAACAGTCCGCAAAACTCTTCGCATGATCGAGGTTGCTCGAAACCAAGGTGTGGATGCTGCCTGCGACGTCTATCCATATAATGCAGGCAACACGGCACTCCATACGCTAATCCCAAGTTGGGTATTCTCCAACGGGCAAACAATTCGCGGAAGAACGGATGAAGACCCCAGATACTCGAGCGAAGATCGTTTCAGAGATGCTAATGAAATCCTCAGACGAGGAACGGCCGCTCGTTGAAACTGGGCCCGAGAACATCATACTCTCCTACTGCGAGGACAATCACGCTCTTGAGGGCAAAACTTTAGCTACAATATCCCAAGAGAACGGTTGCAATCCAGCCGAGGCCGTGGTGGACCTCGTTCAAAAGTATGGCAGATCAACGCACCCAATCCTAATCATCCTCTTCGAGATGTCGAACGAAGACGTTGATACAGTTGTTTGTCACCCGCTCTCATCAATTGCATCCGATAGTGTTAACCCCACAGGAAAGCCACATCCAAGAGTTTTCGGTACCAACTCCCATATCCTAGCCAAATATGTGAGAGAGAAACGGATGCTAACGTTAGAGGAAGCAGTAAAGAAAATGACTTCAATGCCCGCCGCTAGAATCGGATTGATGGATAGGGGAGCGGTTAAGGTGGGCTACAAAGCCGACCTCGCCATATTCGATCCGGAAGCCGTACAAGATCTCGCAACCTTCTCCCATTCTAACCTGCTCGCAAAGGGAATGAGTTATGTCTTCGTGAACGGAAGAAAGGCTTTGGAGAAGGACCGCCCAACTTCTGAACGGGCTGGAAAAGTTCTGAGACACCATGACGAGGCTACGGTCAATATGCATCAAGAATCTTCGTGATCGAGGTTAGACTCATTTGCGGAAAAACCTGCACCAGGTACAAGTGATTCAGAAAGGGCTAGATCATCCAGAATGCGTAAACTTCGGTCCAGACGGCCGACTTTACGCAGGCGGCATTGCTGGCCAAATATATGTGTTAACTCCTCCGGACTATTCGTTGCAATTACTTGCGCACACAATAGGCGGTTACGCCGGAGTGGCCGTAGATGGAAACCACTCCGTCTACGGATGCAACGCTTTCGATCACAAAGTGTACAGATTCACTCAGGATGGACAGTACGCAATTTTCTGTGACCGTGCGTCAGACGGACCGACCATATGGCCGAACTACGGCCTATTCGATCCCCAAGGTAACTACTACTTTTCCGACTCAGGATACGATACCTGGAGACCCAGCGGCCGTCTAATTAGAGTTAACAGAAACCACACGGCAGAATCACTAATCGGAGGAAACTGGCATTTCTCAAACGGCTTAGCAATGTCACCCAAGCATGATTCCGTTTATATGATTGAAACAGCGGCGGCAGACATTATTCGTGTTCCCATAAACAAGGACGGCACGACAGGACCACCGGAGATATTTGTTCAAATGCAAGGCAATGAACTCGACGGCCTCGCATTTGCTAACAGCGGAAATCTCTATGTCTCATGCTACTACCCAAATCGACTCTACATTATCTACCCAGACAGAAACATCGACTTAATAATCGAAGACACGACCGGAGAGGTGTTGAATCAACCAACCAACGTCGCCTTCGAACCAAACAGCACTAGACTCTTCATAGCTAGTTTGGGAGGCATGCACATCGGGGCGCTTGATGTAGGAGAGAAAGGGGCGCCTCTAAATTATCCAAAACTATAACATCACAACTCTTCGGGTCACATAGTGCGTCTGGATTTTGACCACCGTGGGGTGCACATCCACGACAATGCCATCAAGTAGTCACTGATGATTGAGATGTTGCAGTATCTGGTTTTTGTGTCGGCTGGAGCATTCTTGGTCGCTGCTTACGTTTACGTAAGGTCGATGTTGAAGGGGAGTGTGAAGCCGAATCGAGTGAGCTGGCTGCTGTGGGCGATTGCGGCGATGATTGGTTTTGCTGCAGAAGTTTCCAATGGCGCCGGCTTGGCTGCTGTGCCAGTGTTTATGTCGGGTTTCGTTCCGCTCTTGATCTTCGCTGCTTCCTTTGTTGTAAAGGGAACTCATTGGAAGTTGGTCAAACTGGATTATGCCTGCGGCCTGCTATCGGCCTTGGCCTTAGTTTTTTGGGTGGTGACGAGCGATGCAGGCGTTGCCATCTTGTTCGCAATCTTAAGCGACGCTCTGGCCTCAGTTCCGACGCTCCTAAAAGGGTGGCAGCATCCGGAATCAGAGTCAGCATGGATGTACTCGGTTGGAATTTTCGGCGGCCTTACAAGTTTCCTCGCAATCACCGCATGGACTTTTTCACAGTACGCCTTCCCAGCATACTTAGTGATAATTAGCGTTCTTCTGGTTTTGATTATCTCCCGGAAAAGAATTCTTATCTATTTTTGAAAAAACGGAACCTGCATTTCTAGCGATCCCGATTACATATTGTTGTGTGTTCTTGTAATGGATCTCCGCTGCAGCCAGTTAATTTTTCAAAGGACCCGCACCTTATCTCGTTCAAATCCCTCTGACTCTGACCCTAATTTAGTAAGTTAGGTGCGTGTCTTTGGAGAAATGACAAGAGCATCCGTCGTATCTGATGTTAATTTTCGTGAACGTAGCGCACCTTGAATTTTCAATTTTGCAGCATCACAGTACGCACTCCAAACAAATGGGTTTGGGTCGTAGACTCTAAGAAATTCCCTGATCATAACCAAGCACAGTCAGCATATGCCAGTTTTTCGGCGGAATCGGTACCGAAATTATGGCGGGTCTATTTTCGTTTACACATTCTTCAAGAAAGCTAACTAACGCATTGAATAACCCATGAAATTGATACTCTTCACAATATCGGATATCGGCCCACGAAAACTCGGAGTATTGCTTCAATACATCTTGGATTGGTTTGAGTCCTATCTGATCCAGCCCTTTCCTTCTCACGAATTCGCGTAGTATTTGCCCCTGCGTTACTGTTGAGTTCGGCATGTGATATTTTGCGACTGCTTCAATACTCGCAGGGATACACCAATCATGGTTTGGCGGTTGTCTTACTTCAAACGGAAAGCGTTCGAAGTATCGAATCAGTTGCATGTCTTCTTACTCCTATGCCTTGTGTTATACCTCACCTACGTGCGGTTTATCTTTCCGCTGACGTTTCTTGGCAACGAACGATATTGTACAAAGCCAAGCTGAACGAAACGCCCGATGCCGCTGTAACTGAGGAAGGCGCGCAAGGCGTGAAGATAAAATGGCTTATCAACAAAGACAAGGCACCAACTTTCCTTATGCGACACTTCACAGTAGACGCCGGCGGTTTTACTCCGTTCCACAGTCACGACTGGGAACATGAAGTCTATGTTCTAGAAGGGAGTGGCAAGGTTAGATACGAAGACCGAGAGGAGAAGATCGCACCAGGCGATGCGATCCTGATTCCACCAAATCAAAGACACCAATTCAAAGCAAGCTCCGACAAACCTCTCAAGTTCCTATGTATGGTACCAAAATAACGTGTGACCACGCCGACACCCGATGAATCTAGAAAAGCGCTGCCGGAAAAAATCCTATTCCTTGGACCATTCTCCAATTTGCAAGGAAATCGTAATTGAGTTACCCACACCTTATTCGGTTCAAGTCCCTCCGGACCCGCCTCTTATCTCCTGTTCAAGAAATTATCGAGTGATATCGTCTTTCACCTGACCTATGCCCTATTATTTTCGGCTCGATCAGTGAATGTGCGGCGCAACTTTCACCGCCATGAGACTGCCTTCGGGTTGGCGTTCGGGGTTAGGAAGCTGTGATCTCACCGCGTAACGTAGTGAGAATTTCGGAATGTGGGATGGGGGTTCGGAGGTTTGTGCCGAGGGAGTAGTAGGAGAAGTATGCCCAGTTGATGCCCTCTGAGTTGCAGAAGGCGAGCATAGTTTGCGTGTCCGCCTGCCAGTTTGAATCTAGATTGCAGTTGACGCCGGTGCACCCCGCTTCGAACGCATCGAACTCCCCCAACCAAATTGGAACGCCCCACCGTTGAGCGTTGCTTAGGAATGCTTGCACGTATGGTTGCGCGGTTGCCCAAGTCGACGTATAGATGTGGAACTCATAAACCGCGTTCGCAACGGATGGAGGTGTGTTGATTATGGGAGCGTTGTGCATGAGGCCGGGCGTTGTGTCTTCGAAGACAAGGAGCAGGTGAGGATTGTTTTGAGCTATGACTTGCCCCATCTTCGTATAGAAGCTGGTAAGAAGAGCACCCTCTGAGTTAACGGAGCCACAGGATGAGTTGAACCACGGTTCGTTGAACATATCAATGCCCACGACCGTCGCGCTGTTGACGTACCTGGAAACCAGCATTCCTTCCGCAGTCTCCATTGCCTCGATTGGCAGAGGAGCATTGCCGCCCACCTCCGATCGGTCGTTGAAGAAGTTACACATTGCCGTGGCAAGTTCCCCATCGTTCGTAGGGGTGGTAATGCCCGGGTAGAGCCATGTGGGGTTTCCCCAGCCTTCACATTCTCCACCCTGAACTTTCTCAGGGGCTTGCTGAAATGCGGAGGAGACGTCGACTTGCGCAAAGTCAAAGATGACCGCAATGTGTGTAGCCCCGAATTGACTTACAACTAGATCCAGCTCGTCGAGGAATGCCGTGTTCCAGTGGTGTACCCACGTACCGTTCGCGGCCAGTGTAGGCGGGGCGGGTTCAAGGTTTTCCCAGGAGATGGGGATTCTGACAAAGTTGAACCCCCAGGAGGCAACATTGGCGACCGAAGTTGGTGCGATCTTCCAGCCCCTCCCGCAAGAATCAGGACTAAGCGACGAAACACCTGTCCCAAAATCAAGTCCATCAACGTTCACTCCCTGCAGACGAACCACGTTCCCGTTGCTATCGTAAACATTTCCGCTGCCCGGGTTAGTGTGCAGCCACCCGGTAATCATCTGAGCACAGGGCGACGAAATGCAAAGCGGATTTGCTGAGGCATTAGACATTGGGAATCCAGAGACTACCGCCTGTAACACAACACTAGCTAACAGAGAGGGGATTAGAACTGAGAGGAGTAATAGTACAGTGCCTTGATGCAATCCCATTTTGGCGCACACTCAAAGTGGATTAGGCAATCATTGAGAAAGCAAGGAATTATGCCCGGCGTAACCTAGGAATCTTAACTGGAGTAACAAGCCTGCTACGGGCGCAAGGTAAACTGTTTTGATCTTCATCTGATCCAAGCCATCCAAACAACTGCGCCAATGATTACGATAACGAAAGCCATGAAAGTGAGCCCGACGAAGAACAAACCGAGGAAAGGATGGAACAAGGTTTTCGACTCCGATAAGGCAGAAGAACGTGTGAAAATAAAAGTGGTTGTGAACGAATCGTCCATCAAAGGTAGATAGAAGCTTCACACTCATGTTGACTTGCACGTTGAAAGTCACAGCTAGGTGAATCGGTGGGCTGGTCGGTGCAGCCCGTAGCTCTAATTGATTTTAGAATGCCAGGTCGGTTAGTCCGAGTTCTTGAATTGTGGTAGCCTTGGGTTTTCCTTGGTCGTCCCAGCCCCAGAAGCCGTAGTATTCCGTGAGCATCCTGTCGAAATCTTGCAAACTAACCACTTTCCCCTTCACGTTACCATCTGGTAGTGGGTCTAGGTACATTCGGGGTGGGATTGTGTCGTCTTTCTTGGAGAAACCTTCTCTGACGTTGAAGATGCGGGCCAGAGTCCAAATTCTCTTCCCCATTGTCTTCATCGTCTCCTCGGTATAGTTGGTTTCACATGCTGAGTTTAGGAGCCTGGCGCATAGGGTGAGGTTTGCGGCGAGGAAGTCGCACATCTCGATGCTCCACTTCACAGTCGTTCGGATTTGGTCTCT